>CAYPCS010000007.1:0-65414 GCA_964409275.1 uncultured Granulosicoccaceae bacterium
TTCGGCGCAAGGCGTGTCGCGTTGCGACAACTACAACTTCCAAAGCGTAAAGCACCGGTTGTTTACCAAATTTCGCGTTTACCCGGTTTCACTCTACCTTCCCGGACGGCATAATCACCACTTTGCCGATAATCGTTATAGTAGCGATAATCACTATAGTAACGATCGCGGGCGCCGAACAATTCACTATGGGTATTCAACACTGGTTCGCAAAAAAACCACTTGCCGACAAACAAACCATGGGACTAATCCTTCCAGGTGGCGGCGCACGCAATGCCTATCAGGTTGGCGTACTTAAAGCGGTCGAAGAATTATTACCCACAGATTCCCTGTCTCCGTTTCCAGTGGTGACCGGTACCTCTGCCGGATCCCTCAATGCAGGTATGGTCGCAAGCCGATCCGGCAATTTTAGCGACGCCATGCGCCGCCTGGCTGGCATGTGGGAAAACCTGCACATGGACATGGTGGTCCGCACTGATGCCAAAACAGCGACCAAAACCGGGGCACGCTGGATCTGGTCTTTTGCCAGTGGCGGCAAGAACAACTCACAGCCCGCCTCGTTGCTGGACAATACACCGCTGCGATCCTTAATAGAAAATCATGTCAACCTGGCCAAAATGCGTCAGTGCATCGAAGCCGGCCAACTAAAAGCGCTGGGAATTACCGCTTCATCTTACAGCCGCGGTGCCTCACTGACGTATTTCGAGGCCGCTGACAATCTTGCCGCATGGGAGCGTACCAGGCGATTCGGCGTTCCCGCCAGACTGCAACTCGATCACTTCATGGCATCCATAGCCATTCCGGTCGTCTTTCCGGCAATTAAAATTGGCAACGAATATCACGGAGACGGTTCCATGCGAGAGTCGGCTCCGTTGAGTCCGGCGCTGCATTTGGGTGCCAACAAACTACTGATCATCAGTGTTCGCAACCCGACGGTTGACCTGCCAGACACAGCGCCGGTTTATCCTAATCTCGGGCAAATTGCCGGTTATATGTTTGATACGCTATTTATCGACAGACTCGATTCCGACATCGAACGATTAAACCGGATAAATTTCGCCCTGTCTCAATCGAGACGATCTACCTTTTTACACAACGATGCGCTGCTTCGACCGATAGAATTTCTGGTGATTTCACCGAGCGTCGATATTCGCGATATTGTCGCCAAACACGTGCGTTCGTTTCCACGCTCCATGCGTGTGCTGCTAAGTGGTCTTGGAGCAATGACCAAAGAGGGCAGGCCTCTGACAAGTTACCTGCTGTTCGATTCCGCCTTTGCTCGCGACCTGATCGAACTCGGCTACAACGACGGTTATGCCCAGCGCGAAAAACTCCAAGAGTTGCTGGAACTGTAGAGCCACCTGCCTGTACCCTCCGGTCTGTATTAACCTGCCTGCGCAGACAATCTGCTTTACGCCACGGCAAAGCTGTGTTCTGATTCTGATCGACAATAAATCACTATCAGGAAAAATCATGACGATAGCAGCAGGCGATAAAATTCCGGCGGGCAACCTCGGCTTTCTTGGTGAGAAAGGCCCGGAGGCAATCTCCACTGATGAACTTTTTAACGGCAAAAAAATTGTACTTTTTGGTGTGCCAGGTGCCTTCACGCCAACCTGCTCCGATGCGCATCTGCCAAGCTTTGTGATCAACTACGACAAGCTCACCGCAAAGGGCGTGGATCGAGTGGTCTGTGTTTCAGTCAACGATCCGTTCGTTATGGGTGCGTGGGGAAAAAGCCAGAATGCAGAAAACTTATTAATGGCTGCCGATGGTAGCGGCACCTGGATCAAGGCGCTCGGACTGGAACTTGATCTCATCGAGCGTGGTCTCGGCATTCGCTCACAGCGATTTTCAATGGTCGTCGATGATGGCACCGTAACCCACCTGAACATTGAAGAAGGTCCGGTGTTTGATGTCAGTTCTGCCGAGAAAATACTCGCGGTACTATAGGAATCCGGGCGGCAGTAGAACCTTCTGGCGGAATGAGATGGACCTGCAGGTTGCACGGGCGGCCTGCACTCCAAACATTTGTTACACCGCGCAACATTGCACTCCCACATTCACAATGTAACTCGGTTACAATTGAGCGAATGAAAAGAACGGCTAATAGCCCGATTTTTTATAGCTCTTTGGCTGTATCCGGTATTTGCCTGCCTGGTTGCCTGTCACCTTTGTGTTTCTGATAACTGATCCGCTAATTGGCCTGATCTGTTGATGGACCTGAATTCCGACAAACGTTTTCAGTGTAAAGTTGGCGTGCAAAACCAACATTTTAATAAGGAGTTAATGAATGAACCTTCTGGAATCACTGCTCGGCAACGATAGCCAGCACGTTGTCTCGGAACTCGCAAAACAACTCGGGGTTGGTGAAAACGACGCACGCGCCGCCGCTGGCGAGCTAATTCCCGCACTGGGTCGCGGCTTGCGTAACAAGAGCGCAACCGACAGCGGGCTGGACAACCTGATTAACGCGCTCGGCAAGGGCAACCACGGACAATATCTGGATAACCTGTCAAATCTGGGTGCACAGAATTCGGTCAATGACGGCAACTCCATCCTCGGACATATCTTTGGCAACAAGGAAGTCAGCCGCAACATCGCAAACCACGGTGCACAAAAGTCCGGCCTGTCTGCAACGCTGATGAAAAAAGCGCTGCCGATCCTGGCGACGCTGGTAATGAGTTCGCTAAGCAAAAAATTCCTTGGCGGTGGCAATAAATCATCCGGCGGCCTTTTTGGCGGTAATAACAACAACGACATATTCAGCTCCGGTGTCGCGGCAAATCAAAACCGGGGCATGCTGGAAAAATTTCTCGATGCTGACAAGGACGGTTCGATTATGGATGATCTGCTGAGTCTCGCGGTAAAAGCAGCCATACGCTAGTCGCGACCTTTGAAGGAAGACCAATGGCCACACTCATTTACGCGCACGACCCCATGTGCAGCTGGTGCTGGGCATTCGCTCCGACCTGGCAACAGATCGAATCGCAGCTACCCGCCGGAATACAAGCTCAGGTGATACTCGGAGGGCTCGCGCCTGACAGTCAGGAGCCAATGCCCGAGCAAATGCAGCAGCATCTTCAGGGTGTGTGGCGGCAAATTGCCGAGCGCGTACCTGGCACCCGTTTTAACTTCGACTTCTGGACCTCGTGCTCGCCGCGCCGGTCCACCTGGCCTGCGTGTCGGGCGATGATTGTTGCGGAACAGCTGCAGTCAGGAACGGGCAAGAAAATGAGCACGGCCATCCAGCACGCCTACTATCTGAACGCGCAAAACCCGTCAGACGATGACACACTGTTTTCCCTTGCCGATGATCTGGGGCTCGATGTTGCAGATTTTAGCAAAGCCCTGCATAGCCCCGAAACCAGAGCCATCCATCAGCAGCAGATGGCACTTTGCCAGTCACTGGGCATACAAGGGTTTCCGTCACTCGCTTTAACTATTGATAAGCAGGCACAGCGGGTGGCGCTGGATTATAACTCGGCGGCAGTCACTATCGACCATCTTGAATCGATTATGGCCAGTGCCGAAATCAATACTGCCGTTAACGCTGCAAACTCAAATATTTAGTGGCATAGCGCCAACCGAGTTCGCGCAAGCCGCCGGCATTAAAATGAAAGCCGTCTTCACGGGTGTCCAGGCCGTCGCTGTCGACACAGCCAGTCCAGCGATCACCGTCATTATTTAGCGCCATCAACTGCCGGTTAACGACCTCAAATACGGCGGTTTCGCCACAAATAAAAGGCCGATCTGCGGCAAACCAGCTTTGTTGTCGAAAGTTGGCTATCACGCGATTCAGTTTTTCACCGTACTGGAAATCGCCTTCATCATTTTCACCCTGATGCCACAAAATTCCATCGATCGAACTTTTCTGTGGCGCCTGGTTAATCGCGTTCAGCACTTTCTGGTCAATGGAGGAAAAAAATGCTCCACCCGTATCCCAATGCTCTATTCCTTTCCCGGGTGCCGCAACGAGCACAAACCCGACTACCCGGTCAGAACGTTGACTGGTAATTTGCTTACCGAAATGCAGCGCCAGATTGTTGGAAGGCTCGCCACCCGGGTTCCCACGCGGAAACCACCCTAAATCCCATACCTGATGCAGATCCGCCCGTCTCCAGCCCTCCTCGGTAAAAGCAAACACTCGCTCACTTGTCCCATCCAGCGCCGGATCAAATTCGGTGTCCGCACCAAGCGCATTTGACTGGCCGGTGACCAGAATTAAATCAGTAATATCTGCAGCTGAGTAGACCCTGGGTTCGGCTGGCTGCGGCGGTGCTGGTGCAGGTTCGGGTTGCGATTCAACCACCGGCTCGGGTTCGACAGAATCTTCTACATTCGGGTTTTGCACGTCCGAGGTTGATGTATCCGGCGATACCTCATCGTCCGCTGCCGGCACAGCAAGCGGATTGCTCACCGGATCCTGCGGTGCAGCTACCGGCAAATCCTCGGCAGGCGAAACACTTTTTTCAGGCCCGCTGATTGTTGCACTATCACAGCCTGCCAGAGCCAGCAACAATGCTGTCAAAAACACTTGTGTGACAATTATTCTGGTTTGGCTCATGCCGAACGTTATCCCCGTTCTTAATAAATCTACGTCCGTAATTAATAGTACAAATCCCGTAAAAAGCGCGCGACGGAGCTGGATGCCGGGGCTGATCGTGGAAAACCCTGATTCAGGGTTACAGGTTTAACTGGACCGGGTTATCGCCCGACGATTGAGTGGTGGAGGTGCTCAGACAAATTCAGGGCGAAAATAGACCGCCTGGAGGTGGCGGAGAGTTACCAGTGCTCCGGGGAAAACGCCTGTTGCAAAGCGCTTTTGTCTGCAGGTGACGGGATCTTTGTGGGAAGGCTTCCGACCTGGTGCTTCGGCGGCGTCGATTACGCGGGGGAGACGTAGAGCGTTGTGGTTTCGACATTCGTGCAACGGAGTTGTCCTCCCACCGCGCTCACGGCAGGGGGCGACCGGGTTAGTATCGCTGCGGTCAAGGTTCTGTGGGAGAAGACCTCCAGACCGCGAAAGCAAGCGCTTCCGGTGTTGATTTTACCAGTGCGGAAATATAACCCGCATGCTCGCAACGAGCATGCTGCTATGAGGAATGCGCAATGCGCTTAAGTGTTGCCTTAACGAGTTGCTCTGATAATCTGCACTGTTGTGATGAACTGGCTTGCTACGCTAGTCCGGGCGAACGGCCAGCAATACCTACCCTTTTGGCTTATCCGCCTTGATTGTTGCAACAGTTACTTTTTCACTGGAAATTTGCTGGCGACGTGTCAGCTTGGGCTTCTCAGGACGTTTACCACAACCGGCCGGGTCAGCCGATGTTCCGCTATCGCTATCCGAGCCCGCCTGTCCTGGTTTCTTCTCCCCGCCGTTGCCCCCGGAATCACAATCTGCGAGCGCAGGTTTAGACACTACCCCGCCGGCGAACAGCAATGCTGCACCAGAACGTATGAATTGACGCCTTCCGGGTCGTCTGCCTGGCCGATCATGCACAATCACAGGGTCTGGGGAGCCATGCTGTGGCGATGATTTATCTTTCATAGTTCTGTCCGCAATTGCTACGTCCCGAACCTAACAAACCGCCAAACACTGTGTCAAGCAGCACTGGTAGGCGGTTTACCTGGCCCGGCCTTGCGTACATTCCTTTTCTATAAGCCTTTCTCGCAACAGATGATGAATCAATTCGGATTTTTGCTCGCTGTCTAAACCCGGCAGGGAATTAGCATCAAAGTCACGTTGTTTAATCACCCACTCTACTGCGGTACTCATCGGTTCCATGAATTCCACTACCTGCCCCAACGCACGCACTACCAGTTTATCATCGTACCTTTGCCAATTAAGGAGTCGATGGTCAATAACCGAATAGCGTGTTTCTGCAGCTGTAGTTCCCGGACTCTCCCCGAGCAAACCGGAACAATCCTGTAACCCCGAAATTGCTGCCTCGTCGCGCAACCGCGACATGGCTTCATCAAGATTATCAACCGAGAAAGCCGCGCCAAGCAAAGTACGAATCCTGTCGCTGTACTCTTCGGAACTCGTCTGCGGGTATTGCCAGAACCCGGGTGACAACGACTTGCGATAATCTACATCGCGTTCCGCCGCTACCTGAATAACTTCCTGTAACACGTCGCGTACAACGACTGGATAAACACCCACAGTAATATGCAGCGATGGCTCGTCATTGTGAGCTTTGGCATCGTGCACCATGCCTCTCGGGATATAGAGCGTGTCACCTGCATTCAGGGTTATCTCGTCATCTTTGCTGTTACTGACATTCTGTTGCGGATCGTAGGTATCTTCACAAAATGGCAGGTCGACACCCGGAGAATAAAAAGTAAAGGTTTTGCTTCCACTCACCTGCATGACAAACACATCGTGAGTGTCGTAATGCGAATTGAAACCCTGTTTGCCCGGCGGCGACAAATAAACGTTAGCCTGGCAACGCCACTGCAATGCTGCATGCAACTGCCTGCAATACTCGCCCACCGCAGGCAACAACCGGTGGCCCTGAGACAATACAATAGTTGCACCTTCCTTATGCTGTTGAATCAATCGATACGGCTTAATCTGCCGATTGTCGTCGCAATATAGGTCAGGATCCAGATGCTGACCGGATTGCGTCAGTTGCACCACCGGATAGTACAAATCTCTCGTCGACAACAGCGTCTCTATATCATCGGTAGCAAGAACCGCCGAATAATAGCCTGCAACTTCACGTTTTACATATAAGGGTTTTTGTTCCCAGTAACCGGCGAAGAATTCTTCAACACTCAATGGTTGCAGCAAATTCTCTATCGCACCACACCTTGCATTCATTTCAAAACACCTTTGGCAACGTCTGCCACTGTAAATTTTTCCATTGTTCCACCAATGAAACTGCCGATCAGATGCTGGCCAAGTGTGCTCTTCAACAATACAGCAGCACAAGTACCAGCCATTGCCCCGAAAAATTCCGGGTACCACCCGATTTGTATTGTCGACCACGAGGAGATCCAGCACACTCCAATGCCGCTCGATCGTAACTGCCGCGAGCGCGCCGCCATCATCTGAAAAGTCTCGCGACTATTTCACAGTCGATAGTTCGGCGAGACTCGTGATCACCTTCGTCTGTTTATGTTTAATATTGCGCGTTACAATGGTTGTCTTTTCTACCCAAAACACTCGGGATCGAGGACCGACTCATGGCGAAAAAATCAAAAACCGTTTTAATAGACACCAATCCGGGGCGTAGTGCTCAACCCTATGGTATCGCCAGAGAACTCGGTACTGACATTGACCTTGTCCACGAACCTTCGGTTGGTGTGATCGGCACCAAAGGTGACAGTCAGTGCTATCTGGGTGTACAGCGCAAGGTCGAAACCATTCACGAGTGTCTGCGCCAGCGGATCGGCCGGGCAGACGGCCAGTTGCCGATGCGCCTTGTTCAGCCAGAATATACTGTTGCAACCTCTGACGGCATGCGCAATGGTACCCGCGAAATGCGCTACTCGCTGATTGGCCGCGAGGTAACCCACGACACAGTCTGCGAGCACTTAAGTGCCACCGGTCTGGAGGGCACCATTGCTGTGGTTGCCTGTGACAAGCCGCCGGTTGGCACACTTGCAGGCATACTCGAACACAATCGCCCGGCCATCATTATGTCTGACGGCCCGATAAGGCCTGGTACTGATTCAGTCACCAAAGAATCCATTGACATTATTACCGGTTTTCAGGCCGCCGCCGATCCAGACGCCGAAACCAGAAAGCGCATCGCCTGCGAAGCATGTCCGGGCTACGGCAGTTGCGGTGGCATGTTTACCTATAACACCATGCAAACGTTTATCGCGGTCGTCGGCATGCAGCCTTTGCACATGGTCTCACCACCCTCTGACGATGAGCGTCGCCTTGAGACATTTCCAAACGAGCTCATTACGTGCCTTGAGGGAATGATTGACCGAGGCCATACGCCACGAGACATTGTCACCCGTGACTCGATTCGCAACGCTGTGATAGTTGCAATGGCAGTCGGTGGATCGACCAATGTGTTGCTACATGCACCGGAAATTGCCAGAGCAGCCGGCTTTAGCGATTTCGCAAAGGACATTATGTCCCCCGAAGAGTTTAACCACCTTTCGCAACACGTAGTGCCGGTACTCACCGATGCGCGTCCCTACGGTGTCTATTCAATGGTTGATATCGATAAGTGCGGCGGCGTACAGGCGATTGTCAAAGAGCTGATGGATGCCGGGCTTCTTACTGGCGACACCCTCACGTGCACCGGTGAAACGCTTGCAGAACAAGTGGCCCGGCTGAACCCGCCCGCCCCGGACGGCACAGTGATCTACCGTGTAGAAACGCCTTACAAACCTACCGGCGGTCTGCGCGTTCTCGGAGGAAATCTGTCACCGGATTTTAGCGCCGTACTAAAACTTGCCGGTGTCGAAGGTGGCCTGGACGACAACAAATTTGTCGGGCGCGCCCGCATTTTTAACGGTGAGCAGAGCTTGCTCGACGCACTCGAACAACAACCGGAAAGCTTTAGCAATAACGACATGGTCATCGTCCGCTACGAGGGCCCCAGTGGTGCACCGGGCATGCCGGAAATGCTCGATTCAACCTCGCGCATAACCACGCTATGCCGCGAGCGCGATATTGTCGTTGGCATGATGACCGACGCCAGATTCTCCGGTGGGTCGGTCGGCCTGGTGATTGGACACGTGGGCCCCGAGGCAGCCCTTGGAGGGCCGATAGCGTTTATCGAAGACGGCGACGAAATCATTGCCGACCTCAATACCAACGAGCTTAACTGCACCCAGCTCTCTGATGCAGCAACACTCGCCACCAGAAAAAACATCTGGCAGAAAGAGGTCGACGATAACAACGGTATTCATCCGGCGTGTGGTGAAGTCGACACTCGCCTGCTTAACCGGATGAGACTGTCGGCGGTTAGTGCAGTGTATGGTGCAGGCATGCATCCGGACCGACAATTGTGGGTACCTCAGCCACGCGAGGCAAAGCGCAGTGGTTTTGTTCCGCAAAACAAATGGCGCCCCGGCACCCAAAAGTCATTTTAGTCACGGAAATCTCCCCATGCATATAGATATGTCTACATTGTCGTCTGTTCAGGCTTACGCCTTAATGACGCAAACCGTCATCCCAAGGCCGGTGGCGTGGATTCTTAGCGAGAATGACGATAGCAGCTACAACCTCGCACCGTTTTCCTATTTCAATGGCCTGGCGAGCGACCCGCCGATGATTATGATATCGATTGGACTTGCGCCAGACGGCTCGCTTAAAGACACGCGGGTCAATATTGAAGCTCGCAAACACTTTGTAGCACATATCGCCCATCGCGAAATGGCAGAACCTGTGACTAAATCGTCGGCAACTATGCCAGCGAATAAATCAGAGGTAGATATGCTTGGTCTGGAATTAACCGATATGCCGGGCTCAGATCTGCCCCGACTCGCAGACTGCCGAATTGCCTACGCCTGTGAGTACGATTCCATGCACATGATCAGGGAACAGGCCATTGTATTTGCGCATTTAAAACACCTGTTCGTCGATGACAGCGTCACCGGTAAAGACGCCAAAGGCAGAATGTGTGTAAACGCCGTGGATGTCGATCCGCTTGGCAGGCTCGGTGGCGGCGAATATATCAGTGCCGGCGAATTAATTTATGTGGAGCGGCCAGCCTGACACAAGCAAGCTCGCTAGCTACACCACACCATAGGCGAGCATCGCATCTGCCACCTTTTTAAACCCGGCCACGTTTGCACCTTTTACGTAGTCGATGTAACCGTTTTGTTGATCACCGTATGTCACACATTGCCCATGAATATCTGACATGATATCCGCTAGCAGCTTGCCCAGACGTTCTGAGTCCCAACTAATTCGTTCAGCGTTCTGACTCATTTCCAGCCCGGAAACCGCGACTCCGCCCGCATTGGCGGCTTTGCCCGGCCCGTACAAAATTTTTGCCTCATGAAACGCATGAACACCTTCCAGGGTGGTGGGCATATTGGCGCCCTCCGCGACCGCTATCACCCCGTTGCCTGTCAGGGTTCGGGCGTCATCATCGTTGAGTTCGTTCTGGGTGGCACACGGTAGTGCGAGTTTACAGGGCACCACCCACGGTCGCTTGCCTTCGTGGAAACTGGCGCCTGAAAATTCGTCACAGTATTCTTTTATTCTGCCTCTGCGAACCGTTTTGAGTTCCTTCACCCAGTCGAGCTTCTGCTGGCTAATACCGTCGGGATCATGAATAAATCCGCTGCTGTCTGAAAGAGTTAATACGCGACCACCCTGCTGTAAAACCATTTCTGCGGCATGCGTTGCCACATTGCCGGAGCCGGAAATTACAGCATCCTTGCCCTCAATACTGTCGCCGTTATGCCGCAACATATTCGCCATAAAATAGACAGCACCATAACCGGTCGCCTCGGGTCGAATCTGACTGCCACCGTATTCAAGCCCTTTGCCGGTCAGCACCCCTTCCCAGCGGTTGGTAAGACGTTTGTACTGTCCAAACAGATAGCCAATTTCGCGACCGCCAACACCAATATCTCCCGCGGGAACATCGGTGTCGGGCCCTATATGGCGATAGAGTTCGGTCATAAACGACTGACAAAATCGCATGACCTCGGAGTCTGATTTACCTTGCGGATTAAAATTGGAGCCTCCCTTGCCACCACCCATGGGCAGTCCGGTCAGAGAGTTTTTGAAGGTTTGTTCAAAAGCCAGAAATTTCAGAATGCTTTCGTTAACCGAGGGGTGAAATCGCAACCCGCCTTTGTAAGGCCCTATCGCGTTGTTGTTCTGTACCCGCCAGCCGCGCTGCACGCGAATGTTATGGTTGTCGTCTTCCCAACATACCCTGAAGGACACCACCCGGTCCGGTTCGGCTATTCTGCGCAGTATTTGCGCCTCGTGATATTCAACCTTGTCTTCTATAAACTCGAAGATATCCTGTGCAACTTCTCTGACTGCCTGGATAAACTCAAGCTGTCCGGGGTTTCGCTTTTCAACCCCTTCCATAAATTTTTCGAGGCCCACATGGTTTGAAACACTCACAAAATATTCTCCATCCGTTTTCTGTTCCAGCGGATCTGAAATCCGAAACCGCCAGTCCGTTGTTGCTGTTCCGTTCAACTCGCCAGACAATATAAGTTATGGCAGACGATATACCCGGCACCTTTACGGGCTATATGATGCAGGCACTACATGCCCGACGTACTAATTATAACCAAAGTCTATAAGCCACTGATCGTCTGCACATGATGTTTATCGCTTACCAGCGGGCGCAGTAATTCGGTTCCACAATTTCAGTGCCAGGTCCAGGGGCATTTTAGCCACTACCGTCAACCCGACCCCTGACAGCTTGCTATACGGTGGCGATTGCCCGCCTCACACCATTCACTGACCACCACATTGTTCGATTAGTTCGCCAGACGCCCGCGCGACCAGTGTAGCGGCAGCGGGCTCTCGGGAAAGGGACAGTGTTTAACTATGGATTTGTTTTACGAAGAAACAGGCGGACTCGAAATACGCAAATCCTGAAAATCGGGCTGTTGTTTCGATTTACTACCGCGGCATAATATTGGCCCTGTTATCGAATTGACAGGGTGTTCAAAGCGCAATCAGTTACACTCGTCCCGCACCTCATACCAACAGACAATCTTGAATAACACTGTATCAATGGATAAACCGGGCAGTTAATGACTGGAAACTGGGAAAGACGCTGGCATCCTCTGTTGCAGCAATGGGTAGTTATCGCTGCCAATTCCGCCAAACGCCCCTGGTCCGGAATGGTAACCACTGACCACGGCGAAACACAGCCAGCGCACGATGAAGACTGTTATCTTTGCCCTCGTGTGACCCGCGCCAATGGTGCCCAAAACCCCGACTATGAAGACGTTTATGCCATAGATAATGATTTCCCCGCGCTTGCCGCCCATGCACCTGCCTGTGCTTCAACCACCGATCCACTCCATAGCCGGGCTGCCGCCACCGGACGATGTCGTGTGCTGGTGTGGTCACCACGCCATGACTTAACCCTCGCTAATCTGACCCCCGCGCAAATGTTCCGTGTTGCCAAACTTTGGCAAAGCGAGATAACCATGCTCGAACAGGTGCCAGACGTAAAACAGGTGTTGATTTTCGAAAACAAGGGCGTTGAAACCGGCGCTTCAAATCTGCATCCTCACGGTCAGGTTTATGCCACACCTTTTGTCTCCGACAACGCGCAAAGAATGAGGGCAGCTCAGGCAGACTACACTCGCGAAACTAACGGCGAAGATCTGTTGAACGGATTGCTCCATCATGCGGGTTATAGAAAGGATTTGCTTGTCGAAGAATCACAGCATTGCTCTGTAATAGTTCCATACGCCGCCCGCTTTTCCTACGAAACCTGGCTGGTGCCTCATCGGGCTGTTTCCGGACTTGACGAATATTCCGACGATGAATTGCACGATATCGCGCTCACCTATCAACGACAGACCAAACGCTATGACGTTTTATTTCAGCGTCCGGCTCCGAACATCACCCTGTTGCACAACGCACCGTGCGACGATCATGCAGACAACCGCTACTGGCACTTTCATATCGCCATGCAACCGCCGTTGAGGGATCCTGAAAAACTAAAATACCTGGCGGGTGCTGAAGCAGGTATGAACAACATCATCAATCCAGTACAACCGGAGCAGGCAGCCAAAATGCTGCGCGAGTGCGTGTTGTGAAACTCGGTGTGTGTTACTACCCGGAGCACTGGCCGGAAACAGACTGGGCCGACGACGCAAGACGTATGCGCGAACTTGGCATTGAGGTGGTCAGAGTAGGCGAGTTCGCCTGGAGTCGGCTGGAGCCGGAACGCGATCAGTTCAACTTCCAATGGCTGCACCGTGCTATCGATACCCTGCATGCCGAATCTTTGCAGGTGGTGATTGGCACTCCAACCGCCACGCCCCCGAAATGGTTAATTGACCAGCATCCGTCGATACTCGCCGTGGATGAACACGGCCAGTCACGAGGTTTCGGTTCTCGTAGACACTATTGCTTTTCCTCGATGCATTACCGCCGGGAATGCGAGCGCATCGTCGAAAAAATAGCACGCGAGTTCGGTCACCATCCGGCCGTCACCACCTGGCAAACCGATAACGAGTATGGCTGCCACAGCACCATATTAAGCTACTCGGACGATGCCCTGTATTCATTCCGTCAGTGGTGCAAAGAGCGCTATACAAGCATTGATCAACTCAATACCGCATGGGGCAATGTGTTCTGGAGCATGGAATACCGCCACTTTGACGAAATTGAGTTACCCCGCGGCGCGGTCACCGAACTCAACCCGGCCCACCGTCTGGCTTTTTGGCGTTTTTCCTCTGATCAGGTTGCGACGTTCAACCGGCTGCAAGTGGATATCCTGCGGGCGCATTCTCCCGGTCGCGACCTGCTGCACAACTATATGGGAAATTTTACCGAATTTGATCACAGTGCAACTGCCGCGGATCTGGATATCGCCAGCTGGGATAACTACCCGCTTGGTTTTCTTGATCGCGATGGTAACAACCTCACCGATCAGCAAAAGTGGTTTCGCACAGGACATCCGGATTCCTCTGCGTTTCACCACGATCTCTATCGCGGTCTTGGTACCGGCCGATTGTGGGTGATGGAACAACAGCCGGGACCTGTCAATTGGGCACCCCACAACCCCTCCCCGCTGGATGGAATGATTCGCCTGTGGGCATGGGAAGCATTCGCTCATGGTGCGGAGGTAATGTCCTGGTTTCGATGGAGACAGGCACCCTTTGCACAAGAGCAAATGCACACGGGCATCCTGTTGCCAAACGGTGACGAAGACAGCGCGGCTGCGGAGATTAGACAACTGGGCAGCGAGCTCGCCACTCTGGAGATTCCGCCGGCACCATCAGCGAAGGTGGCACTAATCTTCGACTACAGTGGTGATCAAATGCTGCGCCTTCAGCCCCAGGGAATTAATTTTGAACCTCTTGACTGGGTTCAGCAGATTTACACTGCCATTCGCCGAAACGGTGTGGATATCGACGTGTTGTGCACAGCGGCAATCACCAACACGACCCTCCATCACTATCAAATGGTGATACTCGCCAACAGCGTCAGCGTAGATACGCGTTTAGTGGTTCAGCTCGAGGCATTCAAAGGCACAGTCGTCATCGGCCCAAGATGTGGCAGCAAAACCGCTGAATACAGCATACCCGCCGAGCTGCCACCGGCAGAATTAAATCGCCTGATACCACTGCGCATCACGCGTGTAGAGTCATTGCCGGATTTTGCTGTCATTGCGACGAGTAACGGCTTTCAGGCGGTTCGCTGGCGCGAAAAGATCAGCACAAAATTGCCAGCTGTGGGAAACTTCACCGACGATTGGGGATTTCACTATCGCCACGGCGATTGTCATTACCTCAACTGCTGTCTTGCTCCCGACTCTCTGCGACTTTTCTTCACGCAACGTCTTCAGGAAGCCGGAATAGAGACAACAGATTGCAACGAAGGCCTGCGGTTAAAACAACGTGGCCCGCTGTATTTCGTGTTTAATTTCGGACCAGGTGTGGAGATCCTCGATTCGACAAACCGTCGCTATTTAATCGGCAGCGAGACATTGCCCCCCGCGTCTGTCGCGGTGTGGATGAAACTGGCTGACGAGGCGGTCGACGATTGAAATCACAACCGGTTCGTATACAGACTCAACATCATTGGAGGTTATATGTTTCAATCCGTTAAAAAGCTCAGCGTGGCGGCCGCTCTGTCTGCGATTTTTTCAGGCTCCGCCATGGCCAGTGACCTTGTCATTACCTTTGACGATCTAAACCCTGATAAAAAAGCCGCCTATGAAGCCGCCGTCGAGGCATTCAAAAGCGCCAACCCGGACATCAATGTTGTTGCCAACAATGGCGACCGTGAAGCGCACAAAGGCACAATTCGAAACGCGCTGCAGAACGACTCACCCGACGTAATCACCTGGTACCCGGGCAATCGTATGGGCCCGTTCGTTGACGCCGGTTTGTTTATGGATATCTCTGATCTATGGGCTTCAGATCCAAATCTCTCGGAGAATTTCAGTGCCATCAAACCAACCATGTCTCGTGATGGCAAACAGTGGGGTGTTCCCTATTCCTACTATCAGTGGGGCGTTTATTATCGCAAAGACATCTACGACAAGCTTGAGCTTGCCGAACCCGCCACCTGGGACGAGCTGCTGGCCAACTGCGACAAAATGACAGATGCCGGCGTTACGCCGTTTACTATCGGCACCAAGTTTTTATGGACTGCTGCCGGAGTATTTGACTATCTGAACCTTCGCACCAATGGCTACGATGTACACAACGATCTGACCGCCGGTAAAATCAAGTACACCGACGATCGAATTCGCGCCACGTTTGCCAAGTGGGAAGAAATGCTCGATCGCTGCTCTTTTGTAAAAACCCACGCCACCATGTCATGGCAGGACGCTATCTCTCCGTTCGCCAAAGGTGATGCGGCGATGTACGTGATGGGCAACTTCTCTGTTGGCCAGTACAAAGATGCCGGCCTGACTGACGAGCAGATTGATTTTTTCCAGTTTCCGGAAATCACCGCCGGACTGCCGCGCGCGGAGGAAGCTCCGGCCGATGCGTTTTTCATTCCGGCAAAAGCCAAAAATGTTGAGAACGCAAAGAAGTTTCTGTCATTTATAGCGACTCCCGACGTCCAGGCTGAGTGGAATAAGTCTATCGGTCAGCTGCCTCCAAACGCCGCCGCTGAAATCAATACAGACGACAAGTTCATCGTCGAAGGCATGGAAACTCTTTCTACGGCCGCAGGTCTGGCCCAGTTCTATGATCGTGACGCGCCAGCTGCGATGGCCAAAGCAGGCATGGAAGGCTTCCAGAAATTCATGCTGGATCCATCCACGCTTGACGAGGTACTCGAAAGCCTCGATAAAGTACAGGCAGAAGTCTACAAGTAAAACTCTCCGGACCGGTCATAACGTGGCCGGTCCCGATTGTTTGATCACCTCGCCCTGCCGCAAAATGCCCACGTGGCTACTTTCAATTACCGACTGTCCTGACTGTCTCTGCCATCGGAGCACCCAATGAGCAGCACAGATCGCCACCTCACTGATCGCTACGCCACTTCGGTCACACGAATCAGCATTGCCGGCATTGTGCTAGCGGTATGTGTGGTCGCACTGGTGTTTGTTGTTAGCACCACCCTGATTCAGGACGTCTTCGGTTTTACCCGCCAGATTGAAGCAAGGGTGCCTACCTTTCTGGTACGGCTTGGCTTACTGGTCGGCGCTATCATTTCGGCCTTTTTCATTATCACTGGCACGTCCTGGTACAAACGCAACAAAATCAAGGTAGCTCCCTGGCTGTTTCTGGCAATCGGGCTGGCCTTTTTTCTGTTCTATGTCATCGCCCCGATCTTCCAGTCAATCTCCTATTCTTTTACCCGCTGGGACGGTCTGTATGACATCAACGGGGTCTGGACCGGAGAATGGGTCGGGCTGCATAACTATCGTGTTCTACTAGACGACCCGAACTTCTACACGAGCCTGAAAAATAACCTGTTGTGGTTGATCCTTTTTATGCTGGCGGTCCCCATCGGATTATTTATCGCCCTGTTTTTAAACCAGACTGTCACTGGCATTCGAATTTATAAATCCCTGTTCTTCTTTCCATTCGTTATTTCACAGGTTGTGGTCGGATTGATTTTTACCTGGGCCTACAACCCCGAATTCGGATTACTCAGCGAGATCTGGAGCTGGTTTTACTGCGAGACGAAAACCAACATTGTCGGTAACCTGACCAGGGTATGTTCGGTAGAGCCACCGTCGATTCTCGGCGATGAAACCATGGCAACCTACGGCATCATTGCCGCCGGTCTATGGCCGCAAATTGCCTACTGCATGATTCTCTACCTGACGGGCCTGAACAACGTTTCTGCCGACCAGATAGAAGCCGGTCGCCTGGACGGCGCCAAAGGTTTTAAAATGTTATGGCATGTGGTTTTGCCTCAACTGAAGCCCGCTACTTTTATTGCGATTGTCGTTACCGTAATCGGTGCTCTGCGATCCTTCGACATGATCGCAACCATGACTCAGGGCGGACCGTTTGGCTCAAGCAATGTTCTCGCCTACTACATGTACGATCAGGCGGTGGGCGAAGGCGTTGGTCGCTACGGCTATGGCTCGGCCATCGCGACCGCTTTGTTTTTTATCATGCTGGTCTACATCGGCTATTTTCTGTGGCGCATGTACCGTGACGAAACGGAGGGTCAGTAAGTGTTTCCAAACCCGGTTGAAAAGCGCTCGTCCGGATTTCGGATTGCCTACCGGCTCTCCCTGCCGGTTGCCCTGTTTATCTGGCTATTGCCTCTACTCGCTATTTTCATGACATCCATTCGGCCAGCATCCGACATCGCTATTGGTAATGTGTTTGGAATTCCGAGCTCATTCCAGCTACTGCAAAACTACGGCGAAGTGTTTGCCAAAACAGACGCTATGCGCTACCTGCTAAACACACTGCTAATCGCTATTCCCACCATGCTGATATCCGTAGCACTGGCGTGCCTGACCGGTTACGCACTGGCGATCTATAAATTCAAGTGGGCACTGCCGCTGTTTTTTCTGTTTGTTGCCGGCAACTTTGTGCCGTTCCAGATTCTAATGCTGCCGGTGGTCGACATCTCAAACCGGCTGGAAATTATCAACACCGTACCTGGTCTTGTTATGTTCCATGCGGCTTTTCAAACCGGTTTCTGTACCCTGTTTATGCGCAACTTTATTAAAGCGCTGCCGTTCGAGCTAATCGAATCCGCACGGCTTGAAGGAGTCGATGAATTCCGCATCTTCTGGCATCTTGTGCTCCCTCTGGTTAAACCTGCAATCGCAGCCCTGTGTGTGCTGATCTTTACGTTTATCTGGAATGATTTCTTCTGGGCCACCGTGCTTATCCAGGACGATGCCAGCCTGCCAATCACTGTCGGGGTTCGAACCTTAAACGGCGAATTCGTACAGCAATGGCATCTGGTATCCGCGGCTTCTCTGCTGGCAGCCGTTCCACCCGTATTGATGTTTTTTGCCATGCAAAAACATTTTATTGCCGGCCTTACACTGGGTGCCACCAAGGGCTAACGACTAATATCAGCCGGGCTATTGCCGTAGTAAAACACCCGACTGGAACTAACCGCCAGACGGGAATCACATCCGAAAACCTTGTCAAGTTTCAAGGCGTCGCTCCAACCGGACTATTATTGGGCCATGTCTGTCTCTACCAACGTTCGCGCAAGCCTCTTTATGATGCTTTCGATGATGGGCTTTACGGTTAACGATCTGATCGTAAAGTCCATTGGCAGTGCATTGAGCATTGGTCAGGTAATGGCGATCAGAGGCGCCATGCTGTTGGTGATAATCGCATTCATCGTTGCGTATAAGGGACTGCACCGGCGACTCGCCGAGCTGTTGAACGTCAAGCTTGCCTTTCGCTCTGCCATGGAAGTATGCGCTACTTTGTGTTTTCTCACCGCGCTATATCGTCTGCCATTTGCCACAATCTCTGCAATTCTCCAGGCGCTGCCGCTCACTGTGGCTCTGGGCGCCGCACTTTTTTTTCACGAACCTGTCGGCTGGCGACGCTGGATAGCTATTGGTATCGGCTTTATCGGTGTGATGATCATTATCCGGCCAGGTCTCGGTGGCTTCGAACAAAGTTCCTTACTGGTGCTGGTTTCGGTATTGTTTGCCGCCGCCAGAGATCTTGTCACGAGATCCCTGCCGGAATCCATGCCCTCCTTGCTGGTATCAGGCGCGACCACGGTTTCTATCGCAATAACCGGGTTAGCACTTGCAACCGCTCAAGGTGAATGGCAATCGATCAGCTCTATGCAGTTAATCAAACTGGCCGCAGCTGCCTGTTTTTTATTTTTCGGCTACCAGTTTATTGTCATGGCCATGCGCATCGGCGAAGTTGCTTATGTCGTACCGTTTCGATACACCAGCTTAATCTGGGCAATTGCGCTCGGTTATATAGTCTTTGGAGAGTTACCTGACCAACTCACCGTAATCGGTGCAGGCATTGTCATTGCTACCGGTCTTTTTACCTTGTACCGGGAGATAGTTCAGGGACGGCGAACCGTCACCGCTACCACGCTCAACGCGAGCGGCAACATCTGGCACGAACGCAAACGATAACCTGCAGGCTTCAATACCTCGCATCATCTCTATCAGTCTATATCGGCAAGCGACAACGCTATACCTGCGGCTATTTTTGCATTGTTCAGAACCAGCTGAATATTGGTCTCAAGGCTACTACCGCCGGTGATACGGGCAATCTTTTCCAGAAGAAACGGGGTGGTGTCCTTGCCTTTTATTCCCTCTCTTTGCATTTGCAAAAGAGCGCTGTCAATAGCATTGTCGATAAGCATCTCATCCTGAGCATACTCTTGTGGTACCGGGACACAAATGACCACACCACCTTTAAGCCCCAGTCGCCACTTACAAGCCAGTACACCGGCAACGGATTTTGCATCATCCAGTCGATGATCAACGGCAAACGGACTACGCCGGGTATAAAACGATGGCCAGCAGTTGGTCTGGTAACCAATGACAGGCACACCGTGAGTCTCAAGATACTCTTTGGTTAAACCAATATCGAGGATGGACTTGGCACCGGCACAGACTACGGCTACGCTGGTGCGGGCAAGCTCTTGCAAATCGGCAGAGACATCCATGGTGGTTTCAGCGCCGCGGTGTACACCGCCTATTCCACCCGTGGCAAATACCCGGATTCCAGCGAGTTCTGCGATAATCATGGTGGCCGCAACCGTGGTTGCCCCGATTGTTGCGGGATCCTGCAGTGCAAAAGGAATGTCTCTGCGACTAACTTTTAGCGCCTGTTGCCCGCACTTGCCGAGTGCCTCAATCTGTTCTGCGTCAAGACCGGCCTGCAACTTGCCGTCCAGTATGGCAATTGTTGCAGGCACTGCACCCTGCCTTCGTACCTGATCCTCAACCCGAAGCGCCGTTGCGACATTTTCCGGGTAAGGCATTCCATGGGAAATAATAGTTGACTCAAGTGCTACCACAGCCTTGTTGTGGTCCAGTGCTTCCTGTACCTCGGGTCCCACCGACAAGTAGCGTGAGTTAGATATCGTTGTCATGTATTCGCCACTGTATTGAGCGCCATTGCATTGAGTGATAGATTCTCCGGGCATGCCTTGTGACTACCCAGAGACAGAGCGGCTGCTGTTGTGCCCCATCGCAACGCCTCAAATTCACTTTTACCATACAACGCCGCTGAAACCACCCCGGCAAGCAACGCATCACCCGCGCCATTAACACTCAGAATTTTGTCAACAGTTGGTGCAGCCAACGTGTGCGTAACTCCGGCAGAGTCAGCTAAAACTGCTCCATCACTACCCAGTGACATCAGCACTGATTCAACTCCGGCCTGAATCAGCTTATAAATCAATACCTGCGGGGTCTCATGTTCGCTACTGTCGGTGAGTGTTGCTGCCTCAAGCTGATTTACTTTTAACAAAGAGATAGACGGCAATATATTTTTCAGGCGCATGCACTTGATGGAAGAGACTGCGTCCGCAACAAGGCATCCTGCTACCGTGGATGCAATACCTGCAATACACTCTACAGGCAAATTGCAATCGATGACACACGTCTCGGCATCACCGACCAACGCAGCAAGCCCCGCGCATTTTTCCAGCGTCAGTTCGTCAATAATTGTCATGTCCGATACCGCGTGCAGCAGTTCACCGCGGTGATTGTTTATTGCTATATAGCTCGACGTACCAAACTCCGGGAGCCTGTGAATATGATCCGTAATAATTCCACAGCGCTGGCAATCCGCTAACAGCTGGCGTCCTGCATCATCTGCTCCGATAGCGGATACCAGCCGTGTTGTTACGCCCAGCCGGGAAAGACCTTCTGCGATATTTCGCCCTACTCCTCCGGTGTAGTAACCCGCCTCACCAGGAGTGGAATCACCCGCGATGGCAACTCCACTGGCTACAGCAATTACGTCGAGATTCATCGCACCGACCACTAGTGCTCGCGGCGGATTGTTTTCAGGCGTGCGCTGAAAAAGATTCAATTAATCTGTCACCGACTGGAAATATATGCAGCTCATTTTATCCACCGCCCAGCGCTTTTAGCAATACAATACCGGCTCCCACCAGTATCGCTGCCACAATACGTTGCCGGCCAAACGGTTCGCGTAAATAGAAAGTACCAATCAGCGCCGCAAATATAACACTGGTCTCTCTCAGCGACGAAACCATGCCCATGGCCCCCAAACTCAAGGCAAATATCACAAGTCCGTAGGCAAGGCTCGACGCAATACCACCAACAATGACGGTACCCGCCGATTGTCTGATGTAGTTGAACCACTGCGCGCGCCGGGTAAGCAACAGATACATACCTATCGGTACAATCTCAAGAGTGAATAACCAGAAGATGTAACTCACAGGGTTGCCGGACGCGCGCACGCCAATCCCGTCAACCACCGTATAGCAGGCAATAAGAACGGAAGTGATCAAACCCCACTTCAAGGCCGCCGCGGGTATTTGGCCGAACTGCTTACTGAGCAGTGTCACACTCATTAAGCCGATACTAATCAACGCAATTCCGGCAACACTTCCCGCCGATAATATCTCGCCGGCAAATAACGCCGCCCCGATAGTCACCAGCACCGGCGCCAGGCCCCGAAAAAGCGGATACACCTGTGACAGGTCACCACTGCGGTACGCTTGTGCCAGCGAATAATAATAAACGTTGTGAATGGCAACCGATGCAAGCAACATCGGTACACTTTCGAACTTTGGGAGCGGTATAAAAAACAGCACAGGCAGACAGATCACCGCTCCCGTCAATTGATAGGCAGCAATCGAGTACTCCGGCTTGCCGCCAGACTTCACCATTGCATTCCAGCTGGCATGCAATACTGCCGCGGTTAATACCAGCACAATTAACAGAGTGTTCAAGCGTTTTGCCTCATTCGGCCAAACTATCACAGCTGCCGACTGTTCGCTCAAACGTAGCTGGTTATTGCGGATGGTCGCCTGATAGACTCATTGTTATACAGCGCGGTGCAAATCCGGGCCCGACATCAAAACGAGGAACACCCGCCACATGAAATTCGATTTCCGTAGCGTGACCAATAGCAGCTTGCCAGAACCACAGAAACCATGGAACGGATTTCCCGAATACAATTTTACCGGTGGACACAACGACGCCGAATCACTGCCGGTAGAAGAAATAGCAGCAGCGTGTAACAGGGTACTGCAGCGCGAGGGAAAAACACTGGCTACTTATTCGCTGGACAGCGGACCACAGGGTTATCTGCCACTTCGGCACTTTCTGGTTGGCAAGCTGAAAAAGTATGCTGCAATGCAATGCACTGCCGAGAATATTCTGCTGACCTCGGGATCATTGCAAGCCATGGACTTGATCAATGAAGCACTGCTACAGGGAGGAGACACAGTGATCGTCGAAGAATCCAACTATGGCGGTGTACTGTCGCGTCTGCAGCGAACCAATACCCGAATGGTTCCGGTACCAGTGGATGAACATGGCATGCGTACTGACATTCTGGAACAAACACTCGCGCAACTCGCCGACCAGGGCATCAAACCCGCCTATATTTATACTATTCCCACTGTGCACAATCCAACCGGCACTATCATGAGCGTTGCACGACGAGAACAGCTGATTACCCTCGCAATCAAATTCGATATCGCTATTTTTGAAGATGAATGTTATGCCGATCTGGTGTGGTCCGGCAGCAGACCACCTGCGATTTACGCAATGGATTCGAGCGCACGTGTGGTGCACATCGGGTCTTTCTCGAAAACCATAGCACCTGCCCTGCGGGTCGGGTACCTGGTGGCCGACTGGTCACTGCTCGGCCAGTTACTGGCACTTAAAACAGACGCGGGATCCGGCGCGCTTGAGCAAATGTTGCTGGCGGAGTACTGCAGCGAAAAATTCGATCAACATGTCAGCAAACTAAACGACAACCTGCAGTTAAAACTTCGAGCGCTGACCGATGCCATTGACCGCGAGTTTGGCACATCGGCCGAATACCAATATCCACCTGGCGGGATTTTCCTCTGGCTGAAACTGCCGGAATCTGTGAATACCACCAGACTGGCAGAAGTGGCCGGCGCCGAGGGTATTTCCATCAACCCGGGTAACGAATGGTCCCTGCAAACAGACTCAACCCGATTTTTACGCCTGTGTTACGCCAACCCGGCAGCAGAAATTATTGACGAGGGTATTACCAGGCTGGCGGCAATTTGCCATCGGGAATTTGGTGTACCAACACACGGACACAATCAGTCGCGCAACTGATTACAGATGATTTCGGCGCTGGATCGTGCTGCAGTTACTGTTGAATTCTGACACATAGCTAATAAACACAAACCCGGCAGGATTTTGGCACGGTTAGCGCAACCTGTTTAGATTCTTCTTTTCCGGTCTCGCCGCTATGTTGAGATTCCCATGCCTTGCCCTTTCATTGCTGACTGCATCTGCGGCTGCCGCCGATATATCGGTACATGGCAGCCTGCAAAAATGGCATCCGTTGATTGTCGACAATGCAACTGCCACAGAGTTTAGCGAGCTTCAGGAAACATCAAATCCGTTTCTCGACTACCGCTACAACGTTATCTTTACGAGCCCGGATGGCAATGAATATGTGGTTCCCGGTTATTTTGCCGGTAATGGCCAGGGTCAGGGCAGCGGATCAACCTGGCGGGCCAAATTCGCAGCTGACGAAACCGGCGTTTGGCAATACCGAGTGTCCTTTCGCAGTGGCAACAACATTGCCGTATCGCTGGAGGATGATGAGGGCACTCCGCTGCCTTCAGATGGCGAAACCGGGACCTTTACTATCGCCAGCCAACAGCCAGACGATCCGGGCTTCTTGCCTTATGGCCGTTTGCAGTACAACGGTGGCCACTATTTAAAATTTGCCGACGGTCCTTACTGGATCAAGGGCGGTATTGACAGCCCTGAAAACTTTTTTGGCTATGCAGGATTTGACAATACGATCGATCAAGCTGCCGGAGCAAAAACAATAACACTCGCGGATGGTGTACACCGCTATCCGTCACACATCGCAGACTGGCAGGATGGAGATCCGTTATTTACTAACGCTGCCAGTCCAGAGAGCGCAAAAGCAATCATTGGTGCGGTCAATTATTTATCCACTGAAGGTGTAAACTCCATTTATTTTCTGCCCATGAATCTGGGCGGTGATGGCCGCGAAACTTACCCCTTCGTGTCACCCGAGGGAGGAGAGGCGAATAACACCCGCTACGATATCTCAAAGTTGTTTCAGTGGAGCATCGTGCTAGATCATATGCAGAACAAAGGCATTGCCGCACACATTGTTCTCGGTGAAACTGAAAATCGCAACACGCTATGGCTCGATGACGCCACGCTCGGAGTTCAGCGCAAACTCTATTATCGCGAAATGATTGCGCGGTTTTCACACTTGCTTGCTTTAAAGTGGAATCTGAGTGAAGAAAGCAGATACACCGATGACAATCATCGTGAATTCGCCGAATATATTCGAGCGCTCGACTGGGCGGAACATCCAATTGGTGTGCATACGCTGCTCAACAGCCCGGAAGAAACCTATGATTCGCTGCTTGGCAATCCTGCATTCGATATCACCTCTATACAGTTTTCGGTTCGCCACGCGGGTCGATTTGTCGAGGAGTGGCGGCAGAAAACATCCGACGCAGGTTGGCCCTGGGTTATCGATATGGACGAGGTCGATCCCGCACCAGTGGGATTGAATGGCAGCAATTCGGATGAATTGCGCAAGGCAGTACTGTACCCGGTGTATTTCAGTGGCGGCAATATCGAGTGGTATTTTGGCTACCACGAGTTACCACTGGGTGGAGATATGCGTACGGAAGATTTTCGCACCAGAGAATCGATGTATCGGTATATGCGCTACGCGCGCGAGCTTATGCAAAACGAACTACCGTTCTGGGAAATGCAACCGGCGGATGATCTGTACGAATCCGCAGATTCCGGCGGCGTCGAAGTATTTGCAAAAACAGGAGAGTCCTATGCCGTGTATCTGCCTGTGGCGGTCGACACGGGTGCTCTACAGGTAGCCGCCGGTGAATACGAGTTACGCTGGTTTAACCCGAGAACCGGGACCTTTTCAGGCAGATCGACGACTTTCTCGGCAGGGCTTGTCGAACTTGGCACAGCACCATCAGAACCAGCCGAGGACTGGGTGGTTTTGTTGCAGAGACTAGATAAGGTTGACACCACTGATCCGGACGCCACAGACCCGACCAACGGTGGTGAGATCATTGATGGCGAAGACACTGTTGGACAGACTACCGATGGCGAAGGCGAAGGCGAAGGCGAAGGCGAAGGCGATATTGATACCGGCGACAGCACCGACAGTGGTCAAGGCAACGGCGCAACTATTGATAAAGGTACTGACGACTCCGGGACTACTGACGACACCGAAGGCAAAAACGGCGCTGAAACTGCCGTAGTCGACGAGAATAGCGAAGGCAAAGACACTGATACTGACACAGATGCCGAAGCAGAAATGACAGAAAACAGTATTGGACCAGACAACACGTCACCCCCGTCTGCCACTACTGATGGCGAAGGATCTGCTGAAGCGGAAATCACAGAGCCACCCTACCAACTATCGGTCGGAAGTTTTAATCCCGCACTTTTGCTGCTTTTAACGTTGCTGTGGTTAACCGTAAAACGAAACAGGCTTGGGAGCTGACTAAACTGCTCTATAATGCGCTCTAGTCTGTAGACCTGCGTATGACAGGGTTGCCTTTGAGCAGACAGGAATTTCCACCGTTAGTGAAAACGTCTTTTGATGATTGCGTTCTCGCTATGGAATTGTAGTCACCCGTCTGTACCACCGATGTTACCGCTTTCGGCTCCTTTCGAGCGTGGTTGTCTGCACCCGCAGACTACGTCGCCCGTTCTCGTGGCAAAGTGACACAGCGTGTAGCAGCTCTGTTTTCTAAAGCGCGTTATGCTTCGAAAGCAGACAGCACACTGAACTCCTGATTTTTAAATGGAGACGCCACCAGTGTGTTAAAAATCTGGTAATCTTTGCGCCTGGGTATCCGACAAAGAAGCAGAATAACTGCCGCTACCTCACCTGTTCAGCGGCACCACATCCCGATTTCACCCCGACAGTCTGGACTACCTGTCAGTTTAACTGAAGCAGTATCCTGTCTACGCATATTACGGAATAAAATTTTGAGCAATGTAAAACTGCTGGTCTTCGCCGGAAGTGCCCGAAAAGATTCAATCACAAAAAAGCTCGCACGAGCAGCGGCTGATCTGGCCACGACATCCGGCGCTGACGTTACCTTGATCGACCTCGCAGACTATCCTGCCGCGATTTATAACGGCGATGATGAAGACGCAAACGGCGTACCGGAGTCGATGCAAAAAATGAAACAGCTGCTTAACAGTCACGATGGATTTGTGATTGCTACCCCGGAATACAACGGACACGTGCCGCCGTTGCTGTCGAATACGTTTGCATGGGGTTCGCGCAGAGAAGGAGACGAACCACCCATGTTTGCCTACGCGGGCAAGAAAGCAGCAATCATGGCAGCGTCGCCGGGGCCGCTCGGAGGCATTCGAGTCATACCGCGGCTCCGCGATACTCTTGCCGAGCTTGGTATAGTGGTGGTGCCAGGTTTCGTTACACTGCCAAAGGCCGAGCAGGCTTTTTCCGACAACGGCAAACTGAAAGACGACAACGTCAATAAATCACTCGTGCTGTTAATCGAACGCTTGATTGGCGCTTGCGGGTGACCGGCCCGACAAGCGATGATTAGAACAACCGCTGACTATCATCATGCGGACCACTAGCCTGGATTATTCACAAATTACACGGCATCTCACTTGATTTTGATTCCACAGCAATTTTTTTCTCTTGTAAATATCAATAAGTATTCAACGCGAGAAGAAAAATTGCTGTGAAACCAAATCTCTGCGCGATATGCACGCTATCTCATGAATAACCCGGGCTAGACAGACAAAAGTGTTTGCCGAACTAGTTGTTGTCACGGTCGGTTGTTTTACCGCCTCATTTGTAAACGCAGCCTTTGCCACTGGAGGAATCTATATAATTCTGGCCTGCAGTACTGCGGTTTTTCCAATCTCCGTTGCGGTGCCTCTACAATCCGCTTTCGCGTTCAGTTCTCTTGCGGCACGAGTTGTCTATTTCTGGTCGTATATATACTGGCCGGTAGTTGCAGCGTTTATCTTCGGTAGTGCTATTGGCGTAGCTGCCGGCGCGAGTGTGTTCGTGACGATGCCTGAAGCAGCAATCTCGCTTTTGCTTTCCATTCTGCTGCTGTTCCTTGTTTGGGCACCACCTGTCAACGTTTCCATGCCTTTTAACCATCCATTTTTTCCGGTTGGTATTGCTCACTCGTTTCTCGGCACTGTTTTCGGCGTTGGCGCTCTATTGCAGCCAGCTATATTGCGTACCGATCTGCGCAAGCTGCAAATCACAGCAACGCTTGCTGCATGCCTGATAACTATGGATTGTTTTAAATTGACTGCCTACGTATATCACGGTTTTCGCTATTCCGACTACCTTTACCACATAGCTCTAGCAACCGGCGCCGGCGTTGCAGGCACCTTCGCCGGTAAAAGAATAGAACACCAGATTTCTGAAAACACTTTTCGCATTGTTTTTAAATGGCTAATTACTCTGGTTGCACTCCGACTGCTATATCGCGGACTAACACTGTTATAACGCAACGAGCAAGATCACACCTGCAGGCGTGCAAAAAAATTGACTGACTACGACTACATAATCGCAGGCGCCGGCTCGGCAGGATCAGTTCTGGCTAACCGACTTACCGCGAGCGGAAAATACCGGGTGCTGCTGCTGGAAGCCGGCGGCACGGATCGCCGTTTTTATGTACAGATGCCAATCGGCTATGGCAAAACCTATTACGACAAAAACGTCAACTGGATGTACCACACTGAACCGGTGGCGGCACTCAACAATAAACCCGCTTACTGGCCACGTGGTCGTGTACTGGGAGGATCCAGCTCTATAAACGCGATGGTCTACGTAAGAGGCCATCCTTCTGATTACGACGACTGGGCAATGGATGCACCAGATTGGAGCTGGACACAGGTTGCCCCGATATTCAAACGCATGGAAGACTGGTCAGGGGTCGACAGTGAATTTCGTGGAGTTGGTGGCCCGTTACCAGTGTTTGATACCAGCAAGGAAGTTCACCCTCTCTGCAACCACTATCTTGCAGCTGCATCCGAGCTGCAAATACCGTTTAACCCGGACTACAACGCAAACTCTATGGAAGGCGCTTCGTTGTATCAAATCACAACCAGCAACGGCCTGCGCGCATCAACTGCCCGTTGCTACCTGCGCCCGGCAATGAAACGTCAAAATCTCACTGTGCAAACACATTCGCAAGTGTTGAAGGTGAACTTTGAAGGTACTCGCGCCACTGGCCTCGTTTATCGAAAAAAAGGTCGCGACCATATAGTTGCCGCACAGCGGGAAATAATTCTTAGTACCGGAGCAGTCAATTCACCACAGCTACTTCAATTGTCCGGTATCGGGCCTCATGCACTATTGCAAAAATTCAATATCAACACGGTTGTTGATTCTCCATCGGTAGGAAAAAACCTGCAAGATCATCTGGGTGCGGATATTGTCTATCGCTCCCGACTGCCAAGCTTGAACCAGATTCTACGTCCCTGGAGCGGACGCCTGCGGGTTGGTTTGCAGTTCCTGTTGCAACGCCGTGGCCCATTGACCCTCAGCGTCAATCAGGCGGGCGGCTTTATTCGATCAGACCCCGAGGCCGACCGCCCTGACCTGCAATTGTATTTTTCTCCGTTGAGTTACACACGCGCACCCGTCGGCGTTCGCCCGCTTGTCACACCCGATCCATTTCCGGGTTTTTTACTGGGCTTCAATCCGTGTAAGCCTGTCAGCACTGGCTATCTACAAATACAGTCACCCGACCCGTTCATCGCACCAGCGATTTTCCCAAACTATTTGTCAAGCCGACACGATATGGAGGTCATGCTTCGAGGTATGCATTTGATGCGTGATCTTGCACAGACACCATCAATGAAAAACCTGATTGAAGCAGAGATATATCCCGGTAACACAGTCACTACAAACGAGCAGCTGGAAGAATTTATTCGCGAAAATGCATGGACCGTATTCCACCCGTGTGGTACGTGTCGAATGGGTGACAATCCTGTTGGCAATGTGGTCGATTCAAACCTATGCGTACACGGCGTGAGCGGCTTGCGTATAGCTGACGCCTCCATTTTTCCATCAATTCCTACAGGGAATACAAATGCACCTTCGATAATGGTGGGTGAGAAAGCTTCAGATTTAATATTGGCGGGGTAATCAATCCAACTTGTCCATTCAATAAAAAAATTGCCAAATAGCCTGAATGACAGCCGTATAAATGGAGTAACTCGTCCCGAGAATTCATGACCATTCTCTTGCGGACAACCTACCGGAATGCTCTGGCACCGGATTTGCACCCCGACCCGTTCTTTGAACCGGCTCACACAAAGTGAGCTTCGGAGACTGTGCACTTGCGTCATCCGTACCGCTATCAGGCCAAAAAAGGAAGCTGTAAAATGATCACACCCCGCTCCAGCTCATACCTGCTCTATATATTCGACAAACCTCCCCGGGACGTTATCTCTATAACAATTATTTCCTGCTGAGGTTCCCCGTGACATCGACTCAAAATCACCCTGAAGTTTGTCACACCGAGGACGTCACGACATTCTCGCCTGTCAACGTACATATGGATTTCCATGTCAATCTGTTACGTACCATACTGGCGAATGTTAACGACAGAATTACCATCGTCGATAACGAATACCGGATAATCTGCACTTCACCGGCTGTCGCCAGAGTCTGGAAACTCAACACTGAGCAAATTGTCGGCTTGAAGCTTGCCGACTTGCTTGGCCAAAGCAACTTTAAAGACAACCTTAAACACCATATCGATCTTGCATACGGCGGTACAACCACGCAGCACACATTTTGGCTAACGCCATCAATTCCGTATCGTCAATACACCGAAGACCGCTACGTCGAATACAGGTGCAAGCCGTGGATCGTAAACAACGAGATTGAAGGTGCCATCATAAACGTAAAAGATCTAACCGATATACATCAAGCAGAGGAAGATCTCGCAAAATCACAACAACGTTTAACCGACTACGCCAACTCCACTTCTGACTGGTTCTGGGAGATGGATAGTGATCTGCGTTTTACATGGATTTCAAGCCAGATTGAATCTATGTTCAACATTGACCGTCTGAGCCTATACGGCAAGCGCCGCCCGGAATCACCGGAAACATCCTCGGAGAAGCGCGCCTGGCAAAAACACAAAAAGCTGCTCGCAAGACGCCAGGCATTTCGTGATTTCCGCTACCGGGTAAAAACACAGTCCGGTACACGATGGGCAAGTACCAGCGGGGTGCCATTATTTGACGATAACAACAATTTTGTCGGTTATCGCGGAACGGCCAGTGATGTTACCGAGCTCAAGGAAATTGAGTTCCAGGCACAGCAAACAGAGCGCCGCTTTACTCATGCGATCGATGAATTTCCAGGCTCATTCGCCCTGTATGATCATCAGGATCGGCTGATTGCCTACAATCGCAAGTTCGAAGAAATCCACTCAGACAAAGGCAGCGCCATAAAACCTGGACTGACCTACGAACAATGCCTGCGCAAACAGCTGGGCATTGGCTGCAATACGCCAGTTACGGACAGCAAAGAGGACTGGCTCGTCAATCGACTGAATCAGTTTCAACACCCGAGTGAACCCGTAGAATTCCTCAAAGACAATACGCACTGGTATCGCATCACCGAGCAACGACTACCGGACGGTGGCTGTCTGCAAACCATGGTAGACATCACCACCACCAAAAACACTGAGCTTGCCATCAAAGAAGAGCGAAATTTGTTGCGCTCTCTCATCGATAATATCCCGGATTTTATTTACGCCAAAGACAGGCAGGCAAAATTTACGGTTCAAAACCGATCAGTAACAAACTTTATGCGCTCGCAACTCGACTCAACCGGCACCGAGAAATGCAGCATCGAAGGGAGTACCGATTTCGACTTCTTCACTCCACAGGATGCTGCTGAGTTTTACGAAGACGATATGCGTGTCATCGAGCACGGCGAATCTCTTCTTGAGAGCCAACGTTATTTTCAAGGCCAGAATAAAAGCAGCGGCATTTGGGTTTCTACTTCAAAAGTGCCATTGCGAGACATTGAGGGCAAGATTATTGGTCTGGTGGGTTCAGGTCGAAACATTAGCGCTCACAAGGAACTTGAAGCAGAGCTACGCGGCAGCCAGGAGCGCTTCCGCGATTTCGCAGAGACCGCTGCCGATTTATTCTGGGAGCTGAATGCCGATCTTAAAATAAACTATGTGTCGCGAAGGTGCAGAGAGTTAACCGGTTTCTCCCAGGAGTCCCTGACAGGGCGAGACTACAGGACGATCAATGCGTTAATCCGCAAGAACGGCAACACAACTGACTCCATTGAAAGGTTCATTAGTCGCCAGGAGGCATTCGATAATCTGGAAATTACAGTGGGACGCCCCGACTCACCTACACATTTATTGCTTAGCGGCAAACCGTGTTATGACTCGGAGGGTAATTTTCAGGCCTATCGGGGAGCTGGCAGAGATATAACGGAATCTCGTCAACTGGAAAATCTGCTAAGTCATCAGGTAACTCACGATGAACTCACCGATCTGCCAAACCGCCGCGAGTTTGAGCATAGACTCGCTGTGGCGCGCCAAAAGGCAGTATCAGACCAGGGCAATTCAGTATTGGGCTACCTCGATCTGGACCAGTTTAAATTGATCAACGATTCCGTCGGCCACCTGGCTGGCGATCAGTTGCTTATTCAGGTCGGACGACTGATTTCAAACCAGTTACGCAAGCAGGACACACTGGCCCGCCTTGGCGGTGACGAGTTTGGACTGCTGTTTGTCGATTGCACTATCGCGGAGGCAGAAGCAGCGATGCAGCGTACCGTGCGCCAATTCGAGCAATTTCGCTTTGCATGGGACGCACAGATTTTTGGCGTAGGGGCGAGTATCGGGCTGGTAGCGATAGACAGCAGCGATTTAACCGAGACGGAATTGCTCTCGCGGGCTGACCTTGCCTGTTTTGCCGCAAAAGACAGCGGCCGTGGCAGAGTCCACACTTATCGACCGGATGATAAAGAGCTTGCCAACCGACATTCCGACCTCTTACTGGCCGGGGAAATCAAAGAGGCAATAAACAAGAATAATTTCTGTCTTTATGCGCAGCCCATTGCTGCGCTGTCAGCAGACACTACGGAACTGGTCGTTGAGCACTATGAAATTTTGTTGCGCATGCGCAGCAATGAAAACAAACTAATGGCACCCGGAGCATTCATACCTGCCGCTGAACGATTCGATCTAATGAACGAAATTGATCGCTGGGTCATCAGCCATACCTTTGAAGAACTTAGCCGCGTAAAGGGCATCGACCAGGAAGTACGAGTAACCATCAATTTGTCAGGTCAGTCGCTATCAGATGATTCGATGGCAGCTTTTGTAAAGCAACATCTGGCACGAAGTGCGATCAAACCCACACTCGTATGCTTCGAGATAACAGAAACCGCGGCAATCAGTAATTTCAAACAGGCACAGAAATTTATCAGCGTGATGAAAGATCTGGGCTGCGCGTTTGCACTCGACGATTTTGGCAGCGGACTATCTTCATTCAATTATCTGAAGCACTTTGCAGTCGATTACCTGAAGATTGACGGCAGCTTTGTTCGCGACATTGTCGATAACCCGACTGATCGGGTAATGGTGTCCTCTATACACCAGATCGGCCAGTTACTGGGTATAAAAACTATCGCCGAGTTTGTCGAAAACGACGACATCATCGACGTTCTACGGTTAATTGGAATCGATCTGGTGCAAGGCTACGGAGTTGGAAAACCGATTGAATTCAAATGCTGTTTGAGGCAGTTGACGCAAAGCGGGAAACCAACAGTAGAAACCGCTCTGGAGCCGGTGTACTGAGGCTAGCCTCTCAACGTGTTCAGCCCGATACCGGCGGAATCAAAACCGCCGTCAACACAGACTTCCTGACCAGTGATATAGCTACTTTCATCACTGCACAAAAAGTATACAGTGCTGGCTATCTCCTCCTCGAGACCATAGCGATTGAGCGGTATCGCCGCATGGTAGTCTGCACGAATTGTTTTATCGTGCACCTTTTTCGCCATTTCTGTATCTATTGGGCCAGGTGCTACCGCATTAACGCGTATTCCACGATGGCCCACTTCACCAGCGAGTTGTTTGGTCAGGTGAGCAAGTGCCGCTTTGGAAGTACCGTAGGCAGAACGCAGCGTGCTGGCACGCACACCCGATATTGAGGTGATATTGACAATAGCCCCGGAGCCTTGTGCAAACATCGCTGGCAGACAAGCCTTTGAACACAAAAAAGGCCCGTTTAAATTGGTCGCCATGATATCGGACCACAACTCAAATGACGTATCCGACACAGGCTGGAAATCAGCAATTCCCGCGTTGTTCACCAGCGCATCAATACGCCCGGTTTCTGAAAGCACCTCATCCAGTGACGCCTCTACCTGATTCGGATCAGACACATCACAACAGATATTTAACACCCGGTTTGATTGACCGATCTTTTGCACCGCGTCATTCAACGTGCGCTGGTCGATGTCTAACATCGCGACCCAATAACCCTCAGCCAGAAAGCGTTGCACGATTGCCAGACCGATTCCACGTGCGGCCCCGGTAATGACTGCTGTTTTTTTATTGATCGAAGACATTGAGATGACTCTTGTTGGTGTGTTGACTGCTCTAAACCCGGGTTTGCCCCTTCGCTCCCGCGTCAGCCAGGATATACCATCAAGCCGGTTACGTCAGTTCACAAACGCTGTAATTGATGGTTGTTTTTGGCGTAAACTTGGCCCCACCACGATCACCGGAATAGTCCATGGGCTGCCAGTACTTCGCACCAACCGCCGAAGGTGCAACTAATTTTACCGTAGCGATGCCAAAACTGACATTCGGGCGGGGCACCCTGAGTGAATCGGGCGCGCGCGCCCGTTCACTGGGTATCAAAAAAATTGCCTTGTTTACCGATCCGTTGTTAGAAGACGGCTCGCTGGTAAACATCGTCAGAGAATCCCTGAAAAAATCCGCGATAGACACCGTGGTATTCACCGATATCCGCATCGAACCCGATGACGATACCGTGATGAGAGCTGCCGCTTTTTTGCAGGAGGCCAGTGTCGACGGCGTTATTTCGGTTGGGGGTGGATCAGTGATGGACACGGCCAAAGCCGCCCTCCTGATCGCTGCAAACGGTGGCCATATCCGCGAGTATTTTGCGCCACCGATTGGTGCCGGAAAATCGGTAGCCGTTCCGGTCGCCCCCCATATCGCTTGTCCGACCACTTCGGGAACCGGATCCGAATGTACTTCAATATCGGTAATTCGACTTAACGATCTGAATGCAAAGTTCGTTGTCGCGAGCCCCGCACTGCTGCCGGAAATAGCAATCGTTGATCCGCAGTGTTGCGATAGTCTGCCTGCCAACATTGTCGCATCAACCGGCTTTGATTTATTGTCCCATGCACTTGAATGCTATACAGCAAGAGCCTACACCCAATTGCAAGCAGTCGCCGATCCGAACGCACGACAGCTGATACAGGGTGCCAATCCGTTCAGTGATCTCGGTGCCAGAGAAGCGCTCGGGATAGCCGGTAAATATTTACAGCGAGGCGTGGCCGACCGTCAGGACAGCGAGGCGCGTGACCAGTTGATGTGGGCGGCGACGCTGGCAGGGATTGCCTTCGGTAACTCCGGCACCCACCTGCCTCACGCCATGTCATATGGCGTCACCCACTTAATGAAAAACATTACTAGCGTGGACTACGAAGTGCCATCGCCTTTTGTGCCCCACGGGATCAGTGTAATCGTTTGCGCTCCTTCTATATTCAGGTATACCGCAGAGGCGCAACCTGAGCGTCATCTGCAGGCGGCCAGTCTGCTCGGCGCCGACAACAGTGGCGCGACGCCGGACGATGCGGGCGAAGTTTTGTCGAAACGACTTATTGAATTGATGCGCGCCACTGATATTCCCAACGGCCTGGGCGGCGTTGGATTTAGCGCGGAGCACGTCACTGCCCTTGCCGAGTCTTCGAGTCGGCAAAAGCGCGCTATCGCCAATGCGCCGCGAGAATCAAACCTGGTAGATATCGAAAATATGTACAGTGGTGCTATCAATTACTGGTAGCCAGTGTCGTGCAACATAGATCGAGACAATGGCAGATCGCTGTCAGACACTCAGGTGTTACCTTGCACCCGGTTACCCTTTACCAACGGAGTTTTTATGTCTGCCCTTTTTAGTCCAATCACGGTTCGCGGCATTACCTTTCCCAATCGGGTGGTGGTGTCACCGTTGTGCATGTACTCCGCAGAGGATGGTCATGCCCAACCATGGCATTTTGCACACCTGAGTACTTTTGCCAGAGGCCAGGCAGGCCTGGTGTTTGCCGAGGCGACCGCTGTAGAAGCAATTGGAAGAATCACACCAAAGTGCCTTGGCATCTGGAATGACAAACAGGCAGAGGCTCTCAAACCGATCACGGCATTCATTGAACAAATGGGCAGCGTGCCCGGTATCCAGCTGGCTCATGCGGGACGCAAGGCATCCACCTCGCCTCCATTCCTGGGCGGCAAACCGCTAGCCGCTGACGATGCAGACGCGTGGTCCGTTTCCGGCCCGAGCGCCATCGCCGTCGGACCCGGTTTTCCGGTCCCGCACGAACTTACCATTGACGAAATACATACGCTGACTGACACCTTCGTTAAAGCGGCGAAGCGGTCGATTGCTGCCGGATTTAAAGTCATCGAATTGCACGGTGCACACGGCTATCTGATGCACAGTTTTTTATCACCGGTGTCAAATCAGCGCTCGGACGAGTATGGCGGGGATATCGTTGGCAGAATGCGTTTTCCGGTTGAAGTCTCAAAAGCAGTTCGGGCGGCTGTTGGCGAAGACATGCCTTTGTTTTTTCGCATTTCGGCAGTAGACGGTATCGAAGGCGGCTGGACCATGGACGATTCTGTCACACTGGCAAAGGCACTTGGCGAAGTTGGCATTGACGTAGTTGATTGCTCGTCTGGCGGTGTGAGTGGCGCGCCCCGCTTTAGAACCGATGACGACGGCAAACCACTCACCGCAAACTCCGCCAGACAGCCCGGGTTTCAGGTCCCCTATGCCGAGCGCATTGCTCGTGAAACCACTCTAAAATCAATGGCGGTAGGCGTTATCATTGATCCACAACAAGCCGAAGCTATCGCAAGTTCCGGACAAGCTGATTTTGTCGCACTTGGTCGTGAAATCATGCACAACCCGTTTTGGCCGCTTCACGCGGCAAGAACCCTTGGAGACGATCCCGAGTTTTCAATGTGGCCCAAACAGTACAAATGGGCAGTAGATCGCAGAGCGCAAATCGCACCCCTGAGTAGTACCGGAGTACCGGATAGCCCGAGTACCGGATAGCCCGGCACACAAAGCGACCTGTTGAGCATTTTGTCTCTGGCCAACGCTTCAACCAATCGGACCCGTGATTACTCCAGTTTCGGTGGCTAGTGGCTAACCTCCTGCTACTGCATGAATACCGTGCCCTGCGGTCACCGGCATTTTTCAACAATGCCGGTGAAATTTCTCAAAAAACCACTATATTGCCTCGCAAGCACACTCAACCTTGGCAGTAGCCACGCCTTTTCTTTTATAATGGCTGGCTGACTACTGCCATTTTTTCACAGGACACACTTTTGATTTCCACCGCAAACGTCACGATGCAGTTCGGTGCCAAACCGCTGTTTGAAAATATCTCGGTTAAATTTGGAGACGGCAATCGTTACGGATTGATCGGCGCAAACGGCTGTGGCAAATCGACTTTCATGAACATCCTGAGCGGCACACTTGAACCGACCTCGGGCAACGTCTCCATTTCGCCAAATGAACGCCTTGGAAAGTTAAACCAGGATCAATTCGCCTTTGAATCTTTCAGTGTGCTGGATACGGTCATTATGGGCCATGAAGAGCTTTGGGCCATCAAGCAAGAGCGCGAGCGTATATATAGTCTGCCCGAGATGACCGAAGAAGAAGGCATGAAGGTCGCTGAACTTGAGAGCCAGTTTGCCGAACTTGACGGCTATACCGCCGAAAGCCGGGCCGGAGAGTTTTTATCCGGCGCCGGTATTGACGAGTCACTGCACAATGGCCCGATGAGCGAGGTGGCACCCGGCTGGAAACTGCGCGTGTTACTGGCACAGGCACTGTTTTCCTCACCAGACATCCTGCTTCTTGATGAGCCGACAAACAATCTCGACATTAACGCTATTCGCTGGCTCGAAGGCGTGCTCAGAGTCCAGCAAGGCACGATGGTAATCATCTCGCACGACCGGCATTTTCTTAATTCGGTGTGCACCCATATGGCTGACATCGATTACGGCGAGTTGCGAGTCTACCCGGGTAACTACGATGACTTCATGATTGCCTCCACGCAAGCACGTGAGCGCTTGCAAGCGGACAATGCAAAAAAGAAATCCCAGATCGCCGATCTACAACAGTTTGTCAGTCGATTCTCGGCCAACGCTTCAAAAGCACGGCAAGCGACATCGCGGGCAAAACAAATCGAAAAAATTCAACTAGCCGACATCAAACCATCGAGCCGCGTCAGTCCCTATATTCGCTTTACCCAGGAGAAGAAACTGCATCGCCTGGCGCTCACCATAGAAAATCTCGGTCACGGATTTGATGAAGGACCATTGTTCACCGGCGGTGAATTGTTGCTTGATGCCGGCACCCGGCTTGCAGTCATCGGCGAGAATGGCACAGGCAAATCCACTTTTCTGCGCCTGCTAATGAAAGAACTCGACGCCAATGCCGGTCGTATTCAATGGGCCGAGAATGCAGCTCTTGGCTATTGTCCCCAGGACAGCACAGAGCAGTTTGCCACCGACCTTAACCTGTTCGACTGGATGACACAGTGGCGTAAACCCGAGCACGATGATCAGATTGTTCGCAGCACGCTTGGCCGTTTGTTGTTCTCAAACGACGATTTTAAAAAGCAGGTGAAGGTATGCTCGGGGGGTGAAAAGAACCGCCTGCTGTTCGGTCGGCTAATTATGTCTTCGCCCAACGTATTGATTATGGACGAGCCGACAAACCACCTCGATATGGAATCTATCGAAGCACTAAATCTGTCACTGGAACACTACGAAGGCACATTGATTTTTGTTAGCCACGACCGTGAATTTGTATCTTCACTGGCGAATCGGATCATTGAAATAAAGGATAATCGCCTCAACGATTTTCGTGGTAACTACGACGAGTACCTCGCCAGTCAGCCAGTTGAGGGCAAGGTAGCCAATTTTTGAAGCCAGCAGGAAACAAGCAGCGGAAGACAGGCGCCGCACTTACATTCGTTTAAACCAAAAAGAAGGCTTATAAAAAAAGGGATCGTGCAATGCACGATCCCTTCTTTACCCTGCAGTTGTCTCGAAAGACTAATCGCTACTGGCGGGTGATCTCGATTTGCAGGATGTTATCAGTCCCGGCAAAGTCGAATGCTCCAACACCTGTTTGTCCAGGATGCGCTGTGATCACACCAGCTTCCGCTTCACGCATATTCTCTGTACCCGGGTTTCCACATGGCGCAGGTGGTGCCACCCAGTATGACGGATCAAGGTTATTCACTTCCGTGCCTGCATCATAGGGTACGGCTGTCAGAGTAACCGGTGTTGAATCCGTTGGCAGAGGAACCGAGTCAAGACCGGTAAATCCGTCATTGGTACAAATAACCATGTTCACCAGGCTAAGTACGTGGTCGGTAGAACCGTTTTCCAGCGTCAGAGTTGCAGTTCCGCTAGGAGGCAGTGGCGCATCTCCGATTACCCCGGCCACGCTTACCTGCTCTCCCAATGAGCCTGCCAACGCCACCATTGGATCATTGTTACCATCTTCTGCAATAGCCTGCAATTGAGTGCTCGCTGCTGTGCCTGTCTCGAACAGATTGACAGCATCATCATGGATAGCTACCACTGCCGGTGTCATTGGTTGGCCAGCGCTGAGGTTAGTAAGAGTGACAGCGAAGTTTGCGGTTGGAACCGGTACTTCAACTCGTGTGATCTCAATTTGCATGATGTTGTCTGCTCCGGCGAAATCAAACGCACCAACGCCGGTTTGACCCGGGTGAGCAGCAATTACACCGCCTTCATCTTCCCGCAGATTCTCTGTACCAGGATTTCCGCATGGAGCAGGTGGTGCTACCCAGTAAGTGGGATCGAGATTGTTCACCTCGGTACCCGCATCGTAAGGCACTGCTGTGAGTGTTACCGGTGATGCATCAGTTGGCAATGCTACGGAATCGAGGCCGGTGAAGCCGTCGTTCGTGCAAATTACCATGGATACGGCGCTTAACACATGAGTCGAAAGACCGTTCTCAAGAGTGACGCTGGCTGTAGCACCCGGACCAAACGGAGCGTTGCCCGCAACACCGGCCGCACTCACTTCTGCACCCATCAATGAAGTTGCTAATGCAACCAACGGATCGTTATTGCCTGTTTCCGCGATTGCCTGCACCTCAGCCGTCGCAGCCGCACCTGTTTCAAACAGGTTTATTGCATCATCGTGAATAGCGACTACAGGTGGTGTCATTGGCTGACCGCTGCTCAGATTCGTGAAAGTCACGGTGTAGGATGCGGTAGTTGCTTCCGTTGAATCCGGCTCTGTGACAACGACGCCGTTATCATCTGACGAACAAGCCGAAAGTGTGAGCGCTCCGCAAGCAATTAGAAGTGCGGCGGTATTTCTCATAGCGTTTCCTTGATGTTGGGTATAGAACATGGGTTGGTTGGAACTGAAAAATGGAATAATTCGGAAGCACGAGCGACACGCAAGTAAACACGAAAATGTCCATTGCGTTCATCACAAATATCTAACAATTAGTTGTTAAACAATGATGCCCCCTATTTATAGTCGAAAACACTCGTATTGCCACACAGTTTTTCGCAACATTACGTGGCCGCAAGATCGCGCGACGACAGAAACTATTTCAGACAGGAATGACACGCATTAATCAGCAAATCGATATCATTCTCCGAGATGTCTTTATGTACCACCAGCCTGACTACGTTTGCGGGTGATATAAGAATTCCATGTTGCCTTAAAAAATTCGCCAGTTGTTTTGCTACCTGTTCACCGCAACCCAGGAAAACCATATTGGTGCGCACTGAATCCCCGGTTAACGAAAATTCCGGTATGTCCCGCAACCCTTCAAACAGATGACGGGCATTAGCGTGATCCACTTGCAACCTGTCGATGTTTTCATTTAACGCAACGATGCCGGCAGCAGCAATATAGCCCGCCTGACGCATGCCACCACCCAGCACCTTGCGCCATCGCCGGGCTTTTTCTATTAAGCCTGCGTCACCACACAATACGGAACCAACCGGCGCGCACAAGCCTTTCGACAAACACACAGACACCGAGTCAAAATAACGGGTGATGTCTTTAACATCCACTTGATGGTGCACGGCCGCATTAAACACCCTTGCGCCGTCGAGATGTAATGCAAGTCCCCTGGTGTCTCCCAGTTCGCGTACTGCAGCAAGGTACGGCATCGGCAACGCCCTTCCGGCAACCGTGTTTTCAAGTGCGATTAAACGGGTTTTCGCGAAGTGGAAGTCATCCGGTTTAATCGCAGACTCAATTTGCTCCAGTGATATTGTACCGTCGTCACGAAACTCCAGCGGCTGCGGCTGAACACTTCCAAAAACGGCGGCACCACCGCCTTCGTATTTATAGGTATGGGCCTGCTGCCCGACAATATATTCATCACCGCGCTCGCAATGAGAGAGCAGCGCCAGCAAGTTAGTCTGGGTGCCACTTGATGCAAACACTGCGGACTCAAAACCCAGTTTTTCGGCCGCAAGCACCTCAAGCGCGTTAACCGTAGGATCTTCTCCATAAACATCATCACCCACTGGCGGATTTGCCATTGCGGCAAGCATGGCATCGGTAGGTGTGGTTACAGTATCACTGCGAAAATCTATTGTGGACATGCAATCCTCTGTGCTTGTAGTAAGCGCCATTGGCAAGCGCTGTGGTGGCATCATTGCCGAGCGCTTTAGTGAACATCCAGCGCTTCGCCAGTCCCGGTTGGTCAGCGCTATTTTGGTCGCTGTCGTATCTACGCCCGGGCTAACACCCAACGGTATTCACTATTTCCAGTCAGCTGTTGATCAACCTGGTTTTAAACTGGCCGCCCGATCATTGGCGTAATAGTTATCCATCTCTTCCACAAATGGCATCAGATCCGGTTTATGCAATTTTAGCTCTGCGCGATTCATCCCGTCCATTTCATGCGGAAACACCAGCCATTCATCAGTCTCGTGAATATAGTAGTGAGGTGTCAATTCGGTTCGGTTCTTAAGCGGCTTAAAATAGGGAGTCGCTATACGGATCTCTTCCGGCGTATTGCGCCGGGCTTTCGTGGCTAGCGTCTGCATTACACCCTGAACGCTAAGGCCGGTATCGTAAACATCATCAACAATAAGCAAAGTATCATCGGCATTTATATTGTTGATCAGATAGTCCAGCCCGTGAACCCGAACCGGCGCTTCCAAACGGCTTTTGCCACTATAGGATGATGTACGTATCGATATATGGTCGGTATGTACACCGTAAAAATCCAGTATTTCCTGTACTGCAATACCCACCGGGGTGCCACCGCGCCAGATACCAACAATAAAATTCGGGTGAAAGCCGCTTTTTAATATACTGACACCTAGGCGCCATGAGTCTTCGAGTAATGACTGAGCACTAATATAGAGTTTGTCCACCGTATGTGTCCGTCGTCCCGGGTTTAAATGGTTGCCAGTAGCTCGTTTATTTTCTTTAGCGTCACTACCGGATCTGGCGCCGCTGTTACCGAGCGCCCAATGACTAGATAGGAAGCACCGTCTTTTACTGCCTGCTCCGGTGTAGTAATCCGGCGCTGATCATCCGGTGAATCGGTGGCCAGCCGGATACCTGGTGTGACCAGAAGTTGCTGCGGGTTTTCCGCCGACAACATCGCTGCTTCCTGCGCAGAACATACGACACCGTCGAGTCCGCTTTCCGACGCTGCACGCGCCAGTGATTTTACCTGGCCCTCCAGCGAACCGGTAACTCCGACCGCCGCCAGTTCAGCAGCATCCATACTTGTCAGCACAGTGACCCCGATCAACAACGGAACTCCGGCACCGGGCGCACCAATCGCATCCCGTGCCTGCGACATCATCCTCGGCCCGCCACTGGCATGCACATTAACCATCCACACACCCATTTGTTTTGCCACCTTGCAGGCGCTGGCAACCGTGTTGGGTATATCGTGAAATTTGAGATCGAGAAACACTTCAAACTGCCGTTGGTGCAACGCCTCGACTATCGCTGGCCCGGCACTGGTAAACAGCTCCTTGCCCACCTTCACTCGACAATAAGCAGGATCCAGTTTATTCGCGAGTTCAATGGCACTGTCTGCACTGTTGGAATCCAGCGCCACAATTACTCGCTTGCGATCACTCACCTTCTGCTCCAATGATCACCTTGACGGAATTCCAGTTTTCACAACCGGGACAACGCCATTGTATTTGCTTGCAGCGATACCCGCAGCGCTCACAGCGATAGACCGGTTTCTCTCCAACCACTCCCTGCAGCATGGCCACAATTGAGGCAACTTTGTCTTTATCTCGCGGGCGGGTGGTTTCGAGTTCCCGCTCGGCCCAGTCTCGCAATCCTTTAAGCGAGGGTCGTCTCGCAATTTGCTCAACAAAAAACTCACTGGCGCTCTTGTCCCCCTCTCTCTCACTGATTGCATCACGCGCAAGTTTGATCACAGAATAGCTGTTTTGTCGCTCGCGTATATAGGCGAGGTGTTTCTGCATCGCCTCGCCATCACCGCCCTCGCGCAATGCATGAAACACCGACGGCGCGATCTCGGGGGCAAACTCGGGATGATGCTTTTCAATTTGCCCGAAATATTCCAGCGCCTTGTTGTAGTTCTTGAGCTCGATCGATTGACGCCCGAGCATCAGCAAGGCCCGGCTGCACTGCGGATCACTCTTAAGTGCCTTTTTAAGCCACGCTTCTGATTCAGCCAGGTTGTCTTCCAGTTCCTTCAACCCGGCGATCTCACAGGAGTACTGCGCTACCAGCGCACTCTTTTGCTCCTCGGCCATACCCTGACTGTCACGAGCAAGTTCAATAGCGCTTTGCCAATCCTGTTGCTTTTCATACAGGCGCAGCAAGCTGCCTCTGGCATCCATCTCGTGCGGATAGTCATTCACTAATGGCACCAACAGCGCCTCTACCCGATCAAGCAAACCCGAACCGGCATAGTCTCGTGACAACTCAAGTGTCACAAGGCGACGCTGCTCATCCGTCAACGTTCCAGAGGAAATTAAATGCTCATGGACACCGATCGCGCGGGAGTACTCACCGCGCCGGCGGAATGCGTCAGCAAGCGTCAGGTAGAGGTCGACTGATGTTTCATCGACCGCATACTGTTCCAGCAGGCCGTTGAGTTCGGCATCACGCTCAACTCGATCATCATGGTCAGGTAAAAGCGTTGACAGGTCAGTTACACGGCGGGGGTTTAACAGGCGGCTCAGGAATTGCCGCATCTTTTCATAACCGATGCACCAACCGGCAAAGCCTGCCAGTAGCACCAGCCACCAGGAAAATTCCATTAAGTCATTCGATTTAGTGGCGGACCTTATTCCGGGATCACGATTCTGACGCTATGCTGCAGAGTTGTCGAGAGATTAGAGGTATCGGCCTAGTCGTCTGTGCCGGTTTTCGGATGATCCTGAACACTTGTTACATTTTGATTGTCGTCGGTGCCGGCATCGTTACCACTACCGTTAACTCGCTCGCGCAGTTCTTTGCCCGGCTTGAAATGCGGTACATACTTGCCGCGCAATGCTACAGCATCCCCCGATTTGGGATTACGACCCATTCTGGGTGGACGAAAATGCAGGCTGAAACTGCCAAAACCGCGAATTTCTATCCTTTCTCCAGTCGATAGCGCGCCGCTCATTCGCTCAAGCAGCCCTTTCACTGCTAACTCCACATCGCGTAGCGCCAGGTGGGACTGGTTCTCGGCTAATGCTTCAATCAAATCAGATTTAGTCACTGGCCCGGCTCTCCTGGGGGTTGGGTAGTTTTTACGAACGCCGGACTGATGCCCGGCGTTCAAAACCAGGGCTTACTTGTCTTCAGAATCTGAAGAGTCGACATCCGATCCCTGCGATTCCGATGACTCTCCCGAATCAAGGGTGCCCATTTGCTCTTTCATCAAATCGCCAAGAGTGGTTGCAGTTGGTGCAGCACTTTGCGCGTAATCACGCATCGCTTCACCTTCCTCGTCATTCTCTTTCGCTTTGATCGACAGAGATATTGCTCTGGCCTTGCGATCAATATTGATGAATTTCGCTTCGAGTTCATCGCCTTCCTTGAGGTGCATTCTCAGATCTTCGATGCGGTCGCGGGCGTATTCACTCGCACGCATAATGCCTTCCACGCCTTCACCAAGATTCACCATCGCTACTTTTGTATCGACTTCTGTAATAAGCCCTTTAACAATCGAGCCTTTGGGGTTGTCCGCTACAAACTGGCCGAACGGATCCTGCTCAAGTTGCTTCACACCAAGAGAGATACGCTCCCGCTCGGGATCAACCGCCAATACGACCGCTTCAATTTCCTGGCCTTTCTGGAAATTGCGCACCGCTTCTTCGCCGGTGTCGTTCCAGGAAAGATCAGACAAATGAATCAATCCGTCAATTCCGCCGTCAAGGCCGATGAATATGCCGAAATCGGTAATCGACTTGATCTTGCCAGACACCTTGTCTGACTTGTTAAAGTTGTCTGCAAACTCGTCCCATGGATTTTGCTTGCACTGCTTGACGCCCAGCGATATCCGACGACGTTCTTCGTCGATATCGAGGATCATCACCTCGATCTCGTCACCCAGAGCAACGACCTTGTTTGGATTGACGTTGCGATTGGTCCAGTCCATCTCGGAGACGTGCACAAGACCTTCAACACCTTCTTCAATCTCTACAAAACAACCGTAATCGGCAATATTGGTCACCTTGCCGAATATACGTGTGTGCTCGGGGTAGCGCCGCACCAGATCCATCCACGGATCATCACCCAGTTGCTTTAGACCCAGTGAAACGCGATTTCGTTCGCGATCAAACTTCAGCACCTTGACCTTCATCTCCTGGCCGACTTCAACTACTTCACTTGGATGCTTGACGCGCTTCCACGCCATATCTGTGATGTGGAGCAGTCCGTCGATGCCACCGAGATCGAGGAACGCACCGTAATCGGTAAGATTTTTGACGATACCTGTGACTTCCTGGCCCTCTTGCAGGCTCTCGAGTAATTGCTCACGCTCGGCACTGTACTCGGACTCGACAACTGCACGACGCGAGACAACCACGTTGTTACGCCGGCGATCCAGCTTGATCACCTTGAATTCAAGCTCCTTGCCCTCCAGGTAGCTGGTGTCGCGCACTGGTCGCACATCGACCAGAGAACCTGGAAGAAACGCCCTGATGTCGTTAATCTCGACGGTGAACCCGCCTTTCACCTTGCCGGTGATTGCGCCCGTGACAATTTCCTCGGTCTCCTGTGCCTGTTCAAGGCGGGCCCAGGCGCGTGCGCGCTTGGCTTTTTCACGGGAGAGTCGCGTCTCACCAAAACCGTCTTCGACGGAATCGAGAGCTACTTCGACCACCTCACCAACCGATACAGAAATGTTGCCGGTCTCATCCATGAATTGTTCAACCGGAATAACCCCTTCCGATTTGAGACCAGCGTGCACCATGACGAAGTCGCCGCTTATCTCTATTACGGTGCCCGACAGTATCGAGCCCGGTTTCATTTGGGTTTGGGAGATGCTCTCCTCAAACATATCAGCAAAAGATTCAGACATTAAATTTAGTGTTCCTGGAATGATAACTACAATGCCCGGGACGGTCCTGTCTCGGCAAGGCGATGTAAAAACGCCGCGATCCTTCGCTGGCGGCTCTCTCGATCATAGTCTATTTCTAGCTAAATCAAGCACTTTTGTGACCACTTGCTCAACACTCAAGGTGCTGGAGTCAATGTTAACGGCATCGGCAGCAGCTTTGAGCGGTGCGATCTCGCGGTTATAGTCGCGATCATCACGCTCCATTATGTCCGCAAGTAAACTCTCAATTTTAGCCGACATACCCTTTTCAATCAACTGTTTATACCGTCTTTCCGCTCGAATTTCGGCAGATGCCGTGAGAAATATTTTCACTGTGGCATCGGGGAAAATCACGGTACCCATGTCTCTGCCATCCGCGACCAAACCGGGAGGTTTGCGCCAGCGACGCTGCCGATCCAGCAACGCTTCCCGAACATCAGCGTGAGTCGCAATGCGCGAGGCTCTGTCACCGACCGATTCCTGTCTCAGCTGTGCCGTCACATCCTGACTACCGAGCAGCACCGCTGCATCACCGCGCTCTGATTTTCGAAAATCGATCGGTGCTGTTGCGGCAAGTTGCGCAAGGCCGGCAACATCATGTTCCGCTGTTCTGGTGTTTATAGACACCAGAGCGACTGCCCGGTACAGCGCGCCGCTGTCGAGCAAGCGGAAATCGAGGCTCTCGGCGACATCTCGTGCAATGGTGCCTTTGCCGGAACCACTGGGACCGTCGATGGCAATAACCGGCACCGGTTTCTGTCGTTCCGGCTTGTGCACATTATTCCTGGCCATCAGCTGACGACCTGACGCTCATACCCAGCGATTCGCAAAGTTGAAAAAAACCGGGAAAGGAAGTTTCAACATGATGCGTGTCACGCACAAAAACCGGACCGCTTGCGCGCAATCCCGCGACGCAAAAGGACATGGCTATGCGGTGATCAAAAAAGGTGTCAACAGTGCCACCTGACATCTCGCCACCACGCACAACCATTCCATCCGGCGTGGCTTGCGCATCGACGTTCAGAGCAGCAAGCCCGGTTGCCATCGCCGCTATCCGGTCACTTTCTTTAACACGCAGTTCTTCCGCACCAGTCACGACCGTTGTGCCACTCGCGCAGGCCGCGGCAACAAACACAACCGGCAGCTCATCAATTGCCAGCGGCACCAGATGTTGCGGAATTTCAATGCCGGTTAAATCGGAGGAACGCACCTGAATATCAGCCACCGGCTCTTCGCCGGCATGACGCCGGTTGAGAAGCTGTATGTCTGCTCCCATCATTTTCAGAATATCAATGATGCCGGTACGGGTTGGATTGATGCCAATATTGCGCAGCACCAGCTCCGAATCACGCGCGATACAGGCGGCCACCAACATAAAGGCAGCTGACGAAATGTCTGCCGGAATTTCCAGTGTGCAGCCTTTAAGTGTGCCGCCTCCGGCAAGGCTGCTGACACCATCTGAAGAATTCACCGTGTAGCCGAAGCTGCGCAGCATTCGTTCGGTATGATCGCGTGTTGGTGCCGGCTCGCGCACAGTCGTCTGTTCGCTGGCATACAACCCGGCCAGCAATACAGCGGATTTCACCTGAGCACTTGCCATTGGCAGAGAGTAGTCGATGCCGTGCAAACCGGCAGCCGCATTGATCGACAAAGGCGGGCAACCATCAGCCGCTGAAGTGATGCGGGCTCCCATTTGACTCAGTGGTTCTATTATCCTGCCCATCGGTCGGCGCGACAGCGATTCATCACCACTAACCCTGGAGCTGAAAGGCTGACCGGCAAGCACCCCGGCTATCAGTCGCATACCGGTGCCTGCATTACCCATGTACAGATCAGACGACGGCGATTTTAATCCATGCAGCCCTGCTCCTTTGACTAGCAGACCGGTGTTCTCATGCCGCTCTATAGCCACGCCCATTGAACGGAACGCCTCAAGCGTATTGAGGCTGTCTTCACCACCGAGAAACCCGGTAATTTCACTGTCACCTTCAGCGAGCGATGCCAACATCACCGATCGATGCGAGAGCGACTTATCACCTGGAACAGTGATATCGCCATTTACTGCGCCGCCCGGGCCACAGGCAACTGTAGTTGAACCGGTACGTGTTGTTGAGTTCGTCCCCGTTTTTGAGCTAGTCATAGCGACGATTTTCCCGATTGTCCTGTCCCGGTCTCTTCAGCCTTACTGTCAATTTCGGTTTTGCTCGCAATTATTTTATTGTCCCGAGTGTGTTTCGCAATCCTGAACACTCGTTCAATCCCGTCCGCATCACTTGAATCAATGTGATCGACCAATGTCTCCAGACCGTGCTGCAGATTTTTAATGGCATACAGCAACGCATCCCGGTTGTGCAAACACACGTCTCGCCACATAACGGGATCGCTTGAAGCTATGCGCGTAAAATCGCTGAAACCACCGGCTGCATAGCGCAACAACTCCTCCTTTTGTTCCATTCGGAATAGTGTCTCTACCAGGCTAAACGCGAGTATATGAGGAAGATGACTGGTGGCAGCAAACACCTCGTCATGGCGTTCGGCAGACATCGTCTCGAGTTTTGCGCCGGTCATCTGCCAAAGCGCCTCGACCTCTCTTACAGCGGTGCCTGAAGTTTCCGGTTGCGGAGTCAGTATCACTCGTTTGTCTCGATAAAGTGTTGCGAAACCCGCTTCCACGCCACTGTGCTCAGTACCTGCAATAGGATGTGCCGGGACAAACTGATCAAAGTGACGTAGCCATCTACGAGCCGAATCAATGACACTTTGCTTGACGCTGCCGGCATCGGTAATCACTGTTGTCGCGGTAACCGAACCGGCCAACTCAGCCAGAACCGAATCCATCGCTCCAACCGGCATCGCAAGCAGCACCAGATCACTACCTGCCACCGCCTCTTTCACCGATACGCTATATCGGTCGACAATTCCCAGTTCGCAGGCGCGTTGCAGAGTCTGCTCATTGCGACCGCAACCGACAAACTCGGCATCGTGCCCTGCAGTTTTTAGCGCCAATGCGAACGAGCCGCCGATCAACCCGGTTCCGATTATTGTGATTTGCTGGGTCATGGTGTTCGACATCTAATGGCCAGAATGCCCTGACGATGTCTGATGATTCCGGTGGTGCTTGATCGGGTTATTCGGCCCGTGGACACTGTAGTGTTAATACAGACTCAGTGAATGGCTGGCACAACATGGGTATTTTGCGACCATCAAAAGCACAAGCTTTTAGCTACCCGTGACGGAGATCGATCACAATATACAATGATGCCAGTGTTACGCAGTGCGGGCAATTGGTCGAATCGACACAAACAACCTTCGTGTTAAAAAAACACCGTCAGGAAACCAGGCCTGTCTAGCGAATATTTCGTCGCTTGCGCCTGATATCCGCCATAAACGGGTGGTTATTTTGCACATCGGCAAGCACTACACAATCCGCTCAGAACGCTATATTTTACGCGCTTTCAACAATCCCCGGATTTTCCGAATGTCTGCGAGTGTGTCGTCGGGACATTCGGTTTGAGTATCAATCAGAGTGCACGCGACTTCACCGCGGGATTCATTAATCATGTGTAAAATGTTGATCGATGACAGGCCGAGCTGATGCGATATCTGGCCGACCATATCTGGCACATTGCGATGAATCATGGCCAGTCTGTGCTGGCTCTTTCGACTTAATTCAACCTTCGGGAAGTTAACCGAATTTTTTATATTGCCGTGCTCGAGAAAATCGCACAGCTGATCGGCCACCATTATTGCGCAGTTCTCCTCTGCTTCGGCGGTCGAAGCACCCAGGTGAGGCAACGTAATCACATTATCGTGCGCGATGGTTTGGCGAGTCGGGAAATCACAAATATAGTTTTTTACTTTCCCGGTGTTCAGTCCTTCAAGCACCGCGTCATCGTCGACAACGCCTGCTCGGGCAAAATTCATAATCACTACCCCGTCACGCATGCTTAGCAGCCGTTGCGCATTAATCATGTGCCGCGTAGCGTCTATTAGCGGCACATGTAACGTGACAAACTCGCTACGCGAACACACTTCGTCGACGCTGTTGGCTTTTTCAATAGTCGAGCTTAATTGCCATGCGCTACTGACGGTGATCGCCGGGTCATAACCAATAACATTCATACCGAGTGCGGCGGCGGCATTTGCCACTTCACCCCCAATAGCACCGAGGCCGATCACTCCAAGCGTCCGTTTGGGTAGCTCCCGACCGACAAATTTTTTCTTGCCCGCCTCGACTTCCTTGTCCAGCGCTTCGCCCTCGGCGGTCAATCCACTGGTGTAGGCGATGGCTTTATGCAGGTTACGCTCGGCCATAAACAGGCTCCCGATAACCAGTTCTTTCACCGCATTGGCGTTAGCCCCGGGTGCATTAAAGACCGGCACACCCATTTCAGTCAGGCGGTCGACAGGAATGTTATTGACGCCTGCACCGGCCCGCCCTATGGCCTTGAGGTTGTCATCGAATTCCATATCGTGCAGTTTTTGCGAGCGCAACATGATGGCGTCCGGACTGGAGATCTCGGAACCCAGTTCATAGGTATCAGTGGGGAATCGATCCAGACCCAGTGAGGAAATATTGTTGATCTTCAGAATCTTGTGAAACACTTAAATTTACCATTTAGACCGGTTTTTCATCAAACCCGGACAAACCATACGAAGCCATACCAGTCGCAGACAAATTTGTAACAACTGCAACCTTGAAATTCGTTTCTATACGCCAGTGCGTTCGAATTCACGCATGTACTCTATCAGCGCATCTACCCCTGCTTCCGGCATTGCATTGTAAATACTGGCGCGCATCCCGCCGACGGACCGGTGTCCCTTTAACGTGTGCAAACCTGCTTTGGTTGCGCCCTCAAGAAATTGCGCATCTCGAGAGTCGTCTCCAGTTGTGAATGGTATGTTCATCCACGAACGCGAGGCGGGATCAACAGGGTTGCTGTACAGCGAGGACGTATCAATCGCGTTGTACAACTTGTTTGCCTTACGTTCATTGATCGTTGCCATCGATGACAACCCACCCGAGTCTTTGATCCACTTGAACACCAGACCGGCGATGTACCATCCGTAAGTTGGAGGTGTGTTTAACATAGAATCCGACTCGGCCTGCTTTTGATAGTTAAATGCATCCGGCAAGTGCTTGCTGACCTTACCAAACAGCGATTTTTTAACTATCACAACGGTCAGACCGGACGGACCAATATTTTTTTGCGCCCCTGCATAGATGACACCGAATCTGGAGACATCAACCGGTCGTGACAGAATTGTGGACGACATATCCGCAACCAGCGGCTGACCACCACTCTCCGGGATGAATCCAAACTCCACACCGCCGATGGTCTCGTTTGGTGTGTAATGCAGATAGCCGGCATCGTCCTGCAGTTGCCACTCAGATTGACCGGGCACGTGTGTAAAGTTTTTTGCTTCAGCACTGGCCGCAACATTAACTTCAGCGTACTTGCCGGCATCGGCGATGGCTTTTTTTGACCACTGGCCGGTATTCACATAATTCGCTGATGTTTTTTCACCCAGAATATTCATCGGTACAAAACTGAACTGGCCAGTTGCACCACCTTGCAAAAACAATACGGCGTAGTCCTCAGGGACATTGAGCAACTCTCGCAAATCCTGCTCGGCTTGCCCGGCTATGCCAACAAACTCTTTACTGCGATGACTCATCTCCATCACACCGGAACCGCACTGCTGCCAGTTCGACAACTCTTCGGCGGCCTGGTTGAGCACCAGCTCCGGAAGGGCGGCCGGGCCAGCACTAAAATTGTAAACGCGACTCATGGAGAGGTTTCTTCTCATTGAAATTCGGCAGACAAGTATAAAGGGTACGACTTTTTATTACCCGCTATCACCGATATATAGTCTTGTGAATGTTTTTCCGAATTCTTTTGAATAGTCAGCGGGTGAATCTTCAGTGGGTGAATCGTCTGCACGGGCAATGCGTGCACGCCCTGTGAAGCTGACTGGAGATCCGTATGTTTTCCGCCAGGTATATCAGCCACTGGCTTGCTCCCGAATGCCCGCAGCTGCTGGTACGGAGTGTCAGAAGCTTCGGTAAGTCTTACGGGTGGATCTTCTGGCGAGATCTACTCCTAAGCGTCATCCGATTCAGAATCACCTGTGTCGCTATCGCGATCACCAGTATCTGTATCACCAGCGTCACTATTGTCAGTCGAAGCGGATTCACCCCGCTCGCCATCTTGCGGTGGTTCCTGCGGTGAATCCGTGGAATCCTCATCGTCATCCTTGCCGGTAGTGGCCACGCGCTCTACCTCTACCAGTTGTTCGTCGTCACCTACACGTATCAGGGTTACACCCTGAGTGTTTCTGCCGAGTGTACTGATGCCCTCGACAGCGGTTCGAATTAAGGTCCCGCCATTCGTGATCAGCATGACCTCATCGTCGTCGAGCACCTGCACCGCGCCTACCACCGGACCATTGCGATCACTGGTCTTGATATCGATTACACCTTTGCCACCACGATTTTTGCGCGGGTAGACTTCGGCCGCACTGCGCTTTCCATAGCCGTTGGCAGTCGCGGTTAAAATATCACCTTCATCAACGACGATCAGTGCAATCAGGGTATCTTCAGCCGCCATGCGGATGCCTCTGACACCGGCCGCAGTACGACCCATTTTTCGCACATCGCTTTCCAGAAAACGCATAGCGCGTCCATTGCTGGAAATAAGCATGATGTCCTGATTGCCATCGGTCAGTGCAACGTTGATGAGTTCGTCATCGACACGCAGATCGATAGCAATGATTCCGTTGGCGCGCGGGCGTGAAAAATCTGCCAGAGAGGTTTTCTTCACCACACCATTGCGCGTGGCAAAAAATACATATTGTTCGTCGCTGTATTCACGGACGGTCAGAACCGCGCTGACTCGTTCATTCTCTTCCAGCGGCAGCAGATTAATGATAGGTCGCCCGCGAGAACCCCGGCTGGCCACCGGCAACTCGTACACTCGCTTCCAGTAAACCTTGCCCACGCTGGTAAAAAACAACACCGTGTCGTGCATGCTGGCAACAAACAGCTTGTCAATGAAGTCCTCGTCTTTCATCGCCGTTGCCGATTTACCTTTACCACCCCGCCGCTGGGCGGTGTAGTCAGACAAGGGCTGGGCCTTCGCATATCCCGCGTGTGACAGGGTCACGACAACATCTTCATCCGAGATCAGGTCTTCGACCGTCATCTCCGAGTAGTCGACCATAATGCGGGTTCGCCGATCGTCGTCGTACTGCTCTTTGACTTCCTCAAGCTCTTCACGAATCACTTCACGCAAGCGATCCGGGCTTTGCAAAATCTCCAGCAAGCCCTCGATTTTCTCGAGTATCTCGCGGTATTCGGCGATAATTTTGTCCTGCTCAAGGCCGGTCAATCGGTGCAGGCGCAGATCGAGAATTGCCTGCGCCTGTGCTGCTGAAAGGTGATAGCCATCGTCGAGTAAGCCAAATTCCGGCCCCAGCCCCTCGGGCTTTGATGCATCGGCTCCGGCACGCTCGAGCATCTCGACAACGCTGCCCGGCTTCCACACACCGGCAATCAATCCCGCCTTGGCTGCGGGCGGATTCGGCGCTGCTTTTATCAGTTCGATCACCGGATCAATGTTGGCGAGAGCGACCGCAAGACCCTCAAGAATATGCGCACGGTCACGGGCTTTGCGCAGATCAAAGACAGTGCGGCGGGTAACTACTTCGCGGCGATGACGGATAAATGCTTCAAGTATTTCACGCAGATTAAGCAGCCGCGGCTGACCGTCAATCAGCGCCACCATGTTTATTCCAAAAACGGTTTGCAGCTGGGTTTGCTTGTAAAGATTGTTGAGCATGACATCGCCGGGCTCACCGCGACGCAGTTCAATAACCATGCGCATACCGTCTTTGTCGGATTCATCGCGCAGTTCGGTAATTCCTTCTACCTTTTTTTCCTTAACGAGCTCCGCAATCTTTTCGAGTAATCTGGCCTTGTTGACCTGGTAGGGCAACTCGGTGACTACAATTGTGTCTTTGCCGGTTTTTTCATCGTGCTCGACCGACGCAAGCGCTCTTACATGCACACGGCCACGACCGGTTTCATAGGCTTCCCGAATACCGCGAGCCCCGTTGATGATTCCATAGGTAGGAAAGTCAGGCCCGGGAATATGCTCCATGAGCTCACCGAGTTCGATCTCGGGATTGTCAAGCATAGCCAGCGTGCCACCGATCACCTCACCGATGTTATGCGGCGGAATATTGGTCGCCATGCCAACTGCAATACCTGACGAGCCATTAATCAACAGATTGGGGATGCGCGAGGGAAATACAGCGGGTTCGGATTCGGATTCATCGTAGTTGGGGGTGAAATCAACGGTTTCCTTGTCTAGATCTGCCAGCAGTTCGTGGGCGATCCGTGCCATCCGCACTTCTGTGTAGCGCATCGCAGCCGGTGAATCACCGTCGATAGATCCAAAGTTACCCTGACCGTCGACCAGCATATAACGCATGGAAAAATACTGGGCCATGCGCACAATGGTGTCGTATACGGCGGTATCACCGTGCGGGTGATACTTACCGATTACGTCACCGACTACACGGGCAGATTTTTTGTAGGGCTTATTCCAGTCGTTACCGAGTTCACTCATCGCATACAAGACACGACGATGTACCGGTTTCAGTCCATCCCGCACATCGGGTAAGGCACGCCCAACGATCACACTCATGGCGTAATCAAGGTAGGACTGGCGCATCTCGTCTTCGAGATTTACCGGGATAATTTCCTTAGCAAAATCAGACATTTTTCAAGGGTTGCTTTCTGGAAAGAAAAATTGCGGAGAGGCGCTCTGGCCGACTCGCCACTATACCACACCACGTCAGCCGAGGCAGGTCTTTTGGACCAGGCGCAAGCCTTCGCTATGCCAACCCGAAGTGGCCCGCGATACACAGGATGTATGCCCGGGCAATGACCCGGTCACACCCTGCTGCCACCTCGCCATCGCGTACTTGCCGGTCGCTGCAACGAGCGTTATTGTGCCTCAATGAATAAAAAAACTTTCGCCATTCAACCGCGCTGGATTCTCTGCGTCGATTCTGAAAACCGGGTACTCGAGAACCATGCGGTGATCGTGCAGGACGGCACCATAGATGCCATCGTGCCCTGGCCACAGGCACAAAGCCGCTACCCGGGTATAGATGTCGTCGAGCTGCCGGAGCAGGCACTGATCCCGGGACTGATTAACTCACATACTCACCTGGCAATGAATCTGCTGCGTGGATTCGCAGATGACTTGCCCTTGATGACCTGGCTTACCGAGCACATTTGGCCTGCCGAGGGACAACACGTGAATCGCCAGTTTGTTGAAGACGGCACGCGCCTGGCGATAGCCGAGTGCATACGTGGCGGAGTAACCTGCTTCAACGACATGTACTTTTTTCCGGATACCGTAGCGGAAGTAGCGAACAACATTGGTATTCGTGCAAGCATAGGCATGATCGTTCTCGACTTCCCGACCGTTTGGGCTCAAAACGCCGACGAATATCTCGATAAAGGAGTCGCCGTACACAACAACCTGCAGGGCGAACCGCTGTTGACCACTATGCTGGCACCCCATGCGCCCTATACCGTGTCCACTGAACCGCTGAAAAAAATCATCAAACTGCGTGACGAGCTCGGCATCGGTGTGCACATTCACGTGCATGAGACAAACGCTGAAGTAGAGCAATTTCTGCAACAGCACAACACCAGGCCATTACAGCACCTTGAAGACCTGGGCTTTCTCGATCACCGACTGGCTGCCGTTCACATGACGCAACTGACTGAATCAGAGATTGAACAGGCAGGTCAAAAACGCTGCAATGTACTGCATTGCCCGGAGTCCAACCTGAAACTGGCCAGCGGTTTTGCACCGATCGCCCGGCTACTCGACGCGGGGGTGAACGTGGCTATCGGTACCGATGGTGCAGCGTCGAACAATGACCTCGATATGTTCGGTGAGATACGAAGTGCCGCTTTTATTGGCAAATGCACTGCCGCAGATGCCGCTGTGCTACCAGCGGAACAGGTATTGAGAATGGCCACTATTAACGGTGCCATCGCCCTGGGTATTCACGAGCGCACGGGCTCTATAGAGCCTGGCAAGCAGGCCGACTTCGCCGCTATCGATTTCAACAGACCCGAGCTGCAACCCGTCTACAATCCCCTGTCGCACATCGTCTACTCCGCCAACCGCTATGACGTTAGCAACGTTTGGGTATCAGGGGAGCAGTTGTTGAAAAATGGCAGCCATACCCGACTTGATGAAGCTGAACTTGTGAGCACAGCGCAAGCCTGGGCCGAAAAGATCAGTGCGACGAATGAAACCTGAGCAGACAGTCCCCGTCTTGATAATCGATGTACTGCCTGATCAAAACGAACATCAGGTAATAAAGGGCACCTTTCTATGAGCGATGTTTCCGTTGAGCAACCAGTAGACAGAGACACAGCGGTCTCTACCAGCAACACCGATACACAGGAAATAGAAAAATTCAGCGCAATCGCCAGCCGCTGGTGGGACAGAGAAAGCGAATTTAAACCGCTGCATGACATCAACCCGTTGCGACTCAACTATATAACCGACCATTCACTGATTAGCGGTAAACGTGTTGCCGACATCGGTTGTGGAGGAGGCATTCTGTCCGAGTCGATGGCGAAAACCGGCGCGCGGGTAACCGGTATCGATCTTTCCAGTGCTGCACTGGACGTCGCCGCACTCCATGCTGCCGAAACCAACACCGACATTGAGTATCAGTGTATTTCCACTGAGGAATACGCGAGTACCCACGCCGGTGAATTTGATGTCGTTACCTGTATGGAAATGCTGGAGCATGTACCCGACCCGTTAGCCATTGTAGACGCCTGCTCCACATTACTTAAGCCTGGTGGCAGTGCATTTTTTTCTACCCTTAACCGCAACGGAAAATCATGGCTGTTTGCGATTGTTGGCGCTGAGTACCTTCTAAACCTGTTACCAAAAGGAACCCACGACTGGAACCGTTTCATTAAACCGTCCGAAATGGCTCTGTGGTGCAGGCAATCCGGCCTGCAACCGGGTGACATCACCGGTATGCATTACAACCCCTTGTTAAAAACCTATTCGACTCAACCTGATGTCAGCGTCAACTATATGATGCATGCACAAAAACAACCGGACCAGGCTTAATGGAATTAATCAGTGACTAATCCCGCGCCCACCGACGCTGTGTTTTTTGATCTTGACGGCACCCTGATTGATACAGCACCGGACATGGGAGGCGCTCTCAACCGGGTTTTGCATGCACATGGCCGTGCAGCTGTTTCGGAGAGTATCTACCGGCCACAGGTATCTCACGGCTCGATTGCGTTGCTCAAACTTGGCTTTCCCGAACTCGACCCCGCAAGCCAGCTTGCCGACCTGCGCAGTGAACTGCTCGACGTCTATGAGCGCTATGTGTTTAAAGACAGCACCTTGTTCCCCGGCATCGAGCAAGTATTAACTGCGCTTGAGAACCGACAACTGCCATGGGGCATCATCACCAACAAGCCCGAATACCTGACCCTTAAGCTACTTGATGCAATGAAACTGACGGATCGCTGCGCCAGTATTGTTGCCGCAGACACCGCGGCCCACGCAAAGCCCCACCCGGCCCCGATGCTATTGGCCTGCGAGCGCGCCGGTGTGGATCCGCAACGCTGTCTTTATATCGGTGATGCACAGCGCGATATCGCTGCGGGCAGATCTGTAAAAATGAAAACACTCATTGCAAGCTGGGGCTACATCGACCCGGAAAATGACGATCCGCAGCAATGGAACGCAGACGCGGAGCTGCAAGCCCCTGCGGAAATTCTGAATCATATTGTTACCGCGCTCGCATAAAAACCCGACGCTCCACCGGGTTCGCTGGCTGCCGATTTTCAATTGTTCTCACAACCAGTCATCACCGGTTTCCACTGCACGGCTACCATGAAAAACGATCTTGCCTCCGACGATTTCCGATAGCCGTTCTATACTCAAGTGTCGGTGAACCACTGAAAGGACAGAGGCATGTCGACGCTAGCATTTTCGGAGTGGCCGGGAGCATGGGAGCGCCACATCATTCGCCAGGCTAAAAATCCGGGGTTTTTCTACCCGAAAAAGCCGCCTGTGCAACAGGACCTCCTCGAGGCACAGCAGCGAGACCAGCAGGAACTCACGCAATTTAATCAACACCTGGCGCAGTTGGCCATCGACTGTGCCAACCTCGCAGACGACAGCACCGCAAAACAAATAGCGGCCATCAAAAACGACCTCGATCGTCGTTACGACACGGCCTGTGGACTGGGTGCGGACCTGGCTGAGCAAAAACAAGCGCTGGTAATGTTAAACGATGTCATAACCAACGCAGTAACTCGCGCTCATCGCAATGATGACGAGCACGGTCGGCTACTGCTCATCAAACAGGAGTCTCTGCGCATGCGCCATCTGACCAGACTCAACTATCCGATTGTATGCGATCTGTTGAGAGCCGTTCCGCCTGTCCCCGCAGCCGAAGTGCCAGCAGCATTGTTGTCAGAATCAGATGAGGCATTCACAGTTGCACTGGAAGTACTTGGCGATTCCAGTAAAAGATACCTTGCACACCGGATCAAACTGATTAAAGATCGGCTCCATAATGACCGATTGATGTTTCGCGTAGACCGCAAACACAATATCCTGAAAAAGCAGCTCGCTCTGACCAATCCGATTGAGGAGGTCGCCCTCGACTGATGACCGATCACGCTATTGACGAATGGATTGAAAAAGCCATCCCGCCCGGTAGCGGCCGATACTATGCACTCTTGCACAGTGACAACAACGCGCTGAGCCTGCGTGCGATTACGACATTGATATCAATCTGGAGCAGGCTCGGATTCACCAGTCGCGAAACAGAAGTAGCAAGACGCAAGCTGGACTGGTGGCGCAACGAGTTACAGGGCAATGACTATCAACATCCGGTTACTATCGCCTTGCAGCCTTACCTGGTTGAGCACCCCGATCTGCTATCGCAGCTCAACTCGTTGCTGGATGGCTATGGTTCTCTGCTCCGGCACGGCAGCCCCTCGACAGAGCAAGCCAATCATACTTTTCACAAACTCACTGGTGGCGCGGCTTGCACGGCACTGTGCGGTTCACAGCTAAGCGAAACCGACAAACTCATCGTGAGTCGCACCGGGATTGTGCTTTCACAAATTCGATGCTTGCGCTATCTTCGCCAACATGTTGCAAACGGTCTTTTGTGCTTGCCAATCGCCAGTCTTGAGCAGGCCGGCATTTCGCCACAAATGCTCACCGCAGACAATACCTCGACATCACTCAAAAATTATCTGACCAGCACCCTTTCAGCAGTTAATACCGAGCTTCAGACTCTGCTCAATGAATTGATTGACTGCCATAACGGTGTTAAGCCTGTTTTTATTTATGCACAATTGCAGCATCAGCTTGTCAATGTAATGCTAAAAGACAACGCCAACCCGCTACAACAGGAAATTCGACTGACTCCGATCAAAAACTACTGGCACGCGTTCAAGGCCGCGCGCCGGTTCCACAAGGCACGTCCACTTTGAGTGTCATCCGGTGCTCTCTGAATTTTGCTCTTAACCGGCAGCACGCTACCGTGCCTGCGTGCAAGTCCCGTAGCCCGGAAACTGCATCAACAAAAAAGGGCCCGGATAACTACCGTGCAAACTTATTCTCACTTATTGATTAATGCGGTTCTGCGAGGACCATTAGCCAAACGAAAAAGACTGGCCACGGGCAAACCATCAAGGCTACCGTCTTTTCGTAGCAGTGCATTTTTGTGCGGCGCCATACTACCCGATTTGCCATTGATACTTACAACGGTGGTGTGCCTAACACTTGATAAGCTGGCAGGCATCTCGTTCACTACAACGGAGTCCCTGTCGCAGGGCAGCTACACAAAAACCCTCTTCGACGACTGGTTTTTTAATAATCCCTGGGTAATCTTCGAGCAGAATATTTTCCACAGTCCAACATCACTGATCATTTTTTTGGGTGTTTGCTGGTGGCTATGGAAACGAGGAGTAGACAAAGCCGTCTGGTTTTTCTGGCTGATGGCAGGTTGCCTTGTACACACGACTCTGGATATACCCGTCCATCACGATGATGGACCGTTAATATTTTTTCCGTTCAACTGGGATTACCGCTACATGAGTCCGCTAAGCTACTGGGATGCGGCAAGGTATGGTCGGCAATTTGCCATATTTGAACATCTGCTGGATATTGTCCTGATAGCGTATCTTTGCTTGCAATGGCGCAGATGGAGAATGAAGCGCCGACAGTCAAATTAAATTCTCTGAATTTTAAGCTTATAGCTCGTTGTATTTCTTTAGCAGAAACGAACTTATATCTACAACGGTACATTGCTCTGTGAAGCAGCAGGGCTCTATGAAGCAGCAGGGCTCTGTGAAGCAGCAGGCCGGATCGAATTGCCCGCCCGGTCAATAACATCCAGTGCAGACTCCATCACCCGGTAACGCCACTTTTCATCCTCAGGGCAAAAACACTCCATTAACTCCTGTCTGGCTGCGCGATAGCAACTGCTATCAACTGACGCATAGTGATGCGCCCGATTTTCTGCTCTGACAGCCTGCAACACCCGAACAATATTGTAAGTTCCATATTCGGCCCCGACAAAAAAATAATCGCGCGTCGAAAAACGGTTTTGTATCCAACCGCCGAAATGGCCAGCCACCTTGTACGCAGTGCCATTATCCGCTTCCATTGCCTCTACCTGTTTGGCACCGAACAAATCGGTATAAAACTGCTTCCGGTAGTTGTCCGCTTCGTTCAATAGCAGCTTGACGCTGCCATACGGGCCCAACCCGGTGTGAAGATCGATGTGAAAAATTTTTTTTGATTCGCCCAGCCATTCGGCACAGTGTTGCTGAACAAGCTCAGTCGACCGGCAAATCTCTCGACCACCAAAAAATATACCTCGAGGATATTCATACTGCCCGCTGGCAACAGATTCTTTCAGCGCAGGCATACCACTTCGCCAAATGTTCCACAACGCTCTCATCCTGAAAGGTTCAAAACGGGATGGTGCAGATTCAGGGTTCAAAAAGCGGTTTAATCTCGCGTATCCTGCCGGTGCGCCTGAGTAACTCTCTTTACTATCGATAAAATTGCGATTCAGATCGACGTTATTTTCGTTAAAGCGCCTGAGCTGTGCAAAACCAAACGGGTTGATCGCATGAATCAATACGTATTTAAGATTTTGCCCGCCCACTCCGGTTTTCATACCCTGCAACATCGCCAGTTGTACTGCTGAACCAAAAAAACCCTCTATACCATGTACACCGGACGAGACAACCACAGCATTACCCGCACTGGCACCAATGACTGCAACATCGATATAAAGGTTACTCTCCCCCGCAACCGGTATCGGGTAGGAGTACAGATGCCCCCCCACTGAACTCACAGCGGTAACAAATCGTTGTCTTGCCTCGGTGTAGGAATTGGAAAAGCAGGCAACACTCACAATCTTTCCCGCGAATTTTTAAACGAACCCGGCAATATTCCGGAGATACAACAGATCAGGATTCCAGGGCACCGGATCGACGCATACATCAACGCAAACACCTATCGGGTCATCTCTATATATTTTTCCGCATAGCGATTGCCCAATGTACGCAAAGCCTCCGCCGTGAAATGTGCGCCGTCAGCACTCGTTGGCAAACCCCTCGCAGGCACACAGGCAGTAGACGCATCACCGTCACTGTTTAGCAAGTTGAGCCGATTGTTAACACCGGAATCCATTGCTATCTCGCCGCATATAAAAGGACCGCCGGAATCAAACCAGTTTTCCGATCTGAAGTTACCGATCAAGGCATTGAGCTTTGATGAATACAACGCTGTATCGAGTGCATCAGTCTCGCCTTGATGCCATAGTATGCCGTCCAATGTGGATTTGTGGGGAAGTTGATTAATCGCGTCAAGGACCTTGTTACGAAGCAAGCGATAAAAATCGCTGTTGTAGTCCCAGTTGGCAATAGCTGCACCCGGTGCTGTAACCAGTATAAACCCGGTAACCCGATCAGCCCGGAGCCGCGTAAGCCGCTTGCCAAAATGAAACGCAAAGTTGTTGGACGGATCGGTATCCGGGTCGTTGCGAGGGTGCCATCCACGATCCCAAACCTGATTCAGATCTGCCTTGAGCCAACCCTCGTCCGTAAATGCAAATACCCTGCTATGTGGTGCATCAAGCCGCGCATCATAGGCGGTATTCGCACCCAGAGCATTCGACTGACCGGTCACCAAAACCAGATCGGTAATATCTTTCGGCTGATACGAATTGCCAGACGGCTCTGAACTGGCAACAAATTCATTCTGCGGTGCATTCGGCAACGGTTGAGAGCGGTTGATCACGCGACACGATTCTGTACCCGTCCATCCCCATCCATCCCCGTCGGTATCCACACATCCCGCATTCGGGTTTTCCGCCGAGCTGGATGGTTGCCGGTTTACCGGATCGTCCCTTTGGTTTTCACCGGCCCGGGTTGGGGTATCTTCTTCAGTACTATTCGCTGTTGCGGTTGACACCGGGTTATTGACCATCGTGTCTGCAAACACAGTTTCCGGTCCGATTGTCTCACTTGAACAATACCATTGCCCGTTTACCGGATCGCAGTCGCTTCTGGGCTCTGAACACTGCCGCGCATAATCCGCTCGTGCCCGACCAAGCGTTTCTGCTGAAACAAAACACTGCGCAGCAATGACCGGTATCGAAGGTAGTAGCATTGAACCGGTAACAAGTAATAACCACCCGGGAATTGCAACCAGCGCTGTTGCAACCCGCGCTGTTGACTGCACATGTTTTTTTGACTCAGGCATCCAGTCACCCTAACGTTAGCGATAGCCGAGTATTCGCTATGCCAAACCGGCTTACAGTGACATTTTCATAATCAACCGGGCAATCCGGAAACACCTTGCCTGAAGATGCCGATTGCAAACACACGCCGGGTTACTGCAGCCCTGCATTTGAGCAAACAGTTTCGCGTTATTGAAACTTTTGTGTCACAAATTATTTAACAATCGGAGTTGTCGATCTTTCGCTGCAAAAAACGCCGCTCCGCATCGTTATCGGTCAATTGAATAGCCTTGCGTAATAAGTGGCGTGAGCGTTTCGGGTTTCCAGCGCGGGCATGCACATCTGCCTGTGCTACATAGTAGGGTTGATAATCAACAATATCAGTTGATTCTTCCAACCCGGCCAGCATCATCAGAGCGGCTGCCGTTGATTCTGCACGGGATACGGCAAGCGCGTGGTTAATCCGCACAACCGGCGATGGTTGAATAGAATTAAGCAGATGGTAGAGAGCACAAATTTGTGGCCAGTCTGTAGCAGACCAGTGCGTTGCTTCCGCATGCAGTGCACTTATCGCAGCCTGCAACTGGTACGGACCGATTTTCTGCATGCGAAGTGCTGTTTCCAGTAAACTTTTACCCTCGTCGATTCTGGCCTGATCCCACAAACGCCTGTTTTGATGCTCCAGCGCCACAATATCACCCTGCTTATCCTGCCGTGCATGTCGACGGGAATCGTGCAATAACATCAGCGCAATCAGCCCAATCGCCTCGGGTTGATCCGGTAGCAATTGACAGGCGATTCGTCCCAGTCGTATCGCCTCATCGGCCAGATCATCCCGGGTAACAAAACGGCCTGATGATGCACTAAAGCCTTCATTGAAGATTAAATAGACAACTCCTAATACTGTTGATAATCGCTCTGGCAGTGCATCACCCGTCGGTACCTCATAAGGTATAGCTGCCAGAGCAATTTTTCTCTTTGCGCGTACCAGACGCTGCGCCATCGCTTTGGGTTTATCAAGGAATGCAGTTGCAATCTCGTCGGTAGTCAAACCGCCGAGAGTACGAAGTGTCAGTGCGATCTGTGATTTTCGATCCAGCGCCGGGTGGCAGCAGGTAAACATCAATTCGAGACGCTTGTCCGGTATCACTTCACTCTCAACTGGTTCCAGCTCCTGCTTTTCAAGGCTGAGTAAACAGGCAAGCTCGGGTTGCAACTTTGCAAAACGCTTGTCGCGGCGAAACCGGTCAATAGCTTTACGTTTTGCAGTCTGTACAAGCCACGCGGCAGAGGATTTAGGCAAGCCATTCGATTTCCAGTCGATAAGCGCCGCTTCGACCGCATCTTGAAGAACATCCTCGGCTAATTGCAAATCGCCGAAGGCCTTCACCAGTAGCGCAAGAATTCGCCCCCACTCTTCACGTACAGTGCGACTTATCGCCTGCTCCGGTTCAAATAGAGGCAGCACGATGAATGTTATCCCGGCGACAAGGCTGTCAGCAGACTGGACAGGTTGTAGAGCAAACTGGATAGAGAAGGGTATTTTTGACTAAACACTGGCTCTAATTAATCCCCCTGGTTGCACACATGAGCCCCTCATCGACAAAGGGGCCAATAGACCAGGGCCGTAAACAACTAGTTGTCGAACACCATAACCGGTCTGACTTCTATACGGCCGTGGGCCGCGGTCGGTATCTTCGCTGCGTAGCGAAGCGCTTCGTCAAGATCCTTACACTCTAGTAGATAATAGCCACCGAGCTGCTCTTTGGTTTCCGCAAACGGGCCGTGTGTGGTCTCTAACTTCCCGCTCGCGAGGGTCACTGTCGTAGCGGTTGCAGTCGGCTGCAAAGCGTCTCCAGCCACGAACGCACCGTCTTTTTGCAGCCCTGCAGTAAACTCCTGGTAAGCCTGAATATACGCACCAAATTCAGCAGTTCCCGGCTGTGGACCTGTACCCTCTTTCGAATAGATTAGCGCCATGTATTGCATTGTTTATCTCCGGTTTATCCACCGTGCGGTGGTGTTTTCCAATGGGTGACAGATGCGCTTGTTACCGCGTCTGTATATCCATGACGAACGGGTGATCGGGAAATCGACACGATCTATGAAAAAAAAATTTTAATTCAACTTTTCGCCAAAGAACTGCCGGAATCACTGTTCAATCGATGGCTACACGCAAAAAAACGGATACAGCGACCAGAAACCAGCTGATTCATCCAGCCGAACAAATTACCCGACGAAAATATCCGATCGACTACTCACTATTTTAATCTCAGGCTGTGAGTTTCATCATATTTCAATGCTCAAGTAGTAACACACCCGTTGTTCGTCTGCTTGACAGAACTAATTTTGCAAGACGGCAGTGTAACAAATTGCCTGTCCGACAATTT
>CAYPCS010000007.1:65514-138579 GCA_964409275.1 uncultured Granulosicoccaceae bacterium
TGACAGAACTAATTTTGCAAGACGGCAGTGTAACAAATTGCCTGTCCGACAATTTTGCACAGCGCAAATCCTGTCGGCTCCGGGGGCTGATGGCGTGATCTGCCGACCGGTTTTTGTTAGCAATTACTTTGATAAGGATTATCTGCCGTGCGCTTCCCTGCCACTACTGAAATTCTCGATCTCGATTTCCGTGCAGCAGCTTCCCTGCGTATTGTCGCGGTCAGCCTGTTGGTACTGTGTCCGTTTATTCCTGGTCTATTGCTACACCAGCAGGCGGTTTCAACCATCGGCCTGCTGGCAGTCATAGTTGTGTCTCTACCGATCATCTACCGAAGCCACCATCGGCAGTGGTTTATTTTGCTCTTGCTGGTGCCGGCAATAGTGTTTTTTTTAGCAGGCCTGATACTCGACAGGGGTATTCATAGCGCTTCCTGGCTGTTTCCTGTGGTAATTGCTTACTACCACATTATGGATGAGCAAAAAGCCTGGTGCGCCAATGCAATTACGCTGGCTATCGCGCTACCAGTTGTATGGTTGTCGGCGCATACCGAGGCCACATTGCCAATTATCGCGTCACTGGCTGTCGTCAGTATTTTTTCTGTGATTGGTGCACGAGTGACATGCAGCTATCATCGATCACTTAAAACACTCGCTACCACCGACTCGCTGACCGGTCTGTTAAACAGGTCGCTGCTAAAAATTACTCTACAGCAGGCGATCGAGCAACACCAGCGGGCAAGCACCCCAATGACTTTGCTGTATCTCGATATCGATCATTTCAAATCCATCAACGACAACTATGGTCACGCCGCAGGAGATGACGTGTTGACGGGTATTGGCAACACCATACGCAACACGACCCGACTGTCTGACTCCTGTTTTCGGTCAGGAGGCGAAGAATTTGTATGCCTGCTTTACGGTTCAGACCTCAGCAATGGAAAACGCCTTGCGGAATCTATGCGGCAACGAATTCAGTCCAGTAGTCTTCTGGAGCACCAGGAGGTCACTATTAGTATCGGCGTTGCCAGTCTGGGGAGTCGGGAGAGTCGGGATCAATGGTGCCGGCGAGCCGACGACAATCTCTACGCTGCAAAGTGCAAAGGTAGAAATCAGGTAGCCGGGTAAATCAGGTATCCCTTTCGCTTTCCAGCACGCCGTAAAGCACGATGCTATGGTCTTTCAGTTCATAGCCGAGTTCTTCGGCAATTTCACGCAACCGTTCTTCCAGTTTTTCATCCTTGAACTCCGCTACCAGTCCGCTCTTGATGCAGACAATGTGATCGTGGCTGTCGCCGGTATCAAGCTCAAACAGCGCCTGCCCGCTGTCGAAGCGATGACGGGTGACAAGACCAGCTGTCTCAAATTGAGTAAGGACTCGATAAACCGTGGCAAGGCCGATCTCGGTGTCTTCGGCAAGCAACGCCTTGTAGACGTCCTCCGCGCTCATGTGATGTTGTTCAGTGTTCTCGAGAATCTCGAGAATTTTCAGGCGCGGCAGGGTGACCTTCAGGCCGGCACGCTTGAGGTCGGCAGTCGGGCTGAGCGGGGATCTCTCTAAAAGCTTGCTCAATGGCGGTCCTGTATTTCAGGTTGGCATGATGCCGCATTATAACACTATTACGCGACCACGGCGGCCAGTCTGCAACGGGCGAGCCCTCGCATGGCATGTTCGCGCAGACTTCTGCCGTGCAGCCTGCTAGTCGACAATTATATCGTACAGAACCTCGCCCGCGGCGCCCGCCGCGAGGGTCCCTGCGAATTCCCACTGAACCTGACCACTGTAACCCGCCTGATTGGCGGCACCGGTCGGTACAACTATCTGGCAGGCAGAGAGCCCAGCCGGCAACGTTACCGGGCAATTAACCGGTGTGGAAAGCGTAGTAAATGCGGGAGTGCTGTCGGAGATCAGCAGTTCGGTGACCGGTCCCGAGCCACTGTTGGTAAAGTCTATCGAGTAGCGCAATACCTGCCCCGGCAAGGCGTTATTGGCAGTCACGGCCGCCCCTCCGTTACTGATGTTCTGCACCGTTTTGGATAGCACCAGCACCCCCTCACCGCTGGCAATAACCATCGTCACATCGGTAACTTCCAGCACACTGCTCACTGCGTGGCCGGTTGCCAGAGGATCGTCCAGTGCCAACGTAGCGGTTATTGAATAGCGAAACGAATCGCCACCACTCGCGTCGGCTGGCACGAACACTTTTGCAAGTACGCAAATGATTGGCTCGGCATCTTCACTCACCGGGAAATTCGACGGTAAAGCGGGCTCGCCGGTATCAAGCACCGTGTTGCAGTTAAGATCACGATGCAGGGTCACCTGCCATGCGTCATTCGACGGCAAACTACTCAGACCAGTCAATGAAAAAGACAGCTGACCACTGGTGCGCGGGTGATATCGATGACTGTGGTAGACGGTCGCTGCCGGTGATTGCTCAGCGATACTATCGCTCGTCCACGAGGGCACACGCACCCTGCCAAAATCTATCTTGTACGCACCGACAAATGATAGTTGTGGTGTAAGCGACACACTCCCGTCTGCCACAGGTCCGGTGTTGCCCGGGTCTTCACGGAAGAACTCGGAAACTGAGAGGTAGCCCGAGGTAACGCCGGTCACCACCTGGATAATCATATTGCCATAGCTCGCCGGAACATTAAGCGTGTACTGACCGTCCGCTGTGGTGGTAGCGCTTGCAATCAACGTTGCACCATCACGTGCCTCGACAATGACACCGGCGAGCAAAGATTCAGTGCCGCCATGACTGCCATCGTGAGCTGCAGCACCGCCGCTGCCATTGTCTTCAAACACAACCCCCTCGATCAGAATGGTCTGTATAAGTATAGAAACCGTCAACGATTCCTCATCCGGCACGTGGTTATCATCCGGATCCGGATCACTGCCCTCGACGGATAGATCACTGAGCACATTGGAGTCCGGATCTTCACCAAACAGTTCAACCTGGTTGCTATACACTCCAGTACCGCTCCCCATATCAATCAGCGAAGTCACCCGCACCGTAAACCGCAGCAATGCGTTAGCACCCACCGCCAGTGATCCTGCATCAGCGGCATTGAGTAACACCGGGTTACTGCCAGCGCCGGTGAAGCTGGTATCAATTGTCAGCGTACCCGGGTTGGCACCAAATGCCGGAGGGACAACCAGCGCGTAGTTGCCGACACCGAATACAGCATCAAGGTCGTCGCTCAGACTGATGTTTGACAACGGAGTGTTGCCAAAATTTTCGAGAACGAACTCGTAGGTAATGTCGTTGCCGTTCACTGTGGCATGTTTGGAAATGCCAAGCGCCGGACCAGGTAATACCTCGATGGCTATGCCATCCGGATAGTCCGCAGTATCCGGATCATCCGACAAAACTGTCCCCAGGCTTACTTCTACAATACTGGCCTGATTTGAAGCGTCGCCGGGTAAATAATCGTGCGGATAGTTCACTTCAATTTGCACTACAGCCGTGCTGTTAGCACCAATCGTTGCTCCACTAATAGTGAGCGCTGAAGTGTCGCCATAGACATTTGAACTGCCGCCAAGCGGGTTTACCAGTGAACCCGGTTCAAAGGTTCGGGCATCGCCCAGCACATCGTTGAGCGTAAACGTTGAAACACTGTTGCTCTCGTTTACCACTGACATCGAATAGACGACACTTTCGCCCGGGGTCACCTGAGCCGCCGATGCCGTTTTTCGCAGGGCCAGACCAAAAGGACAAGACGCTCCATCCGCTGTTGCCGCCGCTGCCAGTGCAGTAATGCTGGTACTATTGCCAGTGGCTGCATCAATGCCGAGCAAATTGCCACTCACCGTTTGCGCAAACAGCGTACCCCAGGCATCCGCCATCAAGCCGCTGACAACGTCTGTTACATTACCTCCAACTATATTCACCGCACCACTGATATTATCTATCGTGATTAAACCTTCAACGGTATTGTGGCTGTACAACAACCCGTCCGGGTGCGCGACAATATCACCCACATCCCGACCGTGGCGGCGATTATATATTACCTGGGGCACCGGACCGGTTAAATCGATATCGATAATCAAACCACGCTCTACCAGCGGGATGGCAGTACCCGTGTTGGAAGTGGCGCTCAGGTCGGTGACTACAATATAACGGCCATCTTCACCAATGGTGCCACCCACATAGCGATCAGAAACCACCGGCATTTGCATGGTATTTGGTCCACGCTCCGGTACCCCCAGGTTGTAGATCTGACCACTTGCATCAATGCGCAATATAGAACCGGACAGAGGGGTGCCGGCCGAACCGTCTGTCTGATTAACGATGGCATACAAGTAGTTGTCTGTCGGGTTGTAGGCGAGACCGGTATACGAATAGCCCGACGTTGGCGCATAGCTTGCCGAGCTGAACTCCTGACGAGTGAAAGGCACCGCGCTTCGGTTCACCTGATACAAACGACTGCTCAGACCGGTTGTTTCCGATTCATAAAATGAACCATCGCAGGCATAACCGGCGCCTGCCGGATTCGGCTGTACATTCAGAGTGGCGCCGTTGCTTACCACACCGGTGGCCAGTTCGTTACTGCTGATTCCCGATGTCGTATTGACCAGATCCCCCGGCAAACTGGCGGTGACCTCGGCGGAGATCACACAGGTACTGCTGGAATCGATGTTTCCATCAATGATATTCAGAACATCGCCTCCGGCCACAGTATCAGCGCTAAAGCTAAACCCCGAACATCCGGCGCCGGTCACTGTTATTGAACCAGGATTGGACACCAGCGTCATGCCATTGGGCATAGTATCGGTGAGGGCCACTCCGGTTAAATCAATGATGCCGTTATAGTCAATTTCCAGCTGCATGGTAGTAACGGCATTCGTATTGATTGCCCCGGGAATGAAACTCTTGCTCACTGTCGGCATGGGGATGTCATTCTCGGTGACCGCCACCCCTACAGCATCGGGCTCAATGACCAGGCCAAATGTATAGGTATCTATAAAACTGTTGTTGCCGATACCTCCGGCGTTGAAAGCACCCCAGTTATGATTACCGTCAAAGATGCCATCCTGATTAAACGCATTGGGGCTGGTGCTGTTAAGCACTGTCAGATCGTCCCAGAATAACGTCGTTGGCAGATCCGCCCCGTTAGCCTGAGCTCGATAGATCTTGATCCCGTCGCTTCCCGCGCCGCCACTGGTTTCAACATCCTGCGCGGCAAAGTGAAATTCGCCTGTGCGCACACTGAGAGTCGCTGTGTAGGCATTTTCCGGCACGGTTACACCGTTATTGTCCTCACCATTCCAGACAACAGTATTGAGACCCGGCAACGCTGTTCCCCGAAGAAAAATATCTCCCTGTCCATACAAACCATCAGGCCCTCCGCCGGTGGGACTGCTGTTGTCTATGATTATTTCATAAACGCCTGTAGTAGTTAGATTTGTCGAGAAGGAAAAAACACCGCTGTCCTGCACACCATTAGTGGTACCAGGAGAAATTCCGGAATCCTCACCATCACTATCAACAAACGAAAGGCCGCTCACATCCACACCACCGATCGGGGCTGGATAATTCAACGCGGGATAACCAAGATAGATGGGAAATTGCTCTTGCACGGCGTTGTTACCCGTTGGCACACTAATACCCGCTACGACATCGCCCGCCGCGTTGGGACTGGTTACCCCCAGACTATTTGCACGTAGCGAATAAACAAAGCCCGCAAAATTGGTTAAATCCAGACGCCAGATAAAAAAGCTGTTTACAAACCCTCCGTCTGCCACCACATAGAGATCTGCATCAGTGGCGAACTCCTCGGCATAAGATCCAGCATTGAAATTCCAGTATAGAGACCACAGCCTTCCACCATTGATACGTGGATCGATTATGTCATTAACGGAATTAGTTACGGTTACGTCGTAGCGCAGCAGAAACGTGCCGTTATTGTTGGTCAGCCAAACCGCATGGGCACCGGTAGTGGTGGCGACGTATTGGTGCGGGTTGCTGACAGCAGGATCGAACGTGGTATCAAAGTCACTACCGCAAGGTACGTTGCCAGCCGCTGTGTTGTCATAGACACCGGTACCGTTCGGATCAAATATCCGTACCCGAATATTATTGGTATCAGCAGTGCCGCAGGCATGCACATTAATGACTTCACCTGGTGTGAGAATATCTACATTAAGCAGGTTGTAACCCAACGCAACGTTCGTCTCGTACATCGCCTGGCGATGGGTTAGCCCTTCGAAAAGCCCCATTTGCCAGGACCCTTCAGCCTTCACTTTATCGGGCAACACCAGAAAAAGACTAACAATCCACAGCACTTTAAGCGCTAGAAAAACAACATGATTTTTACTAAAGCGCGCCCGCAGTGCCAACAGCCGCGGATTCTTCTGACGTTCAATTGCAATCTCTGAACTCACGTCTATTCAACCCTGACACTGAATTCGAGCACCACAGAGTCACCCGCTGCGAGAGACGACAATGTACCAACTACGCTGCCCTGCCCGCCGGCCGCCGGTTCCTGTATGTTGCACCCTGTTGCAGAGCAGGTAGCGTTGCCAAAGTACTCGGTAAACGCAGGTGTCGCATCGGCTATCTCGACATTGTAGACAGTGACAACTCCGGCATTGGTCGCAGTCAATCGATAGCTAACACAGTTATTACCCGGCTCAACGGCAAACCCTGAAACACCATATGAGGCCTCAAGACTACCGTTACATCCGAAATCAGGTGCCTGCTCCTTTACAATACTAATTTCACTTTCAGCAATCGTGGTGACGTTTATAACCTCTACAGAACTGGCACCGGCATTCCATTCCGCCGTTAATGTACTGGTATTAACCGCCAGCAAAGCGCCGTCAGTTGGCGCAAAGACTTTGACAAACAAACGCAAAAGCGCTCCTGGTGCGAGGCTTGTGACGGTGTCGATTTGCAGATCAGCACTGCCGAAAACACCGTCGCCATCAGTGTCTTCATAAACAATTGAAGTCCAGCCCTGCGCCTGCATATTGTCTACCAGCGACAATGCAATTGACGTGGCAGTGGTGTTGCCGTTGTTGGTTAGCAGGTGACTATAGGTGTAACTGCCCCCGGGATCCGTCTGGCCGGATTGGCCGGGTTCCAGCAATATTTCCTCTACCTCGGGTACAGTGATCGCATCGTGTTTTATATCCAGTGCACCTGTCGTTTCCGAATACGCCCGAAAATACAGACTGAAATCACTAGCTACCTCCGCTGCAGCCACGGTGACGGTGGCATTGATTAATAGAAACTCCCCTGGATTGATGACGCCCGTGTTCGTCACATCATCGGTTTCACCATCGATACGGAAAGTTACAGACCAGTTGTCGGGTAGTTCGATACTGGAGTAATCCTCGACTGTGCTCACCGCTAAATCAAAGCTTGTCGCAGATGCACCGGTGTTGTTTATGAACAGTGGCAGTACCGCCGCCTCACCCGGTGCGACAACCAGGGTGCTCACCGGCGCTGCTTCCGGTCCCGCGCCGACACCAAGTGCATTCGTGTCGCCAATCTCTGCAATATTGGTGATATCAACCGAGGCCGCGCTGATATTCAGCAGACGATTTAGCATAGGGTTGCTTGCAGCGACATCAGAGACAGATGTCGCCTGCGCCGTTACTTCAAACCCTGCACCGCCATTGTTGCCGACAGCAGACGCCGGGGGTATCACTTCAACCACAATTTTATAAACACCACCGGCAGCCAAATTACCGGTATCGGGAATACCGTTGCCACTGGTATCAATCAATGGTGTCAAACCGTCTGATTGCAGTATTCTGAATACACTGCCGGCAGGGAAGCTGGAAGCTGCCTGGTCGACGGAGATGTCGAAAATATCTGTGCCATTGCCGTTATTCCAGACGTGGTTTTCAAACGCTACGACCCCACCCTGCGGCACACTTGCTATAACGTCAGGTTCAGCGGTTCCATCAGTTGACAGAGTCGCCGATCCGTTTAAAACGACGCCGGCGCTGTGCAACACATCGAAGGTCACCGTATTGCTGTTGTATCTGACACCGGCGTTGTATTCATACTCGGCGGTGTTAAGCAAGTTACCCGCATTCAAACCGCTTGCAATATTTACCTGAAAACTGATCTGCCCGACCGTTCCGGACGACACGCTTGAAATAATCGCGGTTATCTGATTAGTGCTATCGCCATCTGCATCTGAATCAGCTTCCGCCAAACCCGCACAAGACGCATCGTAAGCACAAAACCGCACCGTCGTTGAAGCGCCCTGGGCATCCGCTGAATTACCATCCGTCAGCACTGTGTTTCCCGTTTCACTCCATCGTGCAGAACCCGGAACGTATTCCATACCCGCGGGCAGCGCATCGATGATCGTTACATCGGTACCGCTACCGACGCCACTGTTACGATAGTTGAGGCTTACTGTTACAGGACCAGAAGGCGAGACGCCCGACGTCGCCGTCATGCTCTTTGTAAGCTCCAGCACAGCTTCATCGGACACCAAAATAGTGTCTGTATTGGAACTGTTAATGCCGCCATTAAATTCACTAGACGCAACCACTGTCAGAGTAGCTCCCTCACCCGCCACTGCCGTTGCCGGTACCGTTACGGCAACCACGAAATGCCACGATTGTTGCGCGGCCAGTAACGCCGAGACATTAACCGGGCTAAACAAATCCGGTTGTCCGTTCTGATCTGCATCTGCATAAACAGCGATGCTGTCAAGATCAAAATCATCTCCCGACTCGTTCACCGCCGAAACGGTAAACCGGTCAGCACCATTGCCGGTATTTGTCACGCTGTGTGTTAAAAAAAGCTGCTGACCCGCTGCCGCCGGGCGACTCTGGTTTTGATTCAGTTGCATTGCTGCGACCTGCTGGATAGTGGTTTCGACCACATTGGAGGTCGCCACTCTGGTCACACCGTTACTGTCTTTATACGATGCGCTCGCCTGATTCTTGATGACGGTTCCAGCGGGGGTCGCGGCATATAATGATTGACAGGTGACAGACCACAGTAGCACCCACAACACCCACACGGTCGCGTGCCGCGGAAAAATAGTGTACCCGGAGCTCATGTCTATTCAGTCGGCCCCATGATAATCGACTGTCTGCTCGGCAATGGCCTGCCATTCTCGTCCAGCAACATCAATTCAACGCGTCGATTTATTTCGTCAGCAATAGGAGAATCGGTATCAGCCAGCGGAGTGGCCTCGCCATGCGAGCGACCGATCACACGTGTCTTTTGCAGGCCTCCTTCCATGAGGTATTCGCGCACCGCACTGATCCTTCGTTTCGACAATTCAATGTTGTATTGCGCAGATGAATGTACGTCTGTAAACCCCCTGATTGACACTCTGAATTTTGGAAATTGCTGCAGCAATTCCAGATTACCGGCCAATGACTGTGTAGCAACACGAGTGAGTTGCGCTGAGTCGGATTTGAAATACACGGCCGGCTCCCAGGGTAGCGTTTCGCCACTCCCCTCCGGCGCCAGCGCCGCAGCGACTTCCCTGACCTCGACCCGATCACTGAGCACTTCTTTTTTCGTTTCAACCAGGCGCGCAGGCGCCGGGCAAAATTCGCTTTCGTACTGTGCGAACAGTTCTTCCGTGCTGGCACAACCACTGAGACCGACGATAGCGATCACAGGTAGCCATCTATACCTTGCAGCACACCACGCCCCGGTTGTCGCATCCCGCACGCGACTCACCAACCGGTCCATTATCATTCCAGCCATTTCAGGGAGTCCTCATCAAACTTGTACTGCAATCCGATATGCCAGCCATGTGCGTTAAACTCTTCAGCATCCAGATCAGGGTCTCTGAAACCGATAAAGTTATAACCAATACCCACGCGGGCATTTTTATTAATTAGATAGTAGAGCCCGGCCCCGGCCGAATATCGCTTTTCAGAAATGCCATCGGTTGTCAACACACCACCACGGACATCAACATTCACACGGCGATTAAAATCAAAGTTCAGCCGCACGTCTGCAAGCATCGAAAAGCTTGTAGAAGAGCGGCTCGCCAGTCTTGTGGTGTTGCGCTTGCCACCAAGACGCCCGGTTAAAAGTGCACGATTATTCAACTGCAGGTTCTGGTGAGTTGATAACAAATGCACAGTGCGATCACCACCAGTGGCAATACCCCGCTCTTCTTTCCAGTTATAGAGGAACAACATGTGGTGACGATTATTGAGCTTTGGCCGTTTAGACAAACCGGCAACAAACGAATGTCGCAGCGTATCATCGCTACCGCGGTTAGACTGGCGGCTCAAATTTTCCGTGAGTACCGCTGTCCAGTCCTGGTTGACACGCGCCGCATAGCTTCCACGAAAACCGATGTAGTCCGAACCATCGGTACTTCTGGTTTCAGCTCTTAACAAACGCCGACTGTTGGGGTTTCGCGTATCAACCAATCCCACTGAAGCCGCCACTGAATCGGTGTTGTTAACATCGGGATCAATTGATCTGATGACTTCAACACTGGGGGTTACTTTCAAATCTTTGACAATTTCGTAGTCAGCACGAATTCCACTGGCCGTCTCGTAGTCACGACTATCGAATGCACCGCGCATGCGATATTCCGAATAAAGCCGCGTCGACGGCAGTACAGATGTCTCAACACCAAGCGTTAACGCTTCCAGTCGCTGGTTATTGCTGCCACCGTTTAACGCCAGCAGGCTGTTAGCAAGCTCATAATTGGTATATATATGTGCTTTTTCATGGACCTGCAGTTTGGCCCCCAGGGTAACTCTGCGACGGCTGCCCTTGCCGGTATCCTGTTCATACTCCGCATCAACCCGACCGATCTTGTCGCCGATATTTATTTTGCGACCGGCACCGAGAACCGATGTGACGAAGTTGTCCTCACCGGCAAAATCTTCCTGCGATATCAGCCTCAAACCGGCCCGTACCAGCCATTCTCTCAAGCGGGTTTCCAGCAATGCGCTGAGACTACGACGTCCTTCATCACCTTGCGTAGATTCACTGGCTACTGCATCCAGCAATAATGTGCTGTCGCGGTACACCTTCTGTTTGTGGTTCACCCTGGTTTCACTTCGACCTGCCGCGATCGCGGCCCCGTTGTTGAAAAACTCCGCATCAGCCTGTGCATGAGTGATAGAAGTTCGAGCCTCTGATACACCACCCCAGTTATGTTCCAGCGAGATCTGGCGAGCATTGCCCCGACCATTCTGAACAGAGTCTGACGTGGCGACACTGGCACTGACACGTGTACGCTCACCGACCTCGTAAGTGGCGTATGCACCAGCCAGTTTGTTGCCGTCTTCGCTATGTAAATCACTGGTATAGCTCACACCGAAATTCAGATTTTCATTCACCGTCCGGTCAAATCTCACACCGGAAACCAGGTAGTCGTCACCGCCGTTCTCAACGTCATAACTGATTCGTACAAACACGGGATTTTGCTGATCGTCGAACGTTGGCACCACCGACGAAAATGTCACAAAGCCTTCAACCGGATCGATATTGTAATCACCGAAGCGACTCAAGCGAGTTTCGGCTATCACCAAACCGGTGTTGTCACGCGAGCGAGTGATGATCTCGACAACTTCACTGTTGGGTACCACGGGAAATGCTCGCAGACGAAATAGCAACGCACTGCCATTACCGGGCAGCAGTTCGGTTATCCGCCGGTTCTCCTGCTCCGCAGCAAAAAACCGCACGCGATTTTGACCATCGTCGTACACAGCATTCAAACCGGTAAAGGCACGGCGTGAGCGTGCAAGATCATGATGATCACTGCCCGAATCCGTGAGGTAGTCACCCCACATCAGACTGTTCTTATCGCGCTCCAGTTTTAGATAGAGTTTGCTGCGACTCTGTGCTTCATAACCACGAATAGATGCATCGCCATGTACAGGATAGTGTTCCGACGGATTGATATCACGCAGCAAATCTTCATCGCTGTCTTTATCGGTGTCGTAGGAAAGCGTCAGGTTATATTTTTCCTTGACGCGGCCCTTAACAAAAACCGCGGCACGTGTGTTGAAGCGGCTATTACCATCAAGGCTCCCTAAATCCCTTGATGGTGAGAACGAGCCAAAGTTCGTAGACGACAGAGAAACACCAGCTTCCACAAAACCCGTGGCTATCAGTGGTCTGGATTCCGACACTTGATGAATAGTGATTTCATCGGAAAATTCACCGGTACTGGCACGCAGCCGTATCTCGCCAGTACGTTCCGAGCTTGTAAAGTTAATAACGCGGGAGCCGTTGTTTACACGTATTTGTCTGCCCGGTTCCGAATCCTGTATATCCTGCTCGACCCAGCCGCCATCACTGCTTTCAATGGTGATGAAATAAACACCCAGCGCCGGGTATCCTTTGTCATCCAGAATTTCGACCTTGACCGGTAGAAAAGACCGGCCACCGTCGGCAGACACCGTCTCGCTTTCGCTGGTCAAGCGGATAGAGGTACCTGACGAAGGACGCTTGAAAGCTCCGGTGGCCAGTACCCTTTCGTTGCCGAACGGGTCTGTCCCTTTCACCTCAACATTGTTTTCCCCCGAATCAAGTTCTACTCCATACCAGGCGACTACCTGTGCCTTTTCCCGACGATTAACCATTCGCTCGCCAATCTGGGTAGAGGGTACTGCTTTTCCGTTAACATAAAGCGCTGGTTCGATACCATTTCTAACTACCGCCATAAAGCGACCGTTAATGCTAAGATCACTCCGGGGCCACAACCAGGTGCCGGCTTTAGCCTGAGCCGCAGTTATGTCCGCCACTACTTCCTGCGCGACGGGCATCACCACCGCATCGGCTTCACTCTGGTTGGCCAACTCTTCGGCTACTTGTCTGGCGACAGTACTGTCAACTACCGACTCCTGGTCCTGCGGACCCGTTAGAATTCCACTCGACAGATCACCGTCAGCCGATCGAACCAGTGTTTCAGGGTTTAACTGCAACTGCTCTTCACCGGCGCGAAAATTCTCCGCACCCTGCAACAGCCAATCTCCGTTAATGGATTTGTTGCGAGCCTTTATTTCAGCAAACACGAGTTCGCTGTCCTCCTGCGGACAAACAGCAGCAAAATCTACCCGGTAAAAGTCTCCCGGCATCAGATCCACAAACCGGCTTTCAGGGTCTACTCCGTGCAATGAGTCAAGCGGTTTAAGCTCCAGGCCATCCGGGAGTGTATGGGTATCAACCTTGATCACATGACTGCCCGGCTTAAGCCCATAGACACTAAACAGACCATCGCCATCGGATATGGTGTAGGTGCCGTCCTGTAGATAGAACTTTACCCCTCCGACAGGCCACTCCCTGTTGTTCTGCACATGATCACAATTTTGATCTACATAGATTTTCCCGAACAGGGCTGCTCTGTCTGAAAGCACTCCACCGCGCTTTAGTTCAACTTTTGCGCGACTGACCGGTGACACTACTTGCGCATTATCTACCGTCACCCCCAGGGCCATCGCACGATTAACTCCATCACCATCAATGGCGCCCGCGCTGGACCGCAGAATATAGGTGAGGGATGCCGACTCTCCCGCTGCAAGCGTCCCAAGGTCAAACTCAAGCATGCCGTCACCGTCTATCGCGGGCTCGGCAATGGTCTCGTCATCCAGTGTCGTTGACAATGGCACATAGCGATAACCATAGGGGGGTCTATCCTGCAAAGTCACGGACGCAATATCTTCAACATCGCTATTCCTGACCACAACACGGTAGGCGACCGACTGGCCAGGCTCCACGAACTGTTGCAATGCTACTTTCTCTACACTCAACAGCGCATCAGTGATGTTGGAGTCAAGCGGAATGTCCACGGGTACAAAAACAGTGTCGGCACTCACTGTAAAAACACCAGGACCATTTAGATCAATAGCACTGCGGGCGGCATCGGTATTAGTCAATCCGGAGATACCGTAGGAAATTTCACTGATATTAAAATTCGGCAACTGCGATGACGCCACCGTTGACGGAAACAGATGCCGGGCCGGTGGCGTGACCATCAAAAAATAGGCATTACCAGGCGTCAGTCGTGGTAACAAGTACAGGCCGTCTGCCCCGGTCAGTGATTCAAGCGCTCCTCCGGTCACGGGGTCCAGGGCTATCGCTCCGGTGGCGGCGTTATAGATTGAAACCACAGCGCCACTCACTGGTAACAGTGTCTGCGAATTGAATACCACCGCTTGCGGGTTTACCAATGCAACATCCGCTATCGCAAGTCCGGAATTGCTATCGAGAAAGCTCCCTTGCAGTCTGTCATTATCGGTGCTCTGCAGGACGCAGGCAGGTGCATCCTCCCCGATCAGCGGCACGATCACACTATTGTCATCCGCAAGTGCCGGACAGTGCCCGCCATCGGATCGCTTATCGCCGGAAAGTTCTACCGGCGCTATACTGCGATACAGCCCTGCAGTCGATGTCTCAAGCAGCACTACACTTATCGAATCCCCTGTAAGTTCGGATTCAACCATCGCCACAGCATAACGATTTCCATTGGCATCAAGCTGCACAGACGCGTTATCAAGAGCCGATAACTCAAGCTCAAGATAGAATCCGTCGCGATGTCGTAGATACGCTTCATCCTTCACCTCACTTAGCCGGTAGTGAATCGCATCGATAAAGTGCGCATCAGTATTAAATTCAGGAGCTACGCCGGTCATTCGCACGTCTGTAGCCGGTTCCAGAAATCGAAGCGATGCAGCAAGTGAAGCCCCCGGCACAGAGAGCGTATTGCAGGTATTGTTACTCTTAAAATCCGGTATGCCATCACCATCGAGATCGACACTTGCCGAAGACGTCACCAGACTGTCTGCCCCGTCGATGTCGGTTACCTGAAAAGAAACAGCAAACCGCGCGCTTGCGTCCCGGGGAAGTAGTCCGGTTTCAAAAAAAAGCCCCGTACTTGCCACTGCCATACTCTCGGACTGTGTTTCGGCAGTTACCCACGAATTAGCCGCTACCCCCTGCAAGCGCAATACCGGTATGGCACCAGTGTCAGCGGTTCCTGGCTCAAGAAATTCGATAAATTCCATATGCGACGGTACTACCTGTTCTACCACCACACCGGTCCGCAACTCACCATCGACAACAAGCCGAATTCCGCGTGGTTCCGTCGAGCCGTTATTCACAACTTCAATGACCTGGCTGACAACATCACCCGGAAACAGGGCCACACTACATTGAGGACTACTGGTCTTTTCAAGCGCCAGTAAGGCCCCGCTGACTACCTGTATTTCATCGATATTGGATTTAGTCTCACCATCTGGCCCGGTTGAAGTTGCGGATACTCCATATTGCAGGACCGCGCCAATTGCAGCGTTGTCTGGCACTACACCACGTATCACCAGATCAACACTCTCCCCGGGATTTAAGGTTGAGGTTTGTTGCAGTTGAGGCTCGCCGGCATCGACCAACCCGTTTCCATCCAGATCATGGTAAATATCGAGGCTTGCCGGACTGTTATTTAAATCGGTTGTAAAAATACCGAGTTCGTATTGATCAACCGTGTTACCACCGTTACTGATGCGATGCGCCAACTCGACGACCGCACCAGCCTGTGCGCTTACTGACCTGTTCGACCGAAGTATAAAGTTGTAATAGTGACCGATGGCTATTGTCGCAAGGTTACTCGACACGAGGATCGTTTCGCCGGTGTCGGCGTTGACGTAAGTCAGTTCAGCGCGGTTTTCTATGATAGTGCCCGGCGGAGCATGATGGTTATCCGCAGGGTCTTCGGCTGCTAACGCTTTCAATGGCGTCAGCAAGGAGGCGTGGCTGATCACGAAAGCGGTGAACAACAAGAGCCACCTGATCGCTGTGACCCTGACCTTTAAATCACCGAAATGGAAGTGTTTAATTCGCATGTAGCTAGCGGCGATCCAGTCAGTAGCCCTCACTTGTGCAGGGATAAAAAGTAAACCGAACCGAATGGTCCGGTTTACTTCTACCGGTTAGATCCTTAACCGTTGCGCTAGTCCACTCTCACCGTGAAGCGAACAGTTGCCTGGTCACCTGAAACCAGCGTACCACCAACTCCGGTTGCAGGTGTTGCATCAGCACCAACATAGAAACTGATGTTGCCGGCCGACTCTTCTCCCGCATCATCACCTGTACCATCAGTGACTATTCCAGGCGTGCACGCAGACGTAATACAGTAACGAAGGCTGCCGGCTTCAAAAGTACTAAATGGCGGAATGGCATCTGTTACCAGCACTTTGTAGGCATCTGCTGTGCCCTGGTTTTCCGCAACAATCTGCCATATGACACACTGATCCGGCTCTACCAAAGTGGTCTGGGTCTCGGCAAACGTCGAGTCTGCGTCATTATCGCAGTCGGTATCAACAGCCACAGTTTTAGTAATACGAACCTGCCCCGCAACAATCTGCGACTGATCCTGCGCTATAGCAGTAGTGCCTGCACTACTGTCAGTCGCCGAGATGGTCAGGGTATCCACATCACCATCACTCGCTGATGAAGGTGCGAAGACAGTGGCAGATAACGGAATGTTTGCACCTGGTGGCACTGTAAGGCCAGGTACGCCGCCTGCAACAGTGACAGTCAGCGTTACATCGGTCCCGTCCGGTTGCTGGACTGTTATAGTTCCTGCGGTCAGATTGCCAAGTTCAGTATCAGGCACACCATTTCCAACAGTATCGATTAGAACCGTATTGGTCCAGCCTGGCAAACTATTGGTAGCCGTCAGTTCAAGCGTTGCATCAGCGTTGCCGTTGTTAGCAAGCGTATGCGGGAAAACAACCGTACCGCCACTCTCAATCTGCGAGCTTCCAGATGGTGTTAATGTCACAGCATGTACAGTATTGACGTCTATCGCCTCTACCGTTACGTCGTTGGCACCTGTACCAGTTGAGCTTACCTCAAAAAATAACGGATAGTCGCCATCACCGTCGCCATTGCCATCAAGGTTTTCATCAACTGCGTCGGCATCATTGTCGCTGGAAAAGTCAAACAGAGCCTGCGTCTGGTCAGACGGTACAGTGACCACTGCAAAGATCTCAAAATCCTCGGTGTTACCGGGTATAGCAGGTGTACTTGTCACCGGACTTCCGGTTGGGCCCGTACCATCCGATAGAAAATACTCCACAACCCAGCCTGCAGGCAGTGATCCAAGCGTATTGGTAGCGTCATCATAACTTCCGCCTACACCAAGCTGATACGATACCGAAGCATCACTATCGTTATCGATAAACAACGGGATAGTCACTGTGTCGCCAATGTTCGCTGTTATGGTATTCACTGCTGAATAATCAGGAGTGCCTAAAGGATCTTCATCTATACCCAGAAGCCCGCCACGAGCGTTATGTATATCGACAGTTGGCTGTGTAATCAGGGACAATCGCTCTGTCATAGAAGCAGACTGATCAGGCTTGCCTGCCGATGTAACGGTGATAAACGCATCGTAGTTACCAGGCCCGCTGATAGACGGAGGAAGAGCTGCCTTAATAGTTATCGTTTCCGATGCACCGGCTGCAATCGTTCCGGCATCCACACCTGAAATACCATTGCTGTCTGTAAGTTGCACTAATCCAGTGCTGTCCCAGAATGTAAACACAGTACCGGTTGGAAACGGCGAACCGGATGAGTTCACAATAGACAACTCAAGAATATCTGCAACGTTACCCGTGTTGGTAATTACGTTCTTGAACGCGACAGTCGCACCAGCAGCCACTTCATCAACCAACTGTATCTGGTTGGCCTCGTCATCATCCTGACCATCATTGATCTGGTCACCACCAGTGTCTTCGGCCGTATCTGCAATTGCAACACCATAGGTGCTGACAATTATGTCGTATACCAGGTTAGTGGGTACCGGTGAGTCGACTGCACCATCGCCATTGACGTCCGGAAAAACAAACGCGGTATTGGCAATGACAGTACCACCACCAATAACCAGTGGATCATACGATACGGTATAGGCCAGGCTAACGGTTGAGTTAGGCGGCAACTCCAGATCGCTCGCTGACAATCCGGACAATCCGGTATCCAGCGTGTCGCCATCGCCGTTGTAATCAACACCATCGACGGTTTCGTCCAGTGTGACAACCGCTGGAAGCGTATCGCCATTTGAGGCGAGCAAACCAGATGCGATAGCACTTGCATTAACATAGCTCGTATTCTCCGGAAACGCGTCATTGATAGCCACAGTTGCAGCAGGCGCATTACCGTTATTCATCAGCTGTATGGTGTAAGTGATCTCGGAGTTGATAACATCCAGCGCCGAACTCTTGGTCGCCACCACAACAGCATCTGCTGTTACTGTAATTATCGACTCTACCGTACCATTGAAACCGTCAAGACCCTGACTTGTAGTCACGTCGGTAACACTGCCGGCTACCACTGAACCGGTACCTTCTTCTGCTTCAGCAGTAAGCGTCACCCCGATAGTCTCATCGGCTATGGCTGTCGGTGGTACCTGCACCTCGACCACAATGCTTCGGATTGCACCTGCGGCCAGTGACAGTGACGAGATTTCGAGCTCACCGGAATCGGCCTGACCGTTACCGTTGCTGTCATCATAAATTCTGATAGAGTCAGCATTCAGATCATCCACTACACTCGTGTCATCGCTGGCGGTCAATGAAAAATTATCACTGCCATTACCGGTATTCTCCAGCACGAACGGCAGATAGACCGGCTGCCCCGGTGAAGCTGTTACGGTGGAATCCGTACCAATTGTCGCAGAATAAACCTGCGCAACGGTAACTACCGCCTCATTAGATTGCGCTGAAAACTGGTTACCGGCCGCATCTTCATAAGAGACTGTGGCCAGGTTTTTTATCTGCGTGCCCGCTGCAGTTGCTGCGTAAACGCCAGTGGCAGTACCAGCGGCCGCCAATGCGAACGCAATTGGCACTACCTGCCAAAGCAAACGTGGTTTTCTAGATTTCATGGATTATTTCAACCTTGTATGTGATTCTGTTCATCGCGAACTCAACCCGGTAGTTCAGTACATCGGAGCATCCAATTCTCCGCATACCATTTTCGTTATTAGGTGTTAACTACAAACAATAAAACTTGCTGCTACTTGACGCGCACTCGATAGGAATAAAACTGTTTTCCGCCTTCGCCCTCAATTGCGTCTTTCGCTTTCCACTGCAAGTGGGTGTATTCCTCTGGCGGAACTACGCGCTCCACCAGCTCACCATTGCTCTTGACAACCTCACGTTTCACTGGCTCGCTTTCGAAGGTTTCACCGCCATCGATGCTTACCAGCAAGGTTGCACTTACGTCTGCCGAAGCAGAATCAGAAAGATAGCTGGTGCCCTCCGGAACAGGTCCAACCACGGTTAGACCAGAGATATTCGATCCACCTGAATTCGTGTAGGTCAGGCGATATTCAACAACTTCGTTTGGCTCGACGCTTTCGGCGGCCTTCAACTGTTCTTTGTTATCTTTCAACTCAACGACGAAAGCTTCCATCGTTCCTTGCACAGGTGCTTGTGCGTAGCTGGCACTCAGCCCGAAAAGCGGCACCGACAAAATCACCGCAGCAACAAAATTTTTCATTGCGACTCCTTCAAATTAGCTAAAGACGAATTGACTAAGTTGACCCACACGTAGTCACCATAAAAGTCGAAACTGCAATCGATATACCGGGCGACAGTGAACAAGGCCGGGTTTTCAGACCAGCTATTATGTTTTTGCTAAAAGTGTTGACTGCATTTGCAGGAGTTCACAAAACTGAGCTTGTACGTGAAAGGCGAAAAGGGAAACAGCGAGATGCAACAGAGGCCCGGACACTTTACAATGTGCGCCTGTTCACGGTTCGCTGGGCGTCTTTAGCATCACAAAGCACCTTGTCCACAATGCGTATTGATGTAGTTGTGATGAATGCCACAGTTGATCTCATACCCTGCACCCTTTTCAGAGACTCCATGGCTTCAACATCGATTCCACCGGTAGTAGTCTGGCTCAGACGCGATTTACGACTGTCGGATAATCCTGCACTGCACTGGGCTGGCAGTCAGCAGCGACCAGTCCTTTGTGTATATATCCACGACACTACTGACGATTCAGCATGGCAACCGGGCGGTGCCACCCGCTGGTGGTTACACCATTCGCTGCAATCATTCGCTAAAGATATAAAGACAGCCGGAACCACACTACGCCTCTTTGCCGGGGAACCCGAACAGGTCCTGAAAACTCTGGTAGCAGAAACCGGTACCGATACTCTGGTCTGGAACCGGCGTTACGAACCTCGTTTCATTGACAGCGACAGTCAGCTTAAAAAAAATTTCACCGAGAACGGTCTAACCGTACAGTCGTTCGCCGGTAATTATTGCCATGAACCATGGCAGGTAATGCGTGACGGCAAGAATCCCTACCGCGTCTTCACTGCTTACTGGCGAGCCTCGGCAAAACACAATCCCGTTGCGATGGTCAAACGCGTTAAAAGCCTACAGCCTTACCGTCGCAAACCAGCGGGCTCACTAACAGTACGCGACCTTGCACTGCTACCGAAACAGAACTGGGCAAGCCGGTTTCCGGACACGTGGACACCTGGAGAATCAGCGGCGTTATCCCGTTTAAGACATCTTCTATCCGGCCCGATCTCCAGTTACGACACTAATCGCAATATTCCGTCAGTAGAAGGCACGTCATGCCTGTCCCCCCATCTGGCGTTTGGCGAGATAAGCCCGCGACAGATTAATCACGCTATTACACTTAAGGTCGCAAGCGGTAAACTTGGCGACGATGAGAACGTAGAAACCTTTCGTCGTGAAATCGGCTGGAGAGACTTCGCCTGCCACTTGCTATACCACTATCCACACACTACAAGCGATCCTCTGGATACTCGATACAACAAATTCCCCTGGTGCAAGGTAGACAGGAATACTCTGGCTCGCTGGCAACATGGCAATACCGGCATACCGTTTGTCGATGCCGGCATGCGACAGCTCTGGCAAACCGGATGGATGCATAACCGCGTACGAATGGTGGTGGGCTCCCTGTTGATCAAGAACATGGGTTATCACTGGCAGCATGGTGCACACTGGTTCTGGGACACCCTTGTCGACGCTGACCTCGCCAGTAACTCTATGGGTTGGCAATGGGTCGCAGGCAGTGGAGCTGACGCCGCTCCCTATTTTAGAGTATTTAATCCGGTTCTACAGGGCGAGCGATTTGATCCGCGCGGCGTGTACATCAGGCAATGGGTGCCTGAAGTGTCGGGTCTATCTGACAAACTGATACATACTCCGTGGCTCGCAACCGAACCCCAATTGTCCGAAGCAGGTATAGTATTGGGATCTTCATACCCGCACCCGGTTGTCGATCTGGCCCGGAGCCGCAAGGACGCCCTGCTGCGATTCGACAAGATTAAATAAAACAGGTAATGGAAAGTGATTAGCGACCTGATTCAAAACTACCGGGCACCCGAGAACGCCCTGCATGATCAAACTATATTGATTACCGGCGCATCTGGTGGCCTCGGTGCAAGTTTGGCACGCAGTATTTCAAGCCTCGGTGGACAGCTGGTCCTGTTAGACAAGAACGAGCGCGCGCTCAACCAGCTACACGATGAAATAGAGAGCGCCTGTGGCGTACAACCCGGGCTGTATCCGCTCGATCTGGCCGGAGCCACCGTTGATGACTATCATCAACTGGCAGATACATTGAAGGAAATTTTTGACGGACTAAACGGTGTTGTGCATTGTGCAGCCAGTCTGGGACAAATTACCCCGCTCGCAAGTGTCGATGCGAAAATCTGGCAGACCACTTTTACTGTCAACGTCCACGCACCGATGCTACTTACCCAGGCATTGTTACCCTTACTACGTGACACCGGACAAGCGAGTGTGGTTTTTACTCTGGATGACAAATGCAAAGCTTACTGGGGATCCTATGCAGTAAGCAAAGCCGCTATCGCTGCAATGATGACCACACTGGCCGACGAATTCGATGCCGATCGCAACGTTGAAAATTATCTGCCGGTAACCTGCAATGCAATCGACCCGGGCAAGATGCGAACAGCGCTACGCAGCTCCGCATTTCCGGGGGAGAATCCGGATAAGTTACCAGACCCCTCAGTCAAGGTTCCCGCATACCTGTATTTGCTAGGCAATGATGCACGTGACATCAACGGGCAGACTTTTAATCTTGGAGACCAGGAGTTAGTGCGCTAGAACACAGTGTGTCATAAAAAACATTAGCAAACGAGTGTTCATACTTGCAGATAACCGGGACCCCGGTCCATTTCGCTATTTTGCAGATAAATATACCGGCGCTGCGGGCTGGGACATTGTAAAAATGCCGGGCAGCCAAGATTTAATGGTCGATATGCCGAACGAATTGGCGCAGGAACTGATGAAGCTCGCCTGACAACCGAATATAAGAAATACCGGCTGGCATAGTACGCGAGAGGCGGCGGGCCATATTGGCTACCGCCTTCTGACCCAATGCAGGCGTTTCACAATTTAAGCGTCATAAAGATACTGAAAGGATCGAGCTTGTAGTCTGCAAACGGTTCACACTCTACAAAACCACGGGCCGAATACAAACGGTGCGCCGGCTCAAAAACTTTCATTGAACCGGTTTCCAGGCTCAGTTGCTGATAATTCCGGCTGCGAGCCAGTGCTACGATATGCTCCAGCAAGCTTGACGCAACCCCTTGACGCAAGTGCGCCCGGGATGTTCGCATCGACTTTATCTCGCCCAGGGTGGTGTCGAGTTCCTTGATCGCACCACAACCCGTCAATGATTTCCCCTGCCATGCAGTGAAGAAAGATATTTCCGGTTGGCGCAATGCATCCAGATCAAGCGCGTGCACACTGTCTGGCGGTGAATGCAGCGCCATGTCATCCAGATGCTCTTGCAATAGCGCGATTACCTGAGAATTCGTCAGATCATCAGACACAATGTTCATTGTCAGTTATCTTGTTGAAGTAGACAAAGAGATATTACCTCTCGTCTCACTGATAATAAATTTCAGGGGTGATTAAAAGGTAGCACCTCGGAAAAGCATAGCCACTAAATCAACAACCAGGTCGCCAGCAACCAGAGCAACACACCCCACAATCCGATTATCGTCAGAGCTGCAATCCGGCTCACAGGCTTCTCTGACGCAGCTATTGACCGCGTTCTGGCTACCCTCTGAATACTATCCGGCGTGAACCGCAGTACCAGCGCAAAGCCGATTGGCAACAAAACCAGATCATCGACAAGCCCGAGCACCGGAATAAAATCGGGAATCAGATCGATTGGACTAAACGCATATGCCGCCACCATCAAGGCAAACAAACGCAACGGTAGCGACGTTTGAGGGGAGCGCGCAATAAAATATACGGTAAGGGCATGCTCCCGCAAAGACAGCAACAGTGATTTTAAACGTTGCCAAAAACGGCGCACAATCAATTTGACGTCAGCCTGCATAGTGCACCACCGCCTTTTGCAAGGGCAGATACTAATGCTGTACCGATCACAACCGATTCTCATCAACATAATCCACAACTACATTATCGCGTGTCGGGAATCTGATTATCAATTACTCTGAAGCCGCCAGTAAAGTGGCATTGCCACCTGCCGCTGTGGTATCGATACACACATGGCGCTCCAAAGCGAAACGCGCTGGCTCGCAACAATCACTAACTAAAGGGATGATTGCTCCCGACCGCTGCGACAACGCCTTGTTGCAGGCCATGGTGTAATCAGCTGATGCAGCAACCGCTACCGCATCTAACCCGGTGAGTCGGGTGAGATCATCCGGATTCAGGCTACCTTGCAGGCAGCTCAATCCGAGTTCACTGGCAGCCGCGTCAGTCAACGCCGCACCTGGCGAAGGACACACAACCACTACTGCACAACCACTGATCAACGCATCGACACAAAGCTGCATACAACCGGAAAGACTCGTGCCTGTGACAAGTACCACACCTCGCGGATAAAGCGTTAATCGATTGCTTTCTCCTGTGGGACCAGGCAAGAGCCAGTCAATCTCAATTGAGGTAATGGTTGTGTCGCTGTCACTACCGAACTTAAGCAACGCACCTAGCTGCTGCGTATCATCGGGCGTCAGTGGCAGGTCACGTGGTGCAGCGTGATCAAGCGCTTGTTGTATTTGTGGCAGTTCAAGTACAACATCAGACGCAACTTTCTGGGCGGTACTATTGTTCGCGCTGTCGCTAATGGCAGGGTAATCCGGTGCATAAAACCGCTGTAAATAAGCAGGCCCTCCCGCTTTCGGCCCTGTGCCTGATTCACCTTCACCGCCGAAGGGTTGGGAACCGACGATCGCACCTATCTGGTTGCGGTTAACGTATATATTGCCGGCTTGCACCCGATCTACTATACGCTGCACCCGATCATCAATGCGGGTATGCAAGCCAAAGGTCAACCCATAGCCCTTGCCGTTTATTGCATCGATAACCGCGTCAATTTGATCCGACTTGTAGCTTGCCACGTGAAGCACAGGTCCAAAAATTTCTTCGCTAAGTTCTTCTATACCTGAAACCCGAATTATTGCCGGCCCGATAAAACAGTGCTCATCGGGCACCGAAAGTTGTTTGACCAGCTTGCCATTGCTTTCCATCTCACGAACGTAGTTATCTATTTTTTGATGTGCAGCAGCATCGATAACCGGACCTACATCTGTGGACAACTGCCATGGATCACCCACAACAAGTGTTTCAATGGCACCGGAGAGCATCTCGATCAAGCGATCCTCTGCCTCTTCCTGAACATACAACATGCGTAGCGCGGAGCAGCGTTGACCGGCACTTTGAAAAGCCGACACCAGCACATCTCGCACAACTTGCTCGGTCAGCGCGGTGGTGTCGGCAATCATGGCATTCAAACCGCCAGTCTCTGCGATCAACATCGGGGCGGCACAGGCACCTGCGGCCAGATCACCAGCACTGCGGCCAGCCAACTGTTTTGCTATGTGTCGGGCAACCTTTCCCGAACCGGTAAAGCACACACCGCAGACGCGCGCGTCACTGACCATCGCATTGCCAATCACAGATCCGTCACCGGGAAGCAGTTGTAACACCGAAGCCGGTATGGCGGATTCATGCAAGTAACCAACGGCAAGGTTTGCAATTAACGGCGTCTGTTGTGCGGGTTTCGCCACTACGGTATTACCGGCAGCCAGGGCAGCTGCGATTTGGCCGGTAAAAATAGCCAGTGGAAAATTCCACGGGCTGATACACACAATCACGCCCCGACCTTTCCGGCTATCTTCCTGATCAAGTGCCTGAGCCGCGTAATATCTTAGAAAATCAACTGCCTCCCTGACTTCCGAAATTGCGTCTGCCAGGCTTTTTCCAGCCTCTCTGCACAACAGGGCCGATAGCTCGGCAATGTTTTGCTCGTACAGCATTGCCGCCCTTGCAAGACATTCAGATCGATCAAAGGCCGTGCTCGATTGCCACGGTGCAAACGACTGGCTGGCAGTATTGATAGCCGCATCAACCTGTTCGACTGTGGCTTCAACAACCTGTCCCGCCGGGTGAGCTGGTGTTGCGGGGTTATCCACGGCGCGAGAGGGACCATTTACAGGAAGAGACTCGGCCAGCAACGGTTTTGCTTCATAGCTGGCACTACTGAAAGAGTCTCGTTTGTCCAGCAACGCCTGAATAGAAGCAGGATCATTAACCCGATAGCCTTTTGAATTTAATCGCTGTGGAAGAAACAGATCGAGTGGCTTGCTAATCCCGGGGTGCTCCACGGCTTGCTGCTCAATGACCTGCTGTACGGGGCAACGCGCCACCTCGTGCGGGCTCAGTTCTTCATTGACTATCTGATTGACAAACGAGCTGTTAGCACCGTTTTCAAGCAACCGCCTGACAAGGTAAGCCAGTAGATCGACGTGTGCACCGACAGGCGCGTATATTCGACAGCGTGTTCCGTGGCGATCGTGCACATATTCATGGAGCGATTCACCCATACCGTGCAAGCGTTGAAATTCATAGCTGCCAATATCAGCTCCCGCCATGTAACGTATCGCGCATACGGTATGTGCATTGTGGGTAGCAAATTGCGGATAGATAATTTCCCGGTGTTCCAGCAGCATCTGGGCACACGCCAGGTAACTGAGATCCGTTGTTGCCTTGCGTGTGTAGACCGGGAAATTGGCAAGCCCGAGCTCCTGTGCCTGCTTGATTTCGGCATCCCAGTACGCCCCCTTTACCAGCCGAACCATGATTTTGCGATTGTAAGTGCGGCAACATGCCACTAACCAGTGGAGCACCGGTAACGCTCGCCTTCCATACGCCTGCACCACCACACCAAATCCGTTCCATTTATCATCGCTGCGCGCACTGAGCAACGCCTCGATAATATCGAGTGAGAGGTCTAGCCGGTCGGCTTCTTCTGCATCGATATTCAGCCCTATATTTGCTTCCGCTGCCATGTCGACAAGAGACGCAATACGTGGCACCAGTTCTTTCATCACAGCATCTTTGTGGGTGTACTCGTAACGCGGGTGCAATGCTGACAATTTAATTGAAATACCGGGGCGCTCGGAGATGCTGCCGCTGCCAGCTCCTGAAATTTCTTTGATAGCGCGAGCGTACGCCTCGAAATAACGCTGCGCATCAGCATGGGTGCGAGCTGCTTCGCCCAGCATGTCATAGGAGTAGGTATAGCCTTTGGCTTCAAGCTCGCGCGCCTCGTCCAGTGCCTCTCCTATACTTTGGCCGAGCACAAATTGCTTGCCCAGCAATTTCATCGCCTGGCTCACCGAAGTTCTGACTAGCGGTTCTCCGAGACGTTTTATGAGTTGTCTTAGCGCCAGTACCGGTGGCGGGTTTTCACTGCTGCCCGCCGGATCATCCAGTATTCTGCCGGTAAGCATCAACGCCCAGGTAGAGGCATTCACCAGTGACGAACTGCTCTTTCCCAGATGAACACCCCAGTTCGACGGCTCTATTTTATCAGCAATCAATTCATCCACTGTGGCCGCGTCAGGCACCCGCAATAGTGCCTCGGCCAGACACATCAAACCCACTCCCTCCCGAGTCGATAGCCCGTACTCGGATAAAAAACTCTCCATTAATGTAGGTGTAGTATGCTGGCGCAGCTGCTCGACCGTTTCAGCCGCTGTCTCAACCAGCATCGAACGTTCGCGCTCACTTAAGGTGTCAAGTGCAAGCAGTTCCGCCACGATCTCCGGTTCAGTCTGCTTGTACCGCTGCCTTATTTTTTGACGAAGCGTTGTAAGGTCTGCCATGAGCTTTACCCGGTGAATCAGCACTAAATAATGCGGTAGCTAAAAACAAGCCGGACCCAAAGGATCAGCTTCGATCTGTGTATATTAACCCGCGGGCAGAGACGCGGCGCCCGCTAAAAAAACGCCTGTGCCGCCGGATTCAAATTCCAGCCAGATTAAGTCAAGATTTGAAAATCGACTTTCTACTGCCGGTCGGGAATTGCCTGTTTCGACAATCAATACACCATTTGGTGTCAGATAGCGGCTCGCCTCAGCCAGTATTCGCTGGACGATATCCAGCCCGTCGTTACCGGCTGCCAGCCCGAGGGCAGGCTCATGCGAAAACTCCGCTGCAAGCGTTCGCATATCATCCCGATCAACGTACGGCGGATTAGATACGATTAGTTCATAGCGCTGCCCCTGGGGCAACGGGTTAAACAGATCGCCCTCAAAGAAGTGCACCTGATCATCAAGCGCGTGTTTACGCCGATTAAGACCGGCCAGTGCCAACGCGTCAGACGACAGATCCACCGCGTGTACCCGGGTTTCGGGAAATGCCCGGGCCATAGCTATAGCGATGCAGCCTCCGCCACAACATAAATCGAGTGCATTAGTCGGTGCTACCGGCAACCATGGCTGGAACCGCTGACCGATCAATTCCGCTATCGGGCTACGGGGAATTAGCGCCCTGTCGTCCGTAATAAATTCAAGACCTGCAAACCAGCTGCGACCGGTTAGATAAGCCGCGGGAATGTTTTGCTGCGCCCGCTTGCAGAACCACTGTCGTGCTCTTGTCAATTGCTGTTGTGTAACGGGAACAGAGTAGTCAGCCAGAGGCTCGACAGGCGATAGATCGCAGGCTTCAAGCGCAAGCCAGGCTGCCTCATCAAAGGCGTTATCGGTACCATGTCCATAGACAAGATCAAAACCCGAAAGATACTGATGCCCGGCTTCAATCAGCTCTGCCAGCGTCCCGTTTTGCAGCACCGGAAAATCTACCGGGTTGTTATTCTTATTCAATCAGTGCCACCTGAGTTACCATTATGATCTGTTGCACTTAACACCCGTTATAACCCCACTCCATTGATAGCAGCTGTACGATTGCGACCTGGATACCTCCACCACAACGTGACAATATCCGGTTGCACTACAAAACCTTAAACTTTTGCACAGGACAACAGGCGATTGCGCGCTCTTACTGACCGACTTAAGTCATGGCCCTTCTATGTGTTACCCCATCACCTCGTGTCGCGACTGGTGTATTGGCTCACGCGCCGGCAAGGGCGTTTTGTCGCACCGGCGATAAACGGATTTGTACGTCTATTTAACGTTGATATACACGAGGCAAAGCACGAATCTGCAAATCATTATCGCAGCTTCAACGAATTTTTTACAAGACAATTGAAACCCGCTGCAAGGCCGTTAAACACCACAGCTTCGGCTATTGTAAGCCCGGTCGATGGATGCGTATCGCAACTGGGAGAGATAAAAAAAGACCACCTGTTTCAAGCCAAGGGGCGTTATTATACCGTGCACGATATTCTCGGTGGCCGCGACTCGGATGCCATCGATTTTGAGAACGGCCAATTTGCCACTCTCTATCTTTCTCCGCGCGACTACCACCGCATTCATATGCCGGTAAGCGGGAAGCTTCGCGCTATGCACTATGTGCCCGGTCGGCTGTTTAGCGTTGCCCCCCATACCGTGCGTGTTATCCCCCGACTGTTTGCCCGTAACGAGCGCGTTGTGACTCTGTTCGACACCGAAGCCGGAAAACTCGCGATGATCCTGGTCGGTGCTATCAATGTCGCCGCCATCGAAACCGTATGGGCCGGCCTGATTACCCCTCCCAACAGCAACACAATCCGGTACAAGGACTACCCGCAAGATGCGACAAACGCGAAAGACTTACCCGATAAGGCCGATTCGATCAGCCTGGCCAAAGGCGATGAAATGGGAAGATTCAACATGGGCTCAACGGTTATATTGCTGATGCAGCACGGCTGCCAGTGGAGCGGGAATCTAGCTGAAGGCTCAACCGTTCGCATGGGCGAGTTGATCGGCAACTACGAGTAAATCGCGCTGCTCAATCCATTGTCGTGCATCTCCGGCATCTTCCTCAAACCAGCGTTGCGCGCTACCCAGCCGAAACGAATAACCCCAGGCATCCATATCGTTACACATTTTCAAACGCCCCATATCTGATAGCGCGTCTGACAATACTATTTGCAGATAACAAACAGCATTTTCCTCGTCATGCGTGCCACCTGCGTTGGTATGCAGGCTCGCACGACGTTTCTCATCCATACAGGCGTAGTGACAGGCTTCGTGCATTGCGGAATGAACTGGTGTATCGTCACGCAAATAGAGTGTGCTACCTATAAGGCCGGCTTCTTCATCACCCCAGAAACTACCCGGTATAGCGTCGGTTATTTCAACACAAGCTACTTTCAGCCCTAATGACACCAGTAGACGATGGAGTTGTTCGCGATTGCAATCGCGATAACGCAGTACGTCAGTCACGCCCGACTCCAGTCAAAGCCAAGTACCTGATCAAGCGATTCAATCTCGTCTATCAGTATCATCAAAAGTCGATCGATGCCGACTGCTACACCGGCACAGTCTGGCAAACCCTGTTCAAGCGCTGCCAGAAAATAATCATCAATCGGCACAGACTGCTTGCCATCAATTATCCTCGTCGCATTGTCCGCTGCAAATCGATCACGCTGCTCGCCAGGTTCTTTTAATTCGTGGTAACCATTGGCCAGCTCGACTGCACCAAAATAGATTTCAAAACGACAGGCACAGGGCCATTCACTATCGGATCGATCAATGCGGGCAAGTGCTGCCTGCGATGCCGGATAGTTATAGATACAGGTGTACTTTTGTTTATCCAGCCCTTCCGCGATTAAAGTACCCATCCCCAAATCGAGCAAGGCATCAAAATTCGCTGTGATTGATGCTGGCACTTCACAACCGCCCTTCTGCAGAAAAGCAGCAATCTGTGCGCAGCTGCAACTGGCGACATCAATTCCACTCGCCTGCATCCACAGTTCTCTATAGCTGGTTCGTATCATTCCCGGGTATTGCGGTCCATGCAAACAGGCCAGCAATTGTTCTGTTTCAGCAACCAGCTGAAGATGATCCAGTCCGCATCGATACCATTCCAGCATGGTGAACTCGGGGTTGTGGTACCGGCCACACTCATCTACCCGAAACACTTTACCCAACTCATATACATCACCGGACCCGGCAACCAGCAACCTCTTTAAATGAAATTCTGCGGAGGTTCGCAAGTAACGCGGTGAACGCTTCGGGTTCTCTGCGCTTGACGCGACAAAACTGTCTATATGCGGATCTGTTACCGCGCCAGCGCAAAGTACGGGCGTCTCAACTTCAAGTATGTTGTTACAACGAAACCACTCTCTAATACGTTGCAAAATCTCGGCGCGCCGGTGCAATATTTCTATGGCTGCACCAGGTTGCCAACGCTGTTGCTGTTGAACATCGGCCAGCGAATCAGAATCCATCGTGCAATTTTACAATGCGCACCAGAGACATTGTGGTTCCCGGAAACATTATCGTTCCCTCGAAACACTATGTTCCGGGGCCGGCGATCAATCTTTTACCCGGCTCACATACTCACCGGAACGGGTATCGATTTTGATTACCTCGCCCTCCTCAATGAACAACGGCACTTTAACAATTGCGCCGGTCTCCATGGTGGCCGGCTTGTTGCCACCCTGCGCTGTATCACCCCTCACGCCCGGGTCGGTCTGCGTGATAACAAGCTCGACAAAATTCGGCGGAGTCACGCTCAACGGTGCACCGTTCCACAGGGTTACCTCGCAAGAATCCTGTTCTTTCAGCCACTGTTTGGAGTCTGCCACAGCGGCTTCTCCGGCTCCCATCTGCTCAAACGAAACCGGATCCATGAAGTACCAGAATTCACCATCGGCGTAGAGGTACTGCATTTCGGTGTCCATGACGTCGGCCGCCTCGACGCTCTCACCGGACTTGAAGGTTTTTTCAACAGTGCGGCCGGTTTTCAGGTTGCGTACTTTAACCCGGCTAAACGCTTGCCCTTTTCCCGGTTTGACGAATTCATTCTCGACAATGGTGTAGGGATCACCATCGAGCATTATTTTCAATCCGCTTTTGAATTCATTAGTACTGAATGTGGCCATTGGGTCTACCTGAAGCTGTTCGCCTGATTATAGCGGTACCGCGGCCCGACTCGCTACATTACTGCTACTTTCCCGGGGCAACAGGCAACACAGTGTCCCGATCGACAACGCGGGCGGAGCCACTGCGCCCGCGATTTCACTTTAAACAGACTTTATCGACGACCGCGCAACAATCCCGCGCGATGCAGATAATAAAGCAGGGTAAGTATTGAAGCGATGGCCGCAGCAAGGTAGGTCAAAAAGGCAGCGTTTAGCACCCTGCCCGCCCCGCGCATTTCGTCTTCAGACACAATCCCGGCATTGACCATCGCCGTCTTGGCTCTGGCACTGGCATCCCACTCTACGGGCAAGGTTACCACTGAAAACAGCACCGCCGCGCCAAACAAGGCACAACCAAGAATAATGACAGGCATCCCGAGGGCAGGCGCCAACGACATCAACAACATACCAACCATCAGGACCGGCATCGACATTTTGCTCGAGATATTAGTCACCGGCACCAGTTTCGAGCGCATCTGCAGAAACTTGTAGCCGGTTGCATGTTGTAGCGCGTGCCCTGCCTCATGACACGCCACACCAATAGCAGAAATAGAGCGGGCGTTGTAAACCGGCTCTGACAGCCGAAGTGTTTTGTCCCGGGGATCATAGTGATCACTGAGACGACCGGCTACCGGTTCAATTTTACAATCGGTGACACCGGCTCTCTGCAACATGATATTGGCAGCCTCTGCACCGGTCATATTATTAGCGGTGCCTACCGATTCGTATTTTTTAAACGTGCTTTTCACCATCATGGACGCCAGTCCAGACAGCACCATGCCCGGCAACATCACCAAAAGCATGTAACTCATATCAAAACCCATAACCTGGACTCCTGTTGGTGTAAAAACATTCCTGGCTTGTGTGCCTGCACTGCTCTCCCGTTGATATATAGCGATTATCGACTCAGCGTTCAACGGGCGTGTGACGGTTGTTGACAATCACTGCTTCCGCCAGCGCACTAGGCTTACTCGACGATCAACTCTGCGACCTTCTGAAATCCGCGGGGCAAACTCAAACCACGCCGTCCGCGCTCGCCAACGTAATCCTGCAAGTCTTTAAAGCGCAATGTCGTGTGACGTTTGCCACTGACAATCTTAAGCGAATCACCGGCACCGAGGACTCGCACAGCCTGCAAACTCACCTGGCTTTTGGCGTTGGCAGCCTTTGGTATACCGAGAATCTTGTTACCCTTGCCTTTCGCAAGCTCCGGCAAATTCGACACCGGAAATGCCAGCAGTTTACCATCTGTCCCCAGGGCTACCAGTAACTCCCGCTGCGGATCCCGGATGGACTGTGGTGTTAGTACACGTGCTTCGCCCGGTACGGTAAGAACCGCTTTGCCTGCCTTGTTACGACTGCTCATATCACCGATATTGGCAACAAAACCGTAGCCTGTGCTGGTCGCCAGCAAGAATCGCGTATCGTCTGTCCCCATCATCACCCCGATAAATGTCGCACCGTCCGGTGATTTGACTCGTCCGGCCAACGGCTCGCCCAAACTGCGGGCGGAGGGAAGATCGTGGGAGCTGACTGCGTATACCCGCCCGGTTGAGTCGAGGAACATGGCAGACTGATTACTGCGCCCGCGAACAGAATGTTGAAAACCATCGCCTGACTTGTAATTCAGGGTTTTCGGATCGACCTCATGACCCTTGGCAGAGCGCACCCAGCCTTTTTCCGACAGGACGACAGTTACCGGCTCATTGGGGATTAGATCGCTGGCACTCATCGCCTGCGCCACACTTCGCGCAACAATAGGCGAACGCCGATCATCGCCATAGGTTTCGGCATCCTCGAGCAGCTCTTTCTTCACCAGAGTTTTCATTCGTCGCTCTGAGCCAAGCAGCAGATTGAGGGAAGCTCTTTCTTTCTCAAGCTCTTCCTGCTCTCCGCGAATTTTCATTTCCTCGAGTTTTGCCAGGTGCCGCAACTTCAGCTCGAGAATGGCCTCAGCCTGTTCATCGGACAACTTGAAGCGTTTTATCAATACCGGTTTGGGCTCATCGTTATTGCGAATAATGGCAATAACCTCGTCGATATTGAGATAGGCAATCAGCAAACCATCCAGCAGATGAAGCCTTTTTTCTACCTTATCGAGTCGCCACTGCAAACGTCGGCGAACGGTTTCAATTCGAAATTTGAGCCATTCACCTAACATTGTCGGCAGGTTCTTGACCGCCGGTCGGCCATTGACTCCGATTACATTCAGATTTACACGATAGGTGCGCTCAAGATCAGTGGTTGCAAATAGATGCCCCATCAGGGATTCAATATCAACGCGGTTGCTGCGCGGCACAATCACAAAACGAACCGGTTGCTCATGATCTGATTCATCGCGCAAGTCTTCTACCATCGGCAGTTTTCTCGCTGCCATCTGCTGCGCTATTTGCTCCATGACTCTGGCGCCAGACACTTGATGAGGTAGCGCATGAATAACTACCGCACCTTCCTCTATTTTATAAACAGCACGCATTCTTACACTGCCGTGTCCGCTGGAGTAAATCTTGTGAAGTTCCTGCGCCGGGCTGATGATTTCAGCCTCGGTCGGATAGTCCGGCCCCGAAACAAATTTCATCAAGTCTTCGACGGTTGCTTTTGGCTTTTCCAGCAGGTGCACACAGGCGTTGACCAGTTCGCGCAAATTGTGCGGCGGAATATCCGTGGCCATACCCACTGCAATACCGGTAGTACCATTCAGCAGCACATGCGGCAGTCTTGCCGGCAGCACCGCAGGCTCGGACATGGTGCCGTCAAAATTCAACTCCCAGTCAACCGTGCCTTGCCCCAACTCCTGCAACAGCATCTTCGATACGCGGGACAAACGTGCTTCTGTGTATCGCATCGCCGCGAACGATTTGGGATCATCCGGCGCACCCCAGTTGCCCTGCCCGTCAATCAGCGGATAACGATAGGAAAAGGGCTGCGCCATCAACACCATCGCCTCGTAACAGGCAGAATCACCGTGCGGATGATACTTACCGAGCACATCGCCAACAGTGCGCGCTGACTTCTTGTGTTTGGAGGTAGCCGACAGGCCGAGTTCGGACATCGCGTAAATAATGCGACGTTGCACAGGCTTTAAACCGTCACCAATGTTCGGCAATGCACGATCAAGGATGACGTACATCGAATAGTCGAGGTAGGCCTTTTCTGTGAATTCACTTAAAGGCTGTTCTTCACTGTTGTTAAACAGCGGTAACTCGTCAGTCATTCAGGTTCCGTTGGGGTGTCTGCCAAAACGCTTTTATCCGGTCCTGCAAAACCGGATGGACCGAACCCGGAAAAACACGAGCGGATAAACAGGGCAAAAATCCTGAAACACCCTGTCCTCACCGGAAAAGCGTCAACCGCTTATTGTAACCCCCGCACCGGCCGTACCGAAAGCCCGCAGGTTACGAACAGGAATCACGCGCTCACCCGTAGAACCGCATCGGCAGACTCCTGTTTATTTTTTATCGCATTGCATCCTGTTGAATTTGATCGATAAAGCCCGCTTGAGACGACTGCTTTAACTGTCGAAATCACATCTTTTTTAACACAGCCGCCTCAAGTTATTTCCGGCGTCGTCGTTAACCTGCATCGCGACTGCAGCGCTAGAACTGCAACGTTAGTAAAAAACACATTTTTTATAACATTTTGGGGCTTTATATATGAACGGTCGAAAGAATCGTACGCCCAGTTCGAAAGGGCGTGAGAACCTGACGAGATTGGCTGTATCGGCTGCGCTACTTTCACTGGCGGCATGCGGTGGCGGTGGTACCGATGACAGCAGCATTGAACTCTCGGAACTGCAAGGCGTACCCGCAGCTCTGGCAGCTGAATCAGCAAATATTAACGCAGAAACGGATGTCGCAGAAACGGTCGCCGGCAATTCGGTTACAGTGTCAATCCTCCAGAATGACAACTTTGAAGCAACCGCAAACCTGCAGCTGGTTGGCCAGCCTGCCAACGGCACGGCGAAACTGCTCGCAAACGGCGATGTTGAATATGTAGCCGACGCGAACTTCGAAGGCACTGACTCTGTTGATTATGTACTGATCGACGCACAGGGTGAGAAATCAACTGGTACATTGTACATCGCGGTCGTTTGTGCAGATTGTACACTGGACAATGTAGCGTCCGCCCCAGTAAGCCTCAGCGGTGAACCTCTGTGCGAAAGTGACAGCGATGCCGATGGCGACGGCTACGGGTGGGAAAACAACGCCACCTGTGAAGTACCTCGTCTCGGCGCAGCGCTCAGTACACTGTCTGCCAAAGCGGACAGCCTGAACATTGCCGCCGGTGCAGTTAAAACCATCGCTCCATTGCGTAACGATTCAATTACAGACAGGGCGTCCGTTCAATTCGCAATTGACGTACCCCCCTCTCAAGGTCGAATCGAAGCTGTTGACTCCGGCATTGTTGTTTATGCAGCGCCGAAAAATTTCAGTGGCACTGATTCGATGGTTTATAGCATTAAGGACGCGAGTGGCGATACATCGGTAGCCAGCATCGACTTCCATGTGAGCTGCGATAGCTGTGTCGTTCCAACAGGGCTGTTGCTGAGCTGGCCTGCCAACTCGGATAGCGAGGCTGTTGATGGCTATCGGGTATTTTTTGGCCCGGACGAGAACAGCTTCACTTCGAGCCTTCTGTCTGAAGTCAGTGTAGAGAGCCTGAACGGCAGTGCACCCAATGCAATTTTCGACATTACTAAAGACCTGAATGTATCAGGGTCCGAGGGCGGTTGCTTTCGAGTACAGGCCTACCGCGGCGCAGAGGAATCGGAACAATCTGATCCGGTATGTTTCTCACTGGGCTAGCACGGCTACAACCACCAATTACCACAATAAGAAAGATAAGTAAGTTAATAAGAATGAACGGCATGAGCCCCGGCCAGGGAGCGAGACTGCCAACTATAAGCTGTCAATAAGAACGCGACAGTATTCTCCGCCAAGCGCTATTCATAGCGCCTTTAACGGGGCGAATTTTTTCGCCCCGTCTCTTTTTTGTTACCTCAGCTTCATGCGGTGAGCGCGTTCAACGTGCTGCCCCATTGTTCATTATAAAAACAGCAGCCGGGCGACCACACTTGCGCTATCCTGTCGCGCCAGCTACGAGACCGGATAATGGCATATCGCCTCCCGTCAACCCGGTTATAACGCTGACAGTAATTGCAGAGACTTACACTACTGTGATGTCCCCGATCAACGCAAATTTCGATATCAACGTTGCCATTACCAATCCTCTCGACGAATTGGTTGTCAGCGAAAGTGATGCGGCGTATGAGTTTGTTCTTGAGCGAGACAGCGAAAGATCCGCTCGACTCTCCTCGATAATACGCGTACCAAAAAACGCTGAATTCGCTACTGGTAAGAACCATACCAATGTTGAGTTGCTTATCCTTCAGGGTTCCTGCCGCCGTCTTGATCACAACCAGACAAATGGCGAACACGCACCGCTCTACATCGCCGGCAGCTACCTTCGCTTCCCCGTTATTCCGCGCCTGGTCAGCGACTCGGGTTGTCTGTTATTCGCAAAATACAATCAATTTCTGCCCAACGACGTCGGTGAGCGAATTATTGATACACTCGACAATCAGAAATGGTTGCCTGGACCTGCTGACGGAATTACCATTCGACCTCTACATGTTTTTGATACCGAGAGCATTATGTTGCTTCGCTGGCAGCACGCCTGTGAGTTCCGCCCGATGCTGGATCCTCAAGGCGAAGAAATTCTTGTGATTGAAGGCTTGTTGCAGAACAAGGACAAGCTGTATCGACCCTACAGCTGGATTCGCAATCCGGTACGTGACTGGCGTGACTGGCACGGGGCCTCCGATACGCTGTTGTTTTACAAAAGCGGCCACTTCCCGACTGACTAGCGGGCCGGTCAGTTTAACTCACCCTTACTAGATATCGGTCACGACTATAGTGTCTATCGAGCCCCGGGAATTGCGATCACAAATCACGGCCTGGGCGTTCGAGCTGGGCTTTGCCAAAACCGGGTTCAGCACCACCTGTATTGGTGAACACGAATCTCGTTTTTTGAACTGGCTAAAGCAGGGATATCACGGCGAAATGAATTACATGCAGAGGCATGCTCAACTTCGCACCCGCCCGTCAGATCTGCACGCCGGTACCATCAGTATTATTTCAGTTCGAATGAACTACCTGCCAGACACCGTCACCGAGCCATGGACAGTTATAGGCGACGGCACGCGTGGCTATATTTCGCGCTATGCACTTGGCAGGGACTACCACAAACTCATGCGCAAACGCTTGCAAAAACTGGCTGACCGCGTTGCGCAACAGACAGGTCAATTCGGCTACAGGGCATTCGTAGACAGCGCACCGGTACTGGAAAAAGCAATCGCCGAGCAAGCCGGTCTGGGCTGGATCGGAAAACACAGCAATTTGTTGAGCCGCGATGCAGGGTCCTGGTTTTTCCTCGGTGAACTCTATACAGAGCTGCCACTGCTAGCTGATCTGGAAGGTTCGACCAGGGTTGAGGAAAACCATTGCGGCAATTGCACTGCATGTATTGAAGTGTGCCCCACGCAGGCTATCGTGGCGCCATACACTGTCGATGCGCGACGCTGCATTTCCTATCTTACAATAGAACTTCGAACCAGCATTCCGCTGGAACTACGGCCACTGATCGGCAACCGAATATACGGTTGTGATGACTGCCAGCTGGTGTGCCCGTGGAATAAATTTTTGCAGCATACGGCCGAAAACGATTTCGCCTGTCGACATCAGCTGGACAACCCCGCACTCTGCGATTTGTTCAACTGGTCAGAAAAAGAATTTTTACGTAAGACTGAAGGCTCCGCGATTCGCAGAATTGGCCATGAGTGCTGGCTGCGAAATATTGCCGTTGCAATGGGTAACGCGCCTTCAGACAGCGCCATCACTACAGCGTTAACTAAACGCAGCAGCCATGCGTCCGCCATGGTTCGTGAACATGTTGAGTGGGCTCTGGCACAGCAGGCATTGCGAGCATCCGAACAGCCAGAGTAAATATACTTCGGTAAAACTCTGTCTAAACCAGCACAGGGTTACGATGCTGTGCGGCGATTCTTTATATGCTCGAGCTTTTCCGCAATCTGTAATTCGAGGCCTCTTGGTTGCGGCTGATAAAAAACAGGCGCTGACAGATTATCCGGAAAGTAGGTTTGTCCGTGCGCAAGAGCATCTTCTTCGCTATGGTCGTAGCGATATTCTTTGCCGTATCCCAGATCTTTCATAAATGTGGTAGGGGCATTGCGCAGATGCTCAGGCACTTCGGCGTTTCCACTGGTGCGAACAAACTCCATGGCCGCACCAAAGGCACTATAGGACGCATTGCTTTTGGCGGCACACGCCAGATAAATTACCGCTTGTGCGATGGCCAGTTCACCTTCCGGTGAACCCAGCCTTTCAAACACATTCCATGCATCCAGTGCCAAATGCAACGCACGCGGATCGGCATTTCCAATATCTTCCGACGCCATTCGAACCACCCTTCGGGCTATATATACCGGATCACAGCCTCCATCAAGCATTCGACACAACCAGTAAAGTGCCGCGTCTGGATCACTACCTCTGACCGATTTGTGTAACGCGGATATTTGTTGATAAAAAATATCGCCGCCTTTATCAAAATGACGCAAAGAGTCGCGTGTCACTTCATCCACGGTGGCATCGGTGATCTCTCTTTTACCTGTGCTGGCCGCAGTTGCTATTTCCGCGGCAAGCTCAAGTAATACCAGGGCACGCCGTGCATCTCCATCAGCCGCTGTAGCAAGTCGCAACAGAACATCATCAGAGACCACAAACTCAATTGACCCCAGGCCGCGTTCAACATCGAGCAACGCAGTTCGAATGATTGCTTCTATATCACCGAGTTCAAGTTGTTTGAGGATGTACACTCGCACTCGGGACAACAAAGCATTGTTTAACGCAAACGATGGATTTTCGGTAGTTGCGCCGACAAAATAGAAAGTACCGTCTTCGATATGTGGCAGGAATGCGTCCTGTTGCGATTTGTTAAATCGATGCACCTCGTCGACAAACAACACGGTACGGGTACCATCGCGGGTGAATGTGCTCTGTGCTGCCTGAACTGCCGCACGAATGTCCTTTACGCCGGATAACACCGCAGACAAACTGATAAAAGCCGCATCACACCGGGTCGATATCATTCGCGCCAGAGTCGTTTTTCCACTACCGGGCGGGCCCCAAAACACCATCGAGTGAAGATGTTGTTTTTCAATGGCGCTGCGCAGCGTGCTATCTGTCCCCAGCAAATGGGGCTGCCCCTGAAATTCCTCCAACACAGTTGGCCGCATTCGATCGGCCAGTGGAGCCAGCGGTTTCGCAGCACTCTCCTCGCGGGCTATCTCGCGGCCGGAATTGCCGCTAGCATCCTGACCGGACCGACGACTGGCAGGTTGACTCGCCGGCGCATCACCGCCCAGTAAAGTATATTGCTCTGACATCCGGGCACTGTAGCAGACTTGCCGACCCGACCATAAATCTGCGAACCGCAAATACTACTCGGCCAGTAACGGATCGGCTGGCAACGCCGGATCGCTGTTTGCGGGCACTTCATCCACCGACTCGTCACTCACCATTTTATCAGTGGCGTTCGCAGCCCTGCCTGGTAACGGCCGACGGGTGACGGATACCTCTCTAAACTGCACTTCGGCATCGGGTTGCTGTTCTGCAACGACAGGTGGCTCCTGATTTAATGGTTCGACTGATTGCTCACTTTGCTGTTGATCTGGCTGTTGCGACAAAAGCGGATCTATATTGTCTGTTGCCGACGGCAACGCTGTGGCGCCCGAGGTTTCGTTTGCAGACGGACGTGATTGTGTCGATTCATCTTCCGTGGCAGGCAGACTCTGATTCTGTGCCTGCGGCACAGTCTCGCTGGCGACTCCGGCCTCACCCACCACATCCGCACCGGAGGGAGGTTCAAAACGCAATAGACGATCTTCGATGCGCGCGTTTTTTCTAAAATTCTGAAAACGGATTTGCGTCGCCTGATCAAAATTATCGCGCAACTCCATAGCTATCAGGCCATTGTCGTCCAGTGCGATAAACACACTTTGAAAATCTGTATCCTGCACCAGAGGTTCGAGCTGGAACCATTGCAAACCATCTTTGATGCCGAGTTCTGTAACTTTAAATTCACTTTCTATAGCAAGCTTACCGCTAAGCAGGCCAATTGGCGCACTTCCAAGTGTTGTTGATTGTGGCTGCATAGTGACCTGCTTGATGTCCTCGTCATATACCCACAGTGTAAGGCCGTCGGCAACAATCACCTGGCGTATCGGCTCATCATAGGTCCAGCGAAAACGGCCAGGTCGCATTAGTACCACCTGGCCGCTCGACTCCTGCAATATCACTGAGTCACTGTCGTATACGGTTTGGGTAAAGTTTGCACTAAATGAACGCATCGACGCACTGAAATCCAGCAGCGAGTTTGAAGCAGCTTTCACAGTGCCCGAGACCAATGACAGGCCGAAAACCCACAGCGCCAGCCATGCTTTATCTGTTAACCATCCATTTTGCTTCATGAGTATTGTTCGCTTTATAGTTCTACAGGTGGCGCTGCGATAACTTCGCGAGAGCCATTGTGCTGCACTGCGCTTACCACCCCGGCCGCTTCCATGTCCTCAACAATTCTGGCAGCGCGGTTGTAGCCAATTTTCAATCGCCTCTGCACATAGGAAATGGAGGCCTTGCGAGACTCCGTAACAATCGCTACTGCCTGATCATAGAGCTCATCATGTTCACCTTCATCAACACCCTCGCTGGCAAGACCGGGCAGCGGCAACGTTGATTCCTGCAAGATCTCGTCAACGTATACCGCAGTACCGGATTGCTTTAACCAGTCAACTACACTGTGCACCTCGTGGTCATCGACAAACGCACCATGTACCCGTTCCGGCAGCGCGGTACCGGGAGGTAAAAACAACATGTCACCATGACCAAGCAGCGTCTCGGCACCACCTTGATCGATGATGGTTCGGGAATCTATTCGAGACGATACCTGAAACGCCATGCGGGTCGGAATATTAGCCTTGATCAATCCGGTTATGACATCGACTGATGGTCGCTGAGTCGCCAGTACCAGATGAATGCCGGCGGCTCTTGCCTTTTGCGCGATTCTGGCAATCAGCTCCTCAACCTTTTTGCCGACCACCATCATCATGTCGGCAAACTCATCTACCACCACAACGATAAACGGTAAGGTGTCGAGTTCGGGAGCAGGCAGTGACGGGTCAAAGGCCTCTTCCGGTTTGTACAATGGATCCACAATTGGTTCACCAGCCTCGCGGGCGTCCAGAACTTTTTTGTTGAAGCCGGATATGTTTCTCACCCCGAGCGACGCCATTAGCCGGTAACGTCGCTCCATTTCTCCTACACACCAGCGCAGCGCGTTGGCTGCCTCTTTCATATCGGTTACTACGGGCGCGAGCAGATGCGGTATTCCCTCATAGACGTTCAGCTCAAGCATTTTCGGATCGATCAATATCAAACGCACCTGATCGGCTGTGGCTTTATACAACAGACTAACCAGCATCGCATTAACCGCAACTGACTTACCGGATCCGGTCGTACCGGCTACAAGCAAGTGCGGCATTTTTGCAAGATCGCTAACTACGGGTAGCCCGCTGATGTCTTTGCCGAGCGCTATGGCCAGTGGCGAGCGAGTGTCTTGATACACCTTTGATTGAAGTATCTCGGTTAACTGCACAATTTCGCGATCTTCGTTCGGTATTTCGAGGCCGATGGTAGATTTACCCGGTATCACTTCAACCACTCGCACGCTCATCACCGACAGTGACCTGGCGATGTCTTTTGACAGACCTGTGATTTTGCTTACCTTCACACCGGGTGCAGGCATTGCCTCAAAGCGGGTAATGACAGGACCCGGATGAACCGCGACTACTTCGATCACCACATTAAATTCGGCGAGCTTGGTTTCCAGCAATCGGGACAGGTGCTCCAGCGACTCTTTTGAGTAACCCGCCCGCACATGCTCAATTTCGTCAAGTAGATTTACCGGCGGGATTTCCCCGGCCTGCACTTTGTTCGCACCTTTCGCAGCGCCAAACAACTGAAATTGTTTTTCGGCTTCACTGACCGGTGCAACCGGTGCCGGCGTAGCCGGTCGTTGAGAGATATTTATCTTGCGTTGTGATTGATCATTTAACTGTGCTGATGGTGTTGATGCATCCGCAGAAGGGTTCTCGGTTTGTTCGCTACCGTCCGCAACCGGGTTTCGGGTTTTGATATCGGTTGCCCGCGCCGCGTCGGCTTCTTTTTCCTCGATTTCTGTTGTCAGGGGAGGCCTTATAACCGGGTCAGATCTCTCAGCCGCGTTATCACGCCGGTTAGCTGACAAATCGCTCTGATATTGCTGCTTCAACCGAACCCGGCGAGCTTCGCGGTAGGTAAAGTAGTCCTGCAGACGTTCTGCCACGGACTTTACATAGTCAATGACTACCCGTAATGCCTGCAGCGTGTATAGCCCGGTTTTTTCCACAATAGAAAACCACGATGCACCAGTGATGAAAGTGATAGAACCGAGAAAAAGGGCCAGTAAAATCAGAGTGGTACCCAGAGTGTTAATAACACGCACCATACTGCCGGCCACCCATGTGCCAAGCACCCCGCCACCACCAGTACCTATTGGTAAATCTCCGCGATGTACAAAAAAGTGAAGATCGCCCAGCCCGCAGGCAGTGATTAGCAACAGCACCAGCCCGGTAACACGTGCAAACACCAGTATCGGTGCTGTTAGCTCACGGCTGTCGCGAAACGCATTCCAGCCGATTACCGCCAGCGCAACCGGCAGCAGATAGGCCATATAGCCAAATAGAAACATGGCGATATCGGCAAACCATGCACCGAAGATACCGCAAGCGTTGCGCACCTGCCCGTAACCGCCCGTATGAGACCAGCCAGGATCGCTGACATGAAATGTCATTAGCGCAACCAGCATCAAAATCGCCACAACGGCAACCAGAATTGCCAGCACTTCCCGCAAACCCTTGTGCAACAGGGCAAGTGCCTTTGCCGATAACTCGGCGTCCATGGGAGTGCGAATGGAACGCCCGTTTGGTCTCGACTTGCCTATTGCCAACAGTGGAGAGCGGGATTTATCGACGGGCTTCTTCGTCGCGGCGGTGCGAACCACCGCTTTATCCGCGGCTTTTCGCTTCGTCGTTTTGCCGGTTTTGGCGGCACCCCGCCTGGTTCGCGTTGTAGCGCCCCGACCGGCCCTGGAAGTAGCGGCTTTGGAAGTCAAGAATAATCCGGTTCTGGAATTGTATTTTTTTGGCGGGAACGAAGGCGGAGACAGCCTGCCTTCGATTCCGTTGCCTTCATGGCCCGGCTCGTTTTAAAGTGTGTACGAGCTCGTTGTACACTTTCTGGCTGACCCGCAATACTATGACGTACAGCCCCGGCAACAAAGGGGAGTGGTTAGATTGTCATGAACGATTTCACCCCTATCATATTTACCCGCCATTTCAATATTTTACGGAATTACACCCCCATATGAGCGACAACAAGCACTGCAAACTGTTAATACTTGGATCCGGCCCGGCTGGCTACACCGCTGCGGTTTACGCCGCACGAGCCAACCTGCAGCCCGTGCTGATCACCGGTGTCGAGCAAGGCGGACAGCTCATGACCACCACCGATGTCGACAACTGGCCGGCGGACGATCAGGGCGTACAAGGGCCCGAGCTGATGGAGCGTTTTAAGAAACACGCCGAGCGCTTCGAAACCGAGCTCGTTTTTGATCACATCAATACGGTTGATTTGAAAAGCAAACCTTTCAAACTTACCGGCGATTCAGCAACCTACACCTGCGACGCACTCATTATTTCAACCGGTGCGAGCGCTCGTTATCTCGGCTTGCCGTCTGAAGAAGCGTTCAAGGGCAAAGGGGTGTCAGCGTGTGCCACTTGCGATGGATTTTTTTACAAGGGAAAACCGGTCGCAGTTATCGGCGGCGGCAATACGGCCGTTGAGGAGGCACTATATCTCTCCAATATCGCCTCGGAAGTCACCGTAGTTCACCGCCGTGATGAGTTGCGCGCTGAAAAGATCATGCAAAAACATCTGTTCGAAAAGGCCGACGCCGGCAAGGTGGTGATGAAATGGAACAATACCCTTGAAGAAGTCCTGGGCGACGATAGCGGCGTTACCGGCATACGCATCAAAAGCACCGAGGACGCTACTTCTGCAGATCTCGACGTACACGGTGTGTTTATCGCCATTGGTCACACGCCGAACACCGGTATCTTTGAAGGCCAGCTGGAGATGAACGGCGGCTATATTACCGTCAACAGCGGCCTGCAAGGCAACGCGACCGCGACAAGTGTGGACGGAGTTTTTGCCGCCGGCGATGTGATGGACCATATTTATCGACAGGCGATCACTTCCGCCGGTTCCGGTTGTATGGCAGCGCTTGACGCAGAGAAATATCTGGACGCACTCGCCAACCGCAGCTGATTTCAACCGGATGCAAATAGAAGTATGCGACTCACTGGCCAGCATTGCGCTGGCTGAGTGGAACGCGCTCACCGATGGCAGCAATCCTTTTTTGCGCTACGAATTTCTGCGCGCACTCGAGGACAACGACTGTGTGGCTGCAGACCATGGCTGGCATCCGTATCATCTGCTTTTGAAAAATGACAAAGATAGCCTGATTGCGGCGGCCCCCACTTATCTGAAAACAAATTCGTACGGCGAATTTGTATTTGATTTCGCGTGGGCCGAGGCCTATCAGCGTTATGGCGCAGAATATTATCCCAAGTTGATATGTGCCGTGCCTTTTACCCCGGCCACTGGTCCGCGTTTGCTGATCAAAGACGGCGAGGACTATACCCGTTGCGCAAACGCACTATACCGGGCCGCTATCGCGCTGGTCGACCAACAGCAACTTTCGAGTATGCACTGGTTATTTCCCGAAGAAGCGGAGTCCCGATTACTGGCCAGCAACGGCTATATGGAAAGAATGGGCTGTCAGTACATCTGGGCCAACGATAACTACTCTGACTTCGATGATTTCCTGTCCCGATGCACTTCAAAGAAACGCAAGAATCTGCGTCGAGAGCGAAAACGCGTTACAGAGCAGGGAGTCACCCTCGAAGTGCTTCACGGTCACGAGTTAGGCAGCAGCGACTGGGCAGAGGTCACAGCTTTTTACCTCGACACTTTTAATCGCAAGTGGGGCAACCCGACACTCAATAAAGGTTTTTTTGCCCAACTCGGAAAAACTATGGGTGAAAATGTCATCATCGTCTTCGCATCACACGATGAAAAACGCGTCGCCTGCTCAGTGATGCTAAAAGGCAAAGACACTTTATTCGGCCGCTATTGGGGTTGTTCGGAAGATTTCCACAGCCTGCATTTCGAGGCTTGTTATTATCAGGGAATTGACTACTGCATTGCCAATGGCCTTTCCAGATTCGAACCTGGTGCGCAGGGGGAACATAAAATCGGTCGGGGATTTGTACCCACACCAACGTGGTCCGCGCATTATTTGCGAGACAAAAGCTTCAGCGACGCCGTTCACCGTTTTCTGAATCAGGAGCGCCCGCTGATGGAACAACGGTGTGAGGAACTCCGCTCGCTGCTGCCATTTAAGGACATCACAGGCGACAATAATCCAGAGTAAACTACAATGAAAACTACCCCGTAGAACAGCGAGTGGCATCGACATAGCCTGAGTATTTTTACGACGGCTCAGACGATTTACACTCCGCTATCCTGGTGAAGCGGAATAAACCCGAAACCATGACTGAAATCCCGATTCCGTTCCTCGATGCAAGCGATGACCTAACGCCGTTTCCACCAGCGGCAACTGCGATGCAGGATCCGAACGGTCTGCTAATGGCGGGGGCAAACCTGAAGCCGGATCGCCTTATACAGGCGTATCGTCATGGCATATTCCCGTGGTACTCGGAAGGCGAGCCGATTCTCTGGTGGTCACCAGATCCCCGATGTGTGATTTGGCCAGAGCAAATAAATATAAGACGGAGCCTGCGCAAGACCATCAAACAGCAAAAATTCACCATCAGTTTTAACCAGTGCTTCAGTCAGGTCGTGGACAATTGCAGCAAGCCGCGTCCAGGCTCAGACGGGACCTGGATCACCAGTGACATGGCAGAATCCTATGGGGAACTCCATCGCCGCGGCCACGCGGAATCGATAGAAGTGTGGGAACAAGAACAGCTCGTTGGTGGTTTGTACGGAGTCGTGGTCGGTCGGGTATTCGTCGGCGAATCGATGTTTAGCAAAAGCTCGAACGCGTCAAAAATAGCGCTGGTTAGTCTGGCCACCTGCGATCGATTTGCACTGATCGATTGTCAGCTACCGACTGAACATCTCATTACTATGGGTGCGAAGTGTATTAGCAGGGAGGAATATCTTGGCGCACTAAAGGTAATCGGTCGCGAGCCATAGCTGTTCCCCGTCTAAAGATGCAGTTTAACTAGCAGCAGCCCGACCCTCGTTGCCCGCTATCATTATTTAATGTTAATTATTTTCGTAAATAATAGCTGACAAACAACAACTACAGTTACACTCGGTGATTCCGTTTTTCCGGTAACGACGCCACATCTATAAAAACGACGAGCCCTGCTGGAAAAGGTTCTATCAGACATTTTCGGCTTCAGTTTTTATAACCACCGATAAAACGATTTACACCAGACTAGATATTTTTCTTTCAACCGGTTTCAGTAGCTGGTTGTAGAATTATTTAAAGATTCATCCAGTTAGCCGCTCGGCATGTTGGCAGAGTTGTGTTATCGCCGGCGATCTACAGTCTGTACGCTCGTGACGCATCAAAATTCGTCGAGACAACGCATGTATCCCGTGAGGATCTGCACAGCTTCAGGGAAATACCCAAATGCCGGATCAAAAAACGTCCCGTCGCCCGGAATCGAGACTCGGTAGCCGCTGGATCGGCGTCGACCTCGACGGAACACTGGCAGAGTGGGATGGCTGGAAAGGGCACGAACATATTGGCCGCCCCGTACCTGCAATGCTCGAACGTGTCCAGCGCTGGATGAAAATGGACATTGAAGTGCGAATCTTTACCGCCAGAGCGTCCAGACCGGATCACATACCAGCGGTTGAGAAATGGCTCGAACAGCACGGTCTGGGCGGCTTGCAGGTGACCAATCAAAAAGACTATCGAATGCTGCAGCTTTGGGACGATCGCTGTGTGCAGGTAATTCCGAATTCGGGAGAGCTTGTCAAAAACGCAAACTGGAATCCCCCGGGTAAAAGCGAAAAAAGCTGAATCGGCGCGGCCGGTAAGTGTTGAGCGCAGGCTGACGGGTCGTACCAAAATTCGCAAACACGGATCGAAGCAGCTGCCACAATGGCTGCGTTAAGAAAACTCGACGCGGGCCCGCTATGCGCGCGTTTTTCTGCCTTGCCCTGAGGACAGCTGCTGTTGAAAAGTCTGTTCGAGGCGACCCGTCAGCCAAGCGACTCGACTCTAATGCGGGTCACATTGCCTTCTACACCTGGCAGGTCCTCAATTTTCGCAATTGCTTTATCCATGGCGCCCTCAACTATTTTTCTGGTCAAAAGTATGACCGGTACCTTCGTCGAGCCGGCTGTGGGTTCTTTCTGGATTATCGCTTCAATACTGATTTGCTCATCACCCAGCAAGCGACTGATATCTGCCATTACACCCGGCTTGTCCTCAGCCAGAATACGCAGATAAAAGGCAGTATTAAACTCACTGTGATCAACAGTCCTCAGGTTGTTCAATGCGTCGTGTTGAAAAGCCAGATGTGGCACCCGATTGTCCGCGCCTGCACTGGCCACACGAGCAACATCCATAATGTCTGCAACTATGCTTGAACCCGTCGGCTCGGCACCGGCGCCCGCACCGTAGTACAAGGTCGAGCCAACCGCATCAGCATGCACCAGTACTGCATTCATCACACCATCGACGTTTGCGATCAAACGCCGTTCAGGGATTAGCGCAGGATGCACCCTGAGTTCAATGCCGTTACCGGTATCCAGCGCAATGCCGAGGTGCTTGATGCGATAACCGAGTGCTTGTGCGTAGCTGGTGTCCGCCCGGGTGATGTGGCTTATGCCTTCAACATAGACAGTGTCGAATTTTAGCGGCACCCCGAACGCAATGGACGCCAGTATGGTGAGCTTGTGCGCGGCGTCTATTCCTTCAACATCAAAGGTGGGATCGGCTTCCGCATAGCCAAGCGCCTGAGCTTCTTCCAGCACGTCTGCAAAGTCGCGGCCCTTATCACGCATTTCGGTCAGAATATAATTACTGGTACCGTTGATAATGCCGGCTATCCAGTGAATCTTGTTACCTGCCAGACCCTCCCTGATTGATTTGATCACCGGTATGCCACCGGCCACAGCAGCTTCAAAAGCCACACTGACATCATGCTTTGTGGCGGCCTCAAACAACTCATTACCGTAGCAGGCAATAAGCGCCTTGTTGGCAGTCACCACATGTTTGCCATTAGCGATGGCTTTTAGCAGCAAGGTCCGCGCAGGCTCGTCCCCCCCCATCACCTCTACCACCACATCAATCGCGGGATCACTGACAACTTCGTCCGGGTCTGTCGTCAGTACAACGTCTTCCAGTCCGGCCGCTCGCTGGCGATCAGGATCCCGCACAGCGGCAGTTTTAACAACGATGTCCCGACCTGCTCGTCGACTAATCTCGATCGCATTTCTGGCCAGCACGGTCGCTGCGCCCTGACCCACCGTACCAAAACCCAGGAAGCCAATGTTTACCGGTTTCAAAATTCAGCCTTGCTCCAATTTCCAGTGCGTTTGCTCTAAATGATGTACTTTTGCGGCAGTTTCCGGAGCGCTCGGGATAGGCCTGCCAGCCAGTGCGCGCTATTATAGCGTCGACGACCTGCGATGACCGAATAAGATGAAATTTACCCTCGACAATCCGGACGGAGAGTACGTCTTCAGCGACTACGGAGATGGTTATCTCACGATAAACGAGAACAGGCACGAGCAGAGCCTGATTGTATTTCCGGACGAAATCCACACGCAGTGGCCAGTGGAGTCGGTCGGCACACTGGAGATCAGTCATTTCGACCTGTTGATCGAGCGTAAACCGGATGTGGTTATACTGGGCACCGGCGTCAAGCAAGTGTTCCCGCAAATAAACCTGAGACGAGAGCTAATTAACCACAAGCTTCAGCTCGAAGTAATGGACACCTCTGCTGCATGCAGAACCTACAATCTGCTCGTCTCGGAGGGTAGAAACGTGGCTGCTGCGGTTATTGTTCTGCAACCAGGCAGCGAGTCAGGCAACGCACTCGCGCAATAACCTGACAACCGGATCGCAAGCACATCGAAAAGGCAAATGGGCTGTGCGACGTATCCGTCTCATAACCCGTGCACAAACACGGGTGTCAGAAATTACGAACAGGTGAAACCCTGCAGAGCACTGCGCTTGCCAACCACACGGCCTCGGGTTTTACGGCTAACGGAAATACATAATTCTCCATCATAAGCACTATCACGCCCGGATCGTGCTGGCGCAGAGCCATTAACCGGCAGAAGTCGAAGGTTGCCATGACTCACTGGTGATGCTTTTTTGCTTGAGTTTTTCATTTTGTTCATCAGTGCATCTAAAAGGAAATGCATTGTTTCATTTTTGAAACAATATATCTGCGAATCACCGCACAATCCGGGATTGAAACCCCATTCAGCAAAGATCGGTAATAGAACCGTAGCCCCGCAGCTTGTTAGTATTGCAAATGAGAATAATTCGCATTAATATTCCGTAGAATAGTGCCATCATCCAGCCAGGCGAGCCATCCAATGTGCCATTTGCGTAATCAACGCCTTTTGTGACCGTGCGCTCGATGGCAAAACCGTTGACTTTTTCGCGACAGGCCACTGGCCGGATGCCACTTAGCCAGGCGATCGCTGTACTGGTTGCGGTTTTAGCAAGCCTGCCAATCGTCGCAGTTTTCTGGCTTGCCCTGTTCCCGGAAGAAAATATCTGGCCGCATTTACTCTCCACAGTATTGCCAGGCTATGTGCTCAATACCCTTCTTTTGCTGCTCGGTGTTGCTGCCGGCACCCTCATCACCGGTGTGGGCACTGCCTGGCTAGTCACTCATTACGAGTTTACCGGTCGTCGCCTTTTCATCTGGGCACTGCTATTGCCGTTTGCCGTACCCTCCTATGTCATCGCCTTCATCTACACGGATTTGCTGGAGTACTCGGGCCCGTTGCAATCAGCCATCAGACATCTGTTCGGCTGGAATTCCGCCGCCGACTATTATTTTCCGTCAATCCGTTCGCTACCCGGCGCGATCTGCATGATGGTGCTGGTACTTTACCCTTACGTATATCTGCTCGCACGTGCGGCTTTTCTGGAGCAATCCGCCTCGCTGCTGGAAGCTGCCCGGGTGCTGGGGCAGCCAAAACACAAAGGATTTTTTACCATCTCACTGCCATTGGCGCGCCCGGCTATTGCCGTCGGCGTAGCAATGGCCTTAATGGAAGCGCTCAATGATTTCGGCACGGTGGACTATTTCGCCGTCCACACTCTGACTACCGGTATCTACGATGTGTGGCTGAGCATGGGCAACCTCGGTGGAGGCGCACAGATCGCAAGTCTGCTGCTCACTTTCGTTCTCGTCCTGCTGGCACTGGAGCGAATAAGCCGACGGCATCAAAAGCAATTTCAGCCATCAGCCAGTCGATTTAGACCACTAAACCGCACCACCCTGCATGGCTGGAGAAATTTACTGCTATGCACATTGTGTGCACTGCCGGTAATTCTGGGGTTTCTGATCCCCGCGATTGTTTTAATCAAATACAGCGTGTCGCATTTTGCGATTTCATGGACTGCAGAATTTCGCCAAACGGCGATGAACAGTTTTCTGCTGTCATCGACAGCAGCACTGACTGCAGTGTCACTCGGCGTGTTTTTCGCCTACTCCGCACGTATCAACAACAGCCGCCTGCTGCAATTCAGTACCAGGCTTGCAAGCTCCGGTTATGCGCTGCCCGGAGCAGTTCTGGCCCTGGGCATCATGATTCCGTTTGCAGCCTTCGACAACTCCGTCGATGCGTTTGCGCGGCGCTATCTGGATTTTTCAACCGGGCTGCTTTTGAGCGGCACCATTGCGGCATTGCTTTTTGCCTATGTAGTGAGGTTTCTGGCTGTTGCCTTTGGAGCGGTAGAATCAAGCCTTGGCAAGATAACGCCATCCATGGACATGGCGGCGCGCTCGCTGGGCCAACGCCCGGCCAGAATGCTCTGGCGAGTACATATTCCAATGATGCGCAGCGGTATTCTTACCGCACTACTGGTGGTTTTTGTCGACTGTATGAAAGAACTGCCGGCAACCCTCGTACTACGACCGTTTAACTTCGACACGCTCGCCACGCATGTGTATCAGTTTGCCTCTGACGAACTGATAGCCGAGAGTTCGCTTGCCGCGTTGCTTATTGTATTGACTGGTCTGATACCGGTGATTTTGTTGAGCTTGACACTCGATAACAGCAGATCGCTGTCAAAACAAACCTGACGTGGCGTCTCGAAAGTTCGTGAACCGACTTTTCACAGCAGCTGTCGTCAGGGCAAGGCAGAAAAACGCAGGCACAGTGGACCTGCGTCGAGTTTTTTTAAAGCAGCCATAGCGGCAGCTGCGAAGATAAAGTGTTTGCGAACTTTCAGGACGACTGCCTGGCCTGTGCTCCAACTGCTGAAGCACTAGACTGCAGCACTTCTAAAAATGTAAGGTCAAACCAACGAACGCTCCTTCTATTGTAGCATCGGAAGTCCAGTCATCGACGTCGGCGATATCGAGACTTAAACGTCTAAGGCCACCCTGGATACCTACATCAAGCGTCGGGAAAAGATCCATCTCCAGATGCAGATACGCTTCCAGATCAAGCAGTGTGTTGTCTTCAAATCCTATTCCATTCCCTCTAATGCCAAACGCAAGACCCGAGAAAGGTAAATCAAACCGTGTGTGTGCATAGAGCATTGGAATGGTGTAGTCGAGCGCGGCCTGATCGCTAAGCGAAGTGGCGGTTTCGGTTAAAGAGACCGTGCCGTCAATACGGCGCGCAGTTAAGCCAACATCGATGGTTACCCAATTGTCGAGCAACTCATAGTACAACGTCGCATCAGTCATGTTGATGTCAAGCGTGGCGTCAATGTTGCCACTCAGATTAATCAGACCTCCGAGAGTACCACTTGCTGAATCGGAGTTGCCGGTCCAGTCGATGGCGGTCCGGCGTACCATCACATTCGGTATCAGCGGAATAAAATGCTCTACCGCAACATACGCAGAACCCCCTTCGGAATCTCCCTCGCTGAACTCACTGGAAAAATCAAAATTATTACTGGCCTGCCCGACAGTACCCGCAACGTCTGGTTGCCAAATAAAGATTCCGGCATGCACGCCAAAAAGCGTATCAGCTATTACCTGTTGACTGACACCGGCAGACGCCACCAGCAAAGTTATTGCCGCCAGCAATCTCGACAAGATGCGTGAAGAAAGTAGTTTGACCATTATTTATCCGGTCCTGATTGTGCAGTGAATGTGGACAACACAGAGAATACCAGCAAGGAAACCAGCAAGCTTGCGGTTGAGCTTCTCTGCCAGAGTTTTGACGATACTGTTGACTGATCGTTACGATAGTGCGGTTTAACCCGCTTTCGTTGATCACTGCCAGTGACAAAAGACTCGCGCCGCAGCGCTATGCAGATATCAATTGCCGCGATCAACACTTAACCGCAATCGACTGACGTGCAAGTTTTGCTCCTTCACGACGCGCAAACAGACTTCTACAAGCGCCCACATTAAGCGGTCCACGGCCTGTCTTCAAGTTTGAAGATCAGCAATAAACTTGTCTGACTCGGCAATCGATCGGTTCATTTGCTGCACCAAAACAGCGATATCATTTTCAAGATTGCCGAATTCACCTTTGAGTTCGCCAATCGCCTGTGCATTAAGATTGTGCTTCAGGTAAAGGACATTGTTCTTGAAGGTTTGCAGCACCGGCTGCATGCTTCCTTCCGACCGACGCATGGCCGAGAGCATGCCATTATATCGCGTTTTGGTTAGTCTAAGCTGATCTGTACTGGTGCGCTGAAAATCTGCGTTGGTAAATTCCTCTATTTCAGCTTCCCATTCCCTGAACAATTCTGCCGCTACCGCTTCAACTCTATTGATCCTGCTGGTTACTTTCTCTGCCGCGTTCTTGCTGTTCTTATATTCTGCGTTGAGCTTCTCGTATGCCTGCTTAACATCAGTATCTGGAATAGCAACAATGGATTCGAACTGCTCAAGAGCATCCTTGAATTCTTCCTGCGCGTCTTCTTGTGAGTCCCGCGTATTCTCCACACGACTTACAAGTATGTCTCGCTTGTGAACACCGGCCTTTTCCCAGGCGTTATAGTAAGTCGATGCGCAAGATGGTAGCAGCAATACGGCAGCGAGAGTCGCCAATACAGGAAGTCGGGAATAGCGATGCGTCATGGTCTTACCCTGGTTTAGTTGTTTCCTGGTTTCTGGAATAAAGTGTCAGGTTTATCCTTGCAGCCCACACAGCTATCCTGACCAAATCCGATACTTCAACGTAAATTGGTTACCAGTTCGAGAGCGCATGTGTAATGCATCGTGACATTACACATCTGGTAATAACCGGTGTGCGCCAGACTCGGTACCATCCCCTGCTGTTCTAATCGCAAACTACCAATGACAACTATAAAGGTTTGCGGATTCGGCGTTGTTTCTGCGGCGACCATTCGATTGTGTCTCGCCACAGTAGCTGTGACTTGCCTTTCCGGTTGCACAACTTCCGCCAATATTCCGTATCAACAAACGCTCTACAAGATAACTTACAATTATTTGCGTACTGCAGAATGCTTGAATCAACAAAGCCGGCAAATTGCTTTTGAAGATTGCAGTCGATCGTACGCTCAGGACTATCACAGCTATAAGCAACTGCGTGAGAGTTTTGTCAAGCTCGAACTGGACAGCTCAGACGATACAACTCCAGTAGAGCAATAGAGCACTTTACTTGCAACCGGCAACCGGCAACCGGCAACCGGCAACCGGCAACCGGGGAATGGTTCACCCTTCGCCGTTGGCATTGCAACGGGTATCCCGGGTTAATTGTGTTATTCGATTAAAGTACCGATATGTACCATCCATCCTGCCTGTCTGTTCAAAGCGATGTTTGAAACCGAGGCTACCGAGCAAGCCACCAGTATGCAAAAAAACCAGATGGGTGTCAGTTGGCAGGGATTCTGTAAAACCCGGTGATGTGATGTGCCTCATTACTTTGCCGGTGTAAAGCGGGTCGAGACAAATGCCGGTATCTTCAAAAAAATCCAGTATAAAACCGGCGAGATCCGCATCTACTTTGCCGTACCGGGGAACCGTGCACGCGTCGCAAAGTGACCAGCAATCTGTGTTTGCAATAACACCCTCAGATAACCATTGCCGAATTCGTGTACCGACCGTTTGATCCTTTACCACCTGGAATCCGGTCACGGCGGGTGCAATCGCATTGGTAGTGTCATTGGCACAAGCAATGGCAACACCCGTGAGGGTCGCTCCTGTTCCAACCGGCAACGCTATCATGACCTGACTGGCACCAGCTGTTTTGGTATCGCGCAATACAGCCTCAGCCAAACTCCGACAGCCGTCAATCGCCAGATGACCGAATCCCCCTTCGGCCAGCCAGGCATCACAACCCAGCTGTTCAGAAAGTTGCTGACAAAAAACCGGATCGTCTCTCAAACGGTATTGTGCACGACTGATGAAATGCAACCGCATGCCGTGTGAGGTCGCCGATTGCAGCAACGGATTATCAATCGGCTCGTCCCCGCGCACCACTCCCACCGACTCAATTCCGGCGAGCCTCGTGTGAACTGCAAACGCGTGCAGGTGGTTAGACCACGCGCCCCCGAAGGTGCATGCACGGTGGACGCCCCCTTGCTGCCAGAGTCGCAGATTTTCCCTCAACTTAAACTGCTTGTTGCCGGAAGCCATAAACGTCGTTAAATCAGTTCGATAGATTGACATTTCAATGTCATCCCGACCAATCCACCGGTGATTCAGGAACGTTAAGCCGGTCATGTTGTAACACGCTGAATAATTTGACGCTCACTGTTGATGTCACGCTTAATCTTATATGAAACAACCTCTTCAGAGCACCTGTTCACGCATACATCGAAAAACCATAGCTAGCTGAACTCTAAAGGTTACAGCACCGCGCCGATAACCGCCCTGCCTCCACGATGCACAAACATGACAGTTATCGGGCGTGCTTCACCAGCAATAAAAATAATAAGATGACAATAAAAAGCAGGCGTGAGTTACTCATTAATGCAGGGACCTTCGCAACACTGACCCTCTGTCCGTGTGCATTTTCGACAATTGCCAACGCAGCGCAAAGTGGCACATTACAGTCACTGCAAGACTTCTTTGAGCGCGGTAATGGCTCTTCCATAGGTGGTGTGAATCTTCGTCACAAAGGACCGGTATACGCTATCTACAGGAGACGAAATTTTCAGCCGCTGTGGAGTGAATACGGGGAACCGACTTTCACCAGTAAAGCCGTACAAAAGAAGCTGGGAGAAGCGCATTTAGCGGGCTTGCAGCCTTCAAAGTACTTCAGCAGATTGCTTCATCAGCTTGCAGCTACAGCAACGCCGGATCGCCTGGTACAATATGATCTGGTGATGACAGATTCTTTGTACACCTACTTTGATGATATTGCACATGGCAACTTGCGCCAGCGATCAGCGAGCCCCGACTGGAAGTTGCAGGCAAGCCGGGTTGATGTCGAAGCAATTGCCTCTGAATTTTTCAGCGGAAATTACTCGTTTCAGCAAACTCTTCGACAACTTGAACCTGGACACTCGCGCTATCACGGTTTGCTCAACAGCCTCAGCGAACATCTGAATATGTCTACGCGCGGACACTGGACCAGAGTACCTAACGGCGGTGCGCTGCAACTGGGCGATAACAGCTCGCGAGTTGCTTTGCTAAAGCAGCGACTTCTGGAATCAGGGGATTTACATTTCGCCAATTTCAGCGACAGCCGTGCGTTTGATGTTGCAACGACAAAAGCCCTGATTGAATTCCAGCAACGCCATGGCCTTGATGCAGATGGTGTACTGGGTCCGATAACGCTTCGCGAACTCAACGTTTCACTTGCTGACCGAATCGCGCAAATTGAGGTAAATCTAGATCGATGGCGCTGGCTAGCGCGCTCCAACGGCCAGCCAAATATAGTCGTCAATCTGCCTGGTTACGATATGGAACTAAACATTAATGACCAATCCGTACTGGATATGAAGGTGGTCATCGGTAAGACCAGCAAGCGGACCCCCCTGTTTTCAGACGTTATGGAGTACATGGTGGTCAAACCATCGTGGTACGTGCCAAAAAGCATTGCGCGCGATATAGCTTTAAAGGAAAGGAACAAACCGGGTTATCTGGACAGAAACAACTTTGAAATTACATCTACCAGAAATAACCAGACGGTTTCAGCCAGTTCACTTGCACCCGCAGACACGATTCCTGAAAACTTTGTCAGCAATTTTCGCCTGCGCCAAAGACCAGGTGACAACAACGCACTTGGCAATATAAAGTTCATGTTTCCGAACAAGTACAATATTTATCTTCACGATACCAACGCAAAGGGACTGTTTGCCAAATTTCGCCGGGCCTTCAGCCATGGTTGCATACGACTGGAGAAACCGTTTGATCTGGCCACCGCACTGCTGCAGTCTGACGGCAGATCCAGCGCGGAGATAGAATCATACTTCGCCGCTAATTCAACCAAAAAAATCCACCTGCGAGCTTCGGTTCCGGTTCATCTGAGCTATCAAACCGCCTGGTTCGATCAACAGGGTCGCACGCATTTTCGAGCCGACATTTACAATCACGATACCGGTACGCAGAAAAAGCTCAAACGAGTTAATGCTGTTTATGCAAACGCAGAAGGCAAGTCGCTGGCTCGAACCGGAATTAAGGTCGTATCGAACAGTTACTAGTTCCAGTCCCTGTAGGGAATACGCGCTGTGTTTCGCACATAATTAGTGCCCATCATCCAGAAACAGGGGCGTAATAAGGTTCACTCAGGTGCGAGATATTTCGCCTGTCATATGCAGGCGTTTAGTCATTCCGGATAACTACATTCGTGTCGGTGAAAAATCGCGATGGGCGCTAATTACTCCATTGCCAGGCGACCGGCACCGTGCCGGTTTCCTTGATTTTGCTCAACACCACCGTAGAACTTGTTCTGGCGATAAAGTCCTGGCTCATCAGCGTATCCTCTAAAAACCGATAGTACGCGCGCATGTCAGTCGCCAGTACTTTAAGTTGATAGTCATGATCACCGGACACCGCATAACACTCAAGTACTTGCGGTGAATTGCTAACCAGTTCGGTAAATGCACGGGTACTGTGCTCATTGTGACTGGCAAGGCTGACATGCAACAGTACCGTTTCCGACAAGCCCAGTTTCTCGGCAGCGATCGCGAGGTAAAAACCCTCGATCACCCCCGCCTGCTCCAGCGCTTTAATCCGCCGCCAGACCGACGACGGCGAACTACCAATTCGATCTGCAATCTCCTGGTTGCTGAGTCGGCTATCTGATTGCAATTCAGCGAGTATTCTTCGATCCAGACGGGTCAAAGAGAACGAATCATTCATATTTCAACAAAATTGGAAATGTTTGGTTCATATATAGCACTATAGCTGAACAATATGGAGAATTACTCCGGCCAATACGGCCTATACTTTGCAGATTCCCGTTGACAGCAAATGCTCGCCAAGCTCTTCTGTCGACTGCTCCACCGTGCTCTTTTCTATCAACCGCAGACCGGGGTCAGATCCGAATGACTGCACGCGTATCCGAATACAGTCCGTACAAGCTCGCCGATCGCTATGATCGTGACCGGGGTCGAATTTACCTCACCGGTACCCAGGCAATTGTCAGAATAGCCCTGGACCAGATCCGGCGCGATAAAGACAGGCAACTCAATACCGCGGGGTTCATCTCCGGCTACAGGGGCTCTCCGCTCGGCGGCGTTGATCTCGAACTGTGGCGAGAGAAAGACCGGATTACCAGCGCCGGAATCGAATTTCTACCCGCTGTCAATGAAGATCTTGCCGCTACCGCCGTGTTGGGATCACAACAGGTAGAATCCCGTGCCGACAAAACTGTCGACGGTGTGTTTGGTCTTTGGTACGGCAAAGGACCCGGGCTTGATCGAGCCGGAGATGCACTAAAACACGGTAACGCCTATGGTTCATCACCCACTGGCGGTGTACTGGTGGTTGCCGGCGACGATCACGGTTGTGTCTCTTCCTCTATGCCGCACCAATCTGACGTTGCTTTCATGACCTGGTTTATGCCCACACTTAACCCGGCCTCGGTCGCCGAGTATCTTGAATTCGGTGAATACGGCTACGCTCTGTCGCGCTTTTCCGGCATGTGGGTTGGCTTCAAGGCGATCTCGGAAACCGTCGAATCAGCAGCATCGTTCGAATTACCACCAGATCGAATATTCAGGCAAGCGGATTTTGTATCTCCCGCAGACGGTTTGCACTACCGTTGGCCGGATTTGCCCGGTCCGCAGATTGAAGAGCGTCTGGTGGCGAAAAAAAATGCGGTATACGCCTTTGCCCGCGCCAACCCGATTGATCGTCTGATCTATGGCGTCAACAGCACGCACTTCGGAATAGTTACAACCGGCAAAGGCCACCTCGATACGATGGAAGCGCTCCGCCTGCTAGGTGTTGATGAAATAGCGTGTCGACGCCTCGGTATCGATATTTACAAAGTCGGAATGGTTTGGCCACTGGCACGCGCGGACGCGCTCAACTTTGTAAGAGGCAAACGCGAAGTGCTTGTTGTTGAGGAGAAGCGCGGCATCATTGAAAGTCAGTTCAAGGAGTACTTTTACGACTGGCCTGGCGACAAACCCGAACTTATGGTGGGCAAGCGAGATGAAACCGGCAAGCCCCTGGTTCCGTGGACCGGAGAACTGTCGCCTCGCCTGTTGCTCAGGATTATCGCAAGCCGTCTAAACCGGGTTTTCCCCGACGAACAGTTCATTGCACAGGCCGAAAAAGTACTGGATCAGCCTACCCTTTCTATCATTGTAGAAGGCGCAACCCGGACCCCTTATTTTTGTTCCGGCTGCCCGCATAACACATCCACCCGGGTGCCCGAAGGATCAAAAGCACTCGCCGGTATCGGTTGCCACTTTATGGCCAGCTGGATGGATCGGGAGACCAGCTCACTGATCCAGATGGGTGGAGAAGGCGTTAACTGGGCAGCGTCCTCAAGATTCACCGGCAAGGGTCATATATTTCAGAACCTCGGCGAAGGCACCTGGTATCACTCGGGCTCGATGGCGATCAGACAAGCCATCGCTGCCGACACCAATATTACCTACAAGATTCTTTATAACGACGCAGTGGCTATGACCGGCGGGCAGCCAGTCGACGGACCGGTTTCTGTGCATGCCATAGCCCATTCAGTGCGCGCTGAGGGCGTCGAGCGAATCGCACTGGTGTCTGACGATGCCACAAAGTTCAACGCACGCGACTTACCCCGCGGGGTAACAATAGACGATCGATCAGCACTGGACAGACTGCAACGTGAGCTAAGAGAGGTAGCGGGTGTAAGCGTACTTATTTACGAGCAAACCTGCGCCACAGAAAAAAGACGTCGTCGCAAACGCGGTACACTGGAAGCTGCAGACCGCACGGTGGTGATCAACGAACTGGTTTGCGAAGGTTGTGGTGATTGCTCGGTGGAGTCCAACTGCCTGAGTGTTGAGCCTGTTAAAACGAAATACGGCAGCAAGCGTCGCATCAATCAATCCTCATGCAATCAAGACTATTCCTGTCTAAACGGTTTTTGCCCAAGCTTTGTTACCGTGCAGGGCACTCGCAAAAAAAGTACTACGGTTGAACTAAAACTCGAAGATCACCCGGTTGCCGAACCCGATCTACCCACCCTCGATGCGCCATACGATCTGCTGGTCACCGGCGTTGGCGGTACTGGTGTCATCACAGTCGCTGCACTCATCACGATGGCGGCACATCTGGAAAGCAAAGGCTCATCGGTACTTGATTTCACAGGCTTTGCGCAAAAATTCGGCCCGGTGTTAAGCTATATAAGAATTGGGGCAAGCCCTGAGGCTATCAACCAGGTACGTATCGATCAGGCATCGGCAGATGCACTAATCGCCTGCGATATTGTGGTTTCGTCGTCTCCAAATGCCTCTGCCCACTATCGCACCGGAATGAAAGCAGTTATCAACACGGCCTCAATGCCAACCGGTGATGTTATTCGGCAACGAGATGCCAGCCTTCATATAGATTCACGAGTTCGTGCGATTGAAAATACTGCAGCGAACGGGAATTTACCGTGCATCGATGCCAATGAACTTTCTACAAAACTGTTTGGCGACAGTGTATTTGCCAATGTGATCATGCTTGGCTATGCGTGGCAGCACGGCCTTGTGCCAGTGTCACTGGCAGCCCTGCATCAGGCCATAGTATTAAATGCCGTCGATATAGAAAAAAACAACCAGGCCCTGCACGCCGGCAGGCTCGCAGCGACCCACGCAACAGTGCTGGACGAGCTGATTAATCCTGTCTCCGCGCATGCCGAAACTTTTGATCAGATACTGGAAGACCGCTGTGAGTATCTTGCACAGTACCAGTCCAAACGCTACGCGAACCGATATCGGAAAACTCTGGTCGCGTTCAACAACGCGCTGCAACTGGAACAACGCGCGTCGGTAACCGCGATTGCCGCAAGATCACTATTTAAACTGATGGCCTATAAGGACGAGTACGAAGTCGCCAGGCTGCACACTACCCCGGAATTTACCAACAAACTCGACGAACTGTTCGAAGCCGGCTATTCACTGACCTACCATATGGCCCCGCCATTACTGTCACGACGCAAAGACGCCCGTGGTCGACCCGCAAAAAGAAAATTCGGTAGCTGGCTATCAACTGCGTTAACCGGTCTGGCAAAATGCAGACGTGTGCGTGGTACACCCCTGGACATCTTCGGCTACACCAGTGAACGCCGTATGGAACGACAACTTATAGAATGGTACGAGTCACTTCTGCAGCGCTGCGCTAGCCATGCTCTCGACAAACATGGTCCAGAGTGGGAAAACATTCTAAATGCACCTGTCGGTATACGCGGCTACGGTTCTGTAAAAGAGGATTCTGTCAACGCAGTTAAAACCGAAGTAAAAAACGCACTAACAGCGCTCGACATCTAATCTCAACGTGCATTGTTCTTAAACCGGCAACTTAAATAATCGGAAAATCACAAGCGGTAAAACCGAACAGTTGCCTCGTTTGACAGGCACCGCCAGGCAGATCGCACACTGCCTGAAGTACTTCACCGTTCGCAAACATGCCGGTTTATGCAAGCAGCCCGTTTTTTATAGTGCTGGTGCAGCCCCGTTTTTTTTCGCATAATTGTTATCACATTTCTGCGGACAAAAACAATGAGATCAATTAAAGGGCCCGCGCTGTTCCTGGCACAATTCGGCGGCGAAGAAGCACCGTTTAATTCATGGGACGATATCACCCGCTGGGCAGCCGCGTGCGGTTACAAAGGCGTGCAGGTACCGAGCTGGGACGCAAACCTGATCGATCTCGACAAAGCCTCAAGCTCGAAAGACTATTGCGATGAATTTAAAGGCATCGCCCTGGCGAACGGAATCGAGGTCACCGAGTTGTCGACTCACCTGCAAGGCCAGCTCGTTGCGGTGCACCCTGCCTACGATGATGCCTTCGACGGTTTCGCTGCACCGGAGGTACGCGGCAACCCGGCAGCGCGCCAGGCCTGGGCGGTCGATCAGGTCAGTAAGGCCCTAGACGCATCAAAGCACATGGGGATCGGCGCCCATGCCACGTTTTCCGGAGCACTCGCATGGCCCTATGTCTATCCCTGGCCGCAACGCCCGGCGGGCCTTGTGGAAACCGCGTTTGACGAACTGGCAAAACGCTGGCGTCCTCTGCTCGACCAGGCCGATGATTGCGGTGTAGACGTTTGCTACGAAATTCACCCGGGTGAAGATCTGCATGACGGCATTACCTTCGAAATGTTTTTAGAGCGCGTCAACAACCACAGTCGATGCAATATGCTGTACGACCCGTCGCACTATGTTCTCCAGCATCTCGACTACCTCGCCAACATTGACATCTACCATGACCGAATCAGGATGTTTCATGTCAAAGATGCCGAGCTAAATCCCACTGGCAAGCAAGGGGTTTATTCAGGTTATCAACCATGGGTTGATCGCGCCGGTCGCTTTCGCAGCCTCGGTGACGGACAGGTTGATTTCAAAGCCGTATTCTCCAAACTGTCTGCCTGTAACTTCGATGGCTGGGCAGTCGTCGAGTGGGAATGTTGTTTGAAACACCCGGAAGACGGCGCGCGCGAAGGGGCCACATTTGTCAGTGATCATATTATTCGAGTCACTGACAAAGCCTTTGACGACTTCGCAGACGCAGGTACCGATGATGCCGCCAACAAACGCATGCTGGGTATAAAGGAATAAACAAAATGGCACAAGCTACTATGAAGCCGCCACGTATCAGACTGGGTATGGTTGGTGGTGGACGCGATGCCATGATCGGCAGCGTGCATCGCATAGCATCACGCCTTGATGATCACTACACACTGGTCGCCGGCGCTTTTTCTTCAACGCCCGAAAAAGCACTTGCCTCTGCCGCCGACCTGGGTGTTTCCACCGATCGGGCTTACACTGACTACAAAACCATGGCACAGGAGGAAGCACGCCGCGACGATGGTATAGAAGCGGTAAGCATAGTCACCCCCAACCATCTTCACTATCCGATCGCACGCGAATTTCTGGCATCCGGCATACACATTATCTGCGATAAACCGCTTACTTCTACACTCGAAGATGCAAAAGCGCTCACCGAACTCGCGGAACAATCAGGCGCGCTTTTCATTCTTACCCATAATTACACCGGCTACCCGATGGTGCGCCAGGCGCGACAAATGGTGCAAGATGGCCAGTTGGGCGACATTCGTCTTGTACAGGCCGAATATCCGCAGGACTGGCTAGCGACAAAACTGGAAGACAGCGGACAAAAGCAGGCTGGCTGGCGCACCGACCCGTCAAGGTCCGGTGCCGGTGGCTGTATAGGCGACATTGGCACCCACGCGTTTAACCTTTCGACGTTTGTCAGTGGTCTGACTCTGCACTCCCTGTGCGCTGACCTCGACACCTTCGTCGACGGCAGATTACTCGACGACAACGCACACGTAATGCTGCGCTATAAAGGTGGTGCTAAAGGTCTGATCTGGTCAAGCCAGGTAGCACCTGGAAATGAAAATGCGCTGCGTCTGCGCATCTACGGGACGAAAGGCGGACTGGAGTGGAGCCAGGAAGACCCCAACTATCTGTGGCATACCCCGCTTGGCGAACCGAAACGCCTGCTCACGCGCGGCGGCGCAGGCGCGAGCGATATTGCCAATCAGGTAAGCCGGATTCCGGCAGGCCACCCGGAAGGATTTCTTGAGGGTTTCGCCAACCTGTATACCGATGCTGCACAGGCAATTATCTCGCATCGTGAAAACGCAAAGCCTGCAAGTATTCCGCTGGTTCCCACTGTACATGATGGCCTTGCCGGTGTTGCGTTCGTTAACGCTGCGGTGAAGTCTTCAAAAAACGGTGGCAGCTGGGAAACCCTGGATACCTGACTCACCACGCGGCTGCATTTGCTCTGATCCAGTCATCCTTCCATTCATTAGGCACAGTTTTCGGATTCAGCAGACTTTCGTGATCGATGCACGGGTACAGTTGCTCATAGGTTTTGACTTCAGTGCCCTGAATTCTGCGATTAATATGAAAGGGTTCCAGATCCTGAATGCTATCTAAACCCGCCGCTGCTACCAGTTCTGAAAGATTCTCAATAGTCTCTGCGTGGAAGTTCGCCACGCGCTGCCCTTTGTCGGTGACATCAAGACCCTTGTTGCGCGCTTCATTCTGCGTGGCGATACCGGTTGGACAGTGATCAGTGTTGCAGCTTCTGGATTGAATACAGCCTAACGCCAACATCATACCTCGAGCTGAATTGACCGTATCAGCACCCAGTGCCATGGCACGCAGCATATGAAACGCAGACAACATCTTGCCGGAAGCGATAATTCGAACTTTGTCGCGCAACCCAATGCCGATCAACGCACTGTTAACAAAGATAAGCGCATCGCGCAGTGGTGTACCGACTGAATTAGTCATCTCGGTGGGCGCTGCACCGGTACCACCTTCGCCACCGTCCACGGTGATAAAGTCAGGCGTAATACCACTATCAAGCATCGCCTTGCAGATGCCCAGAAACTCATCCCGCCGCCCAATACACAACTTAAAACCCACTGGTTTTCCACCGCTGAGCTCGCGCAACCTGACCACAAATTCAAGCAATCCTGTTGGTGTGGAAAAAGCGCTGTGCGCCGCAGGCGATATGACATCAGCGCCCATCGGCACGTTGCGAATTTTTGCGATTTCTTCGGTAAGTTTTGCTGCAGGCAAGATACCACCATGCCCGGGTTTGGCGCCCTGCGAGAGTTTAATTTCAATCATTTTGACAGACTCGCGACTGGCATTTTCGCGAAACAGCTCGGGATTAAAATCACCGTGCTCATCTCTGCAACCAAAATAGCCAGTGCCAATTTGCCAGACAATATCGCCACCGTGTTCCAGATGGTACGGGCTAAGACTCCCCTCCCCGGTATTGTGTGAAAACCCGCCAATTTTGGCACCGCGGTTCAAGGCGCGAATCGCATTTTTACTCAACGCCCCGTAGCTCATTGCAGATATATTTAACGGAGAGGCCATATAGGGTTGCGTACAATCCGGTCCGCCAAATTTAACCCGGGGGTGTTCGCCTGACGGGTGCTTTGGCACCAGCGAATGATTTACCCATTCATATCCGGCTCGATTTACATCAAACAGGGTTCCAAACGGACGGGTATCCCGGTCACCCTTGGCACGCTGGTATATCAAGGAACGAAACTCTCGGGAAATTGGCACACCATTAGTTTCAGATTCAACAAAATACTGTTGAATCTCGGGCCTGAATGACTCCAGCAGATATCGAAAATGTCCCAACACCGGATACAGGCGCAGAACACTGTGTTTGGTCTGAAACATATCCGCTACACCAACCGCGATTACCGGTATCAACACGACAAAAAACCACAACACCGGTGTCCAGAACAAACTTGCAAACAGCACTAGCAGAGGCAATGCAATTGCCAACACGGTAAATTTTTGCCTAACGGTCACATTCATATTCCTCTAATATCGCCAACGTGATCTGGTTGCTGGCACTTTGAAATTATACGGGCTTTTAGAGATTGTCTCACGAGCAATAAAATCTACCACAAGAGCCAGGGCACAAAAGTCATCTAACGGGTAAGTGCAAGAAAGAGGGTTTTCTTGCGATCAGTGAAGGCCAATAGTAGATACACCACGTTAATAATTGACACACAAGACACAGCCTTAGTGTATTCACCGCCAATAAGGTTCTGCCGCACGGTTCCGAATGTCGTCTCAGACCCAACATTAACAGCACGCAACAGTGACGACCAAAGTTCCCGGAGCTATTTAATTCAAAGCACCCTGAAATCAGCGCCGCAGCACATTCAGTCTGTTACAGTAGCAGCCGTTTAGTATCCACCGGACCATGAAGTTCCAACTGCATTGAGGCACTGATGAAAACATCAGATCTGTTTGTAAAAGCGCTTGAAAACGAGGGCGTTGAATACATCTACGGCATCCCGGGTGAGGAGAATCTTGATTTTCTGAACTCGCTCCAACACTCCCCGATTAAATTGATACTAACCCGCCACGAGCAAGCGGCAGGATTCATGGCCGCCACCTATGGTCGCTTAACCGGAAAACCAGGCGTTTGCCTTTCTACCCTGGGCCCGGGCGCCACCAACTTTGTCACCGCAGCCGCCTATGGGCAACTCGGTGGCATGCCAATGATAATGCTGGGTGGTCAGAAACCTATTCGCAAAAGCAAGCAGGGGCGCTTCCAGATTGTTGATGTGGTCAACCTGATGAAGCCGATCACAAAATATTCAGAGCAGGTGCTCGATGGCAACAACGTACCCGCAATGGTCAGAGAAGCCTTTCGTGTCGCCATGCTGGAGCGCCCGGGTGCCGCCTATCTCGAACTGCCAGAAGACATTGCCGAAGAAGAAACAGATGCAACCCTGTTTGATGCCATCGGCCACCGCCGACCCGACGCCGATATCTCAAGCATCAACGATGCAATTGAAATGATTAACGATGCAAAATTCCCGCTGTTGTTGATAGGAGCCGGCGCCAACCGCAAACGAACCAGCAAGTCACTCAGGGAGTTTATTGACCAAACCGGTATCTACTTCTTTAACACCCAGATGGGCAAAGGCGTTGTCAATGAAGATCATCCACAATTTATCGGCACCGCAGCACTGTCCGACAATGATTTCCTGCATTGTGCTATTAATCGGGCAGATCTAATTATAAACGTCGGGCACGACGTCATCGAAAAACCTCCTTTCTTTATGGAGAAAGGTGGTAAAAAAGTCATCCATATCAATTTTTTTCCAGCGCAAATCGACGACGTCTATTTCCCGCAGTTGAATGTGGTCGGTGATATATCCTCATCTATACAGCACGTGCGAGAAGGTCTGCGAAAACTGAACAAGGACTTCGCCTACTTTGAGCGAGTACGTCAGGAGGTTGATATTCACGTCACCAAATATTTTGACGACAAAAGGTTTCCGGTATTACCGCAGCGCCTTGTAAAAATGTTGCGTGACGAACTTGCAGACGAAGACATCGTTACCCTGGACAACGGCATTTACAAAATATGGTTTGCGCGAAACTATAAGTGTCGAGCACCCAATACTCTGTTACTGGATAATGCTCTGGCGACGATGGGCGCAGGATTACCTTCTGCGATGACCGCAAAGCAGTTGCATCCGGATCGCAAAGTAGTGTCGGTGAACGGCGACGGCGGCTTTCTAATGAACTCACAGGAACTGGAAACCGCCGTTCGAATCGGCCTTGATTTAGTTGTCATTGTATTGAACGACAGCGCCTACGGCATGATCAAGTGGAAGCAGGAAGGTGTGGGCTTTGATAACTTCGGTCTCGACTTTAACAACCCGGATATTGTCCAGTACGCCGACAGCTTTGGTGCAAAAGGATATCGACCTGAAAGTCACGACGATTTCGGCAAAATTCTGCGCCAGGCATTAAATTCACCGGGCGTCCATGTCATTGATCTTCCGGTAGACTATTCCCTGAACCATCCCATTTTGAATGTTCTGTTAAAAGAGAGCGCCTGCATCATGTAACCGCGCTCCGGTTTAACTAATTAGTCTTATTGGTCATAACCGATTTCATCTACCATTTTCGTCGCTGTATTTCTGTATTTTGCTATCTCGGCAAGCGATGTTGAATCCTGTTTGAAATCTCCCCACGACTCAACCAGTGCAGATCTCGCCACCGCCGGATTGGCCGGGTACTCATGATTTAGCTCCGCGTACATTCGTTGCGCCTGATCACCAGCCAAAAATTCCATTAATCGCAATGCGTTTTCCCTGTTGGGTGCAGAGGCAGTCAATGACATCCCGCTGATATTCATGTGGGTTCCGCGGTCTGCCTGATTGGGAAATACAACACGCACCGCATCAGCCCACGGCGCCTGTTCTTCATCCGTCATCATCTGGCCCATGTAATAACTGTTGATCACCGCAACGTCACACTCACCCTCTTTGATCGCCTTAACCTGTGCGCGATCGTTACCTTGCGGCCTGCGTGCCAGATTGTCTTTCACACCCCCAAGCCAGACTCGTGTATCGGACTCGCCAATATTCGCGATCACAGATGCGATCAGAGCAACCATATAGCCATGTTTACCACTGCGAGTGCACACTCTTCCTTTCATCGAAGGCGCTGCCAGATCCTCGTAACTGGTTATGGCGTCCTCAGCAAGCCGGTCTTTTGAGGCAACAATAATTCGTGCTCTGGACGTTAATCCAAACCAGTGACCGGACGGATCCCGAAACTCCGCTGGTATGTTGCCCTCGATTGACGGGTTGCTTACAGGTTGAGTCAAGCCAGCTGACAGCATTGCGTCCAGACGACCAATATCCACAGTAAAGACAAGATCTGCCGGGCTGTTTCTTCCCTCCGTTTTAAGGCGCTCCACCAGACCCTTTTTGGCGAATACGGTATTGACCTTGATCCCTGTTTCCTGTGTGAACGCATCAAACATCGGATTGATCAGAAACGGCTGTCGATTGCTGTAGACGTTCACCTCTTCCGCTGCTGTGGCAAGCGTCGAAACAATTGACACCGCCGCCGCCATAACACCACTTAGAAGTAATCTCATGATTCACTAAATCCTGCGTAAAACGATTGAAAAAGGGTCCGGTAAAAAACACTGCGTATCATTCCGGTTTTTACGCTCAGGCCTCTGAACACTTTGTGAATACTGGCCTGGAGCATATAGCGTTAAAAATGACGCTTACACACAAATCCTAATGAGAATTTAATTGTTAATAAGAATGATTCGCATTACAACTTTATTGTAGAGTGTTTTAGCAGGGTATTGCAACCGTTGGTTGCACACTAACAAAGAGAAAACGTCGGTACTAAAAAAATTCACAGCAACAGAGGTCCGCCCCTCAGGCTCTCTCGTCAAAATTCTCCGACGCGGTGACAGGCCACCCACTGTCCAGCGACTGTCTCGGCTAAACGGGGTTCGGATTGACGACACTGTTCTGTGGCGGCCGGGCACCTCGATGCAAAACGACAACCCGGCGGCAGATTGACCGGGTCGGGCGGGTCACCGGGAATCTGGATACGCGTATCCCTTGCGCCACGCCGTTTATTAATGGATGGCACAGCCGACAACAGCGCGTGGGTGTATGGATGTTTCGGCTGGTTAAACAGGTTCTTGCGATCAGCAAATTCGACAATCTTGCCCATATACATGACCGCTACCCTGTCGCACATATGCTGTACCACACCGAGATCGTGGGAAATAAACAGGTACGTCAGATTCAGTTCGTTTTGCAGAGATCGCAACAAGTTTAATATTTGCGACTGAACCGCAACGTCCAGAGCGGATACCGGCTCATCACATATCACCAGCTCCGGGTTTGTCGCAAGGGCTCTGGCAATTCCTATGCGTTGCCGTTGGCCACCCGAAAACTGATGCGGGAACAGTTTCTTTTGTTCCGGTCGAAGACCAACAGCTGCAAACAGACGATCGACCGTTGCAATTAGCTGTTGCGCTGAACCCTGTTCCTGTTCGGCAAGATTATTAAGCGGTTCCAGAACCACCTGTTCCGCCCTCAATCTAGGATTAAGACTCGAGTAGGGATCCTGAAAAATAAACTGCATCTGTTTACGTACACTGCGCAACTCATCGGCAGAACACTGCAGCAGTTCGTTGCCGTCGAGCGTCACCTTGCCTGCATAGGCATCGACCAGTCTGGCAACCGCCAGTGCGGTTGTAGTTTTACCGGAACCGGACTCTCCCACCAAACCAAGTGTTTCACCGCGTTGAATGGAAAAAGAAACACCGTCCACTGCATGCAGATATTTCTTTTTACCTATCCTGCCGCCCACCCGGAAGCGTACTTTCAGGTCTGCCACTTCCAGCAGCGGTACCGAATCTTTCATAACGCACTATCCAGATGCCAGCACGCGGCTCTGTGCTGTCCGTCGAATTGCTCATCGACAGGTTTGTTGCGCAGGCATTTTTCGCTGACGTGCTGACACCGGGACGCAAACATACAGGCATCTCTGCCAAATTCGGATAGCGGTGGAACAATACCCGGAATCTCCACCAATGACTCTCTTTCATCGCCCAGGCTATCCTGAATGTGCGGCACACAGGCTATAAGTCCGCGTGTATAGGGATGTCGTGGACTGTCGAGCACCGCATCAACCGTACCTTCCTCTACCACCCGACCGGCGTACATTACAATCATACGCTCCGACATTTCCGCAATGGCGCCCATATCGTGAGTAATCATGATTACGGACGTACCGGTTTTGGTTTGCAAATCATTGAGTAAATCGAATATCTGCGCCTGCACCGTGACATCAAGCGCAGTCGTCGGCTCGTCAGCAATCAACACCCTGGGTTCACAAGCCAGTGCCATCGCAATCATTACACGCTGACGCTGACCACCGGATAACTGGTGTGGATAATCCCTGATCCGACGCGCCGGGTCCGGCACTCGTACGGCGTCAAGTAATTCCGCAGCACGGCTCATCGCCTGGCGACGGTTCATGTGTTGATGGCGGCGCAGAACTTCTGCAATTTGCTCACCGATGGAGTACACCGGATTGAGCGACGTCATTGGCTCCTGGAAAATCATCGAGATTTCGTTGCCGCGCACTTCACGCATACGCGCTTCACTGGCATTGACCAGATCCTCACCATCCAGCCAGATGCGCCCGCTGGCAATCGCACCGACCGGCTGTGGTACCAACCCCATCAAGGCTAACGCCATCATTGACTTGCCACACCCTGACTCACCCACCAGACCAATGCTCTCGCCCGCCTTTAGCGAAAACGAAATATCATCCAGAACAGGCGCCAGACCATCGCGGGTGCTCAGGGTAACCGTGAGATTTTCAACTCGCAGCAGCGCGTCACTCCCCGGCATTAGCGACGCCTGAGTTTAGGGTTCAGGGCGTCGTTTAACCCGTCCCCCACCAGTGAAATGGCGAGCACAGTGATAAAAATGGCAAGGCCCGGGATCGTCACGGTGTAACCCGCATCGAGTATGTAGGGACGATTGCTGCCGATGATCTGCCCCCAACTCATGGTGTTCGGATCGCTCAATCCTAAAAAACTCAAGCCAGCCTCAAACAAAATTGCCGAACCAACCATCAGTGCCGCCTGCACAATAATAGGCGGCAAGGCGTTAGGCAATATGACCGAAAAAATCAGCTTTCGGTTGCTGGCACCACCGGAACGCGAAGCGGTAACGTATTCGAGCTCGCGTATACGCAAAAACTCCGACCGGGTTATTCGCGCTACAGCTGTCCAGCTGACAATACCAATGGCAAAGGTGATCATCGGTAGCGACGCACCGAACAACGCCACAATCACCATCGAGAAAAGCAGCGTTGGCAACACCTGAAAAAACTCGGTTATACGCATCAGCACTTCTTCAACCCATCCCCGGTAGTACCCGGCCAGTGCGCCAACGGTGATTCCAATAAACACACTCATGAAAGCCGCCGCCAGCCCGATGGCAAGCGACACCCGGCCACCCGCAAGCAGTGCCGCCAGAATGTCCCGGCCCAAATAGTCTGTGCCCAGCCAAAAACCTTCCTGACCGGGTGGTGAAAACGGCGCCCATACCATTTCAAACGGGTCAGTCGGATAGAAAACCGGACCAAGCAACGCACACGCAATGATGATTAGCAATACAACCAGTGCAGCCACCGCCGCGTAGTTGCCAAAGAACATGGAGACAACTTCAGCCGCCGGGTGTCGTGCTCTGGTGTCAGACGTATCTACAGTCTCAGACGGTGGCTCACGATTGGCCTGTGCAGAATTACTGTCCACTGCGGATTCTCGGATCGATCAAACGCAGAGCCATATCGGTCAATAAATTGCCAACCACTACTACCAGTGCGGAAAAAAACAGGATGCCCAGTATGGTCGGCATGTCACGAGCCACTATCGATTGAAACGCCAGTGTACCGAGCCCGGGCCAGTTAAATACTGCCTCCACCAGCACCGCGCCGGATACCACCGCCGAGAACTGCAACCCCGCAAGTGTTACCACCGGACCAAGAGAGTTTCTAAGGGCGTGTTTGTATATGATTTGGGATTCAGACAAGCCTTTTGCTCTGGCCGTGCGAATGTAATCTGCACCTAGCACTTCCATCATACTTGCTCTGCACAGTCGACTGTAAAGCGCCAGAAAAATCGACGTAAGCGTGACTACAGGCAGCACCATATGATGAGCAATATCCAGATAGTAGGCAAAGCCGCTCGACTCCACTGTTACATCGCGCATGCCCGCCACAGGGAACAACGGAAACCACAATGAAAATACAATTAGCAACATAATACCGGTCCAGAAAACCGGCGCCGAATAGCCGAACAGCGCGATCAGCGTGACCAGGTGGCTGGACGGACCATTGGGTTTGCGCGCTGAGAAAACACCGAGCAACGTGCCGATAATTACCGCCAGCAATTGCGCTGTGATTACCAGTAATAACGTCGCAGGCAATCGTTCGAGAATCAACTCGGTCACCGGCACATTAAAAAAGTAGGAATAGCCAAAATCAAAATGCAACACCCCCCACAGGTAGGTACCCAGTTGATGCAGCATTGGACGATCAAGCCCGTAGTCCTCACGGATCTGGGCCATTACAGTGGCATCTGCACCACCCATGTCGCCTGCAATAGTATCGGCGATATCTCCGGGCGCCAGGTGGATCAAGACGAAATTCAATATAACCACAGCAAGTAACAACAACGCGGCGTAAAGAAGACGTTTTCCGGTGGCGAGAAAAAATGACACGATTTATTCTGTGGTTAATCCAGTTAGAAACGCATAGTACAGCACTAGTGTACTGGAACAAACAGTGTAGTCACATGAGTCGACTGATCAAAGTGCTT
>CAYPCS010000008.1:0-9773 GCA_964409275.1 uncultured Granulosicoccaceae bacterium
TAGGCAATGATGGATACTGTATCTTCGCCGGTAAACAGGACACAGTTCAAAAAACTCCGTTGCGTGTTACGCTCGTTTCTCGTTGCATCACCGGATCACCCGGATCACCTGGTACGACTAATTCAACAGGTAGTCACGGGACGCTTACATTTTTTCAGCACAGGAGCGCCTGGAGGTTGGTGTACACAGCCCGTTCGTGTGGTGCATTGAATAATTGCGACATATGAGACGGCAAACCAAAGTGCTTTGAGTCAGATTTTAGTAACTGCTGTAGTCCAAACTACTGCCAACTTGCCAGGTATCTGAAGCACTTGATTTACAACCCGTCAGGAGCCCGTTATTTGCTCCAGAACCGCGTCGCGACTCTTCAACAACAAGGGGAGCCATTATCCGCGAGCGATGTGTTGATGCGAAGCAAATGGTATATGGCAGGCTTTCATACGAAGCCTTTTTTTGATACACCGTACTAATTCAACGGTTGGGACGCTGCGCTACTTATTCTTCTCCGTCGCCTACGCCGTTTTTGTACAGGGCTGCTAACCATATAAGGATCAAAGTTGTACCTTCTGCAGGCATGGAACGCGATATAGACACCAAAGAATATGTGGATGTGGGTGAATGCAAATGAGCGGCTAATCACCGATTCGATAATTAAGAATACGCCGAGCAGAAAGGGAACCGAATACACATGGGGGAGCTCAACTCGACGTCTACTACAGAGCAGCGCAAAGTGGGCGCTCATCAGAGCAAGAAGAATGAACGGCAGCAGCCCGAATTGACGCCAATATGATACAACGTTGTGCATGTACGAAGCCCAGGAAGCCGCACCACCAAGTAACTCCCGTTGCCCACCAAATTTTCCCAGGACAATATTCTCGGATATATCCTGCCATCCGTGCTCGTCACGTTCCTTTCGACCAATAATTGAATTGTCGTCCTCATACTCGGTAAAGATTTTCACCATTCTCGGGTTTGACTCAGCCACAGCATCCCAGTCAACTACTTTATTGCCATAGAAAAACAGAGACGAAAAAACGATTATCGCTCCTGGTACTACCCATCTAAAGCTACCAACCCAACCAATAAAAATAACCGATGTGACAAAAAATACCGCAAATGATGTTCGGCTACCGATCAGGAAAATCACAATACTACCGAGCACCAGAATAGCCCCTCTCAGCCATACACTACGGCTTAGCGCCACCAATACCAGCGCCGATACAGACATCGCATCACCCATAAACTGGTAATTACCCCTGTTTGCCGACTCAATATAGCTGTTCACATCGATCCGCAAGATGTCGAAATCCGTAAACTGAATGACAGTCGCACCAGCTACTACTGTGAACAATAAAATCAGGGCACGGAATTTATAAAAATGGATCAAGTGGGTGCCAATCAAAGCATATGCAACGTACTTGAAGAACAGCGGGGAGAAATACTCTGCAGCGGTTACTCTGGCATCGCGGGCGTAGGCAAATTCATCCAGGTGAAACAGCACAACCACACCGGTGTAGGCAAGAAAAACACAATATAACTGCACCGATCCTAAACGCAGCCAACTGTTATAATTTACCACAATATTAAAGCCGCACACTACGATTACCAAACCCAGCAACATCAAACGCAAATTGACGAAACGCGACTTGTTGTAGTAGCCAAAAGAACTGTAGAGTTCGACAATAATGGACAATGGAAATGCATAAATGAACACAAATAGAGCGACGAACACGCTCAATGTCATCAACTGGGGGAAAGTTACATATGTTTTTGAATTCATAGCAGACATAAAATTTTACACCGTTTACGATTTACATCGTCGGTCAATTGAATACCCGTGAGCACCATGTTTAAGTGCGTCTTGCCAGCCACCACCTGCCGGTAGGTGATATCAGGAGTATGCGCCACGTTCACCCGCACCGCGCAGTTTATCAGTCCCTTTTCGGATTAGCCACCAGGAAACGGTTTTTATGGAATAACAATCCAACTACGCTTCATGCCAACTTTAAAGCCTGTGTATAGTAAGGAGTCAGGAGTGACCGAAACTACTGCCATCATCTTCCTTTGAGCAATTGTCGCTCAAGCGTCTCCAGTCAGACGCTATCGATATCCAGCAGCCCTTACTAGTCGGCACCGGTACTTTTTGAAGGCTCCAGTGCTTTACCAATTGAAAGGGACTCGATCGCCGAAGACCACGCATCGAGTATTGCCCGTTCACCAAATCGATCGCGCACATAAGTTACACCATCCCGACTGCGATTTTTTACAGCTTCCCGATTGACGCTCATTGCAACTATCCTGTCAGCCCACTCCAGAGGAGTCTCCGCAAGCCAGGCAATAGACTCTATACCGGACAACCCACACGCTGCATCGTTGTTTATAACGGTCGGTTTACCGTAGCCAACCGCCTCGATCACCTTTGTTTTTATTCCACCGGGCAGAAAAGACGGTGCAAGCACAACATCACATTCCGCATACGCATTTGCCAGCTCATCAACAAAGCCAAGAAACTCAAAACCCTCACCAGCTGGCGGACTATATTCTTCAGGTTTCTTACCCACGACATAGAGGGTAAAATTTTCGAAACCAGCCCTTGCTCTAACAAGAGGCACCACCTCGGTGGCTAGAAACTCGAATGCCTGGAGATTCGGACCATAGTTCAAAGTTCCGACAAAAAGAGCACGATTTTTCCAATCCTCCTTAAATTCAATCTCATCGACGGCCATCTTCATCGGCAGAGTATGGAGCTTTTTTTTGTGTTTCTCAAAATAGAGATCCGCTTCTTTCCTTGAAACGAGTGAGGTGCATTTAAATTGATTGACGTAGTAAAGCTCGCGAGGTTGTAGCAGTTTTGCCTCACGGGATAAAAATTTTAGATTGAGTACCTGAAATATGCCACCTATCCATTGAGGTATCACTGTGGAAAGATACCCAAAACCGGTAGGTTGTTTTTTCAGGACTGCATTTCGGTATCGCAAAGACAAGAGATCGTCCAGGTCAAAAATAGTCGGCAGCTCGGTTGCTTGCGCATACGGTGCCATTCTGATCATGTCCGCAAAAATAAAATCCGGCCCTTCCTTTTTAACTAATTCGACGAGACGCTGCATTTTTTTTTTATTAACGTAAATGCGCTCATTAACCGGATAACCTCTTACCACGGATGAAAACAAGGCACTTAATATGTCCCGAGGTGAAGGTGAGCCGAAACTGTAGGCTTTGATGCCTTCAGCCCGTATTTCGGTATTAGCGAAACAGACAATCGTGATTTTTATTCCTAGTTTTTGAAGTGCTTCGATTCCGGTTCTCAGTACCAGACCTCTGCCAGTGTGGCTTTTATACGGATCTCGCGTTAACAATAAGGTACAGTGAAGACCATCTGATCCAATTGGTAACGCATCAGACATACAGGTTTCCGCCACAGTCTTTTATATAGGAGATTGCGCTTTTCGTGATAGGTGAGCGTTGTGGTCGAATCAATTTCAACCACTTGCGATAATCTGAAATTGCCTCAAAAGGCGCAGTAATAGAGCGTGTTTTGAGTGTTATATAGAGGAACCAAACGATCGATACACCAATTGCATACCGTACAGGCAGGTTTTTGTAGGCCAGCTTGAGCTTGTTACTGTATGACCTGACCCACCTCTGCCTGGGCAGTATTCTCCCGGACTGATGTTTGTGGTGTTCGAGAGAAAAGCCCGGGTCATAAACAATTTTGTAACCGGCATTCAATATCCTGAACGACTGATCAAACTCCTCCATGCCATAGAAAAAAGTTTCATCGTAAACACCCGCTTTGGCGATGGCTGAGCGACGAATGGCATGGCCGACGCCAATGTATCTAAAAGTTTGAAACGGCTCGGTTTCATTGATACGGCTCTTGTCAGTATGGGGAAATTCGATCGGATCAATGCGACCGGTAGAAGGATTAACGCTGCGAAATGCCAACGCTCCCAGTTTCGGGTCTGCGGCAAACTTGCTCACTAATTGATCCAGAGGGAAATCAGCATCAACGATAGCATCGTCATCCCAGAAAACCAGCAAATCTGCGCTAGAGGCTCTTATTCCGTGGTTCCGTCCCCCGGACACCCCGGCATTTTCCCCGGGCTGCAACACGTTGCACCGGTATCCACCAGACACAAAGAACTCTTCCCTTAATTTGTCGTCAGCATTGTTATCAATTAGTACCACATCGAAGATCGGATACTTTTCATACAACGCTTCCAGTCGGCTTGCCTGGGCCGCGAGGATATCATCCCGCCGGAAGGTTAGAATGATAATTGCCAATTGCCGGGAATCAGTCTGAAAGTTCATTCGCACCCTGTGATGCACGTATGCGGAAATAGTTGCCAAAGATGCGTTATTTTTCTCAAAATTTCCAGTGCCGATAACGGATACTACTGATAACATTCGCAACAACAGATCAGCGTCACCCCACACCTGACGACTTAATCACATTTCAGGCTGAACCGCACCTCTGTCTCTAGCGTCAGCCACACTTAATCCAGTATTCAAATGACCAACAAAGTGTTCGAGATTGGTGTCATGAAAACCGGCACTACAAGCCTTGGAGCCGCATTCCGTATTTTGGGATACCGGTCTTGCTCGTGGCACCCCAGAGCAGCTGCCAGTTTCAAAAAATCTAACGATTTTAGCGTTCTTAAAAAATACCTGGATAAATACGATGCATTCGACGACGGCCCCTGGCACGACTGCCGTTTTGAAGACCTGGATCATCACTACCCAAACAGCAAGTTCATTATTCTTGAGCGAGAGGATGGCGGCTGGATTCGAAGCATGGAAAAACATCAATCCCCGGAATTTAACATCAACAACATACCCCCTCAATATTTGAGAGACGCATGGCTCACCGACAAAGACAGTCACATTGCAGAATTGCTGGCCTGGAAAAACGAAAAATACAAAAAAATCCGGCACTACTTCAAAGACAGGCCAGAGGATCTATTGGCGTTTGACATCCGCACTGGCTGGGAACCGTTATGCACTTTCCTTGACAAACCTGTACCTTCGCAACCTTTTCCGGAAAAGAACGTTTCAAGGGAATTTTCACTGGGGAATCTGCTGCGTTTTGGTAATCGATTTCGCAAATGATGAGCGACCACTCTAAATCCATCCTGCAAATTTGCTGGCCAAATGCGAAACAAAAAGTGATGCGCCGTTACAACGGTCCACACACAAACGCTTATCGAGTTGTTTCGCTATTTATGGGCAAGGGCCCGCAACAGCGGGTAAGTGTTTCGATATAAACTACGGATATTCCCGTTTCAGGGAAAGCAATTCGCTGTGAGACGATTTTCAATCACCGCAGGCAATCTGCTCGTAAATGGTAAACTACACGATACGGCTCTTGTGAATTGCAAAACTGCCAATTAATCATGAGTATTTCAAAGTCGTCTAGTCCGGTTAAAGTAGAAAAGAATCCAAACATGCGTAATTTCATTATTTTCTTTGATGAGAAAGAAGGCACAAGCCCCCTGGTCAGACTTATGGATCAGGTACCCGGTATTTCTGTACTGCATCAAACCGAGGACAAAGGCTGGGAACCTTTCGATACTCATAGCGCGGGCTACATGTCTGTTTCTAATATGGAAGCTTGCTTCGATATCATATTCTCTCGAAAAAACAATGATTTCGACACCCTGAACGAAATATATTGCCGAACCAGCTCACGCCCTTTGGAGAATGTGGCACTTGAAGGTGCCATCGGGTTCAAGATGCGATACAACCCGCACGGACTGAACCTGCCGTTTCAGAAACTAACACGCAGAATTTCCCGAAAATCCGGGATTTTTAACCAGCGGGCTTACAGGGAAATGATGCTAAGAGTCTTAAAGCGCCACAATATAATGGTCTTTATAGCGGTTCGTCAGGACGTGTTTAGATGGGCCTTATCGAAGTACCACGGCGACGGCTCAGGGAAGCCCGGGCACCTGCAATTCAAACTTGCCAACGGGTCAATTGGAAAAAGCGATATTGGTAAAATTTCTGTGGATTGCGGGCGGTTCGAGAAAATTCTGAACAAATGTACAGCGATACACAATTCAAAAAAGCAACTGATTGAACATTTCGATGCCAATGGCATCCAGAACAGCCCAATCAGGTATGAGAGCTTCGTTGAAGACAAAGGGCAAGTGTTAACTGATATTTGTGACTATTTGTCGGTACACACTCCTGCCGAGACTCTGGAGAAAGTAGCAACGCAAGGCTCAGCTCTGAAAAAGGTCCACTCAAATGATATTTCAGAATTCGTCACTAACCATGAAGAGATTCTTAATAAGTTCGGGGACCGGTTTGTTGCCTGGCCCTAGAACCCAACCAAATGAACGTTGAGGGCAAACCGTTTTTCGATGAGTGTAACGGCCCGTTAGAATACTCCTGCATTGCCGGGACTAGTCACCTGGCGATGTCAGGCTGCCATGTTTGAAATCGCTCAAATCCTCCTTATATTTCTCTAGCTAACAGATTCATCTTCAAAGTGAGCTGTATATGAACGACAAAATTCTTTTTATTTGCGGTGCACCTCGGAGCGGAACTACTTTTGTCGGCTCAAGCATCAGAGAACGTTTCGATTACGGTATTTGTCGAGAAGGAAATTTCATCGGCGATTTAGCGGCCAACGGACAGCGATTTGGCAACCTGGAAAAACAGGAAAATCTGGATCGCCTGATTACATTCGTTGCGGAAAGTAAAATGCTTACACACTTTCGCACTAGATACCCGGAGATTGTCGGGAAACCCGTCGATGTTACCGAGCAGGATATTCGGGAAAGATTGAAAGAGCGCTCTCTCGGCGGGGTTGTTCAGGCGACCCTGTCAGCCGTGGCTGATCAAATGGGAAAATCAGGTCTCGGAAACAAATTCCCTGACTACACCAAATGCCTGCCAACCCTTCTGGAATGGTTTCCCAAGGCCAAATTTCTTCACGTGTTTCGAGATGGCAGAGACGTCACCCTGTCAACCATTAGAAAGAAAAACTGGGGCGGGCATTCGGCTTTTGCATGCGCTAAAACCTGGAACGCATCATTAAATGCGGTAAAGCAGTTCGAATCTATTGTCAGCCCGGATCAACTGATGCATTTGAAGTACGAGGAATTACTGAGCAATCCGGACTCGGTTATTGATGATCTTGAGGTTTTTCTTGAAAGGTCAATGCAACCGTCTGTCAGGAATTCCTTTGTAGAAGAAATCTCCAACAGCCCACTGCGCAATAATTTCGGGAAATGGAAGCAGGAGATGACACCAGACGAGTTGCGCCGATTTGAGGCGGTAGCTGGTAACAACCTCAATCACTACGGATATCAGCTGGAAACATCCAGTCCGAAAATATCCGGATTTGAAACACTGTACTTTTCATCGGCCGAATTTTACAAAAGACCTATTCGAACAATAGCCCACGTGATTGACAACTTGTCATCGAGATAGCGTGAACATGTACTAGCAATGTGCCGCGTTGTATTGCGCACTCGCTTTGCAAACATCTACCGCCGATTCTTCAGAATCTCCGGGAGCTATCGTTGACCCTCTTTATTCTTACAGTCTTTAACAAACGGCACAGTCTTAACTGAGACATTCACGCTAATTGATCAATCAGCATTAGCCACCTGGAGCAAATGTGTTTCGCGTCACACAACGTCCGCGGGGATTATGATGCTCGCTAAAATTGACGCTATACTCCAACGCTATACAACGGACTTAAGATGCGCTTGCCGAGTCACCGCAGGCCTTGTGCGCGTAAGTTTTCCGGCGCTTCTTTTTTGAGAGAAGCCCCCGACCGGACTCCTGATAGTGCAACGGCGAATTCCACTGTGAACCGAGGCTAAAATTGAGGGCGTAGTTTCAGCCTGGTTATTATCAGCCGATACTGACGCAATCCCGTTTATGCCCTAACCTTGTACAAAAATAGAAGGAATAAGTTCGTGCAGTACTTAAACTCGACTGGAAATACTGTCATCATCCGGTTTATCACCGGGTTTATTGTCCTACTCAGCATAGCTTTATCCGCACACTCCCTCGCAAACGATATTACTAAACCTGGTCGTCCTCAGGTGACTTTACTGGAAGAGTTACCCGAGCAAAAAATACCAGCACAAGCATTAAATGCAACCTACGAAGAACTCGATGACTTCGTAGTGAAAAAAAATCTCAAGGAAGGCACGCACACAACGCGCAGAGGAAATTGGGACGGAGTACTTGGCAGCACCCAGCCTAATTCCGGAGTTGACGAATGGTACCGCGTCACTATTCCTCCTTACGGCTCCACAGCATCTACCAGCAAACTATTGCTCGATCCTTCGATTAAAGAGGCATGGGCTTCTTACAGCATGCAGGTGGGCAATAACTGGACACCCACGGACGGGGTAAAGCTACCCGGCTTCAGCAGCCACATTAATAATGCATGGACAGGCGATGCAGGCGGAAACGGTGGAGGCTGGGGAGGCTTGTGCCGTTCATGGTCTGCGCGTTCACTGTTAGCCCCGGCTCACAAAGACGAAGGTCTAATGAGAATGTACGTCTATCATGCCGAGAGCGATAATCATGCCGGCGATGCAAAGCCTACCGATCATCCCTGCCTGAATAACTCGAACAATCCCATCCAGTCTAACAAGCGCACTTACGGTGAAACAATTAACCCAAGCTCAGGGTATATCACTGACAATAACTGGCACACCATTACCCATCATGTAAAGCTCAACGACATTGACGCGTTCAACGGTTCCGTGGAACTGTACATCGATGAAGTCCTTGTTTCACAGGCCACTGGTCTGAATTTCACCAACAATCCGGAATACCACAATATTGCCTTCTGGTTTACCGTCTTCCATGGCGGTCAGGAGGATACATCCGGCACCAATCACGATCTGTTTTTCCATAGCTTTCGCTGGAATGCCGGAGCAGAGAATTTCACCTGGGAGAACTAGGAAGATAAGTCCGGGCAAAGGGATTGCCCGAATTCCTTATTTTGTCCATACAATGTGCGAGTTTTTACAAGTTAGATCTATCTGGTCGTCGCGCATCACCGATATTCTCAAAAGCGTTCAGCTCGGTTCTTCCCAAGGAACCAAAACATTTCGCCAACTTTGATGGCCCAAAAACTTCTTCGCCCGGGAGGGGCAATGTCTAACTTCTATGCTTGAGTTTCAGGTTTAACTCGCTGACTTTTTCACCAAAACAGCGCAAGTAATTCCTGCAGCCAAACCAATAGTGGCGCCACTCCAATCAACTGCCAAATCAAAAATATCGGCGCTTCTGCCATCAACCATCGTTTGCAACACTTCTGTTATCACCGCAAATAAAAATATCGATGCTGCGGCGAAGCCAACACCAATGCGATAAACACCCAACCCACCCAGTGTACCCAGGACTAAAAACACCAGAAAGTGGCCCGTTTTCTTGACTAACACCCTTGACGGGAGGTACTTGTCCTCACCATATGCCAATAACAATAAATCCCTCAATTGAGATAAAATCATCTCTGGCAATATGAACACGACCTTATCACTTGCCCAACCAATAATATGAGGTGGAAGTAAAGTACCGACAAGAGCGATTGCGACCAAAATAAACGCGGACAGAGTTTCCACCGGGCTCAAAAAACGAAATAACATCAAAGCAACGGCTATAGCAATTGCTCCCCACAGGACGAAAACACATTTTCTAAGTAGCGCAAATGACGAGGATTCCTGTAGTTTCGACACCACAATTTTTCCTACCTCCACTTCGCCACTAGCTTGCAGCAGCCGCACAACTATCCGGAT
>CAYPCS010000008.1:9873-135680 GCA_964409275.1 uncultured Granulosicoccaceae bacterium
TTTTTCCTACCTCCACTTCGCCACTAGCTTGCAGCAGCCGCACAACTATCCGGATACTGTGCGTTCTTTCACCTATCCAGCGCTCCTGTGCATAGGTTTTGATTGACCTGGAACCAACCAGCGTCATCATTTTATAACTGTTGAAACGCCTACCTTCCCTGTCGTAGGAAATAAACAGCAAGCTGCCTCCACTTGAGCGCCTGGAATCGGCAACGACGACCTTCCTTGAACCCGCCTCAAACGAAAATTTATAATAGCCGGACTCTTCCAGCTCGAAGGCTTGAGACAAGACATAGCTTTGCGGATCGGCTCCATTCGATATCACAGCACGACTATCATAAAACTGTACCGAAGATGAGCCATGCTGATCCCAGGCTTGCCCTTTACCTTCAAACCCCAGTTTTTTTATCTCTTGTAACTGTGAGGCTGGAAATCGTTCCACTACGAACTGTAAATAGACAGTACCCACAACCAGGAAAAAAATAGCAAACAAGCATCGCCACGCTGATCTGCCTGTAAGCTGCCCCTGTATCCAGAAACCTTTCAAGCCCATGAGCATTCGTTGTACTGAAAATTAAAACTCATTAGCCGCGCCACAAAGTGTTTTAACTTGCTACGCACGCCATCAACGATTCAGGTATCTACGGCGTAGCATCACAGCCACAATTTTCCAGTTCCAGCGGTTAAGCAGTTTCATCAATTGCAACAATGAAGGTTCGCGCCACTGCTCCTGCAACGCTTGCAGGCATTGGCTCTTTCGGTGTGCAAGCGTTAGCCAAGGTCGATGCTTGTGTATAAATCGAAGCCAGGCTCGACGACGGCGTGGCCGGCTATTGCTGATTCTCCCGGTGGCATCGCAATTAAATATATAATCTATTCTTTCGACACCTTTGGCCGGTCCATATTTGTGAATTAGTCGTACCCACATATCGTAGTCCTGATAGGACGGTAACTCTTCATCAAAAAGCCCGGCACCGTGAATATAATCACGACGAGTCAGTATCTGATTTCCTATCAGGTTATAGTGCAGGATACGATCATGGCTAACCTCCAGCGCAGGCACAGGAACTGGTTTGTCATAGCCGTCTGTTCGTCGGAAATGACCACAGAATACCAGGGAATAGCTATCATCCCAGGCACTTGCCATGGCCTCTATACGCCCGGGAAGCATTAAATCATCATCATCGATACCAGTAACAAAGTAGCCCTGTGCAGCGTCCAGCGCTGTGTTTCGAGCGCCACACGCACCTTTACTCCGGTGGTTTTTCAATACACTTAATCGATGATCACGTTCTAACAAATCTGAAATCATAGATTGAACCTTACCTTCGGGAGAATCATCGACTACGATCAACTCAAAGTCAGGATAATTCTGAGCCAGCACCGACTCCACAGCAGGACGAATATAGTCCCTGCCTCCGGTAGGCATGTAGACGGTGACTTTCGGAATCATTTTAATTATTCTCGCGGCCGAATTATCGAACAGAGACCGTCGTCCAGGTGAGAACTGTGAGGTTTGAGTTTCAAAGTGGAACTTCATAACCAGGCACTTATCCCACCCGGTTAGGCGAACTGCGTTCATACCCGATCAATCCCGGAAGCGCAGTATAACCAAAGACAATCACGATTTCTGTGCGGGGCCTGACAAGCGGCTAAAGCTGAAAAACAAATACATGCTAAAGAACGTTACTCGATCTTTGCCGGAGGGATGACTGAACGCAAACCAGCCTTCGTGGAGATAAAATTCGATATGAAAAAACACAGAAAGAGATCAGAGACTACAAGAAGACCACCAACTCACCTGGCGCACGGGGGAACGTAGCCAGAGTGTAAAATATTGTCAGTAATTCGGTACTCTTCCCGGACCGACAAACCAGATTCAACGTGGGCGGGAGGTATGGTTTACACTCCTCCTATCGCGATTTCTGTTGATTCGCTTCTATTTCTATTCAATACACAAGGCAACAGGGCGCGACCCATCCCATACAAGAGACGAATAAGTCTATTTTGCGCCGCTTTTGCTTGTCACCACGCCGATGGTTCTTAGGAGAATCACGAAATCACCCCACATCGACCAATTTCTGACATACCAGTTGTTTAACTCGACGCGCTTTTGATACTGAATATCGTTTCTTCCGCTCACTTGCCACAAACCGGTAATTCCGGGGTTGATTTGGTTGTAGATTGTCAGAGAATTTCCGTAACTGCCCTTTTCTTCGTACACAGTTCTTTCGTCAGGGACAATCGGCCGGGGGCCTACCAGGCTCATATCGCCACGGATGACATTATATAGTTGAGGTAGCTCATCCAGGCTCGTTCGCCGTAGAAATCGCCCGATAGCAGTTATTCTCGGATCGTTTTCAAGCTTGTAGTCACGGTTCCATTCATCCCGCAATTCCTCATCAGTCTCAAGCAATGCCTTTAGCTTTTCTTCTGCATTGGGGACCATAGATCGAAATTTGTAAACGCAAAATTCTCGTCCAAACCTGCCAATTCTGGTAGAGCAATAAAGCACTTTCCCGCCGTCAAGTCTCACCAGAGCTGCTATCAGAGCCATCGGAAGCGCACATACAGCAAGCAGAACTAAAGACACTACGATATCGAAGATTCGCTTCTGAGCTCGCAGCTGATTGCTGGCCGATGATCTCCGTGTGTGGAGCAAAATCAGGTCTTCACCCACGATGTTCTGCACTTCCATATCAACGGTATTGATTTGCCTGAACGACGGCACAATTCCGTAAGGCATGTTGTACTCACTGCTGATTTTGGTCGTGAGCTTGTCACCAACGCTCCAATGCTCATCAAACGCAAAAACAACATATCCAAAACCGCCGCTTCTTAGCATCTCGTCGAATTGAACGGAATATTCCTCAATGTCACCATTCTCTACAATCAGAGCACCAGCTACCTCATACCCCAGATACTCATCTTTTACAATAAAGTTACTTGCCTGCTGCACCGTTTCTTTCGTGCCAACCACCAGAGTCCTCAGACCCCAAAGACCACGCATCAGCACTATTCTTCTGGAAATCCGTCTTCCGACAGCAAGCAATCCGAAGATCGAAATCCAGGTAAGTGCAATCCATATTCTGGAAGGCTGCAGTTTCAGCGCGTACTGTATGTACCCGTCAAGGACGAAGAGCACCACACAAGCTACAACCAGCTGTTTACATTCATTTGAATAGGTTTTGCGGGAGCGGTAGTGCCCGTTAGACGCTAACCAGAGAAGCAAGCTTCCGGCGAGCAGCGCCAATTGCCATGCTCGGTCAAAGAGATAGGGTTGAAGAAACGGGCGTAAATCATCACCGTGCCGGGTGGCCTGAATAACATACGTTACGAGCACCGCGAGGCAAATACCCGCAAGTATCATAATTACATCTGTTATCAAAATAACAGAGTAGGCCCGCAACCCCTGCGCACTTCCGCGATCGATCCGGGCACCACCGTATGTTTTGATTTTGTCGATAGCACCCTCCGCCGATTGACGAGGCTCTCTCACCAACATCCCGATTTCCTTATTTTCAAAATTATCTCCGGGGATTTCGGGATTTATTCTTTTATCCAACGAATCAGCACGCAGAAAGGTGCCACCAGATTGCCGCTTAACGTAGCACAAGCCTTCCAGCTCAATTCTTGACTCAGGTCTCAATTTATACGTTTTCCATAAAGTTGAAGGACCGGGATTCCTTTCAGATATATGTGCCGGAGTCGAACTAGTATATATCAGTTTTTGTCATGACGCCATTGATCGTATATTTTTTCATTACGGAACGGTAACAATAATTGTTCGTCGATTCAAACTTTCTGGCACAAGAAACTTGAATGATTTACCTAGACGCAGAAACTGGAAACAGCACCATTCATTGTCACATCATCAATTTTTATCAACCCTCACCACCGCTCTAATATTGACGCTTGGCGACCTTTATTATTCTATATGCGCCACAAAGGTACGTTTCCAGTGGAATTAGCAGGTTTAAAAGTATTTTCACGGACTGTGCTGACACCAATCAACCGGCCATGGTGGTAATCAACATACCCCTGGTGTTTCAGCCGTGTTGCACCACTTTCACAAGAAACAGAGTTTAATCTCGCCATGCCACCATCTTGAGCAGTGCCGTTAAACTTTGTGAACAAACAATTTAATTCGGGAGAAAAGTAGCGTTTCCTGGTTGCACGAAACGCGTATTCGACCGATCACAGAAACCCGGTAATTTGACCGATCCGGAAAAGTGGAAAGCCGGCAGATGTTGCTCACAGAAGACATGGATCAAGAGGGCAATTGCCTGATCGCGTCCGGGGTGTAGCGAGCCGTGCTCTGGCAGCTACCAGGTGCAGAGATATCGCCAGTTTGTTGTTTGCTCACACCAGGGCTTATCTCACCGGCATTCTTCCAGCCGTTTTGATTTATTCACTCTCAGTCAAATCATGCGTGTGACGCTAGCCTGGTAAACATACCTGGTCGCAACACCGGAAATAACCCGTATAAACTCGTATGACTCACGGGCTTTCGCCGTAGTCATGCTTATGTTCTAAAAGATTTCGAATAAGGTCAAAAATAGACAAGGCCTGTCGGGATCTTTTGGGGCACTGACTACAATGTGACACCTGTTCTTGTGCCTCTACATCACGCGGGGAAACAATAAACTTTGATAAACTAATGCCTCGATAAGAGATACGGACAGAAATGATTTCGCGAACCAGCACCTTAACCGGCCTCCTGAATCTCAGAGGCTGGTATGCACCCGTCACTCTGTTTGTTGGTGCCGCGATATTGTATTCACTTAACCTGGACAGGGTTCTACATCCTGACGAGCTGTACCATATACTGGCTGCCAGAGGGATACTCGACACCGGCGAACCGAGAATCGCTGAAGGTACCTACGAACGCGTTTACTTATACACACTATTTCTATCAAAGATTTTCGCCGCTTTTGGTGAGAGCCTTACGGTTGCGCGAATTCCGTCTGTCCTGATGATTGCCGGTGTGGTCGCCTTGATGTTCACATGGCTGCGAAAAAGGGCGGGGTTAACGGCTGCGCTCACTGGCTCTCTTCTATTTGCAATATCCCCTTTCGCTGTAGATATCGCTCTTTTCACGCGCTTCTACAGTTTTCAGGCTTTGGCTTTTTTTGCGGGCGCTATCTTGTTGTACAAGGCAATCGAAGAGGGTAAGGGTGGCTTCGTCTTATATTTTCTCTCTACACTATCTCTATTATTCGCAACCTATCTGCAACAAACGACCTTAATTGGTGTTGCAGGACTCGGCACCTGGGTAGCACTGCGTTTGGGTATACCATTTGTCGCCGCTGAGACCACAAATCGAGTACGGTTTTTTTCTATTCTGGCCGCTGCAATAGTTATTGCACTATGTATTGGTGTTTGGCTGGATCTTTTTCAAATTGCATGGAAGCACTTTCGTTACGTGCCGCTGTTTAGTCAATCGAGAGCCAACGAATTCTGGTTCTATTTCGAACACTATTTAAAAAACTACCCGTCACTATGGCCAGCTATCGGCATAATCGCCATATGCGCTCTGAATTATCGTTTTAAACCCGCATTTTTTGCATTGGTGGTGTTTGGTATCACCTTCGCGGTGAGCTCATTTGCCGCCTCGAAAAGTTTGCGCTACATAATTTTTGCACAGCCATTTTTATTTATCCTTGTGGGAATTGGGCTGGCATCGGTCGCTGGCAGCGTCATGGGCTGGCTACGTAGAAGCAATTCACAACTCATGAACATTGTACCATTCGGTTCCTCTACGAACTCCGTTATCGCTGGCACGCTAACCACATTGGCAGTGCTGATACTTGTACTGAGTAACCCTGCCACAGGACGAACACTCGCGATACTGGGCGATTTGCGTGCACCGGTAAATTGGCATGCGGCCAAAACAGAATTAGAACCACAGCTTGACGAGGTTGATATTGTGGTGACTATGACTGAACTTGAAATGCTCTATCATTTCGGCACGTACGACCTGCTTTACAGCCCGTCCAGGCTCGACGAAAACCCCGGTGCCGTAGACTTTGATCCGGATTTCCGTACGGGCAGGCCAATTATTGGCAGTCTCCCGGCGTTCGCTGCTGTACTTGCTTGCTATGAGAGCGGGATTGTAGTCACCCCGGCAGGGCGTTGGAGAAACCCGGCTTTTATCCCAACACCGGTTGCAAATCTCATAGAGGCAAAAACAAAAAGGGTGGAACTTCCAAAACGCAGCAAAGTACTCGCGTTTATATGGCGTCAGAATCAATCCAATTCAGAACGATGCGTGCCCCTTCCAAAATTCCGGGAGGCGAATGGCTAGGTTTTCAGGAGCCTGTACGACAGCAACCCTGTTTCCTTGCAAAATACCCAAGAGTCACCTCTGCATAGTACAGAGGTAAACGAATTTGTTAAAAGATCAGCGTGTTCAGCTTAGTTAAAGAACGGTGTCCACGACGCCAGGATGAATCACACGTTCTTCTTTTTGCACTCTCGCCTTGCCAGGTTTATCAGTAGTCAAATCTGACTTCTCAAAGTTTACGAACTCCCTGACCTGAAAACTTCTCTTTCCGCCAATTCCAAAATAAATCCGGACAGAAAGTTCGCCAATTAAACCAAGACTGAAAAGCTGAATACTGAGAATTGCACTTACGATAGTCAGAAATGTAAACGGGTTTCCAGTGACATCGTAAGACCACCCTACCTTCATAATCGCTACTGCTGCCAGAGACACAAACGAAAGTACGCCCACCAAAAATCCAAACATGCCAAACAACTTCATTGGACTGGAAAAGTATTTTGTCATGTATTTTATCGTAACCAGATCTAGCAACACGCGAATTGACCGCCCAATGCCATACTTGGACTCACCAAATTGTCTTGCGCGATGCCCAACTTCCATCTCATAACATCTTGCACCCAGATTATTGGCCAGAATGGGAATGAACCTGTGCATCTCCCCGTATAATTCGATGTCTTTGGCAACCTCGGATTTTATCGCCTTCAGCGTACAGCCCAGGTCATGAATAGGGAAACCGGTGGTGCTGGAAATCAATTTGTTGGCAAGCCAGGATGGAACTTTCCTCGAAACCAGCTTGTCCTGACGATCACGTCGCCACCCATGCACCAGATCATAACCTTCATCCAGCTTTTGCAGCATATCCGGAATATTCGCCGGATCGTTTTGCAAATCACCGTCTATGGTAACAATGTAGTCGTTATTGGCGTGCTGTATCCCCGCATGCATAGCTGCAGTTTGGCCAAAGTTTCGACGAAGTATTACCAGCTTCACACGGGAATCCACGGATATTTCCCGCAGTACTTTAACGCTGCCGTCGCTTGAGCCATCATCCACAAACAAGACTTCGTAATCACGACCGGTTTTATCCATCACTGCACGAATTTCATCCCAGGCCAATACGATATTTTCTACTTCGTTGTAAATCGGAACAACAATTGATGCGCTACGTTGCATTGGTATTAACCTGTCCTGATAAGTCACCGCAATAATTGGGCGTAACTGTATTTTTTGAAAAGCTCAAACTGTCTAAATAAAAAAGATTGTGCAATCGCCAACTATACCTGACTGCATCAATTAGCCGCCAATGAAGGTCACATTCCGTCTCTAACGGTGCAACGCCGGCTACTGCGGTCACGATACCTCAAGACCGTTGGATAATTGTTGTAGACCAACGGTTTTCATCAATTTCTCCATTTTCCCGATATAGGCATTTTTGGAGTAACTAGTCCTGTATAGCCGTGTTGCATTTACTACACGTTGCTTTGCGCCAGTCTCATCGGTAAAAGCTTGCAGTAAAGCCTCACCAAACGATTTTCCATCGGGTTCGCTGAGAAAACAGACGTTTTCATTCAGCACCTGAGTATGCGAGTAGATATTGGTAGCGACCAGTGGTTTACCCGAGGCAAGTTGCTCATACACTTTCAACGGAGTATTTGTACCGGCGGAGCGAGGCGAAACCAGTACTGTCGCCTTCGAGAGTACTTGACTGGCAACTGCTTGCGGCAGCCTCTCATGCATCCAAACCTGCTCTGCTAGTCCGAATCGATCAACCAAACCCCGGAAATGAGTCACCTGGTCTGTAGTACCACCAACGATTGCCAGCCTGTACCGAGGATTCGATTCTTTGACGGTTTTCATTGCTTCTATTAGTATTTCGATTCCCTGGTAGCTTTCCAGCGTACCAGCGTAAACCGCCATTGGACCTTCTCTGCCAAGCTCTTCTACCTTACCCATCACTTGGGACGCGACATCGGTCTCGGCTTTATTATTGACATTGGTACTTGCACCACTGAGTAAGACCGGGTCGAATATAGAATTTTCAATTAAAAAGTGATGAGGAACCTCACCGAGAACAGAATTCACATACTCCTGTAAATCCGGGCAAATTGTGATGATGCCATCGGATTTTTTTAAGGCCCAACGCTCTAGTTTTTCAAAAACCGTAATCAGCCATTTCGATTTTGAGAATTCAAAATTACTCAGCTGCTGCGGCAAACTCGAATGCATATCGTAGATAAGCTTGTAGCGGTAGATGGGCTTGAGCAACGTCGCAAAAAAAACAGCTTCCTCGTGAGCATGGACAACAGAGTATTTTCGAGTTGTGAGCAACCAAACCATCTTTGCGAAAATAAAAATGTCCAGAAACAACTTCAGCGCCGACGGTCCGATCTTTACATCTCCAAGGAATTTGAAACGCGGCGTTCGGAATATGTTGAGTGATTCCATCTCCACATCCTGTCCTTCGCCGTAAGCGAGCAAATCGACCTCAAAACCCAGTTGCGTCGTAATCATTGTGCGGTAGTACACACTAAAAGGAGTTCCACGGGGTTGGAAAAATGGCTGAGGCGCTATCACGAGGAGCTTCGCAGGATTTGTCATATAAGTTTTTGCGTTGGTAGTTTGAGTTATTCACTAAAAGTAAGGGAGCAACAGCATTTGGATATCGAGCGAATCGGCTCCGGGTATTAGCCTGCCTTTGTGGAAAACAACCACTTTGTACTCGATCCCGGACTTCTTCCCGGTAGCAAATACCTGTTCCAAATTTGTATTGATCACGCCTATGAGTCACGTCAGGATTTAGAAATCCTTACCGGTTCCACGCTTGCGCGAATCCCCGGATTCCGGATTTATATCAGCGATGGCTTGCGCCCGACGCTTTTTCAGTCTGGCTGCGTCGCGCTCGCTCAGGCAACAGAGTCTACCACCTAATAAACCAGGATTTCTGCCGGTTCAGCACAGACACCACACTAGTGTGACGCGCCACACACAGCTCTATCTCCATATCCTGAACCGCACAGCCGCAAGAAACCGGCGCAGATCAAAGATCAAAAATGCCTTTCACGTGGCTCTCAGACAATAAGCTGAGCAGCGCAATAGACTTCGATTCCCGAGTTTCAAGCCTGTACTCGAACCAACGACATTGCAGATTAACCGGTCATTCAACCGGTTACCTACTCAACTGCATTTCTCTCCCGATACGTTGCCTCAAGGGCAACGGAAATACGCTCACAAATGACAAACGTCAAATCCTCGACTATACCTTTTCATGAGCACGAAAAGATTCCTGCGGGAACATCTATGCAGGTGAGCGTGCATAACTGCATCCCGTTTTCAAGAACAACAAAAAAAGAAGAGTCATTCAGCGTGAAAATAAACTCTCTCAACTCAGTAATTTGGCCAGTCTTGCGCAATACAACCTGTGCACTGGTCCCCTGCATGGCGTTGGTCGCATGTAACGGAAGTGACTCCGACAGTGGAGGCACAAATATCACCCTTCTGGAAGATGACAATTCACAGATTGAAAGCGCACCCGCCACATCAGGCATCCGTACCATTGCGGGCGATACAGCCTTGAAAGTATTGCCAGTTGGTGACTCTATCACCCAGGGCGTGGGGGGTAGCTGTAGCTACCGAACCCCGCTAGCCAATTCACTGGCTCAATGCTCGGTGGAATTTGTCGGTACCATGGAGCATTCGAAGGATTCACCCTTTGGTTGTTTGGAGACTAATTTCAACCATGAAGGTCGTGCAGGAGCACGTACGACAGATCTATTGGCAGTCGCTGCGAACGGGATCTCGAAAATTCAAAATGCAGTAGAGCTCGAAAACCCGGATGTGGTGTTACTCCATATCGGAACCAATGACATAAACCGGGGAGAGCCTGCGGGCACTTTTGATTCTGCAACTGGAATTGGAACCGGAACGATTGGTGGAATTGATCAGGTAATTGAAGAGATTCTTACAGCTTCCCCCGGCACCAGCATATACATTGCTGATTTAATTCCGTGGCTGGAAAATCCAGACGTGGAAGAAAACATGATTCTGCTCAGAGAGCTGTTCGATGATCTGGTCACTTACAGAACTCGCGCCGGTGACAGCGTGAAAATAGTAAAGGTATTTGATGACTTCCTTCCGCATATGATGCAGCCAGATATGATTCATCCCAACTCTGATGGCGATGCTTATCTGGCAGCGAAGTGGCAAAGTGCCCTCAATGCAGATGGCCACTGTTTGATTACAGACAATACTATTAAAATTAGAAAAGAGGCCGAGAATGGCGTGACGGCTGGTAATATGAGCACAGGCTGGGATTCCAACGCTAGTGGTGCTGAATTTACGAGCACAACCTGGGTTGGCGAATACCGAAAAGACTATGTCGACATAGAATACTCGGTACAACATCCGGGAATCTACAGAATCCTCGCGAGAGTTAACGCTCAGGAGGACAACCGGGCGCGTTTTTTCTTTCAAATGATACCGGGCGACATTTGGCCGTGGACTATTCCAGCAACCGGAGCCTTTAGAACAGACTATGTGAGGACCTCTAGTATAGGCAGAATATATGTGTACCTGAACGAGGGCATGCATACAGCCAGAGTCTACAGCCGCGATACGAACGCACAACTGGATTGGCTTGAACTGCAATACCTGGGTGATGATCCTGGTGGTGATGTTGATGCTGACGGGGTACCAAACATTACCGACGAATTTCCCAACGACCCGAAAAACTCCTAGTCAGATCAATCAAGATTACTAACTCGCCTCGAAACACAGTCGCAAACAGGCTCATACCTTGCTTGTCTAAGCGGCGCCAGATGGCATTGACTTCCAACATAGACCGGTACATGCCACTATCACCATTTGCTAGCGTGCTCCCTATTGACCAACCTAGGAGATCAGCAAATTTTCGGGTACGATTGTTGCCCCCTGACGCTGATTTAATTGAGACCGAGAAATGAGCCTTGCTTCATCAGACACCAACTTTCCTGTAATCCTCGCCGGGGGCTCGGGAACCAGACTGTGGCCTCTTTCAAGATCGCTCTACCCGAAGCAATTTTTAAATCTTGGAAGTGAACAATCCCTCCTCCAGACTACCGTTAGCAGAGCGGTCGAAGTTTGTGGCGGAGAACCCATTATAGTCTGTAACGAAGAGCATAGATTTCTTACGGCTGAACAACTGCGCGAGATTAACGTTCAAGCATCTATACTGCTTGAACCGGTAGCGCGAAACACGGCGCCGGCAATTGCTATTGCTGCGATGCATGCGGTTTCTCTCAACAAGTCAGCAACCATAACTGTTCTGGCTGCCGATCATGTAATTACCGACCTCGATGTGTTTAAACAACATGTCACCGAAGCGGCAGAGGCAGCAAAAAGCGGCGCGTTGGTAACGTTTGGAGTGATACCAGATCGCCCGGAAACCGGCTACGGCTATATCAAAGCCAAATCTACCGGTGTTTCGCAAGTCGAAACTTTTGAAGAAAAACCCGATCTCGACACCGCAAAATTGTATCTCGCGTCTGGCGACTATTACTGGAACAGCGGCATGTTTGTTTTTGAAGCCAGCGCCTACCTCAGCGCACTGAGTACCTATGCACCGGAAATACTTGCCTGCTGCACAACCGCATACAAAAATTCCACAGAAGACCTCGACTTTTTACGAGTAGACTCAGAGGCATTCGCAAAAGCAGACAACAAATCAATAGATTACGCAGTCATGGAAAAAACGGACAACGCCCTCGTAGTTCCGTTCAGCGCTGGCTGGTCTGATATCGGATCCTGGGATGCCGTTCATGCAGTTGCTGACAAAGACGATCAGGGCAACGCCGAGATCGGCGACACCATGCTTATAGAAAGCGAGAATTGCTACATCAATGCCAGTACACGACTGGTTGCCGGGCTAGGCTTAAAAAATATCTCTATCGTTGAGACGAGCGATTGCATTCTAGTGACCAACAACGAATACGCGCAAGATGCCAAGAAATTTGCCAACATGCTAAAAGAAGCCGGACGCAACGAAGCAGATACTCACATAAAGTGTTATCGCCCCTGGGGTAGCTACCAAACCATCAATCTCGGCAGCCGCTTTCAGGTTAAAAGAATTACGGTTAAACCGGGAGCAAAGCTGTCTCTGCAAAAGCACCATCATCGAGCAGAACACTGGATTGTGGTAGAAGGCACTGCAATTGTCACCTGTGATGATAAAGAGTTAATGCTGACTGAAAACCAGTCGACCTACCTGCCGTTGGGCGCAACTCACCGGTTAGAGAACCCTGGAAAAATTCCGTTAGAGCTAATTGAAGTCCAGTCCGGTAGCTATTTAGGCGAAGATGACATCGTGCGATTTGATGATGTCTATGGCCGAAGCGGTACATCCACTTAACAGGTCTATATTCACCTGCAATCAACGCGCTACTCTAGCTTCCACACTCCAGAAAACAATCTTCTACCCCTCCAAACCAAAACACGGGCCAAAGCCCGTGTATACTTTCGTTAGAGCGAGTTATCGGTAAGTAGCGGTAATCAAAACTATCTAAGCCCGATAGTCTTCATGAAACGTTGAATATTCTTCATCAGATATTCTCGGTTCACGACGCTTCAACCTCGTGATTTTTTCAGCTTCACGTTTATCTTCACGAGCTTTAGATCGGGCAACGAAACTCTCCTGGCCTGCACTTTGTGGATTTTTCTTCTTCGTGCTCTCGCCGTATCCGTAGTAATCATAGTAGCCCTGGTAATAATAGTCTCCGCCGTAAGAAGCAATTCGGGTCATATCGACCTGTGAAATAACTACTCCAGCAACATTGATACCGACTTCCTGGAGTCGATCTATACCGCGTCTGATGACCGGTATCGGAGTACTATCAGACTTCACAACATAAATAGCCGTGTCCACATATTTACCCACCACAATCGCATCACTAACCGCCTGTACCGGTGCCAAATCAACAATAACCCGGTCATAGCGATCTTTGAGCAGCTCAATCAGCTCAGCGAATTCTGGTGATGCCAGCAATTCAAGGTGTGATTCGGGGACACTACCAGCTGGAATCACATCGAGCTTTCCAAGGACATCCACTCGAATACAATCTTCGAGGTAAGCTTCGCCAGAGAGAAGCTCAGAAAGGCCATTCGATCTTATTGCCATAGCGCGACCCAGCCCCGGACGCCGCATATCCGCCTCAACCAAAACGACGTTTTCAAGTTTTGACATTGAATACGCAAGGTTACTCGCGACCGTTGATTTTCCTTCGGCAGGAACAGAACTGGTAATCATCATCACTTGCGAATGAGACTCAAGATCCGAGACGGTGGCGCTGGTACGAATTGTCCGGATAGCCTCTTCAAATGCACCGCGTTTATCATCAAATTCGCCAGGGACCAAAGGCGCTGACTTCTTTGCAAATCGCCCGGCTCGAACCACTGGTACGATCCCGAACACCGGTATGCCCAGTTTCTTTTCGACATCGTGAATGCCCTGCACTGTTTCTTTCATACTTTCATAAATAAAGAACAGGGTACACGCACCTAGCAGACTCACCAGAAACCCGAGCAATACAACCAGTGTTTTCCTGGGTTTGAATGGTGCTTGAGGTACCGCCGCCATATCGGACACACTAAGCGGCACGGCCTTAAGATCTTTTTCCTGAATATCGCGCAACTCAGCCAACGCTTCCTGATAAAATTTACGGTTGGTATTTCGATTCAACTCAATTTCACCAATCGCCGCTGCACCTGCTGTGAACGCGTAACTTTTCTCTTCTTCCCTGCGAATATCAGCCTGTATTGAACCGACCAGACGTTGCGATGAGAGAAAGCGGTTTTCCACCGACGAAATTACATTTGCAATTTGGCGATCCAGATTGCCAGTCGCAGTTTCCAGGTTTGAGGTAGCGTCAATAACTCTGGGATGCTTCGCCCCATACCGGTTACTTAATTCATCGAGCTGCCGCTTGGCTTCCTGCGACAATTGCTTGTTGCGTTGCACAAGTGGGTTAGAATCCACCACCGGTAGTGTTTCATACACAGTATTTACGTACCGATAATTACCGCTACCGACCGGATTGCTGGCACCACTTACCCCGAAAGTGACTTCTCCGGCAGCTCCGGATCCACCACCTTCTCTTACTTCACGCACCTTGTCCCACTCAATTCTCGCGTCTTCCAGTTGCGTTTTTGCGTCGACAAGACGGCCGGTCATCATACCAATCGTCTCCGTCGAAAAGTCTCCCCCGTCGCCCTGAATACCTACTCGCCGTCTTTCATCTAAAAGTTGTTTCTCGGAAGCATCATACTTCTGTTTTAGATCAGCGACCTTTTGCTCAAGGAAAGTCACTGCTTGCCGGTTTTTTCCATCGGTTTGGTCAAGGTAGAGCGCTACATATCCGCTTCCCATGCCATTGGCAATTTTACTAGCTAACTCACGATCAACACCGACCACACTGACGTTCACCAGATTGGTTAATTTTAACGGAGCGACACTGGTGCGACTCACCAGTTTCCGGATCATCCTTTCATTAAGCTGTCCGCTGTCCACCTCCCCGGTGTTTGATTGCTGCTGCTGCGAAGAGGGTACATACTTCTCCAGCATCGTCTTCAGCGTCGTCAGTAACCCGGTATTCCTGAATTCATCCGGGACCGGGATTTGGGGATTGTATTCCCAATGCTTTTCTAACTCGAGGTCTCTAACAACTCTCTCCGCGAGAGCTCGTGACTTCAACACCTCGACCTGAGTCTGAATATCCTGGAATGTTTTCAGCTCAAAATTCGGATTCTGAAACCCGCTGCTAGACGCACCAGTATCAAACAGCAGTGTCGCTGTTGCACGATATTGCGGTGTTATACCGGATACATATATTGCTGTCATCGCTGTTGCCAGCGCCGTACTCAGGATAATTTGCCACTTGTACTTGCGCAAGGTGACGATAATACCCCGAATGTCGATCGAGTCATCTCTATTCCTGGACGAATCATCTTTAAATCGATCAGCTCGCTGGAGATCCGATGAAGAGGCCATCTAACTACCTTATTAAATATTGAATTTATTGAATACCAGAACGCCGTCGGTACACTCCACCATGAGTGATCTCGTAAGTGTTCTTTTTCATTTTCCGAATTCGCTCGGGTACGAGATCTACCCGAAAAACGGTACGGCAGGATACCGCAGGGCAACGTAAATTACAGTGATATGCGTTCCGAAAACCTTAAATATGCAACGTCCAAATGTTACGACTGTTGAGCGTGCGGTGTAACAAATGCCCCTAACTGATTCATTTGAAACGCATATATAGATAATTGCGTCATCATTCAGCTACTGCCTATGGCGTTAAGTAAAATTAACATGATGAACGGCAGTTCTACGCTGTCCTGACATTATCCAATAAATCGAGGCAGCACTCAATAGTTAACTTGCTCGGAACCGTTGTAAACATCCGGCATCAGGCACGTAATTCTCAACCCGGCGGAACTCAGTTCTTCGCCCGAAATAATCTCACCGAATTTGACCCAAAAGATTCCGGGTGAGCGGACCAGCTACCTTACTGTACTCGGCAAGCGCTGATTTACCGCCCGTTGCGTAAATAGCAGCAGCGTTCATTAACTCGCCGAGTTGGGAAGCGCTGTTGTGATCAAGCGAGCAATGTGCCCCGCCACTTAAAGCTGCCAATTGGCGAAATGCATCCGAGGCAGTCACTTCATGCCCTTCCTGAAAGATGAACATTGGTATCCGGTGAAGGTTTAGTTCCCCGGCCAAAACACCCAGTGTATCCACTTTCTCCTCGACACAATCTCCCACGTAAACCAGCGCATCCACGTCGGTTTTTCGAGCTTCAGCCAAAGTGTGTTTCAGTACTCGTTCAATCTGTGTTTGTCCGGCCATGCAGGTAACCGAGCTCATTAACCTGACCACGTCGGAAGCGCTAGTCATCCAGCGGGATGCTTTGCACTCTTTAAAGCCGCGAAAAAAAACCAGCTGCGTGTAGAGAGAACCGACCCCGCCTGTTTGAGTAAACATTTGCGCCTGGAGTCCACAAGCCATATCCCAGGTTGGGGCCCGGCTGGCGGTAGCGTCCATTGCAAAAACCAGCCTGCCAGATCTATCTGGTGCTCTATTGGCTGGCAGCGATTGAATTTTTTCTAAAAAGACATCCACCTCACGGGCACCGTTACCAGTGGTAAGCGATCCTTCTTTTTTCTTGCTCACGGCGTACTCCTGCCTCTGTTGAAATCAGTTCCGGGTTCTGTCCGGCGTATGGCCTTTTGTTACCCAACCGATCACTTTTAAGTAAACTGTGCCTTTCATTCTAACGAACCCACTCCTTTGACCAGATTTATCTTTTTACTCATTTTATTTGGCGTTGGTTACCTTTTGTATCACCTCTACGGCAAAAAAATCATAAGTCAGGGACCGAAAGGGCTGGTAAAACCTGCCTTGATATTGCTGTTGGGGGTTGTTGTTCTGGCTGTAGCAACCGGTCGGGCCAATGCAATTTTTGCGCTTATCGGCGGCCTGGTAGCAGCGGCATGGAGAATGGCGCCGTTGTTGATGCGTTTCTATCCTCAAATTCGGCAGTTACTCGACCGATTCGGTGTGCCAGCAGCTAGCTCGACAGGGTCGTCCAAAGTGAACACGGCAACTCTGTCTATGTCACTGGATCACAAAAGTGGCCGGATAGACGGTGATATCACCGCTGGCCAATTCAAGGGTCGGACGCTTTCTTCATTATCCCTGGAGGAGCTCAAAACGCTTTACGCAATATGCCAAACCCAGGATACCGACGCATTGCGCTTGCTGCAGGCTTTTATTCAGCGCGAGTATCCGGATGCAGCTGAACAATGGTCAGAGACCGATCAGCAGTCAGGTGTCGAAAAAGATCCTGACATGTCAATTGACGAAGCCTGGGACATTCTGGGGCTGGTTCAGGGCGCAACCAAAGAGGACATTGTTAACTCACACCGCAAACTGATGTCACGTCTACATCCGGACAAAGGTGGCAGCACTTTTTTAGCGGCCAGGGTTAACAAGGCGAAAGACCGGCTTCTGGCCTCACTGGAAAAATAGGAACGGACCATGAGAACCATACTGTCAATTCCTCTAAATATGCTTTTGCTGCTGTCATACAACGTGATCATCTTCATCAGCACCCCGGAGAACTACATTCCAGACGCAGTGGTGACTTCGTTTCAGATTCCATCTTCTGGCGCCACTCTCACGATTACATGGAACATTCTGTTTGTGCTTATCGGGATCGCCATCCTCTATATTGAAATCCTTAAATCTACGCGCGCCACATTTCAGGCTCTTCTTGATCACGTGTTATCACTGTGCGTTTTTGTGGTATTCCTTGTGGAACTATTGATACTCAGAGAAATGGGATCAGCGACATTCCTGATTCTGACCCTGCTCTCTCTAATAGATGTTATCGCAGGGTTTACGGTTTCGCTGTCTACGGCCAGGCGCGACATCACGATAGAAGGTTAGAAGTCTGCATGGCAGGACGCATCACCACGTAAAGTGTTGCACTTGCCGAGATTCTATTGCGCGAACTGACGGATCGCACTTCAGGATAGTTTCGCCCACAGATCATAGTCACCAGCGTCTGTCACCTCTGCGTCGTAAAACTCACCGATCTCGATAGGCCCGGCGTCGTCGACAATGACACTACCATCAATCTCCGGTGCGTCTGCACTGCTTCGAGCCACCCAGTGACCCTCTTCGTTTTGACCATCAACCAACACCTGAATTCTCCGACCAATTTTTTGCTGTAAGCGCTCCGCGCTGATTTGTGCCTGCAGACTCATAAATCGATGCCAGCGTTCTTCCGCAATCTCGGGATCAACCGGGTCTGGCAATTCATTTGCACTGGCACCCTCAACAGGTGAATATTGAAAACACCCGACTCGATCCAGTTGCGCGTCTTCAAGAAAACCAAGCAACTCTTCAAACTCTTCGTCAGTTTCTCCCGGAAAGCCAACAATAAAGGTACTGCGCAAGGTTATCTCGGGACAAATACCCCGCCATGCCCGAATACGATCGAGATTTCGCTCCGCCGCAGCAGGTCGACTCATTAATTTTAGTACCCGCTGACTTGCATGCTGAAAAGGAATGTCCAGATAAGGCAGTAATTTCCCGTCGGCCATCAGTGGCACAATGTCGTCAACATGCGGATAGGGATAGACATAGTGAAGTCGTACCCAGATACCGAAGGATGCCAACGCTTCGCACAACTCTTTAAACCTTGCTTTGACCGGACGGCCGTTCCAGAAAGAAGTGGCATAACGGGTGTCCATTCCATAGGCGCTGGTATCTTGTGAAATAACCAGCAACTCCTTCACACCTGCGGCAACCAGACGCTCTGCTTCCGCCAGGACATCTGCTGCGGGTCTGCTAACGAGTTTTCCACGCATCGAGGGAATAATACAAAAACTGCATTTATGGTTGCAGCCTTCAGAGATTTTCAAATACGCATAGTGGCGCGGAGTTAGTTTTATACCCTGAGGAGGAACCAGATCGATCTTTGCGTCATGTGAAGGATCAGGTGGCAAACAGGCATGGACGGCAGTCATTACCTCTTCATACGCCTGTGGGCCAGTCACCGCTAATACCTTGGGATAACGTTCTTCAATTTCACCCGGTTTTGCACCCAAACAACCAGTGACGATGACTTTTCCATTTTCCTCAATCGCCTCACCAATAGCAGAAAATGACTCTTCCACCGCACTGTCTATAAACCCGCAGGTATTTACTATCACCAAATCAGCACCGTCGTAGTCCGGTTCTATTCGGTACCCCTCAGTGCGCAACTGCGTAAGAATGCGTTCAGAGTCGACAAGCGCTTTGGGGCAGCCAAGGCTTACAAATCCTATTTTTGGCGAATTATTCATTGTCGTTTGACCATCAAAACACCTGCATTACAGGCAGGGGTAATGTACAGACTGTGGGTACAGGCAACCTGCTATTTCTCTGTATCGTTTTTCTCAAGCACTTCAAGCACTTTTTGCAAACGTGCAGTATGCGCTTTTTCGCTTTTAGCCAGCGTTTCAAACCAGTCTGCAATTTCATCGTGCCCTTCATCGCGAGCGTCACGGGCCATGCCCGAATAATAGGTTTCGTATTCGTAGGTCTCACCGGCAATGGCGCTTTTCAGGTTAGCCAGCGTACCACTAAAAGGCAGACCGGTTATCGGGTCGCCACATTCTTCAAGATATTCAAGATGCCCCGCAGCATGACCGGTTTCATCTTCAGCAGTTGTTCGAAATACCTGAGCTACTTCACTATGCCCTTCAATTTCCGCTTTTGAAGCGAAATAAACATATCGGCGATTAGCCTGTGCTTCACGAGCAAACGCATCCTTGAGATTTTGTTCGGTTTTACTTCCTTTTAATGACATCGGTGTGCCCCAGGTAAATTCAGGTTTTGTTCTATTGTGATTTTACTCATATGATTTGCTGGACTAATTATCCGGGTATTTATTGGTTTCAGTTGCACTAACTCGTGCCCGTCCAGAAACAGGCGCTACTGCGGACCACCCGGACCCGCGATCTTTTACCGACTATATGTGGTTATTTAGAATGACTAAACGCGTACATATAGTAGGTAAAATCTCACGCACCTGGATGATCCTCGCTACGCCCCTGTTTCCGGACGGGCGCTAACTCGCTGCCCGGGGTTGTATCTTTTCTGTGATCGCTCGCCTTAAGTGAGGACGTAAATATCGGACTTGAAAATTGCACGCGACGTGCAAAATTCGGCAACTCCCTCAGTTCATCAATTAAGGCGTTTTGACCAGTTCAAATGCCCCGATTGCCATTCTACTGCCATTCATTCAGCCAGGCGAATTAAAGTAATCAATTTGGCGGTCGAAACAGTGCCGTGTCTGCGCGCTGATGCAGGCTCATAAAAAACAGAAACCATGACGGCGGCCTTGTTTCTCGCAACGCCACCGCAAACACGATTTGGGGAACAAAATGACCATAAACAGCGAAGCCGAATTTCAGGCAGCACAAGATGTTTTTCGCAAATATCGTTTTAGCCCGGGCCGCTCAAAAAATCATCCGCTTCAGGCAAGCCTTGATATCCTCGCCGATGCTGTGAGCAACTATAAATACCTCAACCGCGATGTGCACAAAGCAGCCTGATTCCGAAATAATGATCAGGCCTGCCCATCCAGAAACTAGCGATAGATATAACGTGCTGAGTCGTTCGCAAAAGTGGTTGTTACACGCAACGACTAACGCGTAGCTGGCAAGATTTAATCATCTGTGCGGCTCTCGCTACGCCCTCGTTTCTGGATGGACGCTACCTGGCGGCAACCTTCCCCGCGCAAGCAACGGCAGGTCCCCGACAAGTCCCATAGCGGTTTTCATGCATAGCCCGTTGACCGGCCCGATCTGATCCGCCGCACGCAGTGCAACACTGCGCGCGGCTTTCATCAATGAATTTGACAGTATTTTCGAAGACGGCTGAAACACCTGTGAAATCCCGTCAAGCAGCTTGATCATCAGTAAATTATTACCTCTGCGCCAGCGCTCATACGCTCGCAAACTGCGGGCACTGCCAATATCGTGTCCATCGCCATGCCCGCGCATAACGCATTCAACTAACGCAGCGGCATCAAGCATCCCCATATTCACTCCCTGACCCGCCAGTGGGTGTACTGAATGCGCGGCATCGCCCACCAGTGCAATGCGTGGCCTGACATAGCTATGCGCCTGCTGCCAGTGCAGCGGAAAGCTACCCAGTGATTCGAGCGCAACAAGCCGCCCCAGACTATCCGGAAATTCCACTCGCATTCGCTCAAGGAAATCACGCGCTGCCAGGGCTTTTAGCTCTTCTATATATTCCGGTGTGTGGTACCACACTATAGACGCACGGTTACCAGTGAGCGGCAAAAACGCTTGTGGACCATCAGGGGTAAATCGTTGCCAGGTGATATCCTGTTGCGGGTCTTCGGTATGAACAGTCGCCACCAACGCATGCTGTTCGTAGACTTCACCGTCTGTTTCTATTTCGGCCAACGCTCGAATCCTGGATTTCGCACCGTCAGCTGCCACCAGCAGTGAACTGAACAGGGTGGTGCCATCCTCGAGCAGAACCTTCGCAGTGGTCTCGCCCACAGAGCAGGTGGAGACCTCTGCCGGACAAATCATGCGAACGTTGTCAAGCTCGCGCAACTGCTGCCAGAGACCCTGTTGAATCACCCGGTTTTCGACTATATGGCCAAGGTACTCTTGCCCGATATCATTGCTGTTAAATAGAGTTTTAGCCGATGTCTCGCTATCCCAAACCAGCATCCGCCTGAACGGGCAAACCCTCATAGCCTGCATCGAATCCCAACTGTTAACGGCCTGGAACATTCGTTGAGTCGCAACACTGATCGCCGACACTCTGATATCGTGCGGATCAATCGAGTAGGCTTTCGGTTCGCTTTTTTCAACCACAATGACATCGAGACCGCAATGAGCAAAAGCAGCAGCGGTCAAAGACCCTACCATTCCTCCTCCAACGATGATGACGTCACTTTCCATGGTCGCTGAATCGACAGTCATAACAACGCGCTGAATCCCGAACAAACGGGAGTGCAGTGGCATTTAGTCACTTGCTGCGACTTTGTCCGATTCAACATCCTTGCGATGCCAACCCGAGGCATCCCGGGTAAGCTCTACTGTTGGCCAGAAGTTGTATTCCGGCTGTACACTTACGACCGAGCGATATCCGTTCATGGCGACCACTGTGAGACTCACCGGATCTGCTGGTGATTTTTTTGCAATTTCAGCAAGAAAATCATCGATAGATGCAACAGGTGCACCCTCAACAGCAACAATAAACCGATTGCGGTACAGTCGATCCTGGATCGATGGCGATCCGCTTACTGTTGAGCTAATGAATACGCCTTTAGTCAGATTGCCTCGCTGAAACGCCAGCTCAAAATGTGGCTCCTGGATCAGTGAGCCCGCCCACAACAACGCTCTGTCTGTGCCTTGCTGGTCGTAGGGCAGTGTTGGCACGGTAAGTTCTATCACCGCTCCGTCCCGTAGCACAGTTACATTCACTTCTTCGCTTTGAAACAAACGTTGCAAATCACCAAACGTGGTTGGAAGAGACTCGTTTACCTGCAGCAGAATATCGCCCACCTTGAGCGGATTACCTGCATCACCCACTACCTGGCTGACGGTCAATACCCTGCGATGAACAGCACCCGAAGCTGCAATTTTAGCAATCCACTCATCATCCAGACCCTGATCACGCGCCTTGTCCATTGATCGGTACTGAAACGCGGCAGGTGCAATAAAAAATGGTTTGTCACTGAGAAATTGTTGTACTACCTCATTAACCAGCGCCGCCGGCATCGCCCATTCCGCTTCCTTGATATCGTCTCCGTCCTGGTAGGCAAAGCTTTGCCACAACGCCTGCACCGTTCCCTCAGAATCGACCAGCGGGCCACCTAGCGTCGGCCCGATAAGAGATGCGCTGAGTACGTCGATTGGCACTTGCTGAAACCGGGAAAGCTGCGGCAAATTGAAGTAAAGAGTTACTTCACTGAGATTCGTCACTTTTTGCTTGCGAATCGTTCCGTCATTGCGATAACCGATGAGCTGCAACTCCGAATCGAGTTCCGGGAATACGGTAGCCAGAGCTGGCGGGTCAATTGTGACATCACCCAGCAGAGCAGGGTCGTACTGCAACAGTGCCAGGTTATGCAGCGGATGCAAAAATACTACTTTACCCGGAACCTTGTACGTAGAAAAAAAAGTGAGCTCAAGATCACCCAGTTCAACAGGCACAGTATTGCGATCCGTTACTACCAGCCCGCGCCCGGCATCGACAATTAGCCCGACACCGCTGAAACTCTTCGCATAGACATTGTCGATTGCGTACGGGATATCGAAGGACAGCCGCACCAGAGAAGGGGCAAGAGATTGAACCTGGCTATCACGAAAACCGGGTAACACCACATTGGATAGAGGACTTTCAGCAGCGCTGGTTGTCGGCAATTCTATAGACTCGCAATCCCAGAAACGGGCATCATCACGGCGGTCACAGGTACTGGCACCAAACCAGCGAGCATTGACCTCTACCCGCGCGACCGAGGAGGTAAATTCGCGACCCGGCACTATATATCGCAATCGCCACTCCGTGTCTTGCGTAACCGCCCGCAGCATACCCAGCAAATCTTCAACCGAGGCTACCTGCTTGCCATTGACTTCGGTGATTAGCGCATCACGCGGCACTCCGGCTCGCGAGAAATTGTACCCGGACCTTGCAAGCAGAACGCCCCGTTGGGGCAGGTTCATGGCGCGTGCACGCTGAACTGAAATGTCGTGTAACAGAGAGTCTCCAAACTCGACAAAGCTGGACGGTTGCAAGCGCTCCAGATCCTGTACTTCAACTCCGAGACTGATCTCCTGGCCCTGTCGCAGCAAGGTTAGCTCGATCTCTTCGCCAATCGATGAATCCAGTGTCTCGGCCAACTGTATGAAATGCGTTATCGGTTTTGAATTAATAGCGAGCAAAATATCTCCTTCCTCAACTACGTTCTCTGCGATACCGCCCGGGAAAACCTGCCGAGCGAGCAACATACCGTTACTTTCCGGGAAATCCCGCTGGTAGCGCTCGGCCAGATCAGAGCGCAAACCGAGCCTGCTTAGCAAGCGGAAAGGGCGCTGCTCAAACACAGTTTGTATCGTGCCTCTGGGAACGTTCTCGCCACTTTGAAGTTTTTCCAATGCATACTTAATGCGATCAAGCGGCAAGAAAAAGCTACTGGCCGTAGAGCTGTTCGCGGCGGCATTCAACGCTATCACATCACCGAATTTGTCAAGGACTGGTGATCCCGATGACCCTCCCGAGGTAGACGAGGCCGCCTGCAAATAGAAGGTATTGAAATCATTGTAACCGTAGCGACCATAATTCGGTGACTTCCTGTCCATACGCGCAATCGTTCCGGCCAGAATTGACAATTGCTCGCCACCGTCACTGCCGATCACACGAATATCAGTACCGACCCGCGCCCCTTCGGGATTTAATTTCAACGAGGCAGGACTGTTTCGCCTAAGCTGCTTCGGATCGTAACGCAGAAATCCAAAATCATGTACCGGATCACGGTATAGCGGAACCACGTCTACGCGCTCAAGGTTTTGAAAGGTTGCGGTCATATTAACGGGGCCGCTGCCAACGACGTGTCGATTGGTCAAAATAATGCCGCGTTCGGCGTCAACCACGAAGCCAGTGGCAGAGCTGACACCCTTGTTTGCTTCGACAAAATCTCTCACATAGGAGATTTGCAGCGAGACCACCGAAGGTACTGAACGTGCTATCACCCCTGCCCATTGGTCATTCGCATCTTGTGCATGGGCTTGTGAGGACAGGCCCGCTAGAAGCGGCGCAAGAAGAACTTGTGCCAGAATGACAAATCTTAAAATTCGCAATATCGTATTCCAGTTAGGTAAGGATCGGAGTCCGCAAGGCGCCCGATATCCAGATTCTAGCCACTAAATATTTATGAAGTATAGCGCCGATGTACCCGTTACAAGTGCTGCCGCCTAATGAGCATCAAGATTTACACCGGGAAACACCGGGCACGGGCTTTTACGTGATGAAATAACACGGTTTGGCAAGCACCACACAGGGTCGCCGACAGGATGTTGACTCGGTTTACTTAAACGGGTTTTACTGGTACACGGGTTTTACGGACCAATGCTTCAACCCACCGAAGTTTCTCAACGCCGATACTTTAGTAAATGACCAACGACTACCACAGCGATTTTCCAATTGATTGGCTACGGCATACCTCTCCGTATATCAATACTCATCGTGGCAGTACTATCGTCATATGGTTTGGTGGCGAACTACTCAACAGCGATGGCTTTTTGCATTTGGTGCACGACCTGACCCTGTTGAGCCATCTTGGCCTGAGACTGGTCCTGGTCCATGGAATGCGACCACAAATTGACAGTGAGCTGGAAAAAGCGGGAATCGCACCGTCGTTCGGTCCTGGAGATAGCGATGCAAACGGCGATCAAATCAGAATTACCAGCACAAATGTTATCCCCGCACTACAAAGCGCCATGGCAAAAATTCGCTGCCAGATAGAATCCGCCTTTTCAACCGGGCTACCAAACACACCAATGTCGGGCGCGCAGGTAACCGTTTGTTCAGGCAACTTTGTCGTGGCGAAACCCTACGGTGTGCGCAACGGTATTGACTATTGCCATACAGGAGAATTTCGCAAGTTCCGCAGCCGAACCGTTGGCAACCTGCTCGATCTCGGGATCATCACCCTGTTGCCACCCGTCGGATACTCACCTACGGGAGAACTTTTTAATTTGCAGGCCGATGAACTGGCGACACGCATTGGTATAGAGTTGCAAGCGGACAAGCTCGTTTTTCTGCATGAAAGCGCTGGCACACGCGATAATGGCGACATCCCTCTGCGCGAACTATCCGCCACCAACATCAATTTTTCGTCACCCCATTTACCCGAAGAACTGGCACCACTGGCAGGAGTGATCGAGAAATCGTTACACGCGTGCAGAAACGGCGTCAAAAGATGCCATATTGTCAGCAGCAAGCAAGATGGCGCACTACTTAAGGAACTCTTTACCCGCGATGGCAGTGGATTGCTGATAGATTCTGATTCCTACGAGACTATTCGCAGTGCCGGCACCAGGGACGTAGCCGGAATTATGGAATTGATTCGTCCACTAATCGACCAGGGTATTTTAATAGACAGATCCGAACAAGGCCTGGAGCGAGAAATCGACAAATACTACGTTGCCGAAAGAGACGGCAGCGTTATCGGTTGCGCAAGCCTGACTCGCTACGAAGATGATCAGGCAGAGGTCGGCTGCCTTGCAATACATCCGGATTTTCGCGCTAGCGGTAAAGCGGCTGAACTGGTTCAGTTTTTGGCCAATACCGCCCGGCGGGATCGATGCAGGCTATTGTTCGCCCTCAGCACTCGCAGTGGCGACTGGTTTCAGGGACAGGGGTTTGTACCTGCTCCACTGGATACGCTGCCCGAGACCCGAAATAACCTGCGAGACAAATCCAGCCGAGGGTCAAAGCTGTATGCCCTGAACCTGATATAAAACCGGAGCAGTCTTTGGAGCGCATTCATGAATATTCCTCTTTTCCCGCTATCAAGCATCGTAATGCCCGGTGGATTGTTACCATTGAGGCTATTCGAGCCACGTTATCTGGAGATGGTTCGCGATTGTTTTCGACAGCAGAGCGGCTTTGGTGTGTGTCTGATCAAAGAAGGCGCCGAAGCAGGTGAAGCAGCACAGCCCTTTCCCTACGGTACATTGGTGAGCATTGTTGACTGGGATCAAAACAGTGATGGTTTGTTGAATATTACTGTCGAAGGACAACAGAAATTTCGGGTGCTGGCAACTCAGGTTGAGAAATCCGGCTTGCTGACTGGCAAGGTTGAGTTGCTGCCCAAAGAAACCAGCACGAGCGTATCGGGAGAATACAAGGCATTGCAGCAAACCATGCACCACCTGTTGGAAGGGGTAGCACCAATGATTGAATACGCCGATCCACAACTGGAAGACGCACTGTGGCTTGGTAGCCGGTTTACCGAGTTATTGCCGCTGCCGAATGACGTTCGTCATGACCTTGTTGCGATGGACTCACCGACTGACCGGCTAGAGGCGATTGCCGCGATGTTGAATTCTATATCGAACAGGCCTGATTAAACTCTGATGTAACACGAGACGGCTTATCTGTAACGTTAACCATCTCTGGCGCTCAATCCGGCGTGTTTAAACCAAAATTTATCTTTGAGCACCTGCTAAACCACAGCAAGAGCATTTTCCGATCTCGTGTTACCGAATGGTTTACGGTCTGACAAACAATCGAAAAGCCCTCACTGTTGTTCATTTGCCGCCGAATATTTCAGCGGCCTTGTTTTCCAATACAATCCAGCTGTCTAGCGTCGGGGATAAAGCACAACTTCGACGCGACGATTCTGTTCCCGACCTTCTTCACTCTCATTGTCGCTTATCGGACTATACTCACCATATCCGGTTGCAGACAGTCGGCTGGCATCGACGCCGCCATCTGTGCTCAGGTATCGAACAGCTGAGGCCGCGCGTGCTACAGACAGCTCCCAGTTGCTTTTATAGGTTTTGGACAACTCGGCACCGATAGGCACATCATCAGTGTGGCCCTCAACGCGAAAGCTGTAATCATCATAGCCCTCTATCGTGCCTCCAACTACTGCTAACACTTCCTGCCCCTTATTGCTGACTGTGGCGCTGCCGGTATTGAACAAGCGACCACTTGCAACACGAATTCCTATCGTGTTGTCGTCTCTGACTGCAACCGAGGCATCGCTTACCCCTGCACGCCCGAGTCGCTCGGATATAGAAACACTGACATCCTGTGCCCGTTGCCGTGCAAGCTGGCTACCTTCTTCCAGTGAAGCCTTCACAGACATAAGCTGGTCAATTTCGTCGCGTGCGTCACCCAATTCGGATTCTGCACTGCCAAGCTGATTCCGTAGCGCATCCAGTTCTACCTGTGCAGAATCCCTGGACTCGGCAAGAGATGCAAGCTGCTCATTGAGGCTTCCAATTTTTCCTTCAAATTCGCCAACCTGTTGTTCCAGTTCTGCCGCCTTGCTATCGCTTGCATTGTTCTGCTCTAGCGACGTTTCAAGATCGGATTTAAGCGATGCCACCTCATCGTTCAATGCGGCAATTTGCGTCTGCAATCCCTCGGCATCTTTGGCCGCATTCGCAACCACTTCGCGTTCGCTATCTACCAGGCCAAGAAGGTAGTCCCGCTCTTTCGCCAACGCATCACGCTCTGTTGACACACCCTGAATCTGCTCGTTTAGTTGATCTACTGCTACGGTTTTCTCTTCACCAGCCGCAGCCAATTGCGTCTCCAGATTAGATGCTGCTTCACTGTTTTCTCGTTTTAGCGCCTCTACTTCTTCCAGCGCCGCCTCACGCTGTTGAGTCACATCGGCAAGTTGCTCGTTGAGATCCGCTGTGCTTTTTGTACTCGCAGCCAGAGCAGATTCAAGTTCGCCCTCAAGCAGGGAATATTTATTATTCGAATCATCAACCGATGACTGCAACGAAGCAATACGGTCCACGCTTTCAGTCTTGACCATATTGAGTTCCTGTTGCAACTTTGTTCGCTCGTCAGTCGCAGCCTGCACGCGGGATTCAAGGTCGCCCTTTGTACTGTTAAGCTCTTGCATACGAGCCTGGGCGTCAGCGATCTGTTGCTGGAGATCATCGCGCTCGCTTGTCACGGTGTCACGCGCCAGCGTCAACTCGGAAAGTTGTTCCTCGTAGCCTGCTATTTTTTCCAGCGATTGTTGTTGAGTGGAATTTACACCTGCCAACTCTCCATTTAGTTCTTCCACACGCGCTTGCGCATCAGTAATCTGTTGCCGCAAATCATCGCGCTCACTTGTAACAGTGTCACGCGCAAGAGTTAACTCGGAAAGCTGTTCCTCGTAGCCTGCTATTTTTTCAAGTGATTGCTGTTGAGTGGAATTAGCGCTTGCCAACTCACCATTTAACTCTTCCACACGCGCCTGCGCCTCAGTAATCTGTTGCTGCAAATCATCGCGCTCACCACTTACAACGTCACGCGCCAGCGTCAACTCGGAAAGTTGTTCCTCGTAACCCGCTATCTTTTCCAGTGATTGTTGCTGACTGGAGTTAACACTTGCCAGCTCCCCGTTCAGGTCATCTATCTGCGCCTCCAGTTCAGCGCGTTTTCCGGCTACCTGATCACGCTCTGCATCAACAATTCCTTGTAATAGCTGCTTCTCTTTTAACAATGCATCACCAGCACTCGTAAGATTGCTGGTATTTTCCTGCTCTGCTGCAAGCGAGTTTTGCAGTTGATCACGCTGCGCAGTCAAATCAGAAATTTGAGAATTTAAACCGGAGACTTCAGACTCCAGCGAATCAACCCTGGCTTGACCATCCGCTTGCGTCTCAGCAAGTTTGGCGTTAAGCATCTCGCTATCCGCAGTCAGTGATGCCAACGTCTCTTCTCGCTCTGCCACCAGTTTTTCAAGTCCGCTGCGCTCTCCCGTCAGCGCTTCGATCTGTCCGGTTAAATCCGCAACATTCGATTCGAGCACTTTTGTTTTTGCTTCTGAATCTGCACGCATCGCCCTAGCAGACAGTTTTAAACTATCTCTTTCACCAGCGACCTTCGCGACCTCGTTCTGCGCCAGTGATAAACGGTTTTTACTCTCCTCTGCGAGCGCCAGCTTTTCATCGCCAAGAGCACTCACCTGTTGCATCAACTCATCACGCTTCGCGGACAATTCCATGACTTGTCCGTCCAAATCCACAACCTGTTCCTCCAGGTCTGAAATGCGCTCGTTACTGGTGGAACGCAGCAGATTCATTTGGCCTGTTATACCGTCACGCTCTTTTAGCAAACTGGTTAATTTGGTCTGGTTATCAGAGAGCAGTGCACGCTTCTCGGTCTCCAGCCCCTCTATCTGACCAGCAAGCTCATCGCGATTTGCAGTCAGATTGTCAAGATCGTTGTTTAAACCGGTTACGATCTCCTGAAGTGCGACAATCTTGCCACCAGTCTCTTCCTTAACGCTGACAAGCTCGTTCTCAGCGTTACTCTTTTCAGCCTGTATCTGATCGCGTTCCGACATCAGTGAGTCACGCGCTGCCGTGAGCGTTGCAATCTCGTCTGTTAAACCGGTAACCCGCTGCTGTAATTCATTTACCCGTGTTTCTGATTGCTCTGTGCTGGTGTCAAACTGATCACTGAGGAGCGATAACTTGTCTTGCAATCCGTCTCGCTCAGTAGTGAGTAAGCCAAGTGACGTGCGGAACTCCTGCATCTGCGAACTGCTATCGGTTGCGGCAGTTTCGACAGACTGTGCGTACTCGTCTCGCTCTCTGCTTAAAGCATTGAGCTGGGCTAGTTGCGCTTCTATTTCTGCTTCCAGATTCTCTTTCTCACCGGCAAAGGCTGACGACTGCTTTTCCAAAGCGCTGTTTTCCTCAGCCAGGCTGTCACGCTCTGCTCTAAGCCCGGTTATTTGGTCTCCAAGTGCGGCAATCTCTCCCTCGAGTCCCGAAATTTTATCGACAGACGATGATTCCAGCCCGGAAATTGATGCATTCAGCGAATCCACCACCCCTTGATTCTCCGCGGCACTGGACCGCAACGTATCGAGTTCAGCGGTTAGCTGGCTGCGCTCACTGTCAAACCCTTCAATTCGCGCCAGCAAATCCTGATTCTCTTTTTCCAGTGCTTCGCTGCGCTGCGCTACTTCAACGGATACTCCATCGAGATCCGAAATTCTCTGTTGCAGCACGGCTCGAGCACTGGTGAGTTCCGTGATCTCACCTTGCAGGCCCTGCATGGTCACTTCTTTGCTGCGAAGTGCTGTAATTTCTTCAATGGCTTGCACTCGTATGGCTTCCAGCTCTTCGATTTTGGCGGTACGCGCATCCGCTGAGTCACGTAGTTGCGCTACCTCTCCCAGCGCTGCCTCGTTTTCTGCAAGCTTGCCTTCCAACAGCGCATAGCGTTCGTTGACCTCTACGATTTTCGCCTCACCGTCAGCCATCGCTTTTTGCTTGTCAGCTTCTGCCGCAGTTAACGATTTCTTCAGCTGCGCAATTTCGGCCTCATAGGTTTCCACCTTACCGCTGGTTTCACCAAGACTGGTTTCGAGGTCAAGGACCTGCGAATTCAGTACGGTGGTATTGTCTGTTAAATTCATTATCTCGCTGTCGCGATCTGCATTGCCTTTCCACATCCCGGCAACACCAATTCCGAGCAGACCGATCGCACCGTATTTTAACGACTTGCGCACCTTGGGTTCGTCTGGCAACAAGTGGCGATCTCTTATGTCCTCACGGTAGGCTGCGTGGCCGTCTTGTGCTGATTTTGTGGTGTCCCGATTGTCAGCCATATGCTAAACCCCTCTTGGAAATTGCAAGTAGTCGCCTCGCCAGCAGACAAGGCTACCCGGCGGTTCTGGCGACATAACACAGATCAACCTTGCCGATCTGTCATTTCGCCCATTATAACCCGATGCAGGCTAGCTATCGCCAGTCGTTTGTTGTCAAAATCGGTAAAAATGTACAATTTTCCATCGGCATTACGTCAATATTTTGGCGATACAACCTTGCGTAACCTGAAGCGCTGTCCGTTCGCCCGACACTCGGGATAGCCGCCAAGCGTCGCCTCGAGATTTTGTCGTAACGTTGCAGGACTAACCGCACTTCCCATGTAGGCACAAACGCTATTGCCATACGCGGGCTGATTGAGTTGATATCTGATGTCAGGCCGCTTGCCCTTTGCTTCCAGATAGGCGGCAGAACTGTCACGCATCTGTCTGCTGTCCTCAAAATTGATCACCAGCGTGCCATCAATACTTAGATGTTTCAGCAATGATGAGAACCAAAGCTGCGTGGCCTCTATTGCTCTTACGGGCTCGCCATCCTGCTCGATAAAGAGATCTTCAATAATGAAATCAAACTTTTCACCCCGATAGTTCCGCAACCAGTCAACAGCATCGGCAAGCCGCAAATCAACAGATGCCTGCGATACGCAAAAATGTTCATTGGCGATTTTCAGATGGACAGGGTCTAACTCCACGCCCACCACTTTTTCCGGTCCTAGCAAAGTAGTAAATTGATTGATCACCGCGCCACCTCCGACCCCCAGCAGCAGAACCCGTTTTATCGTCGCTTTGGGGAAAAACAAAGCAGGCAGAAAGAGCAAATCCCAAACACCATTGGACAAGGGCCTGTGTGGATTCCACTGCGAATGGAATACCCGGTTTTTATAAAGCCTGATGGAATTCCCGGCCATTCTTACCTCGTAGTGATTTTCTTCTACCGTTTTCTGCCAGATCACTGCCATAATTTTACCTGTGAAAAAAACAACCTTACCTGTTAGCGTGCTTCGCAACTCCCCAATCGGATGCCGGGGACCAGTACGAAACAACTCCATGACCATCGAGAATTTCTCAAAGACTACGACGGTCACTTACAATGTCAGCAACTTTGTGAATCAACAAACCTGCGTGAGATTTTACTTTTGAATGTGCATTTAAAGGCGCTCGGCTGCCGCCTCAATGAAGCGGAACTGGAAAACTGGGCCCAGGAATTTCAGCTTGCCGGGCACACCCTCGTTAATGAGGTGGAGACGGCTGATCTCACAGTGCTCAACACCTGCGCGGTCACCAGGGAAGCGGTTCGCAAGTCCCGCAAGCTTATCAATCGGGTCAGACGGGAAAACCCCCAAGGCAAGCTTGTGGTCAGCGGATGTTTTGTTTCAACAGGCGAGTGCGGCGCCGCCAGCGATATTGGCGTCGATATGTTAGTGCAAAACAGCGACAAGAGTGACCTGGTTAATCGCGTTTCGCGCAAGTGGAATATCCCGATCATGCCCGAGGGTGCGACCCAGCCGACCGAATCAGCACTTTTCGCAAGAAACCGGCAACGCGCTTTTATAAAAATACAGGATGGCTGCCGCTATCGTTGCAGTTATTGCATTGTCACTGTAGCGCGAGGTGCAGAAAATAGCCGACCATTGCATGAGATTATCGGTCAAATAAATTCGCTCCACGAAAAAGGCGTGCAAGAGATAGTGCTAACGGGCGTCCATGTCGGGGGCTATGGCTCGGATATCAACTCGAATTTAACCAGACTGGTGCTTGAAATCCTGAAACAAACCTCGATCCCGCGAGTCAGGTTTGCCTCGGTCGAACCATGGGATTTGGGCGAAGGGTTTTTTTCATTATTTGATAATCCGCGTCTCATGCCGCACATGCATCTTCCAATTCAAAGTGGATCCGACACGGTTCTCCGTCGCATGTCGAGACGCTGCCACACCAATGACTACGCTGCACTTGTCGAGCGCGCCCGAAAACAAATTAGTGGATTCAACATCACCACCGATATTATTGTCGGTTTTCCGGGAGAGACCGATGCAGAGTGGAGACAGACCATCGACTTTGTACGATCAACCGGATTTGGACACATACACATATTTAACTACTCGCCCAGAGAAGGCACAAAGGCCGCAGGAATGCCTGACCAGGTCGACGATGCTTTAAAACGTAATCGCAGCCGCGAACTGCACGAACTCGCTGCTACCGGCAAGCAGGCATTTATGCAATCTCAACTGGGATCTCTCGCCACCGTGCTCTGGGAAAACAGAACCACCGCGGAACACGCCATGGTTTTCGGTTACACCGAAAATTACACCAGAGTTGCGCTAGTCACAGATAATTCGAGTGACGTGTCGAACACCATCGGTAAATGTCGACCGCATACCATTGACTCTTCTGGCGCCTTTTTACTTGCCTCACCTGCCTAGTACGGCAACAGAGTTAAGACAAGACCCAAAAGCGACATTCTTTATGCTGATACTGCGATATACTCTACACTCTTCCTGATCGATCACCGCAGACGGACTCTCACACAATGATCGCGTCACTACTCCCTCGGCCCAATCAAGGTCACGGGACACGCAGCAGTATTATTTTCAAGCATAGTCCAGGCAACTACCATTGCCGGTACACGCAAATTAATAGCCAAACCCGCACCCGGGTTGTCTACCCTTCATAGAGGCATAAATGCGAGAACTACAAGATAACGACCCACAGGAAACCCGGGAATGGCTTGAAGCGCTGGACGCCATAATAGAACATGAAGGACCGGAGCGAGCGCACTTCATTCTGGAAGCTTTAATCGATCAGTCTCGCCGCTCCGGGACGAATTTACCGTACAGTGCATCAACTGCGTACATCAATACCATTCCACCCCACCTCGAGGCGTCGAGTCCGGGTAACCATGAAATCGAGCATCAGCTGCGTTCCATGATTCGCTGGAATGCGACGGCGATGGTTCTAAGAGCCAATCGTGACGATTCAAACCTTGGGGGACACATCGCAAGTTTCGCCTCTGCTGCTACTTTGTACGACGTAGGCTTCAACCATTTTTTTAAAGCCCCCGGCCCAAACAACGGTGGCGATCTTGTGTTCATCCAGGGGCATTCCGCACCCGGTATTTACGCGAGAGCCTATCTCGAAGGCAGATTGAACGAGGATGATCTCGACAACTTTCGCAGAGAAGTTGACGGCAACGGTCTTTCGTCGTACCCACACCCCTACCTGATGCCTGACTTTTGGCAGTTCCCGACCGTCTCAATGGGACTAACATCGATCATGGCGATCTATCAGGCCAGATTCATGAAGTACCTGCAGGACCGCAGTCTGACCAAAACCGATAACCGCCAGGTGTGGGCTTTTATGGGTGATGGAGAAATGGATGAACCAGAATCACTTGGCGCCATCTCTCTGGCCGGCCGGGAAAAGCTCGATAATCTGACTTTCGTTATTAACTGCAACTTGCAGAGACTAGACGGCCCGGTGCGTGGCAACGGCAAAATAATCCAGGAACTGGAAGGTGTCTTTCGCGGTGCCGGATGGAACGTTATCAAAGTGATTTGGGGATCGTACTGGGACCCGCTGCTGGCGAAAGATCACGACGGCAAGCTCAAGCAACTGATGATGGAAACGGTCGACGGCGAATACCAGAATTTCAAAGCCAAGGACGGGGCTTACACAAGAGAGAAGTTTTTTGGCAAGTACCCGGAAACAGCTGCCATGGTGTCCAAGTTATCAGACGAAGACATATGGCGTCTTAACCGTGGCGGACACGATCCGCACAAAATATACGCGGCCTATCACAGTGCAACCCACCACGAGGGGCAGCCCACCGTTATATTAATGAAAACGGTTAAAGGCTATGGTATGGGCGAATCGGGTGAAGGCACCAACGCAACCCATCAGCAGAAAAAAATGCCGCTTGAATCGCTGATGAACATGCGTGATCGCTTCAACATTCCACTAACCGACGAGCAAGTTAAAAACCTCGAATACTCTCGCCCGGAACCCAATAGCGAACTGCTGAACTACCTCAAGGAACGTCGTGCAGCACTGGGGGGTTATCTGCCACAACGCAACAAATTTGCAGCACCGCTGGAGATTCCGCCACTGTCCGCTTTTGATGCGCTACTGAAAGATTCGGGTAAACGTGAACTGTCCACAACAATGGCCTTTGTTCGCATGCTTACCATATTGACCCGGGATAAAAACATCGGCAAGAACGTAGTACCAATTGTTCCCGATGAAGCCCGTACCTTCGGTATGGATGGCATGTTCCGCCAACTTGGTATCTATTCATCCGTCGGTCAGTTATATACACCTGAAGATCGCGATCAGGTGATGTTCTATAAAGAAGACAAGAGCGGCCAGATCCTTGAAGAAGGCATCACAGAAGCTGGCAGTATGTCGTCATGGATTGCCGCGGCCACCGCCTATAGCACACACGGCGTCAACATGATCCCGTTCTTTGTATATTACTCGATGTTTGGCTTTCAGCGCATTGGTGACCTTGCCTGGGCTGCGGGTGATATGCGCGCACGCGGCTTTATGATTGGCGGCACTGCCGGGCGCACCACGCTCAATGGTGAAGGACTGCAACACGAGGATGGACACAGTCACGTGCTGGCCAGCACCATTCCAAACTGCGTGTGCTACGACCCATGCTATGCCTATGAAATGGCAATAATCATCCATGATGGCATGCGCCGAATGATGAAGGATCAAGAGAGCGTGTTTTACTACATCACCGCGATGAACGAAAACTATCACCAGCCGGCGCTGCCAGAAGGCGTTGAAGACGGCATCATTAAAGGCATGTATCAGTTGAAATCACTGACCACAGAGAAACCTGTGAAGGTAAATCTGCTTGGTTCGGGCGTCATCCTGCGCGAAGTCATCGCTGCAGCCGAGATGCTGGCAACTGACTGGGACGTAGGATCCGATTTGTGGAGTGTCACAAGCTTCACAGAACTCCGTCGCGACGGCCTCGATGCTTCGCGCTGGAATTTGTTAAATCCTGACGAGAAACCAAGGAAACCCTATGTGACCAGCCAGCTAGATGATCACCCTTATCCGGTAATTGCATCCAGCGACTACATGAAAGCCCTGTCCGATGGTATCAGAGAGTTTGTTCCCGGCAGCTACACCGTGCTTGGTACCGACGGATTCGGGCGATCAGATACGCGTGAAAAGCTGAGGGACTTTTTCGAGGTAGACAGAAGGTATGTTGTCATCGCCGCACTAAAAAGTCTCGCTGAACAGAACGCTATTGATGCATCACTGGTTCGCACGGCCATTGATAAATATGGCGTCGATTCGAATAAACCCAACCCGGTTACGGTATAGGGGGCACGAGGAGACAATCATGGCTAATCCAATTGAAATTCGTGTGCCAGATCTTGGTGATTTTGACTCCATAGAAATCATCGAAGTGCTGGTGGCGAGTGGGGATGTTGTCCAGGCTGAGCAGTCACTAATCACACTCGAAAGTGACAAGGCCAGCATGGAAATTCCCTCTACGCACAGCGGCACAATAGAGGCGATCAATGTCAATGTCGGGGATCAATTATCCACTGGCGATTTGATCGCCACTGTGACCGCCGCTGCAACTACTACTGCTTCTACCGAACCCGCGAACGAAGAAGTTACAATTGAAGACGCAACGACCGCAAGCACCGCTAACAGCTCCGTGGACGTCGTGGTTCCAGACCTTGGCGACTTTGAAGAAATAGAAGTCATAGAATTGCTTGTTTCCCCGGGGGATACAGTCACACTGGATCAATCGCTGATAACACTTGAAAGTGACAAGGCCAGCATGGAAATTCCGTCTACCGCGGCGGGTACCGTTGAATCAATTGCAGTATCAGTAGGCGACAAGCTCTCCAAGGGTGATTCTATACTGCGCATCTCCGGCAGCACGGCACCCGATATTGTGCCGCAAAAACCTGCAGACAAAACACCGCCCCCCACTGCTGAGGAAACGAAAGAAGCACTTGCCACAGCACTACCTCAAAACAAACCACAGGTAGCAGAGTCACCAACGCAGAAAATTGCTGACGAATCCTACCGCAAGGCACACGCCAGTCCCGCGATTCGTAAATTCGCCCGTCAGCTAGGTGTAGATTTATTATTGGTATCCGGCAGCGGTCCAAAAAGCCGGATTCTTAAAGAAGACGTCAAACAATTCGTAAAATCGACAATGGCATCGGCTGGCAGTGCCTATGGGACAGCCGCATTGAACGGTGGCGGGTCCGGTATTCCCGCTATTCCCGAAGTAGATTTCAGTAAATTCGGTGAGGTCGAGCGCGTTGATATGTCTCGTATCAATGTACTCACGGCCGAGAACCTGCATCGTGCATGGCTAAATCTGCCAATGGTGACCCATCACGACGAGGCTGATATCACCGAACTGGAATCATTCCGCCAGTCCATTAAAAAAGAGGCTGCAGAAAAAGAAATCCGAATCACAGGATTAGTCTTCCACGTCAAAGCGCTCGCCGCAGCACTGAAGGAATTTCCGCGATTTAACTCATCGCTTTCAGCTGACGGAAAAACTCTTTTTTACAAAAAGTACTTTAATATTGGAATTGCCGTTGATACGCCTGCCGGACTGGTTGTGCCCGTGCTGACCGACGTCGACCGTAAAAGCATCTACCAGCTTTCTGCCGAAATGACCGACCTCAGTACCCGCGCACGAGCTAAAAAGCTTAAGCCTGCAGAAATGCAGGGCGCGAGTATGACAATCTCAAGCCTTGGGGGCATCGGTGGCACCGCCTTCACGCCCATCGTTAACCCGCCGGAGGTTGCAATCCTCGGTATCACACGAGCCCGCATGCAGCCGGTTTGGGATGGAACAGATTTCAAACCCCGTCTTATGTGCCCGCTCGATCTCACCTACGATCACCGGGTTATTGACGGCGCCGATGGTGCCCGGTTTATGGCTCACTACTGCAAAGTGATCAATGATATTCGCAAAATGCTGCTCTACTAAAAGCTGCTACCCGTTATACAGGTCAGGTAATTAGCCTGACAAATCACAGATCGCACACCGCCCACCAAGATTATTGCATCGCGCAAACCTGGAGACGAGATTGAGCAATCTCACTACTGTAGAAGTACCTGACATTGGCGATTTCAAAGACGTAGAAATTATTGAAGTTCTGGTCAACGTTGGTGATTCTGTCGACCATGATCAATCGCTTATTACCGTCGAAAGCGATAAAGCCAGTATGGAAATACCTGCACCGGCAGCAGGAGAAATCACGTCAATACTGGTTAACGTGGGCGATCGCATATCTACTGGCAGCGCGATTGTGATGATGGATATCAAGGACGCCGATCAGGCATCCTCAACGGTAGACGACTCAGCAGCAGAGTTATCGGCCCCGGTGGCAGCAACCGGCCCTGCCACCATCGACCTGGACGTTGATGTCGTTGTCATTGGTGCCGGACCGGGCGGGTACACAGCAGCGTTCCGGGCTGCAGACCTTGGCAAATCTGTATTGCTCATTGAGCGCTACCCGACACTTGGCGGGGTATGTCTTAATGTAGGTTGCATACCGTCCAAGGCACTGCTACACACGGCGCAAATAATCAACGAAGCACGGGAAATGCAGTCACACGGCATCAGCTTTGGTGACCCCGTTATCGACGTGGACAAGCTCCGGCACTCAAAAGAAAACGTAATCGGCCAACTCACCACCGGACTCTCCGGTTTGGCTCGGCAACGCAAGGTTACCGTTGAACATGGTAACGCACAGTTCATCTCGTCCAATCAACTGCAACTGGAAAGCGGCACTGAATCGCGCACTATTCGTTTTCAATCGGCAATTATTGCTGCCGGTTCATCAGTCACCAAAATCCCTGGCTTCCCCTATGATGATGAACGGCTTATAGATTCCACCGGCGCGCTGGAACTGACAGACATACCCGAACGCTTACTGGTGATAGGTGGCGGAATAATCGGGCTAGAGATGAGCTGCGTTTATCAGGCACTTGGTTCATCAGTAACCGTTGTAGAACTGTCGGAAACATTGATTCCTGGCTGTGATCGGGACCTTGTGCGGCCATTTCAAAAACGCGTGGAAAGTTTGTTCGAAAACATATTCACGGGCTCGCGTGTAACAACTATGGAATCCACAACTGGTGGCCTTAAAGTCGGTTTCGATGGAGGCAAGGCGCCGGCATCAGATACATTTGACCGGGTTTTACTGGCCGTTGGACGCAGTCCTAACGGTGCCTCTCTGAACGCTGACAAAGCAGGTGTTCAGGTAGATGAACGTGGATTTATTCCAGTGGACTCACAACAACGTACCAACGTCCCGCATATCTATGCAATTGGAGACATCGTCGGGCAACCAATGCTCGCACACAAGGCCACCCACGAAGGCAAAGTCGCCGCCGAGGTAATCGCAGGCAAAAAATCCTTCTTTGATGCCAAAGCCATTCCTTCCGTGGCATACACTGATCCTGAAATAGCCTGGATGGGGCTCACTGAAACTGCTGCGAAAGCCGATGGTATAGCCTACGAAAAAGGAGTTTTCCCGTGGGCGGCAAGCGGCCGTGCAATCAGCATGGGACGCACCGAGGGACTTACGAAAGTACTGGTCGATCCGGAAAGCAAACAAATACTCGGGGTAGGTATGGTGGGCTTGAACGCGGGTGAACTTATTGCCGAAGGCATGCTCTCGCTCGAGATGGGCGCTGACATTGAAGACGTCGCCCTGACTATTCACCCTCACCCTACCCTGTCTGAAACACTAAATTTTGCGTGTGAAGTTGCCGAAGGCACTTGCACTGACATTTACGCCCCTAAAAAATAAATCACCTGTGAACAGCGAGTAACCAAAACACCATGGCTGACGAACTGCGCGACGCGGCACTCGACTACCACCGTTATCCAAAGCCCGGCAAGCTTGAGATTAGCGCCACCAAAAACATGGTGAATCAACGCGACCTCGCGCTTGCCTACTCGCCAGGTGTGGCAGCTGCTTGCGAAGAGATAGTACGCGACTCCGATGAGGCTGCCCACCTTACCGCTCGCGCAAACCTTGTCGGTGTAATTACCAACGGAACTGCGGTGTTGGGACTGGGCGCTATCGGACCTCTCGCGTCCAAGCCAGTGATGGAAGGCAAGGCAGTACTGTTTAAAAAGTTTGCCGATATCGATGTCTTCGATCTGGAACTGGACACTGACAACGTCGATCGATTTGTCGACGCCGTGTCTCTGATGGAGCCGTGTTTCGGTGGCATCAACCTCGAAGACATAAAAGCGCCCGAGTGTTTTGAAATCGAGCGGCGCTTGAATGAATGCATGAATATTCCTGTGTTCCATGATGACCAGCACGGCACCGCCATCACGGTCGCCGCTGCAATCACAAATGGTCTTCGAGTCGCAGAAAAAAACATCAATGAGGTGCACCTGGTATGCTCCGGTGCAGGAGCAGCCGCACTGGCTTGCCTCGACCTGCTTGTTGCTCTTGGTGTAAATAAAAACAACATCACGGTTGTCGACATCGTGGGGGTAGTTTATCAGGGGCGTACCGAGCAGATGGATGACTACAAGGGTCGTTACGCACAAGAAACAGATGCTCGCCAGTTAGGGGATGTGATCGGCAATGCAGACATCTTTCTGGGTTTATCCGCCGCCGGTGTATTAAAGCCCGATCATGTTAAATCAATGGCACCCAGTCCTCTGATCTTTGCGCTCGCCAACCCGGATCCGGAAATCATGCCGGAACTTGTCACTGGTGTCAGAGATGATGCCATTATCGCTACCGGTCGTTCCGACTATCCAAATCAGGTGAACAATGTACTGTGCTTCCCCTTTCTTTTTCGCGGAGCTCTTGATGTCGGGGCGACACGAATCAATCAGGAAATGAAAGTAGCAGCGGTTGAAGCGATCGCCGAAATCGCAACCCGAGAGGTATCAGACGTTGTCGCCGCCGCGTATGGCGATACCTCATTTAAATTCGGACGCGAATATCTTATACCGAAGCCGTTCGATCCACGATTAATGACAACCGTACCGATCAAGGTTGCCCAAGCCGCAATGGAAAGCGGTGTCGCCACCCGGCCAATATCAGATTTCGAAGAGTATCGTACCAGGCTTCGCGATTTTGTATTCAAATCGGGACTGGTGATGAAACCTGTCTTCGAAAAAGCAATGTCCAATCCCCGACGCATTGTATTCGCTGAAGGAGAATCCGAACGGGTTATTAATGCTGTACAGGTACTCGTCGATGACGGTATTTGCAAACCAGTGTTAATCGGCCGCCCATCGGTGATCGAGGCAAATATTGAGGAGTTTCGCCTGCGCCTGGTACCGGGTGAGCACATCACTATCATTGACCCGATGAACAACCCGGACGAATCACTGTTCGCCGAGGCATACCATAAGCAGACAGCCCGCACCGGAGTGACTCCAGCCTACGCAAGGCAAGTCGTGAGAACTCGCGCAACGGCATTAGCCTCACTTATGGTAGACATGAACCATGCAGATGCGTTGATCTGTGGCAGTGAAGGTGCCTACGTTCGTCACCTTCGCTATATAAAAAACATCATCGGAATTCGCGAAGATGTTTCAGACTGCTCCGCTGTTATTCTGCTAATTTTGCAGGCAGGGACTTTTTTCCTCACCGATACTCACGTCAGCATTGATCCATCAGCAGAACATATCGCTGAAACGGCAGCATTAGCCTCCACAGCGGTACAACGCTTCGGTCTGACGCCCCGGGTAGCATTACTTTCCCATTCCAATTTTGGCAGCCGCGACAACGACAGCAGCCGCAAAATGCGAAAAGCGCGCGAAATTCTGGAAAAGGAACACGCACATTTGCCTGTGGAAGGTGAAATGCATGCAGATGCTGCGGTTTGGGAGTCTGTGCGAGATCGCATTTTTCCAGATTCACGCTTCACAGGTGCCGCCAACTTGCTGGTCATGCCCAACCTTGACGCAGCAAATATCGCCTACAACATGGTCAAAGTATTCGGTGACGGACTACCTGTCGGACCGATGCTGGTTGGCTTAAAAAAACCGGCACATATTCTCACCGAGGCAGTCACTGTGCGGGGAATAGTGAATATGTGCGCTGTCGCAGCCGCCGAGGCAATTGATCAACACCTGCATGGTTAAAGGGTAGCACCCGCTACCACTACCACCTCGCGACAGTCATGGCGCGGTTACGTTGACTGGCAGACCCGGGCATGAGTTCCGCTGACGACTCCAGGTGTGCGCAAACAGAAGCTTTTCATCGCCTTAATCGCTGCTGCTGCCCCACAACCGCCTGGGACTGCTGCGACAGCATCCGGCGGCAACTTGACGTGCATCCCATTCACCAAGATGAAAGTTGCATCATCGCAAATGCGACTGCAATAATGTCCGCAGCTCGCATGGAATGCGCGCTATCTGTTGCCCGGAACCTCGTCGTAGTCATCTCACTGTACTCACCATGCCGATTCGAAATTTAAGTCCAAAACAGCGTAACGATATCGATACACTCCCACCCGCACTGGCTGCGAAGGCTGTGGAGTTTATTTTTCACCCGGCCGAGTACGTACACAATGACCATTTGCGCAATGATCCAGCTAGCCCGAATGTAGCTACAATCAGCTTTTTGCTGCAGAACAAACGCTCGCGAACGCGGATTTCAAAAGCGCTTGCCGGGGTTTATGGCCTGGATGCCAAGGTCGATTTCAACTACAAGAATCCTCTTTGGTTACTGGCCTTGCTTACCCCTGATGACATCCGCCAGGTTGCAAGAATTGCAACTCTTTCAAGCCACAACGTTGCAGCACGCGGATACAAACAACCTGCTGATATCAAAAAAATCGCTCAACTCGTCGGTAGTGACGGATATAAGTTCGCGTTAGCCGACGCGGAATCTCTGGATAGTCTCTCAATCAGTATTAACCAGTTCTTGCTAATGCTGGAAACAGACGCGATCGCGCTAATACATGAATGGCTGGACTATTTACCCGCCGAAGTAACGACACGAGTTCAACTTAAATTTCCGGTGAAATTTTCCGCCAACAAAAACCCGTCCGCCTCGGGACTGGGTGCATTGGTACTAGCCGCCGGCAAGTTTGCACCGGCTTGTATCGGCTACGTTGCCGGAGAATCATCCGTCAGTTCCATACGCTCCGCTTGAACAACGCAGGCATTAATAAACTAATGAACCCGTGCCGGAAAACCGGTTATAGCGCTACCATCCCGAAACCGCCTGGTATCCTCGCCGCAACGTGGCGCCCAAGGCCAATGATTATGAAGGCCCAATGATTATGAAAACAGAAATCAGCCAGCGTGAACCCGCCATTGCCAATGATCAAGCCAACACACAACGTTTGCTAAAAATTATTAAAGCGCAGCCGCGTCACCAGCATTTTCATAGCGGCAAATATTTCGGCGTTATTGCAGGTCCGGTTAAAACGGATCGGCCCAAAAAACCGGTGCTTGTCTCCCTGTCAATAAACGGTATCGCCGCATGGGTAGAAACTGACGTTCGACTACTACGGGAAATCTGCTCACTGCAAAATAACGCAATTGAACTCGATGATGTGCCCGTGCCTTACCAGGGAATATTCCTGGAGGCCGTATTTTCCCGGTTCCTGGACTACATTGAAATTCGGTGCGACACAAAAATCATCATTAATCATGTGTACACGCCAGATTCTGCTGCCCATATGGAAAAAGTCTTCTCTAGCCCGCCATCCGACGGGTATCACGTTTTGTACTACGAAATTGGTTCATCCTCGGTTAACTCCTATAAGCTCGGCCTGAAACTGGATAGCGAGCATCTCCATCTGCTTGAGAAAATCCTGCTACCCCGGCGAACCTCTGCCTGACAGCCGATCGTTGCAACTCAGAGTTGCAATCACCGACAGCCCACTGTCTCGTCCCGGTCACCGTCTAACCCTGGCCAAACGCAACCGGGGTGAGCAGCGGCGCATAGCCTCAATCCTCTCGCACGTGGCCGCCCCGATACTACGTGCGCCCGCCAATATCGTGTTTGTAACCCGCCTGGTGCAAAATTTTAAAAACAGTGTCGTAAATCAGAAATCCGTAGTCGCCCAGTTACCATACAACTAGCAATTTCTGACCATACTCTGTGCTCATAGCCCACCGTAACTTTCCCCTGAACTGGACGAGTCACAAGGCACGCTGTCTGCAATAGCAGATTTAGAAATTCGACCGGAATCAATCGCATGTCAGAAGAAGAATACGACGACGAAGAAGAGATTATCCTCTCTGAGCTTGACGACGATGAACTTGTCGAACAAATGCATGATGATCTCTATAACGGCTTACGTGAAGAGATCGTAGAAGGCACCGAGATTCTGCTAGAACGAAAATGGACGCCGGACAAAGTGCTCAATGACGCACTTGTTGAGGGTATGCGAATTGTCGGGATCGATTTCCGCGACGGCATCCTGTTTGTGCCCGAGGTATTGATGGCGGCAAATGCGATGAAGGGTGGCATGGAAATATTGCGGCCGCTGCTGGCTGAAACCGGCGCTGAAACCATTGGCAAAATGGTCATCGGGACAGTAAAGGGCGATATTCACGATATTGGAAAAAATCTGGTTTCCATGATGATGGAAGGGGCAGGTTTTGAGGTCATAGATCTGGGAATTAACAACCCGGTTGAAGACTATCTAAATGCGCTTGAAGAGCACCAGCCTGACATTCTGGGCATGTCTGCCCTGCTCACAACAACAATGCCCTACATGAAAGTAGTGATCGATACACTTCAGGAGCAAGGCTTGCGCGACAAATACATCGTACTAGTCGGCGGTGCCCCGCTCAACGAAGAATTCAGTGACGCTATAGGTGCCGACGCTTACTGCAGAGACGCTGCTGTAGCGGTTGAGACCGCCGGAAAACTGATCGCTGAACGGCGCGCGGCGAGTTGAGTCCAGCTTCACGGGCTAACTTGTCCGGCTGCGATCAAATAAACTTTGTTTTTTGCCAGCTACCCCTGGCCGCCGCTGCGCGCAGGTGGCAGATCGAATTTAATACAACGATAAATTAAACCGGTCTGTTCTGTGGCCGGATAACTCGGGTAAGTACATCGTGACAGCAAAGCCTGCCCTGGTCATTGCCTGCGGAGCACTGGCAAAAGAAATAACCACGCTTATGGAGGTAAACCAGTGGAGTAATTTACGGGTGCAGTGTATTCCTGCAAAAATTCACAACTACCCAGACCAGATCCCCGATGAGGTGCGCAAAATCATCCACAGGGCGCGCCCGAAGTTCACTGATATATTCATTGCGTTTGCCGATTGTGGCACCGGTGGCCGGCTGGATGCGCTAATTGCCGAAGAGAAGGTTGAACGACTTGCCGGCGCCCATTGCTATGAATTTTACGCAGGCAGGGAAGCCTTTGCCGCGATGGCTGAGGCCAATCCCGGAACCTTTTACCTGACCGATTTTCTGGCCAGGCACTTCAAACGACTGATTCTTGAAGAGCTTGGCATTACCAGGCATCCCGAACTACGCGACATGTACTTCTCCAACTACGAAAAACTTGTTTACCTGGCGCAAACAGACAACCCGACGCTGGTGCAGTTGGCTCAGGATGCAGCCAGAGCTCTAAACCTTGAATACGAGTTTCGCCGCACTAGCTACGGTGGTCTGGAGACCGGACTCAGGCAGTTCAACGAAAGCATTGTAAAATGGCAAAACTAATCACTGTTTACTGGCGCGATATACCCGCACAAGTCACCGCAAAAGCGGGCCGCAAAACAGCGAAAATTCAGCTAACAGACCGGTTTCAGGAAGCTATTGATATGGCCGCCATGCGCGCAGGCAAGGGCAGCACTGACGCTTATCTGGAAGACTGGAGGCGCGAACAGTCAGATTGCGAAAGCGATCTTGAGGCCGTCGTTAAGGATGCGGCAGAACGACTGGAAACACGTTTTGACGACGCCCTCCTGCAACAGATCGTCAAGAACAAGGGGCTTCTTGACACAACAAACGAATAGCAAGATAGCTATGTATAGAATCAGACGGTGGTCAGTAGCTCACTCTCGCAGTCTAGAGCGTTTTTACAATGTATTTGAGCGCGTGGTAGTGGCACTTCATCCAGTGTGGCGCATGATTGGCTACGAGAAGCTGGAAACACCATTCTCCACCGCCGAGAAGATGATCAAAGGCGTACTCTTCGATTGCCAAATGTGCGGACAGTGTGCACTGGGTTCAACCGGAATGTCATGCCCGATGAATTGTCCAAAAAACCTCCGCAATGGCCCCTGTGGTGGTGTACGCCACGATGGTAACTGCGAGGTTAAACCCGAAATGCCTTGCGTGTGGGTGGCCGCCTGGGAAGGCAGCAAAAGAATGTCCCGGGGTGGCTCAATCCGTGTCGTGCAGCTACCAGTTGATTACCGCCTGAAAGACAAATCATCCTGGCTGCGTGTTGCGCGCGAAAAAACACAGTGTCAATAGCCAGTACTCTCTATTTGCTGCGTTGGACGTTTCAGTTCACTGGCGCCCTCGGCTGTGCAACATGGCACAAGCTCGAAAAGTGAATTTTATAGACAGAGGTAATCTGGATGATAAGCGCTAATCCCTCTCACTACTCAAACAGCCTGTTTTGATGGAACAACGCAATGTCGATCTGTCACCGGCAGAACTGTTACCGATACTGCCGGGGCACAGCTCGCCCGGTAGATTTGAGCGAGTACTGCGCGCGGGAAAATTTGCAGTCACTACCGAGCTTGCACCACCGGACTCTGCCAACCCCGCTCAGGTATATGAGCGCGCAAGTATTTTCGATGGCTATGTCGATGCCATTAATGCAACCGATGGAAGCGGCGCACATTGTCATATGTCCAGCATTGCGGTTTGTGGATTGCTGACACGTGCCGGCTATTCACCCATCATGCAAATCTCTTGTCGTGATCGCAATCGGATCGCCATGCAGGGTGAAATACTCGGCGCTTCCGCCATGGGAGTTTCCAATATTCTCTGCCTTACCGGTGATGGCGTTCAAACCGGTGATCATCCGCAGGCAAAACCGGTGTTTGACCTCGATTGTATGTCGCTGCTTGAGATTGGTCGAACCATGCGTGACAAAGGTACCTTTGAGAGTGGCCGCAAACTTGAACACTCGCCACCCGTTTTTTTTGGTGCAGCAGCTAACCCTTTTGCACCACCGTACGATTGGCGACCTCACCGCCTGGCGAAGAAAATCGCTGCAGGTGCGCAATTCGTGCAAACACAATACTGCTACGACATAGAGTTATTACAGAACTATATGCGTCGCGTGCGTGAACTCGATCTGCACAGGCAAGTGTATATCCTGATTGGAGTTGGCCCTTTAGCCTCTGCAAAAACGGCAACCTGGATCCGTTCGAATGTACCCGGAGTTCATATACCGGATCATATTATCAATCGGCTACGTGGTGCCGATAACCAGCGAGCAGAGGGTATAAGGCTTTGTATAGAGTTAATTCAGCAGATACGGGAAATTGAAGGCGTGCATGGATGCCATATTATGGCCTATCGCCAGGAGCACGCCGTACCGGAAATAGTCGACCGTTCCGGTATTCTGCAAGAACGCAGCAAACGCAAACGAACGCGCGCATAAGAGCGTAGCTTCGCAGCACTCACATCACTCGTTAAGCGCTCGATCGGGAAAGAAAAAAATGACCGACACAATAATCGGCTCAGCTAAAAGAGATCACATCATCGGCTTTGACAAGCCATTCACCATGATTGGTGAGCGTATTAATCCAACCGGACGCAAGCTACTCGCCGAGGAGATGAAAAACGGTGACTTCAGTCGTGTTGAAACAGATGCGATCGCGCAAATTGAAGCTGGCGCGCACATGCTTGATATCAATGCCGGTATTCCGCTGGCGGATGAGCCCGCTTTGCTGGCACAAGCGATTGAACTTGTACAGTCACTCAGTGATATACCGCTGTGCATAGACTCTTCGATTGTAGAGGCGCTGGATCGAGGATTACAGGTATACAACGGCCGCGCACTGCTTAATTCTGTTACCGGTGAAACTGAACGGCTTGAACAAGTATTGCCGCTGGTAAAAAAATACGACGCAGCCGTGGTTGCAATTTCGAACGATGAAACCGGTATATCTGAAGATCCGGACGAACGATTTGCAGTGGCAAAAAAAATAGTCGAGCACGCGGCAGACTATGGTATCAAGCCACGTGATATTGTCATCGATCCTCTCGTGATGCCGATTGGCGCTATTGGCCAGGCAGGTCGTCAGGTGTTCGATATCGTCGGGCGCATCCGTCGCGAACTCAAATGCAATACAACATGCGGTGCGTCTAACGTAAGTTTCGGTTTGCCAAATCGCGGCGGTATAAACAGCGCTTTCCTTACGATGTCAATTGCCCATGGCATGACTTCAGCTATAACCAACCCGATACACAAAGAGGTTATGGATGCAGTAATGGGTGCGGACGTACTAATGGGCCATGATCAGGACTGCCTGCGCTGGATCGAGAAGTACCGTGAGGTACCCAGTGAGGGAGCAGGCGCGGGTCGCACAAGGCGAGTTTCAAAACGCCGCCGACCGCCTCGATAATCACCCGGAATCACACACCATGGCAGACCAAGACGCCAAAGTCGTTTTCACGCCCAGTGGCAGGCGTGGCCGGTTTCCTTTCGGTACCCCGGTGCTTGAAGCTGCGCGTTCGCTAGGCGTAGACATCGATTCTGTGTGCGGAGGACGGGCTATTTGCGGCAGATGCCAGGTGTTGTGCGCTGAGGGTGAATTTCCGAAACACGGAATTCACTCAGGCAGCACAAGCTTGTCCGAATTTACCAAAACCGAAGAACGCTGGGAGCGAGTAAAAAAACAGTCGCTGAATGGTCGGCGTCTGGGTTGTCAGGCACGTTTGCAGGGCGATGCCGTTATCGATGTTCCGCCGGACAGCCAGGTACACCGCCAGGTCATTCGCAAAGGTGCCGACCTTCTCGATATAGAACTCAATCCTCTCGTGCATTTGTACTACGTAGAAGTGCAGGAACCAGACATGCATTCTCCAACCGGTGATTTGCAACGGCTAAAAAATGCACTTGAGTACGAGTGGCATTTGACCGATCTCGATTGCGAAATCTCGATCATCACTGATCTCCAGAAAACCTTGCGCGAAGGCGAATGGAAAGCCACTGTGGCGGTCACTCATGACAATCGCATTATCGCCGTTTGGGCCGGTTTCAAGGAGCAGGTTCTCGGTCTGGCCATAGACATTGGCTCTACCACGATTGCAGCACATGTTTGCGATTTGATGACCGGCGAGGTACTCGCGTCAAACGGACTGATGAACCCCCAGATCCGTTTTGGCGAGGACCTAATGAGCCGGGTATCTTATGTGATGATGAATCCGGGCGGCGAGACTGAAATGACCCGGGTCGTTCGCGAAGCGATTTGTGAACTCGTGGAAACAAGTACCAGAGAGATCAACGCCGTAGCCGGAGATGTTGTGGCGATGACATTAGTCGCCAATCCGGTAATGCACCATTTGCTCATGGGTATAAACCCGGTGGAGCTTGGAGGTGCACCATTTGCGCTTGCCACGGACGAATCAATTCACTGTAAGGGATCAGAGCTGCAGCTTAACACCCACCCGAATGCACAAATCTATGTGTTGCCTTGCATAGCGGGACACGTTGGAGCCGATACTGCTGGCGTGATACTCGCGGAGCGTCCGGATACCATGGAAGAGCTGACTCTGATAGTTGACGTCGGTACCAATGCCGAGATCGTATTAGGCAATAGACACCGTATGCTGACCTGCTCCAGCCCTACAGGACCAGCCTTTGAAGGTGCACAAATAAGCGGGGGTCAAAGGGCCGCTCCAGGTGCCATTGAGCGGGTGCGGATCGACCCGACAACGCTTGAACCCAGATTCAGTATTATTGGCAGCGACACATGGTCGGACAACGAAGACTTTGCCAGAGATACCGCATCAACCGGAGTCACCGGCATTTGTGGAAGCGGAATAATCGAGGTTATTGCCGAGATGTTTCTCGCCGGCATTATCGATACCAACGGCGTGATACGCAGTGAGCTTGCCAGTAAATCAGATCGTCTTGTCGAAGACGGTCGCACCTATTCCTATGTACTCCACAATGGCGATGTAAAGGTGATTATCACTCAGAACGATGTTCGTCAGATCCAACTCGCGAAAGCGGCGCTGTACGCCGGCGTTCGCTTGCTCATGGATCGCCTGGAGGTTGAACAGGTTGACCGAATAAGACTGGCGGGCGCCTTTGGCAGCCACATCGACGTTAAGTACGCCATGGTCCTCGGTTTAATTCCGGATTGCGACCTCCGGCATGTTTCTTCTGCCGGCAACGCCGCAGGTTCCGGTGCTCGTATTGCGCTTTTAAACCATGAGGCCAGAGTTGAGATCGAAACGCTGGTTAATCAGGTAGAGAAAGTAGAAACCGCTGTTGAACAAAAATTTCAGGACCATTTTGTAGAAGCGATGGGGATACCGCATAAAACAGCGCGTTTTTCAAAACTGGAAAAGGAAGTTACGCTGCCGAAACCCGCACCGCCCGGTGACAACTCAGAGAATCGCAGAGCCCGGCGTCGCCGGCGCAGAAGCTGAGCATACGGTCGTGCGGCGCAACGCTGTGACCTTACCATCAGCCGACATTTTTGCACATCGCTTTGCCACTTCCACCTGCCCGGCAGCCTTGCGTCTTTCATCTCGCGGCGGCAGGCCAAAGGTATCGCGGTAGCATTTGCTGAAATGCGGTGCCGATATGAAACCACAGGCAAGCGCGATGTCAACAATTGGCATGCTGGTTTGCAAAAGTAACTGACGGGCTCTTTCAAGCCGCAATTCAAGATAGTAGCGCGTGGGTACGCACTGCAGATACCTTTGAAAAAGACGTTCGAGCTGACGTCTCGAAAGCCCCACATGGAACGATAACTCATCCAGTGTCATTGGCTCTTCAATGTTGGCTTCCATCAGTGATACTGCTTCAGCGAGTTTAGGTTGGTTGGTGCCAATTCTCTGGGTGAGAGGAACGCGCTGGCGATCATGCTTGTCCCGGATGCGGTCACACATGAATTGCTCGGTGATGGCAGAGGCCAAATCAGCACCGTGGGCATTCCTTATTTCGTGCAGGAACATGTCCAGCGGCGCTGTTCCACCTGCACTGGTATAGCGATCTCCGTCGATTTCGAAAAGCTCAGGTGAAATCACCAGCTGCGGGAATTCTTCTCTGGCGCTCGCCATATTTTCCCAGTGAATAGTACAACGATGGCCGTCCAGCGCATCAGCTTTGGCAAGCAGATAGGTTCCTGTACAAACGGCTCCGAGCACCATGTCTCTCTTAGCGGCAGCCCGCAACCACGATATGATCAACGGATCCGAGTAATGTTGCACCTGGTTACCCGAGCAAACAAACAAGGCATCAAGTCCCTGTGCACTGTCCAGAGTTCTCTCCGGGGCGATGCTAATCCCGTTACTCGCAACAACCGGGTCAAGGCTTCCACCAATAACTGACCACTCATAGAGGGCTTCACCCGAAAGCTGGTTAGCCATTCGCAGTGGCTCTACACAGGATGAAAACGCCAGCATTGAAAAACTGGGCACAACAAGAAATCCGATCGACGTTGGACCCCTTGAGTTTTTGGACGTTATCATCAATTTATCTCCACTAGCCAAATGCCGGTCAGTCGACCACCGGGGTAGTTTATGTGCCAAATCGCAAAATACTCCGATGTGGTCGCCCCTTTTTGAATATTTACCATAGCTCCAGTGAAAAATATGCACAGCTACTTGCGCGCATCGTTCATCAGGCCATGTATCGCAACAGCAGCGATAATGTACTGGATGCGACATTTCAGTTGAGTGCCAGTTGAAATTGCTATGAGGGACCAGATTCCAAAACCCTTACATCGCTCATCTTATTAATTAGAATAGCGAACTAAACCTTTCTAATTTATACAATTAGCAAATTCGCTAAATATTCCAAAAATGTATAAATTTCTCAGAGATAACGGGGTTACGTGCAAGGTAGTGGTAAAACAGCGGCGAAAAAACAGCTGATTCCAGATAAACCAGTGCCTTTCGTCAGGTAGGGCTCACAGGTTTGAACGTAAATATCCTCAGAAGATTGCAGGCTTCAATGACCCCGGCCCTAATAGTTGGAATCGGGAAAGGAGTTTTTTCGTTCGCTGATGTAGGCCAGCAGAGCTTCATCAACAGCCGGATCCAGTGGCGGGGCCTCATAGCTTGCCAGGGACTCCTTCATCCGCACGTTGGCACGCCGCGCTGCATCCGCTGAACCCTCTGATTCCCATTGTTCGAAGCTGTTGTTGTCCGCAATCGATGATCGATAAAAAGCAGTTTCGAAGTTTTGTTGAGTATGCTCACAGCCGAGGAAATGTGCGCCTGGACCGACCTCATTCAGAGCACTCATCGCCTGTCCGTTTTCGCTGGTATCAATGCCCTGTGAAAACACTTGCAGCATGCCGGCCTGATCGCAGTCCATCATGAATTTCTCGTAGCTCATCACCAGCCCCCCCTCCAGCCACCCGGCGGTGTGAAGCATAAAATTCACCCCGGCCAGCAAAGCAGCCTGGAGAGTATTGGCAGATTCATACGCAGCTTGTGCGTCCGGCAATTTCGAGGCATTGAGCCCTCCGCCTGAACGAAACGGAACCCCCAGCCGGCGAGCCAACGCTGCTGCCACATACAGCACCGAGGCAGGTTCAGGGGTCCCAAACGTAGGCGCGCCCGACTGCATGGACACACTGCTGGCGAACGTGCCAAAAACCACCGGCGCTCCCGGCCGCACCAACTGAACAAACGCCATACCGGCAAGTGCCTCGGCCAGAATTTGAGTAACGGTCCCGACGACAGTGACGGGTGACATTGCGCCCGCGAGTATAAACGGTGATATTATCGTGGCCTGATTGGCCTTTGCATAAACCTCTGCAGCACCCAACATCGTGTCATCAAATGTCATCGGGGAATTAGCATTGATCAAATTGATGAGAACGGTTTTTTCAACACCGGTTTGCTCGTCGAGAAAATTACGGCCAAACAATATCTTCGACATTTCGACACTATCCCGAGCCCTCTCCGCAGCAGTAACCGAACCCATATAGGGCTTGTCGCTGTATCGCATATGCGCATAAACCATATCAAAGTGCCGTTTGTTTACCGGCAAATCGACAGGCTCACAAACAGTACCTCCGGAGTGGTGCAATGAATCGCTTTGATAGGCCAGCTTGACGAAATTCTGAAAATCTTCGAGGTTGGCATAGCGCCGACCCTTTTCCAGATCCCTGACAAAGGGGGATCCGTAAGCGGGAACCAGCACGGTGCTGTCCCCACCAATTTTCACACTGCGAGATGCGTTTCTCGCATGCTGGATAAACTCTGCCGGCGCGTTGTTTTTTATAATTTGGCGGCACAGGCCACGCGGAAACCGAACGCGTTCGCCATCGATATCGGCACCGGCGTTTCTGAACAACTCAAGAGCCCGGGGAAAATCCCTGAATTCAATGCCGATTTCCTGTAACACCGTGTCAGCATTGTGCTCAATCAGTTCAAGCTGCTCATCGGACGCGTGGCAATAAACAGGAACTTTTCTGGTGATGTAGGGTTCGCCCTGCTTTTTTGCATTACCAATGCGCGCAGCGCGCTTTGCCTCGCGCCCGCCTGCCTTTCTTCGCCTGTTCCCCGCCACCGCTGCTACTCACCTCTGATTTCGTCATAAATCCGGATACCAAGTATCAGCAGATTCGACACATACAGCTACCAGGCGAGCGACGGACAGGTGTACGCCCGCGCCAAACGACAAATCAATGGCGTCTCCTGGATATTACACATTGCAAATTGTTTTCAGTTCCATACCGCTATTCACAACAGCAAATCACTGTTTTTGTTATATTCATGACTATCAGAGGTTAATGTAGCCATGACCAGACGAGTTCACCGTTCATCTGCGACCACAAACCTCGCAACGCTATGAACCAGCAGAACAGCTGTTGTGCATCAAGGTACTAAATGGCAAAGCACGCTTTACGCCTGCCTGACCATGCCATCGTTTGTGTAAATCAGCGAATATTGCCCCAAATTTCTAACACTTTAGACTATTAACAACTACCTATAATTTCGTACAGCTGCCTCTATCGCTGGCTGTTAACAGAGGAACGCATATGGCAACCCCGCCGGACAGTGACAATGAAAGTAAAAAGAATCAACCGACAGGTGTCCGCGCACCCCTGAAACGCAATCTGGCCGACCCGGTTACCGGGCGTTTGCTGGAAAAGAATCGCGACGCATTAAGTCATCCAGCGAAATCAGTTTCCAATCAGCCTGCCACAAAGACAGGCGATAATTCAGATAAAACAGCCATCGGAGCAGCCGCCCCGCATCCAGCCAGGGAGGCGCCAAAGGGTGTTACTTCAAACGCTCAACCAGCGTCGACTCCTCCACCAATACCCGCGGCAAAACCAGCCAGAGCAGTTACCCCGCCGGGGAAAACGGATTCACAGCTGACAGATAAATCTTCCGTTAAGCCGCAAGACAATAGAACTGCTACGTCCGGCACTTCAGCCATGAGTGACGAATCAGCAAAAAACGGCACCGGCAGCACCACTACTACGTCGTCGGTGGCGTCTGCCAGTGCCCGCTCGCAAAATACCCGGCAAGAACGCCAGGCGCCCGCACAAACGCCGGACACTCGCACCCAGGGTATCAAGACCCGAGCGACAGAAACAAGAACGGCAACCCGCGCTACGGTAAGCGAGCCCGGGCGGCGTCCGGCAATGCAAACACAACAATCAAATGCACCGGTTACGCGCCAGTCCCGTCCAAGAATTGAAAGCAGGGATCGCTACCATGAACGAAGTGCGCCTGCCAGTGGCTACTCACGCGAATATTCCCGCCCGCGTCGTCGAATGGCACCTCCACCGGGAACCACTAATCGCAACGGTGCGTTTATCCGTCGCGCCACTTCTCGTCCACCATTAATCGTCGACCCGGCTTCAACCACCCGTGGCAGCGCCTGGGGTCCTCTACTGCTTGGACTGCTTTTGTTAATTGGCGTGGGGTGGTTCGCTGTGAATCACTACACACCGCAGATTGAAGAGGATCTGACTCTTCGCAGCATGGAAGCACTTAATCAAGCGGGTGTGGCTGAAAATGCAAACGTTTCAATCAGCGGCAGAAGTGCAACACTGACAGGCCTTGTTCCCACTCAAGAAGCTCGAAACGAGGCGGAACGTGTTGTTGCCAACACCTTTGGCGTGCGAGCAGTAGACAACAATTTGCAAATTGGAACTCCGGACTCCGGGGACTCTTTGCCAACGACACAGCCAAGCCTTGAATTTTCCCGCAGTGGTGAATCGGTGACCCTCGCCGGAACAGTTTCCGACGCACGCTTTGCCACTGCAATAGAGACACAGGCCGGCGAGCAATTTGGTGCAGACAATGTGACCAGCTCAATTAGTGTTGATCCCGCTTCAACAAACCCGGGGTGGTTGCCGGCGCTTACTCAATTGTTGCCCGAAACGAATACCATCGATAACGCCGGGATCAGTATCACCGAAGGGACGTTGACACTCACTGGCGAGAGCGGCACTGCAGAAGGTAAAGAAAGCATCGGCACCAGAGCTGAAGAATTGCTCAATGGCCATCTTCAGGTTGAAAACCTCATCGAGGCTCCGGAACCTGTGGTACCTAAACTTCCGGCTTTCGCTTCCATTAAAAAATCAGGGCAGCAGATTACCCTGAATGGTTTTATGTCAGCCGAGAGCGCATCGTTGATTGCCGACAGCCTCAACGTGCCAGATGCAACTGTTGTGAATAACATTGCCGTAAACGAACTCGCCGATTCACCGGTGTGGGCAGACCGGTTTGCAGCATCAGCAGACGCGCTGGACAACGTAAAGGCTGCTAACCTGACCGTTGCCAGATCTGGCAACGTCACGTTGATGGGCGTGGTTGACAGTGAAGAAATCAAAGCAGACACCGAGGCTAAACTGGCGGATGCATTCGGCTCAGACTATCCAGTTACCAATCAACTTGCCATTGTGCCACCGCCGGTCGTACCCACCATGACACCCTTTATGTCACTTAGTGAAACCGACGGCACAATTCGAGTGAGCGGATTGTTACCGCCACAAACTGCAGACGATGTTTTGCAGAGTCTGCAGGGCCAGGGCAAAACAGTTATCGACAGCATTGCCGCAGACGAACGTGTTATGGAGCCCGACTGGGCAGATAGTTTACCTGAATCCCTGACAGCACTTGAGGGAGTGACCAGTCCCAAAGTAAACGTCACCAGTGCAGGCGAGCTTGTGCTCAGGGGCGTCGTGGAAAGTGAAGATTCCAGACAGTCAGTGGAGTCTTCGCTGGCATCACTAATGGGAGACTCGCTCACACTGCGCAACGATATTGTCGTTGAAGTCCCTCCCGTGGTTCCCACCATGGCTCCTTTTGCCTCGATTGTTGACAGCGATGATCAGCTGCAGGTCAGCGGGCTTCTGCCACCCGCAGCGGCGCAGTCAATTATCGACAGTTTCAGCAGCCAGGGAAAAACCGTTGTCGACAATATCGCTATGGATGAGCGGGTGATGGAACCGGCATGGGGAGACCAGTTACCCGAGGTACTCACCGCTCTTGATGGCGTAGCAGGTCGCAAAATTTATATATCCAGCGCCGGTGAAGCCACCCTGAAAGGGGTTGTAACCAGTGAAGAAGTACGCCAAACAGCAGGAAACAACCTCACAGCGCTGTTCGGTAACTCTGTGAGCTTGCGCAACGACATTACTGTCGAATCACCGACAATTGCCGAGGTTGCAAACGCACAGGACCTTTTCGACCAAATCGATCTCTCCGCTATCCGCTTTAAATCAAATAGCTCGGAGCTTGACGCGGACAGTGTCGAGATACTCGAACAGGTATCCAGCGCTCTGGATCAAGTGCCAGATGTCAACGTCACCATCGGAGGCCATACGGATTCCACCGGTAACTACGATTACAACTTGAATCTAAGCGCCCAACGTGCAGAAACAGTACGCGCATATTTGGTGGACCGTGGTACAAACCCTGATCGATTAACCGCAGTCGGTTTTGGCCCAAGCCAACCGGTCGCGAGTAATGAAACTATTACCGGTCGCGCCCTGAATCGTCGCATTGAGATCACACTGAGTGGAGAATAGGAAATGAGCACCTATGTCATTGGCGAGATAGCCGCCCTGCTGGCGATTACAGCGTTAGCCGGAATATTAATCGGTTGGTGCATCAAGGGACTGTTCGCAGGGCGCGGTGTACGGGTAGTCCGTGAACAGGTGGCTCGCAGCGTAGATGACGCTGCTGCGGACGTTCGCCAACTGCAGGGAACTCTCAAACAAAAAGACAGCCAGCTCAGGGATGCCACTCTTGAGCTGCAACAACTGCGCGGTCGGGATGTATCTCTGAAGGCCGGCAACAGCACTCAGATAGAAGAGATCAATAAACTCAAAAGCGAATTGGCAACCTCCCGCCAGACACTTGAGCGCAACCGTGTGGAATTCAATGATTTCCGCAACGAAAAACAAACCGAAATGGAAGCGCTATCATCCAGGCTTTCGAGCTTTCAGGCAGGTGGTCCGGTTCACGATGAACGTATCAAGGAGTCCAGTGAAACCATCTCGGCGCTGCGTACTGCCATTCGCGAAAACGACAAAGTCATCGACAGCTTGCGCGCCAGAGTAAAAGAGGGCGACAGCAGTGTCGAAAATCTGCGTAATCAGTTAAAGAATGCCGAATCGAGTGCAGAGCAACTTCAGGTCTCCATGCAAACTAACAGCACTGCTACCTCGCAGCTGTCCGCAGAGTTGCAGGAAGTTTCGACACAGCGAGACAAATACAAACGCGACTACGATCAGGTTCTGGAAAACAAGAACAGTGACATTCAAAAGTTGCAAGCCAGACTAGAAGAGCTTGGAAGCGTCAAAACCCTGTTGCAACAAAAGGAACATGACTACAACAAACTAAGCCACGAAAAACGCGATATCGCTGCTCGCGGCAGCGCCCAGATTACCGACCTTAAACGAACAATTTCTGAAGGAACGACCGCTCAGGCACAAGCACAAAAAGAGCTCAAAACCCTGCGACAGCAGGTGCAAACTCTTGAGCAGGAAAACCAGACCAGGATTACTCAAACTCAACTTGAAGCGACTGATGCCCGCGGTAAACTGTCTGCGGCCACCCGCGAACTGGAGAAAAAACGCGACCTGCAGACTCAACTCGACACCAAGGCAGCTGAAGTGGTGGCACTTAACGATATGCTGCGTGATGTCAGCACCAAACGGGACAAACTGCAAACCAGGGTCACTGATCTTGATAAACAACTAGGCGCAGTAAAGGCCGATGCTGCAGCAACCATCGAAGCACAACGCCGCATCGCTGCCCTGTCAAATACCATTAAAGAGCGCGATACCAGTATTGCGAAACTTCGAACTGACATGGACGATGTCGTCGCCCGGCGCAACAGCCTGGGCCTCGAATTGGGCGAAATGCAGGCAAACAGTGTAAAAGCAGAACAGGATAGTATTAAACAGTCACAAGCCGAGCTGGCCAAAGCAAATCAAAAGGTGACGGCGCTGAACGATATGGTGCGGGATGTCAGTACCGCACGAGACAAACTGCAAACCAGGGTCACTGACCTTGATAAAAAACTGGGCACAGCGCAGTCCGATGCTGCAGCGAACATCGAAGCCCAAAGCCGCATCACCGCACTATCAAATACCATTAAAGAACGCGATACCAGCATTGCAAAACTTCGAACCGATATGGACGATGTCGTCGCCCAACGGAACAGTCTGGGTGTCGAACTGGGTGAAATACGGGCAAGCAACGAAAAATCCGAGCAAGAGATTGTCAAGAAAGCACAAAACGAACTGGCCAGCGCCAACCAGATCATGAAAGAGCGTGATCAGAATATTGAAAAATTACGCACTGACATGAAGAACATCGTCAACAGCCGCGATCAGCTCAACAGGGAAGTAGAGTCACTTAAAGCGAAAGGTGTCGAGCTCGAATCGTTCAAATCCAGCATGCAGGAGACTGTTGCTCAACGTGAAGCTGAAGTTAACCAACGCAAGGTCGCCTACGAAAAACTGCAACACGAATTTGCACAGATCGCTAAAACGCGCGATGAATACGAACTGCGATTAAATACGCTTCGCACACAAATAGATGCACAAGCGCAAAGCAGCGAAAAGGAAATTACGCAATTAAAAACACAGATTGCGGAGCTACGATCAAAACTTTCGCTCGCTGACAGCGAAAAGCAGCGCCTTAGCGAAGAGATCTCTAAATCAGAAGGCTTGCGCCTTACCGTCACTGAACGCGACGCAGAACTCAAGCGCCTGCAGATCCAGTTACAAGAGTCAAGTGATGCAGGACCACTGCGAGCTGCACTCACCGAGCAACAAAACAAGTCGGCCACACTGACCTCTGCATTGCAGGAACGCGACGCCGAAATTAGTCGGTTAAGCTCCGTAGTCACCGACAATCGACTCTCTTCAAAAAATGTTCAGTCTGAAAATTCCCTTCTGCAACAAGAGATCGACTCGCAGGGCAAGCTTATCCGTTCACTGGAGGAGCAGGCTGAAAACACATTGACATTGCATAAGAAAATTGCAACTCAATCCACCGAGATTGAAGATTTGCGAGCACAGCTGTACCAACAAAACGACAGCTCGCCACCTGTACAGGCAGCGATGACAACACCAGACAGCAGTGAACTGAGATCGCTGCAATCACAGTTGCAGTCACAGAAAGACGAGTCACTGATGCTGCAACAGCAGCTGGATCAATCGAATCAGCGCATTGCAATCTCGGAAAAAGAAACCAGCTCACGCGCGACAGAACTTCAAGCCCGGAACGAAGCGCTGGAAACAGAGCTGCGAAAAATTCAAAGTGATCTACAAAGAGCGGGCCCGGGCAATACCAGGTCTGACAGACAAGTCCGGACATCGTCTGTGGACACAAGTGCTACTGCCAACAACAGTGCAACTAAACCCAGGGTTTTTGTCAGGCAGGACAGTACCGCTGATCTAGTGGCCGGCACCTCCACGGCTGCTCCAGAAGCACCGGCAAGTACTAAAAGCGGTAGCTTGAAAACCGGTCGGGCGCTATACACGCGAGACGGTTATAAGCTGAAACTGCCCGATGGCAGTGATGATCTGACCCTGCTTCCTGGCATTGAGCCAACCGCAGCACAGGCGCTAAAACGCAACGGTGTAGCTGATTTTGAGCAGATCACCCTGTGGACCCGCCGCGAAGTCGTCCACTACGCTGACCGCTGCGGTATCCCGGCTGGAAAAGCCGAAAGCTACGACTGGCCCAATGTTGCCCGCCTGATTATACAAGGCAGCTATCGCAAAACCGGCAAAACAGCACATGCCGAGCCGGATCACAGCAACGCCTGAGCGAACCGCTATCTAGCGCACTGCGTTTGTGCCGCAGAGCACATACCGATAAGACCTACAGGGACAATCCGTCCCTGTATCTCTTCAGAATCACGTAACTTCAAACCGCGCTTACGGACAACTATAAATACCGGCTACGCCAACGCAACAACCCGGGAATAGTGCATCACCCTCATCGCTTATCTCCACACGCCTTATTCTTTTTCATTGTTGTTGTGTCGCACAAAGCCTGATACTAGTGACTCCTTATTGACATTCTGTTCAAAGCGAACAGGACCAGAAACGGGAGACGATCCTTTGAGTGTAAAAGTAAATTCGTGGAATGAGTTTGACCCACTCAGACACGTGATAGTCGGGCGCGCTGATCACACGTGTATTCCGCCTACAGAACCGGCGACTGAAGCGAAGGTGCCGGAAGACAGTGATATGCGCGGTATGTGGGGGCCCCGGCCACTGGAAACAGTCGAAAAGGCCAACGCTCAACTGGACAGCCTCGCCAGTCTGCTGGAAAGCCGAGGTATCAAGGTCGATAGACCCACTCCCGTGCAGTGGAATCAGGCGGTAGTCACACCAGACTTCAGTACCGGCTCAATGTTTGGCTGTATGCCACCCAGAGACGTTCTGCTGACCGTTGGCTCTGAAATACTCTGCGCACCGATGTCGTTTCGATGCCGATACTTCGAATATCTCGCGTATCAGCCGCTCATGCAACGCTACTTCGATGAAGATCCCGATTTCAAATGGGAGCAAGCGCCCAGACCTCGGCTGTCCGACAAATCCTATAAAACCGGATACTTCGACGAGATTACTATTGATGAACGTTTGTCTCGCACCGCCGCGCTTGATTTTGTTACCACAGAATACGAGCCACTTTTTGATGCCGCAGATGTAATGAGGCTGGGGAAAGATCTTTTCTGCCAGCACGGTCTAACCACTAACAAGCGGGGCATGCAATGGCTCCAACGCCATTTTCCCGGGCACCGTGTTCACTCTGTAAATTTCCCGGGTGATCCCTATCCGATACACATTGATGCCACGTTTGTGCCGTTAAAACCAGGGACCATAATAAACAATCCGAATCGGCCGCTCCCCGAGCAACAACGGAAGATTTTCAATGATAACGACTGGGAAATCATCGATGCAGCAACCCCGGTACACAACTCTCCACCGCCGTTGTGTTACTCGAGTGTCTGGTTGTCAATGAACTGCCTGGTGCTTGATCACAAGACGGTAGTCGTCGAGGCAAGCGAAACTAATCAAATGGAACAGATGGACAAATTGGGCATGGAGGTACTGCCAATGCCATTCCGTGACGCCTACCCGTTTGGTGGCGGACTTCATTGCGCTACAGCTGATGTCAATCGAACCGGAAGCTGCGAAGACTACTTCCCCAAACAATCAGCAGGAACACAGGTTATTTGATCTTTGAGTAACTACTTATAATACTTAATTGGCAAATCAGACACCGGCCGTACAAATTTTCAGGCGGCCACCACCTTTACCGCCGTGTCGTGAAATACAGCACCACCATTTGGATAGCCTGCTTCCGCGCTCACCAACGCATTGACACCCAGGCCTTCCTCAAAGGCATCATTCGGCCAAATACTCTCCATCACTACTACGCCTTGTTGCAATCCATCAAAAGCTTTTACAAGTGTCACGATACTACCGCACGCGCTATCGATACGGATTCTCTGGCCAGACAGCAGAGAACACGCTTGCATGTCTTTATTGTGCATAAGCAACACAGGCCGCCCTTCCCGTTTTTTCGAAGAACGGGTTTCGGTAAAAGTAGTGTTTAAAAACTGACGGGCTGGCGCGGCTACCAGCCGAAGGGGGTATTCGCTCGAGCTGTTATCGATAACGTCCCAATGATCAGGATACACCGGCATCATTTGAGTGTTGGAGCCCAGCGTATCCCATTGAGGCCTGAATCGAAACTTTTTGTCCGGTGTAGAAAAGCCATTGAGAAAATTTTGCTCTTCAAAGCCGGGACTACAATCGTGCCAGTGATTGTCATACAGTGTTTGAGCATCAGGCAAATCACTTCGAGACAACGCGTCATTGCAAAGGTCCCACGCCGTCATTTTAAACCCTTGATGATCTAGCCCCAACCGATCCGCAAGCATACAAAGAACTTCATGATTACTTTTACACTGTGCAAATGGCTCAATTACCTTGCGTGTCATTTGTATATGAGTGTGGCCGCCGGCAACATATAAATCATCATGTTCCAAAAACATCGTTGCAGGTAAAACAATATCTGCAAAGCGAGCTGTATCTGTCATGAACTGCTCATGAACACAGACGAATAAATCTTTACGCGCAAGACCCGCACACACCTTGCGGGATTCAGGCGCCACTACGGCCGGGTTGGTATTTTGGATAAACAGTCCCATCACCGGCGGCCCGCCCATCAAATCATCCGGATTTCCGGCTAATATATCGCCAATACGTGATTGATCCAGTACCCGGGCACCTGCCGGTTTTCGATCCAGGCCTTCGATCAGGGTTTTGTCGATGCCGTATATAGCCCCGTTGCTGTACAGCGCACCTCCTCCTCTAACCCGCCACGCGCCGGTAATGGCAGGCAGGCAAGTCACCGCATGCATATTGACCGATCCGTTTCTGGAGCGGGAAAAGCCGTAGCCAGTCCTGATGAAGCTTTGTCGAGTCGATCCGTACAGCCTTGCAAAATTTACGATCTCTTCAACTTCAAGCCCGGTAATTTCCGATGCCCACTGCGGAGTCTTATGCTCGATGTGCCGTCTAAACTCGTGGTCGAAGTCGGTATAGATCTGTAAATATTCAGTATCTTGCAGTTGCTCCTTTAGCAGCACATGCATCACCGCGCAGGCAAGCGCACCATCTGTACCCGGCTTCACCATAAGGTGCATGTCCGCCTGCTTTGCAGTACCAGTGATATAAGGGTCAATGACGACAAGCTTCGCCCCTTTTTTTCTGGCAATTGCTATGTGATGCATGAGATTGACCTGGGTATTTACCGGGTTCCCGCCCCAGACCACAACTAGCTCGCTGTCGACAATAGTTCTTGCGTCCGTACCAAGCTTGGTGCCGGTACCGGCTCTCCAGCCCGCATCGGCCAGTGCGGTACAGAAAGTGGAATGCTGTTGCGAAGTACCAAGGCAGTTTCGCAGGCGTTCAATACCGTCGCGTTGTACCAGACCCATGGTACCGGCATAGTGGTAGGGCCAAAGCGCCTCCGACCCGTACTTCGCGGCAATAGCGAGCATACGTTCAGACACAATATCCAGTGCCGAATCCCAGCTTAGCTGTTCAAATTCTGCGGTGGCGTCTGATTTTGAATTCACTCGCCGTAGCGGATTCCCTATCCTGTCTGGATGATGTATGCGCTCTGCGTAGCGCGCCACTTTGGCGCAAACCACGCCCGCAGTGTAAGGGTTGTCAGCACCGTAGACCCGGCCAATCGTACGCTCGTCGATTCGCTCAACTTCCAACGCACAAGTGCTCGGACAATCATGCGGGCAGGTTGAATGGACCCGCTCGATTTGACCGTTTTTTATATTGCCCATAACTTTGTCATCTGATCACACACTATCGTCAGGTCAAATGTTGACACCTTTTTCTTGATTTTACGAGTGGTAACGAGTACACCACTCATTAGAGGTCGCAAGGTATAAGCTTTCCGGGCCATGGAGGAAACTATGAAAATTCGTTCTATGCTGTGCGCGGTCACAGCACTTCTGTTTACAGCCGGCACTGCTGCTTCACAAGATTTTCGCAAAATGTCATTTGAGATGTTCGATGCGGCAACAGCAGGCGACGTCGCATCAATAGAGAAAATTCTAAATGCCGGCGTGCCAATACATGCACGCAACCGCTTTGGCAACACGGCTCTGATATACGCCGCACGTGCTGGTCAGCAACCGGTTGTAGAACTACTACTGGACCGAGGCAGTGATATCAATAAGCCAAATTTATCCGGTAAAACCGCCCTCATGGAAGCAGCGCTGAAAGGTAACCTGGAGCTGAGTAAATTCCTGCTATCCAAAGGCGCTGATGTTAACGCCGAAACCATCGAAAACTTCACACCACTTATCTTTGCCACCTTCCATGGCCACAACAAACTGGCGTGGTTTCTAATTGAGCAAGGCGCAAACGTAAGCGTAATCGACAACTCGGGTAAGAGCGCCGCACTATACGCTGCCGCCAGTAATAACGTACTGTTGCTCGAAAAATTCCTGGATGCCGGTGTTGATGTCAATGCCCGTTACAAAAACGACCTCACTGCACTGATGTGGGCGGCCGGTTATGGCAGTGCAGACTCCATTGAGCGACTAATTGATGCCGGAGCAGACCCGTTGTTAACCGATAATCGCGGAAAAACGGCCAGAGATATCGCCAAAGAGCAAGGCCACAGCGCACTGGCAAAATTGCTGGATAAAAAAGGCTGACAAGTCGGTTATGGCGGTCTGCCGCATAACTCACCATGATAGATTTGCGCAAATAGTATCACCAGACAAAGCCAGCAGATTCAGTGATACTGTTATTCAACAGCGCCTGTGAGCGCGGCCAGATATTTCGCCACTGCAGAGAGCTCCTCATCGGAAAATGATGCCATAAGAGTTCCTTTAGAAGGCGAATTGTTGCGCGCCTTGCTTTTAAAATCCTTGAGCGTTTTTTCCAGGTACTCGACGTGTTGACCGTTGCTGCGCGGGACACGGCTATCCCCTTCAAACCCGCCTCGATGACAGGCAACACACTGCCCGGCATTGATAACTTTTTTTGCAGTCACAATGGTCTCTGTATCAAGGTCCTGCTTTTCTCGCGTTGGCCATACCTGTTTGGAAAAATACTCGGCAATGAGCTTCATCTGGTCTTTCTCTAGCGAAGATACCAATGGACCCATGATCGAATTTTCCCGTCTACCCGACTTAAAATCCTTCAATTGGACGTACGTATAATAAAAATGCTGGCCACTCAATACCGGGTTAGCTGTTATTTGGGAGTTACCACCCTCGCCATGGCAGGATTCACATACCCGAATAGTCTCCACTACAGACTCATATTTACTGTTATCGGCATGCGGGTAGGATGAAATTGTCATAGCACTGGCAACAACAGCAACCTTGTATTTCAAGTGTAATCGTCTAGAAAATTCCGGTTTGGTTCTATTCATCAATTGCTCGCTAGACAGTAAGGAAAAACGGCCCCTGAACGGAGCCGCATGCTGAACCCTGAAGGGAATTTTTTTTGACTATAACAACAAAAACGCCGTACCTATCTACCTTCAAGCTTGTAGGCAATTATTTCGTTACCGCGTTTGTAATTGAGTTGAACATTGCCGCCAGCACCTACCACTATATATTGCGTACCGCCCACGTTATACGAAGCCGGTGGTGCATTAACGCCAGCCTCTGCCTTATCTTGCCACAACAATTCTCCAGACGCCGAGTCGTAAGCCTTAAACAAGCCATTACCCTCGCCGGTAAAAATAATACCTCCGGCTGTTGCCAGCACCCCGCCAATCATTGGCTGTTGTGTTTTCACTTTCCAGCGCAGTTTTCCAGTGTTGTAATCGACCGCCGAAACATTGCCCCACTGCTGCTCATCAGGTATTACTTTAAACGCACCGCCGAGCCATAGTTTGCCTTCCGGGTAAGGCGTTTCTTCGACGTGGTACGTCATCGGTTGATGAAGATTAATGGCATACGTTAAATTGAGCGTCGGATCAATGGCCATTGGCGACCACTCTACACCGCCGTTAGCACCTGGTAGCATTCTCGCGCCATCTTTGGTTGGTAATACCCAGCGATTGTCCTGCACAACCATTGGATCACTGTATCGAATTAGACTGCAATCACTGGCATCATGAACATAGACATACCCGGTTTTGCCACCATGCAAAATACCTTTGACTGTACTACCGTCTTTTGCACGTACATCAGTGATAATCGGCGGGCTCACCGCGTCGAGGTCCCATACATCATGGGCTATATATTGAAAATGGCACTTGTATTCGCCGGTATAGAGATCGACTGCAACCAGTGAGTCGGTATAGAGGTTATCCCCGGGTCTTATTGCACCGTACAAATCCGGGGACGGATTGCCAACCACAAAATAGGCGGTATCCGTGGATTTATCGATCGCCATATTCTGCCAAACACCTCCACCGAGTGTTTTGTAGGGATCGCCCAGTTCCTCATAAGCTTTCTTCTCGGCTTCAATATCACGCAGCATATCGCCACCGGTTGGATCGTGCGTCGCCCACACCCCGCGTGAATCCTCTGCGGTGGTGTGAAAGTTCCAGATCTCTTTACCGGTCTCGGTATCGAGCGCCTTCACAAATCCACGGATGCCATACTCGCCGCCATTTGTACCTATTAACACCATGTTATCAACGACCGTAGGCGCCATGGTTTCACTGTAGCCCAATTCAGGATCGGCTAGTTGTACCTCCCAGATTTTCTCTCCGGTTTTGGCATCCAGCGCAACCATTTTGGCATCCAGCGTACCCATAAACACCCTGTCGCCATAAACCTGCACACCGCGGTTATTTGGCCCACAGCAGTAAGTTGTTATAGGGCCCATCTCGTGGATGTAATGCCACTTCTCTGTACCGGTTTCAGCATCCAGTGCGTACACATGGTTAAACGAAGACGTGATGAACATTGTGCCATTAACCACGATAGGAGTTGTTTCCAGTGATTCAACCACCTCCATATTAAACGTCCACGCACGGCTGAGTGTGTGAACGTTGTCTGCGTTGATTTGACGCGCCGGATAATATCGCGTTTGGAAATAGTTGCCATTGGTGTGAAGAAAGTTGTTCGAATCGCCCGCCGCATTATCCATCATGTCCTGGGTGACTGTGTCCATGTCGCCGAACAACGTTCCGCCTTCGACTTCCCCTCCGGCGTTGACTTTGAACGGCAATGCAAACACCGCCGCTATGACCACCGCTAACGACTTTATCCTTATATTCACTAGTTTTCTCCTCCAGGCACAATGCTCGCGCTGCGAACAATTGGTTAACAGCATAAGGACCACCAAACGACAGGTACTTGTCTATTTCCTACGCTTTTGCATGGTGCACCTATACACACGGAGTTGCAACCCTGGGTAAAAACTGCGACAGGTAGAGACTTGAATAGTTATTTGGACCACCGTAAAACAGGATTGCTCAGGCGAGGCCGGCAGGGATTTGTACTTCCCGGTAGTTATCCGAGCAGTTCTTCAGTATCCAAATCGATTATGCGAGGTGCCGTGTGATGCTGCTGCATATATTTCAGCAGATCCTCAGCACACAGAGTAGTGGTCATTCGATTGTCACAGGGATGAAAGTGCAATGGATCACGAGCCAGCAGAGCCTTGTCGAGTACTACCATCACTGCCTTGTTTACATCATTAATAACCGCAAGCGGTGTCACTGCACCCGGCACAACACCGAGATAGTGCATTAGACGTTGCGGGCTCGCGAAACCCGGCTTGCCAATACCAATCATCTCGCCAAGCGCCTTCAGGTTAACAATGCGATCTTCAAGCATTGTGACTAGCACCATACGACCTTTTCGATTACGCAAAAAAAGATTTTTGGAATACCCCCCGGGCACACCGTCACGCAATGCCCTTGAATCGAGCACGGTACGCATGGGCGGATGTTCAATAGTGCTGTGCATGATACCAAGCTTGTCCAGTGCACGGAACACATCCGACGGTGTTGCTGGCGTCGAATGATCAATCAATTCATGTTCAACTACGTTGGTTTTATCGTTCATGATTTCGGCACTATCAATGACCTGCTGAATTTAGTAGGCAGTCATCTACCGCACTGCAAATCATGTTAGCTGTAGCGTTGCTCAAGCATTTCATAAACAGCGCGAACCCCCATGGCCTCTCCACCAACAGGCCGGCCTGCGCGTATACGATTGTTCCATGCCATCACATCGAAGTGGGCCCAGCTTACCTTTTTGTCAACGAAACTTTGTAGATACAATGCGGCAGTAATTGCTCCGCCAAATGGTGTGTTTGCGGCATTTTGCATGTCCGCTATATTACTCTTCAGCAGCGACCGATACCCTTTGTGCAAAGGCAGTTCCCAGACGGGATCAAGCACAGCTTCACCTGCTTCAAATATCCCGCGCGCCAGTTCACGATCATTACTAAAAAATGCCGCCACCTCTGTGCCTACCGCTACTCTGGCAGCGCCAGTCAACGTGGCAAAGTCGATAAGTACTTCGGGCTTTTCTTCGCAGGCTTCGGTTAGGGCGTCGCAAAGCACCAGACGTCCCTCTGCATCGGTGTTATCAATTTCAACCGTCAGCCCACTTCGTGTCTGAATAATATCCCCGGGTCTGAAACTGTTCGACGATATAGCGTTCTCGGCTGCTGCCACCAACAATCGAAGCCTCACCGGCAACTCCAGAGCCATGATCAATTGTGCAAGTCCAATCGCATGAGCCGCACCGCCCATATCTTTCTTCATGGAACGCATGCCATTCGCAGGCTTGATGTTCAAGCCACCACTGTCGAATGAAATTCCCTTACCCACCAGGGTGACTAGCGGATGTTTTTTGCTACCCCATTGCAGCTCGATTAATCTGGGCGGATGTATACTGGCTCTCCCGACAGTATGGATACAGGGATAATTGGCGGCAAGTAATTCATCACCGACTATTTCCTGAAAATCGCCATCATGGGTCTGTGCAATCTCGGCAACAATTGCTGCTATGTGCTGTGGCATCATGTCTTCTGCGGGAGTGTTTATCAGGTCACGCACACGTCGGGTAGATGCCACTACTTCCTGGATACGCGGATGATTGACAGAATTCGGTAGTTTCAACCGGGCAGGGACCCGCCTCGCCTCTTTGTAGCGGGTAAACTGATACGCCCCGATGCCCCACCCGATCGCCAGACTTTCAATATTCCCTTTTACGCCGCTACCTTCAAGTGCATAAAGCCCCGCTGGCAGTTGCAATGGTAAATCTGCAATGGCAAAAGGATCTGCAAGATCAGCAACGCCACAAACATATCGATCAACTGCTCCGTCTTCGCCTGGTATTGCACAGTATTGGGCGGCCTTCGCTTCGAAGTCATTTTGATCGAGCCAGCGTACCTGCTGTGCGGTAAGTTTTTTCCTAAGACGGGCATAGCTTGAGACTGTAACAAGCACCAGAGGAATAGCGCTGTCACGTCCCCCAAACACAAACGATTCGGTCATGGATAATCAGATTTTCAACGTTAACTGCAATAGTGTAGACCTCAACAGACCACACGTCAGCCTGGGAACAGTCATACACTTATGTCAGCCCGGCCTGTTGCGAACATTTTCGGGCAACCACGTGGCAAGTTCCGGAACAGCGATCAGGACAAAAACCATCAACACCATAATCAGAAACATCGGAATTGCGGCTTTTGCTATGTAGCCCATTTCATGGTCTGTCATACCCTGCAGCACGAACAGATTAAAACCAATGGGCGGGGTAATTTGTGCCATCTCGACAGCAACCACCACAAATATTCCAAACCAGATAACGTCTATTCCAGCTTCCCGTATCATTGGTTCGACCACAGCCATCGTAAGCACCACCGAGGATATACCATCGAGAAAACAGCCAAGCACAATATAAAATACAAGCAAGGCGAGTAATAACTGGAAGCGAGACAAATCAAGTTGGCCAATGAAATCGGCCAATGCTCTTGGAAGGCCGGTAAACCCCATCGAGAGTGATAAAAAAGCAGCACCGGCAAGTATTAACGCTATCATTGCCGACGTTCTCGTCGCACCCATCAGACTGTCGGTAAACGTTGCCCATGTGAGCGAACGCTGCGTGGCGGCAAGCACTAGCGAACCTATGACTCCAAACGCAGCCGCTTCCGTGGCGGTCGCCCATCCGGCATACATCGACCCTATCACCAGCACAATCAATAACACGACCGGAATGAGGAAACGGCTATTCTGTACTTTAACCCTGAATGACGTTTTCGGTTCAGGATCGGGATTAAAATTACTCGAAAGCTTCGACGCCAATGCAACATAGGCCATGAACATCAATGCGAGCACAACTCCGGGCACCACGCCCGCCAGGAAAAGCTCGCGAATTGATTCGTTAATCGTGACTCCATAAACAATCAAGGTCAGCGATGGCGGAATCATAAGCCCGAGAGTTGCCGCACCGGCCAACGTGCCTATGATCATTTCTTCAGGATATTTGCGTACACGCAACTCGGGTATCGACATTTTCCCGACAGTGGTTAATGTCGCCGCCGATGATCCTGATACGGCAGCAAAAACGGCGCAGCCAACAATATTGGTATGCACTAATCCACCCGGGAGCCGCGCCATCCAGGGTGACAGGCCACGAAACATATCTGCCGACAGTCTGGTGCGGTAAAGAATTTCTCCCATCCAGATAAACAGCGGTAGTGCGGTCAGGGTCCATGAAGATGACGCTGTCCAGATAGTGGTTATCATGGCATCACCAGGGGGGCGACTGGTAAAAAGTGACATACCGACAAAGGCCACTCCAAGCAACGCCAACCCTACCCAAACACCAGAGCCCAGCAGGACGAACAATACAAACAGGAATATACCTATCGGGCCAAACGCTTCCATCTACATTGGGTTCCTCAAGAAACTAATCGGTAAGTTGCAAGGCAGCAAAGCCGGGCAAGAATGAAACACTTAATGATGGCTTATTACGTCAGCCCGAATGGCGTGCTTTTTTAACACTATAAGGCGCACCAGGTTGTCCCAGAAGCAGATCGCCAGCAGGACAGAACCAATGGCCATCGACAGTTGCGGAATCCAGATAGGTATCGCGTCCTGCCCCTGGCTTATATCGTGAAACTTGTGAGACCATACTGTCGCCTTAACTGCATACCAGGCAAGATATGTCGCCGCAACACTGGCAATCAGGAAACACCAGCCTTCAAGCAAGGGTCGAAAACGACCTGCGACGTTTAGCAAAATAGATACTCGAATATGAGCTGCACGATTCAGAGCATAGGCAAAAGCGAAAAAGGACGCGGCCGCCATACAGTAACCTGCATAGTTTGGCGCGCTGCTAACCAGATATCCGGATGCACCGGTCCATCGAGCTACCATCTGCAAAACAATAAGAAACAAAATCGCAATTAAAAAAAGCGATGCTAATACACCGCTGGCGAGGTAGAGCGCATCGAGAATTTTGCACAAACGCTTGTACCCGTTCATCTCCTACTGGCCTCGCTGTTTGGTTTATCAGTTACCTGAATAAATTGAAAAAAGGTACAAGAAACAGCACCGGATTATCCGGTACTGTTTCTTTGACAGCCTGTGCTGGAGCCAATATACAGGTAAAGCAGTGTTACCTGTTACAGCACATTGGATCACCACTTTATAGAGTTTTATTGTTCGCCGCTTACTTTGCTGCGTTATAGGCATCTAATATTGACTGGCCATCTTCCCCGGCGGCTTTCAACCACTCTTCCGACATCGTGGCTCCAATTTCTTTCAACTCTGTCTGCAAGGTATCACCAGCTCGCTGAACCGTCATTCCGCCATCGCGAAGACCGTTAAGTGTGAAGCCGGTGTATTCTTTTGAGCGCCAGGTGCCTGCGTACTCTGCCATCTCCGCACACGCTTTTATCACATTCTGATTCGCTTCACTGGTTTCACTCCAGACATCCTTGTTCACCATCACGTAATTACGCGGCAGCCAGGAATCAACTTCATAGAAGTGCGTCAGGCTTTCCCACACCTTGCGGTCATAGCCAGTCGCACCGGATGAAACCATTGCTTCGGCGACACCCGTGGCAAACGCCTGCGATATTTCCGCTGCTTCAATGCTCACCGGCAACATACCGGTTAATTCAGCCAGTCGCGCTGTCGCGTTGTTGTAGGAACGAAATTTGACGCCCTTCATGTCCGCTACCGAATTAACTTCTTTCTTGAAATACAACCCCTGGGGTGGCCATGGAACGGCGTATAACAGCACCAGGTTTTGCTGATCCAGCAGTGTTGTCATGGTTGGCTTTGCGGCTTCCCATAGTCTTGCTGCATCATCAAATGAAGTAGCCAGAAACGGTACAGAGTCGAAACCGAATACCGCGTTCTCGTTTTGATGGCCTGACATCAAGCGCTCACCAATCGGTGCCTGACCGGTCTGTATGGCACGCTTGATATCACCGCCCTTGAACAATGATCCGGACGGGTGGGTAACAATTTCAATATCACCTGCCGTTCCGGTAGTGACACATTTGGCAAACTCGGCACCTGTGGCCGAATGAAAATTAGTGGCGGAATAGGCCATCGGCATATCCCATTTTTCAGCGTGTGCTGCGCCCGCTACCACAGTCAGGGCTGATACCAATGTCGCGATTACAGGTCTGAGTTTCATGTATTTTCTCCAGTTGCGTTTAGCTGATAGTACATTGCCTCAGGGACGAGCGCACTTCTGTTGGCGCCATCGCTCATTACCCTGAGAATTGTTAGCCGATGGGATTATCGGGTTGACACGCATTATTAAGTTGCGCCAGAAAACCTTACAGGGTCAGCTCACACTGATGAATTGCGTAGTGTTTTAACGCGGTCTCGTCGACGTCCGCCCCCAGCCCCGGAGTAACCGGCACAACCACTTTGCCGTCGACAATCGGAAACGGGGTCGTCAGCAAATCTTCTTCAAGGTACCAGGTTGCCTGGTAAAACTCGCAACCCAGGGAGATATTCGGTGTGGCAGCAATCATGTGAGTACCAGCCAGATGGGCGATACCGGTTTCAAACATATCCCCGCCATAGCAGGGTAGGCCGGCAGACTCAGCTACGGCTGCGATTTGCTGGCCACGACGGAGCCCGCCGCATTTCATTATTTTGACCGATATCCCGTCGCAGATTTCGTCACGCACTGCCTCTAAAGATTGCGGAAGATCAAACACACTCTCATCTGCCAGCAGTGGCGTTTTTATGGCAGTACACAATCGGCCCATCACCATTCGATTTGAGGCGGGAACCGGTTGTTCAATAAAACCAAGATTAAACTCATCCAGATCACGAAGGCGACGCAACGCCTCAAAGGAGCGCATACCCTGGTTGTAGTCTGCACGGACGTCAAACTCCGGAAAATCAGTGCGTAGTTTTTCCAGCCGCATCAGATCAAATTGATGATCCCGGGTACCGGTTTTTACCTTAACCAATTGCACACCGGCCGCTCGTATTCGCTCAGCGAGATCGATATCTCGATTAAAATCAGGATCAGCCAGAGACACCGACAATGGAATTTCGGAACGAAAACTTCCTCCCAAAAGCGCCCAGACTGGCAACGAACACAGTTTGCCAAACGCATCGAGCAATGCAGTTTCCAATGCCGCTTTAGCTTCCGGATGCGCTACCAGCAATTTGTCGGCATTGCTCATTATTGATGGCACATTAGAGACGTATTCTCCCTTGAGCATTGGTGCCAGATATCGTTGCAGGGCACCCATTGTCGCTTCCGCAGTGCCGGTAAATACCGGCCAGGGGGATGCTTCTCCCCACCCGACCGCACCACCGTTGGTGTCAATTCTGACAATAACGACTTCTACTTCTCCGGCGACCAGTCCTACACCATGATCCCGGGGGGTCTTTACCGGCAGTGCTACATGCCAAAGCGAGACTCTTTCAATTTCGTGAGCAGACAGAGGGTTCATCTGTTAGCAGTGCCTTTGAAGTGATCGAACGTGCCCTTATTGCGTGAAAGGATGTAGTCAGCTGCGGCTATTGGTGGAAACTCGGCAACTTCATCGGGAAGCAGGCTGAGCGGATCAACAATAGCAGCGGGACTCGGATCATAAAACATAGCTATTGAGTACCTTGCCGTTAAAGACCGGTTACGCACCCGGTGTTTAGTTGAAGGCAGCCGCCGATTAGACCAGCGCTCCAGCAGATCTCCAATATTGATCACCAGTGTATTGTCGACAGGAGGTGCCTCAACCCAGCTTCCGTCCGGAAACAGAACTTCAAGTCCAGGTGTCTCCTGAAGCAACAACGTGATACATCCAAAGTCACTATGTGGCGCCACACCGAACTGATCCGGGTGATGTTCTGTTGGCGGGTATCGCAGCAGCTGCCCGCGGAGCATCGGGTTCTCATAGAAGCTGGTAAAAAAATTTTCATCGCGACCGAGCGACCGCGCAATTATCCGCAACAACAATTCACCAATCCGTTGAACAACAATGGAATAGCTTATTACCGCACTTTTGAACCGGGATAGTTGCTCTGGCCACTGATTGGGACCGCATAACGGCACACCAGCCAGATAATCGGGATCGTCTGACGCAGTTTCTCTGCCCCAGAAGAAGACCTCTTTCTGATCACGACGTGTGGCACCAGCCATAAGTGCCTGTCCGGTGCCAAGGTAGCCGCGGTTGTTCCGGTCGATGGCAATTTGTTCTTTGGTTGCAGCAGACAGATCAAAAAATTTCCTCTGCTCACGACGAATGGTCGCAATTGTGTTAGCTTCCTCTTCACCGATGCGAACGTAGAAAAAGCCGCATTTTGTGGTTGCCTGTCGGAGTTCAATTGCAGCCTGCGCGTTATTGATTTCGCCAGGATTTGAAAGATCCAGCACAGATATTGTCGGATTTTTGTTCACACTTAAACCCTACCTCCATAGTACGCAATGACCAGTACCCGGCCACGGGCATTGAGCTCGCATTAACATTTAAAACAAGAAGATCAAACGATGTCCAATGTAATTACCAAAATGCTTGAGGACAAGCCTTACATTCTCGCCGATGGAGCAACCGGCACCAACCTGTTCAGCATGGGTCTGCAAACCGGTGATTCCCCGGAATTCTGGAACGTTGACCATCCGGACAGGGTATCTGCCCACTATAAAAGCTTTATCGATGCGGGATCCGATCTGGTTCTCACCAACACTTTCGGCGGTAATAGATACCGATTGCAACTGCACGACGGGGAAGGACGGGTGCGGGAACTCAACGAGAAGGCGGCTGCCCTCCTACGCACACAAGCTGAAAAGTGTGACAGAAAAATTCTGGTAGCCGGTGACATAGGACCTACCGGTGAGATATTTCAGCCAGCAGGAACGTTGACGGTAGACGAAGCTGCAGAAGCTTTTGCAGAACAGGCACAAGCCCTCGCAGATGGTGGAGCCGATTTGATCTGGGTAGAGACGCTGTCATCAATAGAGGAAGCACGGGCAGCATTCACTGGAGCCAGAACCACAGGCTTACCCATTGTCTTTACGATGAGCATCGATACTAACGGCCGAACTATGATGGGAATTACCGCTGCCGATATCGTCAACCTTGCAACCGAAATGCTCCCGGAACTGACAGGGTGCGGTTCAAACTGCGGTGTAGGTGCTGCAGAAGTAGTCGCTGCGACGGTGAATATGAGAAAAACCTGCGAAGACCTCACTGACCAGCCAATACTAATTGCCAAAGCCAATTGCGGTCTCCCCGAGTGGGTGGAAGGTGAAATTGTCTACAACGGAACCCCGGAGTTAATGGCTTGCTATGCGCAACTGGCGTTTGACTCCGGCGCCCGTATTATTGGCGGGTGCTGCGGCACGACGCCAGCCCATATAGCAGCAATGCGAGCTGCGCTGGAAAATCACCAGGCAGGACCCATACCACCACTGGACCTGATTATCGAACAACTCGGTACTGTCTCGGTTGGCGCAACCTCGCAATTGCTTGGCGATATGAGTATCGAGGGTGGTTCAGTGTCTGGTGGTACAACTCGCCGAAAGCGACGCCGCAGCAAAAAGCCGGCATAACCCTGTGATGGGCGGGCAGTTACGTCGGGCTTGTATCCGCCACCGTGCTTTCAATTCTTGCCGGAGAGTTTTCGCGTTTCCCAAGATAGACATGTCGATAACTGACGTACAGGTATATCCCGAATAAGGGCAACGCGAAAATCGCAATAAGCAATGCAAGTTCACTGAAATAGAATATTGTGAAAAAAATAAAGAACGGCGTATAACTCGCCACAACAACTGTTTCAAAGTTTTTTCGATATCCGTGTTTCGCAAGTTTCAGGGAATCAATGAAACCCAGCCGGTGAAACACTGTTAACGGCAGTAAAAACCACATTGTCGTTATCATGATGCCAATGTAGACGACAAAAAAACCGACCGTTCCCGGGTAAAGCCACTGCAAAAAAGATATCGCCGGTGGCGCATTACTTTCAGCCATCAGCTCCTCTACCATTAATAGTGAAGCGATTCTGGCTGCAACCAGCCACATCAAAATGTAGAAACCGCCCATTAAAACAATAACAAGCACACTGCCTTGCATGCTGTTGTAACAACGTTGTAGAGATAGTGGCCTGGATTCGTCGGCACAGCGGGCAAACTCTATGGATAGCACCAATACTGCCTGGCAAAGCATCAGGCCAGCGGCGAAGCTCAGATACCCGTTCATTTGCATTTTCAGACAAATATAGAAAAAAGCCAGCGACAGCGAGATAAAAAGAAGCGCCTTTCGGCGAAAAAGGGAAACCGTCTCTCGCATCCAGAACAATACATCCGGGACTTCAACCCGGTTAGGTTCCAGCGGGCTATTCATTGGTCCGTGGCAAGACCCGGTAACCTGGAACTTTCAGACGATCCGGCTGTACTTTTAAGGCTGGCTACTCTTTGTTTAGCTACCCAGCCGGCGTGCTTCGTAATCGCGGGATCAGCACGCAGCATTTCAAGCGTATAAAACTCCTTCGCAAGTTGCATCTCGGTATAAATTTTGTGGATTCCCCGGTGGCAAGTTCGACACAGCAACACGCATGTACCCAATTGGTCACGAGAATAGTTTTTTTTGAAAAAAGCCCGGCGATGGAGTTTTCTGGGAATCAGGTGATGCAGGGTCAGCAATGTTGCTCTCCCGCAAAGCTGGCACCTGCCAATTTTTCCGTCACGCTTGCCCATGTATGTCCGAACCTGATGGCTATGTCCTATCGCTGCTTCCTGGCGATTATAGACACAAAACTAAAGCACTGACGGGATCGAAGTGACGACCGTTTCTTCCACAGGCGGGCTGCCCGACAACTGTAACTAAAAAATCAGGCGTTTCAGGAATTCGCGGTTTTAAATAATTGCAGGGCGTGTTCAGCGACATGAACCACCATGACGAACAACAGCATCGCGCCATTTGGTGGCGTACCTCGGGCTTTTGCAACCAGCCTTGAGCTTGCGCTCCAGTGTTCGGAGTTCGGCGTCAGGTTGTGCAACAGACTTTGCCGCAGGCTCCGCCCGGTATAGCCGCATAAGGTGCAGTGTTGCTACGACTACCGCTTCCGGGTCCCGGGTTTGCGCAAGGTTTTTTTCCAGTCGTCCCAGATGCGCAACGGCTTGTTCCACCTTGCGGGACCAATTTCTAACTCGCATTCCGTGGCCACTACTGGCGGCGATCTCGAGGGTTTCACCAAGCCGTGCCGCCAGCAGTGAAATTTGCTGTCGCTCAGCATCGATCAAACATTGGTCAAGGTCATCAAGTTGACGACACCTTCGTACCACCAGATTGCGCATGTCACGAACCTCATCCGCAGAGACCAGCCGCCGGTGCACTGCCCGTTGAGCTAATAGGGAAAATTCGAGATCGATGCTGCTCAATAACGGATTGGCACAGATTGTCTGCTCAAGCCGGGTATACGCACTCGCGCAATCAAACGAGGCTGCAAAAGCCGACCGGGCAAGCAAAAAGGTGACGAAAACAATGAAAACTGATCGGCTAATCACTATCCCTCCCTTTTCATCTGCGACGCACAACTTTTGCCGCCGTTGCAGCGAAATTGCGGAGCTGTCTGTTTGTGTATGAAATCTGGCACGCCAAGGTTACGGCGACACCGGACAAAACTTTAGGCAATGAATTGTAAACGGACTCCAGCCGGGCTTACTGTTCGCTACTTTATAAGGGGTTTACCTTGAAAAGACACCGTGCTTCGCCTATATTCCGCTGCTCACGCAAGCCCGTGCGCCACACTTCAAGTTGACAAGGCATATTAATTGTCCTGCCATCTGGCTCTTTACACAACGGGGCGATCACTACTCGTGCCTCGCGATATCCATCCACGCCGAGATATCCCGAATTCGCTACCCACTTGCTGAGCGGCAATATATTCAGACTATCGAGCCCGGCAACGTGCTCAAGACCACGCCCTTGTAACGGGCATCCGACCAAAGTCGGCACGCGCACCGGTTTTTAAGCCGGTGCATTTATATTTGAGAAGCAGACATGACAGACTTAACGCGTTACCGAAACATAGGGATTTTCGCTCACGTCGATGCTGGTAAAACCACCACCACCGAACGTATTCTAAAGCTCACCGGGAAAATCCATAAAATTGGCGAAGTGCACGACGGTGCAGCCACCACGGATTTCATGGATCAGGAGCAAGAGCGAGGCATCACTATTCAGTCTGCTGCCACCACCTGCTTCTGGGACGATCATCGTCTAAATATCATTGACACCCCGGGCCACGTGGACTTCACCATAGAAGTGTACCGCTCACTAAAAGTACTCGATGGCGGCGTTGGCGTGTTCTGCGGATCTGGCGGTGTAGAACCCCAATCCGAGACCAACTGGCGCTATGCAAACGAGTCTGGTGTCGCACGGGTGATCTACGTCAACAAACTGGATCGCATGGGCGCTGATTTCTACCGGGTAGTAAAGCAGGTTGAAGATGTGCTGGGCGCCCGCCCGCTGGTCATGACACTCCCAATCGGCATTGAAGACGATTTCAGCGGGGTCGTCGATCTGCTTACTCAGAAAGCGTGGATCTGGGACAACACCGGAGACCCCACCGCCTACGAAGTCACTGACATACCTGCCGACATGGCAGACATTGTGGCGGAGTATCGCGAGAAACTAATAGAGACTGCAGTCGAGCAGGACGACGCGGCAATGGAAAAATACCTTGATGGCGAAGAGCCGGACCTGGCCACCATCAAGCAGTGCATTCGTCGCGGTACCATCAACCTCGATTTCTTCCCCACGCTATGTGGTAGCGCGTTCAAGAACAAAGGCGTTCAAAACGTGCTAAACGCAGTGGTCGACTACTTGCCGAATCCTACCGAAGTTAAACCACAACCAGAAGTAGATCTGGAAGGTAACGAGACCGGTGAATTTGCACACGTTGACCCGGAAAAGCCTTTGCGGGCACTGGCGTTTAAAATCATGGATGATCGCTATGGCGCGCTGACTTTCACCCGGATTTATACCGGAACGCTCGGCAAAGGCACGAATGTGCTAAACACTTTTACCGGCAAAACCGAACGTATCGGCAGAATAGTCGAGATGCATGCAGACTCGCGGGAAGAGCTCGACTCGGCACAAGCCGGGGATATCGTCGCTATCGTTGGTATGAAAAACGTGCAAACCGGGCATACGCTCGCCGACCCGAAATTCCCCGCGACGCTGGAACCAATGGTGTTTCCAGATCCGGTCATCTCTATCGCGGTGTCTCCGAAAGACAAGGCTGCTTCGGAAAAAATGGGCCTGGCACTCAGTAAGATGGTGCAGGAAGATCCCTCATTCCACGTTGAAACCGATGAGGAAAGTGGCGAAACCATTATAAAAGGCATGGGTGAATTGCACCTGGACATCAAGGTCGACATACTGCGTCGAACCCATGCTGTGGATGTTGAAGTGGGTAAACCACAAGTGGCCTATCGAGAGACGATTACCAAGAGAATTGAAGACAGCTACGTTCACAAGAAGCAAACCGGTGGCTCCGGTCAATTCGCGAAGATCGACTACATCATTGAACCCGCAGAAACAGGTTCAGGTTTCAATTTTGAGTCAAAAGTGACCGGCGGTAATGTCCCGCGGGAATTCTGGCCCGCTGTCGAAAAAGGCTTCAAGCAGAGTATAGAAACCGGCGTCCTCGCGGGTTATCCCTGCCTCGATTTCCAGGTAACTCTATCAGACGGTGCATTCCACGCAGTTGATTCTTCGGCTGTCGCATTCGAAATAGCATCGAAAGCGGCGTATCGCCAGTCAATGCCGAAAGCCGGTCCGCAATTACTGGAACCAATCATGAAAGTTGATGTGTTCACCCCGGAAGATCACGTTGGTGACGTTATCGGCGACCTCAATCGGCGACGCGGCATGATCCAGGGCCAGGAAGCCGGGGTCACAGGTGTTCGGGTGAAAGCAGACGCCCCTCTCAGCGAGATGTTTGGCTACATTGGTGATCTGCGAACCATGACTTCCGGTCGTGGCCAGTTCTCCATGGAGTTTTCACATTACGCTCCGTGCCCGGCCAACGTTGCAGAGGTTGTGATCGCGCAGGCAGCTGAACTAAAGAAGGCGTCCTAAGTCACAAATTCGGGCTGGCCAGTCCAGGGCCAGCCTTTATCCTGTTCAGCCACCCTACATCCAGTTGCTGTATTATTTATCCTGACCTTCCAACGGAAACCCAACTATGAAACTCGTTCTTGTCTTGTCAGCCGCTCTATTCAGTTCTCTGTCATTCGCCGCGGGTGACGCTGGTGCAGGCAAAGGAAAAGCGGCTGTTTGTGCTGCCTGCCACGGTGCAAACGGAGTCAGTCAGATCCAGAACTACCCGAATCTGGCCGGCCAGAAAGCGGACTATATTGTGGCGCAACTCAAAGCGTTTAAATCCGGCGAACGGAAAGGCGCCAGCTCTGCGATCATGGCTCCAATGGCAGCTCCGCTGAGCGATCAGGACATGATGGACCTGGCTGCGTATTTCAACTCTCTGCCAGCAGCGAAGTAGTTGTTGCAGGTTATTACGCCAGAACTAATCTGGCGTAATAGCTGGCTTCCAGGCAAATTTTTTCAGCGCACTACGTTAAGCAACGAAGGCCACTAGTTCGTCGCCAGCAAAGTAGTGAGCCAGGTTGTCGAGCACCAGTTGACCCATCGCGGTACGAGTTGTCACTGTCGCACTTGCCACATGCGGCTGCAAAATCACATTGTCCAATGCTAGTAATTCGGCCGGTATATTCGGTTCATCAGCGAACACATCAAGCCCGGCACCAGCGATAACGTTATTTTGCAATGCCTCGATGAGCGCTTTTTCATCGACTACCAGCCCACGCGAAATATTAACCAGATGTCCCGCGGGGCCAAGTGCCTGCAGAACCTCTTTTGCCACGGTACCCTTCATTTGTGGAGTGGGAGCAACCGCCAGGATCAAACAGTCCACAGCACTGGCCATCTCTGTTAAATCGGGAAAATACTGGTAGTCCACGTCACTGCGCTGGCTCCTGTTGCAATAGCTGATCTGACAATCAAAACCCTGTAAACGCCTGGCAATTGCGCTACCAATGCGACCCATGCCGAATATACCGACCTTGCAACCACTAAAGCGGCTGGTCAGTGGTGCCGGACCATCGGATGCCCACTTGCCTGCACACGCGTAATTATGGGTCCATGCAGCCCGACGAAAACTGCCAAGTGCAAGCAACAGGGCGATATCGGCAACATCGTCAGTTAACACATCCGGAGTATTTCCCACACGAATACCATTCGCTTTGCAGTAGTCCAGATCTACCGCATCAACCCCGACACCAAATACCGATACGACTTTGGCATTAGGTAATTGCCGCAACAACTCCGCACTGGCTCCGGAGCCACCATCGGTTACTACTCCTTCTACACTATCGGCAAGGCTTGCAAGTGTTGCCGCCTGATCCTTCGATTCCCACAGCCGGTGAACGTCGTAGGTAGCTTCAAGCACTTTTTGTGTCACGTTATATACAGGGTTAACCAGTACAAGCGATTTTTTCTCGGCCATAGTTTTTTTAATACCCAGAGTTTGGTCAGTCGAGGGCGGGCTACGCCCAGGTTCTGTCGCCAAGTTTACTTGAATATACGCCGCACGACCTGTACTCAATATCCTTTACTGCTCTGTCGAAGGACACAGCTACATCGAACTACACTCGCGGAGTCAGCTATCTGGAGGATCAAACGCAAAAATAACCGATCAACTTATTCCATCGGCGGAGGCGCTACTCGCAGCACTTCGGCAAAGGTGGTCAACCCCATGGCAACTTTGCGCGCACCGCTAACGCGAAGCGGCTCCATACCATTGCGTATCGCCTGAACTCGCAGTTCCGACACATCGAGGTCTGATGTGATGTGTTGTTTCAGCGCTGGGGACATTTCCATCACTTCGTAGATACCGATACGCCCGGCATATCCGGTCTCACGGCACTGCTCACAACCGGTTTTAACCTTAATCACCGGGGGCGGTTCTATCGAACATGGCTCAGTGAGTCCACGCCACGCGTCTTCCTCCACCGCCGAAGTTGCCGCACAGTTCTGGCAAAGTGTTCGAACCAGGCGTTGAGCCAGAACACCAACAATTGTGTTGCGCAATAAATAATAGGGAACACCAAGCTCAAGTAATCGGGTGATTGCCGCCGGAGCATCATTCGTGTGCAAGGTACTAATAACCAGGTGGCCGGTTAGCGCTGCCTGTATTGCCATCTGGGCAGTTTCATAATCACGTATTTCACCAATCATGATAATGTCAGGATCTTGTCGTAACAGCGTCCTGACCCCTGTCGCAAAATCAAGGTCAATATTAGGTTGCACCTGCATTTGGTTAAACGCCGGAACGATCAGTTCAATTGGATCCTCAACAGTGCATAAGTTGACCTCGGGCGTCGCCAGTTGCTGCAGGCTTGTATAGAGCGTGGTGGTCTTTCCCGACCCGGTTGGTCCGGTCACCAGAATGATACCGTTGGGCGACTTCAGCATATCGCCCCAGACCTGTTCTTCACGATCGGTAAAGCCCAGGTCCAGCGCATCTTTTAACAGCACATCCGGATCAAATACCCGCATCACCAGCTTTTCGCCGAAAGCAGTCGGCATCGTTGAAAGACGCAGTTCCACTTCGCGTCCGTCCTCGTTTCGGGTTTTCAGTCGGCCATCCTGTGGACGCCGTTTTTCAGCCACATCCATACGCCCGAGAATCTTTATCCGGCTGGTGATTGCTGCCATTACCGTAGCCGGGACGTCGTACACTCTGTGCAGTACTCCATCGATCCGGAAGCGCACCACTCCCTCTTCACGGCCTGGTTGCAAATGAATATCACTCGCACGCTGTTCAAAAGCATATTGCAGTAACCAGTCAACAATATTGACCACGTGCTGATCGTTCGCATCGAGCTTGCCTTTGCGGCCAAGCTCCATGAGCTGTTCCAGATTCTGCACATTACTGGCTTGCCCGACAGACTGTTCATTCTTAGCCCCGAGCACCGATTTGGAAACGTTGTAGAATTCATGCAGATAACGCTGGATATCGTCAGGGTTAACCAGCACCCGGATAATTTTCTTTTGCAATACACCGGCGAGTTCGTTTACCCAGCTTTCATCGAACGGCTCTCCGGTGCCAATAATCACCGAGCTTGCTGTCACTTCCAGCGCTATGATGTTAAATCGACGGGCATAAGCCAGAGACATCACCCCGGTAATCGCAGCAACATCTATATTCAACGGGTCGATTTTACCAACCGGCACTTGTATTTTATCGCTTAACCAGTTAACGAGAATATCAAGTGAAAGACGTTTGCCTGGTTGCTTCTGATTCTCCCATTGGCAATCGGCTATTACCTGTAATGCGCTTTTTTCACTCTTCGCAACATTCGCTCGTACGGCACTTAGTACACTACGATTCTCCTCGGATATATAGCCGTCACCATGCAGTTCGTCGAGTAACGTAAACAGGTGCAATTTGCCCGTCGCGATGTCAGCAAAGTCGCGGGAGTTGTCGTTGTGAAAATGTGCGTGGTTTGCACTCATCTATTTTTGCCCGGTAATAAACGCAAAGAGTTTCAAGACCTAAATTTTCATTCAGGGCGTGTTGGCCATTCAGCACAGCGGTAATTACTGGCAGATGAGCACAGCTACCGATACAATTTCGCCCGGATACTGACTAGAATTTAAATCAACCCACTTGAGATCCAACTTTGATGCCAACCAACGTCACGATCTATCACAATCCGCGCTGTTCCAAAAGTCGTGCCGCGCTTGAATATCTCAAACAGCAAGATTGTGAGATTACGGTGATTGAATATTTGAAACAGCCGCCCTCGGTATCAACAATCGAGAGTCTTCTTGGCTTGCTTGGCATGCAACCCGCCGAGCTTGTCCGACGTAGCGAAGCGCCCTACAAAGCACTTAACCTCGCGAACAGCGATGAGCAGACACTTATCACAGCAATGTCCGAGAATCCGATACTTATCGAGCGCCCTGTTGTTGCCACCAGCGATTGTGCAGTTATCGGGCGCCCCCTGGACCACGTTATCCAGATGCTGGACGATCATGACTAAAATTGTCGTACTGTATTACAGCAAAGACGGCAATACTCGCCGTATGGCTAACCAGATTGGCCGTGGTATTGAATCGATCAGTGGCAGTGAAGCAGTGATCAGGACAGTTCCAGAAGTTATCAGCACAGAGACCGCGCCTGCTCAAGCAACGCTTTCAACATCCGATCACCAAAGCAATGCGCCGTACATCACTAAAGAAGAGATGAAGCAACTGGATGGTCTCATTGTTGGCAGCCCTACGCGTTTCGGAAATATGGCAGCACCACTGAAGTTCTTTTTCGACACCACCAGTGATCTGTGGCTTGGCGGCGAATTATGTAATAAACCCGCTGCGGTTTTTACCTCTACATCTACCCTGCATGGCGGACAGGAAAGCACACTGTTTACGATGATGTTGCCGCTTATTCATCACGGTATGTTGATCGCAGGGCTACCCTATACCGAAGCTGCACTTTCAACCACGAGTAGCGGTGGAACACCCTACGGCGCAAGCCATGTGTCAGGCACTACTGGCAAGGACAACGTGATTTTAACCAGAGATGAAAAAGTTCTGTGCGCTGCGCTGGGCAGTCGCATCGCTACACTTGCGCAAAAACTTGCAGGTTAAATCACGCAATCAATGAATCTTAACTATCCAAAAGTATGGCGATTTCTGTCGTTAGCGGGCTTCCTCGGCACACTGTTTTTTTTACTCTTGTGGATTGCCTGGCTGGCACCACCCAAAGTTCCAAGGAGCATTGTCCTTGCTATTGCCCTTGTGCCAATGCTGTTTCCGCTGCGAGGTATTCTTAATGGCAAAAACTACACTCACTCCTGGGCGAGTTTTTTGGCATTGCCCTACTTTGCATTTGGAATAGATACCATCGTCCATCGCGCGGACAAAAACTGGCTGGGGGTGGTGCTCGTGGTGCTTAGTCTTCTATGGTTTTTTGGCTGCATCTTCTACGCGCGATTTAATATTGAGGCTAGTCAAACACCAGACAGCGCTTCATAAACGGTATCGTAATGCGCGCCCGCCCGGCGGCCAGCGATTCGGAATCAAGCGTAGAGATCGCCAGCAACAGACTACTCACATCGCGCCGATATCGTTTGAGTAAAAAATCAACGGCGCCGGACTCCAGTTGCATACCACACCGTTCCGCAGCGTCGCAGATAGTTATCCGTATATCTTCCTCTTTCAGAGCTTGCAGCTTCATCACAGGCCCCCAGGCGAGCCGCGAAGCGAGATCTGCAAGCACCCAGTTGTGCGGAGATGGAGCGACGCTCGCACTAAACAACAATTTAGCCCCTTTCTCGCGGCTGAAGTTTATAAGGTTAAACAACGCCAGTTCCCAATCATTACGGCCAGCTACGATACTGACGTCGTCGATTGCCACGAAGTCATAACCTTCCAGTGAATCCAGTAGCGAAGCTGTCAATGATTCATCTGCCAGTGAAGCATAGAAGGAACGATAACCATGCGTCATCCATTGCCGGTGCGCGGCAAGCAGCAAATGCGATTTTCCACTCTGATCGCCGCCCCACAAATACAGTTGCGCAGTACCTTCAATTGCCAACAAACCAGACACCATATCCAGCGCAAGGCCGTTATCCCCCCGGGCAAAGTTACTAAAGTCCGGTGGCAACAAACTGTTGAAAGGCAGCGGCAGCTGCGACGAGACCATTTTACAACTAGCGATAGCGGAACCTGGCACTCACACCAACCTGTTCCACCGGCAAGGCACTGAACTGCGGCTGGTTGGCCAGTGAATCCTGCAATGACGCCAACGACGTACCCGTTGCCCGAAACACTGCAGCTCCGGCATCCAGCATTTCGGTCACCACTGTTGAGTCAATTCTTCTCAACACATCAAGTACCTGCTGATAGTCTGCCAAACTGTTGATGTTATCTATGCGCACACCAATGCCATCGCGCTGAAGATTTGAATTGCTACCAAACAGACCAGTGGCAGGTGTCAGATCGGTGCCACTTTCATTCGCCAATTCGGTAATGACCGTTATTAGCGCTTCATCAAGTGTTCTGGTTGTCAGGTTAATGGTGCGTAACTGCTGACCTGGGGATGAGTATCTCCATTCCGATTGCCACGCATCGGCTGACAATCGAAACAACCCTCCGGTGAGATAATTCTGTGTGGCGTATTTCTGAATGACGGCTGTCAGGCGATCGGTCTGGTTGTACAACACGTCCGTTGCACTGACGATTTGCGAATCCGCTTCATCCAGCACCGGAAAGAGAAAGGACATCGAATGTGCCGCACCAAGCTGTGACATGCGAGACTGGAATTTTTTGCCCCGGCTACCACCGATCAGAAATTGTGCACCGTCCTGATCTACCGCGATCAGCGCCAGCACCTGGCCGCTGTCAATAGAATCAACCACCGATTCTTCAAGGACAGCAACCGGCAGTAGCTCTTGCTGGATGATACCGGCCAGGTCTGCCGGAAAGGCAACCTCTATAACACTGCCTGCGCTCGCCCCTTCACGAACCTGCAGGGTGGCCAGCCGCAACTCATCTGCACCCTCCTGAAATTTTCGGTAGCGAAAACTCTGCACATATCTGTCCGCATTATTTAACACCTCCCGGCGCTGTAAATCATCCAGCAAACCAGCCGGCAGATCTTGCCGAAGCAGCCGACCAAGCGCTACCCGATATGCGCTTCTTCGCTGCGACTCACCCTGATCCGTTACCTGCACCGCCACTTTGAAATCGGTGCCCGTTTGAGCCTGCGCCGCGCTCAGCCAGGAAGACACCGCCAGCGTAAGCCCGACCATCCACAGCACATGCGTGGATACCATTCTGCTCTGAGTTGTTCTCTGTACCGATTTCATAGGCGTCGATTAGTGTATGGACACAGAATTGTAACCCAGTCGCCCCTAACAGGGTAAAATCGCCCCTTCAATTTATTGATGCGGAACCATGAGCGAGAAGCAAGGACTGACGTACAAAGGTGCGGGCGTCGACATCGATGCCGGCGCCGAGCTTGTCAACTTAATCAAACCAGACATCGCGCGCACAAACAGACCTGGAGTGCTCGGGGGTTTCGGGGGCTTTGGCGGTCTGTTCGAGCTACCGTCTGGCCGCTTTAACCACCCGGTGCTAGTCTCCGGTACCGACGGCGTGGGCACTAAACTCATGCTCGCCAACACACTAAACCGGCACGAAACCATCGGCATCGATCTGGTCGCAATGTGTGTCAATGACATCCTCGTTTGCGGAGCAGAGCCACTGTTCTTTCTGGACTACTATGCAACCGGCAAGCTCGATGTGCAGAATTCCAGAGAGATTATCAGCGGTATTGCCGATGGATGCGTACAGGCCGGGGCCGCGTTAATTGGTGGTGAAACGGCTGAGATGCCCGGAATGTACGCTGCTGATGAGTACGACCTCGCCGGCTTCGCTGTCGGTGTGGTTGAGAAATCACGCATACTGGACAGCAAAACAGTGAAACCAGGCGACGCTATACTCGGCATAACTTCCAGCGGCTGCCATTCAAACGGCTATTCACTGATTCGCAAGGTGCTGGAGCAAAGCGGTGATGACCCGGGGATGCTTATTGACACTGTACCGCTTGCCAGCCACTTGATGGCGCCGACCAGAATTTACGTAAAATCAATTCTTGCTCTGCTCAACGAAATTCCGGTTGCCGCGCTCGCACACATTACCGGCGGAGGCATTACCGACAATATTCCCCGCTCTTTGCCCGTGGGCACTGATGCGTATATTGATCTCGCGGACATACAGCGTCCCGGCGTATTCAACTGGCTGGAGCAGCGTGGAAATATTTCCCGGGAAGAAATGCTGAGAACGTTTAACTGCGGAATCGGCATGGCGGTTATTGTCGCCAAAGAACAGGCAGATCAATCAATTGCTCTGCTCGAATCACATGGCGAATCCGTCAGGAAAATTGGCGAGGTAACACGAGCCAGGGATACTAATCCGCCACGCGTCCTGTACGGCCAGGCAAATGGCTGATCATTCTGCGGCGCGCAAAGCTCGCCTGGCGATCCTGATCTCTGGAAGAGGGTCGAATATGCAGGCCATCCATCAGGCTTGCGAGCAGGGAAAGGTGAATGGCCGGCTGGTGCAGGTGGTGTCGAACGAGGCTGACGCACAGGGTCTGCAGTACGCACACGAAAAAGGAATCACTTCGGCAATAGTCCCACACCAGGACTACCAAACGCGCGCTGAATTCGAAAAGGCCCTGATTGCCCAACTGGATCCGTTGCAGCCAGACCTTGTTCTGCTGGCAGGATTCATGAGACGCTTGACGGGAGACTTTACCAGACACTATGCATCACGCCTGATCAACATACACCCCTCCATTCTGCCACGACACCGCGGGTTACACACACACGCCAGCGTCCTGGCTGGCAAGGAGAGATGGCATGGCTGCAGTGTCCATTTTGTATCAGAGGAGCTTGACGGTGGACCCGTTTTTGCCAGAAGTGTCGTGCCAGTGTGCAGCGACGATAGCGAAAGCGATCTCGCGGCGCGTGTGCTCAAAAAAGAGCATCGCCTGTACGTACGAGCTACCCAACTATGCGTCAGCGGTGCAATTGAGTGGCGACATGACCACCTGCTCTACCATGGCAAGAACCTGCGCTACCCCCTGCTTGTCTAGAAACACGAATAAGCGGATCTCTCAAAACCCGTCAATTTCGCCAGCATCAGATCTGAAGTCATGCGAGTACGAATTTCGCAACATGCACTCGACAACACAGCTATGAATACCCGGCTAAAGCACCCATCTATCATCGTGCTATCCATTCTCATGTTGAGCTGGACATTCAATAGCCACGCGGTGGATCAGAAGATTACTCCATTTTCAGCCAGTTATATCGCCGAAAACAATTTCATGAAAGGTGGAGTTGCCTGGCTGGTTTTAACACCCGGGCAGAGCCACGATGGATACGATCTGGTGTTGCAGACAAAACCAACCGGAATTTTAAAATGGAGTGATAAGGGTCGCATACGGGAACACGCAGTTTTGCCGACGCTCGATCCTTTCGAATCGAGCAGCTACTCGTACGCCAATCAGGGCAATAAAAAGAAAAATATCTCTGCTACGTTTTTAAGAAGCGATAACACGGCAATGGTGACCTACGCAGGCAAGACGACCTCAGTCGCTCTGGAAGGACAGGCCACCGACCGACTGTCAATGATGCTTGCAGTCATGATAAAACTTGGCGTCTCGGTTGATTTTAAAAAACTTGAAATCGATGTGCTTGACGGTCTTGAAGTACGAAAAATGACTTTCGATAACCTGGGAACCGAAACAATCGCCACCGCCCTTGGTGAACTATCCGCCCTGCGAATTCATCGGAGCCGGGAAAATTCAAGCCGGGAGACAATCACCTGGTTCGCTGCCTTGCCCCACAGTGAAAGCCCCAACAATAGCGACCAAATGGTTCCGGTGAAAATAGAACAGTACAAAAATGGCAAACTGTCAATGCGATTGAAGATTTCCGACTTCAAATTTATTGAATAATCCACGACTGATCATTATATCCATTAAGATCGTGGTACGAACAGTACATTGTCGTTCCGGAAACTAATGAAGGGATAAACTGGTGAAAGCTGCTTTTGGCAGTGCGCTCGTATTCGCTGTAGCGCTGCTTGTAATTTACATGTGGTGGTTTCAGCCTGGTTGGGTGCTTGCACTTACCTATTCGGCAATCTGTCTCCTGTCACTAATTACCATACCACTGTGCTACCGGTTTTTCGGCTACCAGGACGCTGACGGGATCGAGGCATTGATCAAACGCGAGCAACGCGAACATACCGAGATGCTCGCACACCTCGATTCCCTCAAAAAAAATCTCGGAGACATGGATAACGAAGAAGGCGCGAATCAGGTTAATACACTTGGCGAGCTGTTAAACGATTTCCATGAGGTTATTGCCAATCGTTTTCGCGGTAAACAGCTGAGTGCAGGCACCTATTTAAATGCCGCCAGACAAGTGCAGAATCAGTGTTTGCAGAACTTATCCGACATGGTCGGCATCGGTCACAGTATTGCAAGTTTGAAACGTCAGCCGTCGCCCAACGATAACCCGCAACTCGAAGAACAGAATCAACGACTGGAGTCATTGATACGCGAAAACAAAACACTGTTCGCGGCGTTGTCTGATACTTCAGTGGTAGTTGCAAATATCCAGGAAATTGGTGATTTCGAGCGCACGGAAACACTGGCTAAACTTCATGATCTTGCCAATATAGCGCGACAGCAAAGCCATTAAACCACCTAATTCCGGAGACCGGACTTGTGCCTGTTTTTTCTATAAACACCAAATCGATATTCTCTGGTACTTGCCTGGTCGCCATGGCAGCCTTGCTAGGTGCCTGTGGCCCCGGCGAGGTTGACAGCCGGGACAGTGCAGTCGAACGGCTTGAAGAACTCGTCGCGGATTCAATTGTCCCCAGCCGCATCGAAAATAATTACCGCGCTAATATCAAACTTAGTAAAACCAACTTGCTGTCAATGCTTCCGAGCATCAACGAATACCCCATGTCGCTCAACGCTCGCGACACAGGTACTGTAGAGGCCGTAGAGATATTCACCTCATCGGAGAAAGCCGGGAGCGGGCGTGACGGTTTTTATATCGAAATGGCTCAGCTTTTCAATAATCAACGCTACAAAACTTCAAGTGGCAAGACCGCTCAGGTAGGGATTCGAAAGATCGCCTCCGGCCTTGGAGCTCAATTCATACTGTCACGGGCTAAAACACCGGATGCCTACTCGCCCAGCAATAACCTCTGGGGAGAGATGCTGCAGGCGCAGGGTATCCCGCTAAAAAGAATAGCCGAAGTAACCGCACCCAACACCGCCGGTGTTATTGTTCGCTCCAACAAAAAAGACCAGATTACCAGTAATGGCGAGCTGGATATTCAAAAGTTACTGACTGCCGTAACTGGCGGAACATTCGCCATGGGTTACACCAACCCGTACCAATCCAGTACCGGTCTGAATTTTCTACTCACAATTCTCAACGCATTTGCCGAGGGTGACGAGTCACAGTATCTCGCTCCTGACGTCGCCAGTGCCTTTGAAGCATTTCAGGGTGGCGTGCCATTTGTCGCCCAAACAACCTTGCAAATGCGCGACGCCGCAGTAGATAGCGGGGTACTGGATGCCCTGGTTATGGAACATCAGTCCTGGGTAAACGTTACCGGCATGGCCAATTACGAGTTTATTCCTTTTGGAGTGCGCCACGACAGCCCGCTTTACGCTACCGATGAAGCAGATGCAAGCGAACTCGAGGTACTTGGGCTCTTTGCTGATTTTCTGGCGGCCAACCAGGACAAGGTCAGTGAATACGGTTTTGGGCGTACCAGTGACTACCGTAACTCCTACACTATCGACGACGGAGCCATTATTCCAGGCGCACAAAAAATCTGGAAAGAAAAGAAATCCGGCGGCAGACCAATTGCAGCGGTCTTTGTGGCAGATATCTCCGGTTCCATGGACGGCACCAGGATCAAAAACCTGAAGCGTGCGCTGATTGAATCTTCCGATCTAATCAGCTCTGTAAACTCAATAGGACTGGTTAGTTACAACGAACAGGTTAACGTCGATTTACCTATCAGACCATTCAATATTCAGCAAAAGTCGCTGTTTATTGGAGCGGTGGAACAACTTCAAACAGGCGGTGGCACAGCGACCAACAATGCCGTTCTGGTTGGCGCACACGAGTTGGTTAACTATGCGAGTGACAACCCCGGACACAAACTGGTTATTTTTGTTTTATCTGACGGTGAAACCAATAAGGGCCTGGCCTACGACGGCGTCTCAAAAGTAATGGAGTGGACCGGTATCCCTATACATTCTATCGCCTACGAACTGTCATCAGACCACCTGAAAGCTATGGCTGGTCTGGCCGAAGGTGCCTATATAGAATCAAGTGCAGAATCTGCCTCGTACCGCATCGGCAACCTGCTAAATTCCGAGATGTAGGGCAATGAAGTTCGTTCGTATATTTGCCGTGTTTTTCGCTATAAACCTGATAGCCTGGGTCGCTACCCATTTCTATTTACATCAAAACAAATCCCGTGTTCTGCTGGTTGTGGATACTTCATACGCAATGAAAGAAAATTTTGTTGACGTCAAAAAATGGATAGAAAACTACGAATCACAGAGTCGATACAAAACCATCACTGTTGGCACGGACAAGGCTATTCTCGGTGACCTTGCTGATCTTTCTTCAAGGGAAGTTATCTTCAGAACAGCTTTTGGCAAACTACAGGCTGAAAATCTGGTTAGACTCTATAGCGATGATCGATCAGACAAACGCATTTTATTAAGTGACGGTAGTCTATTGCCGGACAACTGGGACGTTGTTGAATTCCGCAAGGCTTCGAGGTAAGGCTTCGAGGTAGGGCTTGACTGCTTACAGAGCGCCGTGCACTTGCAGGGACAAATCTAGAAACGCTTTTGAATTTTGGCACGCACCCGGTAATCGGTGTCTTCTTCATTTTCGCCGGTGTACAGAAACGGCATTAGCAAATCAGCACTTAACCGAAAGCTGTCACGCTCCCAATGAAAGCCCGGGGATATGAACCAGAGCTGGCTATCGACAGACACATTGTCATCCGGTTTTTCCGTAAGACTAAACTGCCCGCGCAAAGATACAGTCCACAGAGGGTCGGATGAATCCAGACCGGTCAGTGCAAAACGTCGTCCGGTAGTCATTCCCAGCGACCAAAGATCTTTATCGTCCTGCTCGATATCGTCAATGACCTGATCGTTGAACTGCCTAAAGCTCAAGTCGACACCGCTGTAATTTACCGGACCCAATCTGCCATAGTGCAGCCCAAGCTGGCGGCTACTGATAAATTGCGACTGGCTGGAAAAGTCACTCGACGATTCAATCTCCACAGCTGCCGAGTAGGACAGTCCCTGATTGATGCTCTGCATTTTGATTTCATCAGGTCGCAAAAAATCGATTCGCTCGCGAGTGATTTCGCTCGACCAGTTTGCCTTGCCGTCAGCGGTTTCGGTATCACTCTCGTCAGAGGCACCGAACGACTGTGGAGATAAACGGAACAACATCTCGGAACGCGGTTCCGGCGCTAACCCGGTGACGTTCTCATCGTCGTATTCGCGACTTTGCCAGCTGAACGCTGGCTGCGCCCCTGGCAGGGTAATTTTATAGCTGTTATCGTCAAGCGAGCTTGTCTGTGCCCATCCCGCTCCGCTTGTTAGAACCATTATGCTGGCCACTACTATGGCACTCAGGATGGTTTCTGAATTCGCCGGTCCATCTAGTTTGTTCATCAGTGCTATCTTCCCTAACGTCGCTACGACCAAAACGGTTACATCGCAGACGGGTGGGGTTAAAAAAATTGTCGGGCGTGTTGCCTTGTAGACTGCAACATCCTGCACAACAGCGGCATTCCATCTCCGGGTTGTTTCTTTGTTGTTTTTTTACTACTTCTGATCTTGTAGCATACCAGCATTGCAGCAGAATCAAGACGTACAGCAACGTTAACTTTTATCCACAAACAGTGTCAAGCATCAATGTTACTTTTTTGCAACAAAAATGAATTTTTCACACACAGACTCATAATTCGTACCTGCTGATCATGACAACTGGCGAACCGGATAGTTTTATTGACAATGTCGAACCCAGCAAATCCCAACGTAAAAGGGAGGCGTTAGAGGTACGCAATCTTGCCGGGATTCTGGTGGAACTTTCCGCTAATAAAAGAGCACATTTACAACTTTCAGCGGAAATTGAAAGCGCTATTAGCCAGTGTCCTCCCGCGAGAATGAGAGGGGCACGAAAGCGCCATCTGCAATTTATCAGTAAATTGCTAAGGAACCACAGCGATCCGGAGCAGGTGAGGCACATGTTAGACAACCCGATCTCCATTCAGCCGGATCATAGCCAGCACGAATCGATGAGGGACAGGCTAATTGAATCGTTTACCGCCCATGCGGACGAACTTCGAACCAAATACCCGGCTGTGGATATGCAACAGGCCAGACAGCTTGTCCGGAAAGCAAATACCGGGAAAAATGCGCAACCGGCTAGCGTCCTGCAAACAGGGGAGCCTGACTCTGCCACCGGAGCAGCAACTCAACCCTCTCGCGCCACTGCCGCCCGTTCGCTGCTGAACTTGCTGATCAGTGCAGCAAAAAACAGCTGATCATTATCTTTCCAGCTTTTTGGAACTGACCTCAACCGCCTTCCATTCCGGTTTTTCCCAACTTCCGCCAATTAAATAGCGACGACGCCCGATTTCATCCAGATTTACCCCAAGCCCTTTGAGTAAACTATCCGCTACCAGGGCGGTTACCCCCGCCGCAGGCCCACCAGACAACACCCCGATGATAGGCAATGCCCCGCTGACGCGCGGCAGCACATCAACTGTCTGGTTATAGCCACGATTCACGAAGTCAGTATTACCGCGCACCAGAATTTCGGCCACCGGTCCGGTCATGAAGAGGTTTTGAGTTGATGCAAAGCCGTTTGCAATAGAGAAATTTCCACCCAGCTTGCTGTATTCAAACCCGGTTCTGACCAAATCCCTGAAATCGAGCGTTAATCGACGTGGCAGCGCTTGCAACGCAAACAAACCGAGTATGCGGCCGGCACCCGGTTCAACAGACAGAATTCGACCATTGCGCAAATTCACATAAAGTTCGCCCGTCATTTCCGGCAATTCAGGTTTGTATGCCGCCGATGGCCACCCGAGAGAGAGTGCCGCCTCACCAGTGCCCTCGGCAAAGGTTTCGCCACCGCCAAGCGACTGGATTGCATCTCCGATATCGTCAAACGAGGCATTTACGTCAAGGGTAGTGGCATGGGCTACCGTCCCTGCGCCATCGTAGATTTCCCAGCGACCATTGCCGCTGATTCTCAATGAGTCTTGCCGGGCCGTCAACGCTGTGATCGCTAACCCCCGATCTACAGGTTTAGTCCGAAGTGATACCTTGGAAAACTGCCAGTTATTCCATTTCAGTTTCTTTACAAATACATCGAGTGGTGGAATTTCGCGTGGATCAAGTGAACGTTCTGTCACCTCATCACCCGTCGGACTCGCGGTGCCGATAGCCGCCAGCAGCAGCTTGTCGAGGTTGTTCAATCGCAACACCATCGGCTCATCGGATACCGGATCTTTGCGCAGCAGCAATTCTCCGTCCGCGTAGTTGTTCTCGAGCCGATGTACCTGATGGGTGCCATCGCGATAGGCAATGTATACCGCCTCACCCATGTTTTCGGTGCCTACTCTCAACTCACGCGTGTTGACCTTGGCAAACAACGGGAAAGCCTCGGATGCCGGTTTACTCTCCCCGGCAGATCGAAGATCCAGCGCGAAGTCTACCCAGCCAGGCGCATCCAGCCGGTGAACATCTCCGTGAACAGCAATTCCACGCCATGGCAAAATTGTGTTGTCAGATTTGCCGAGGGCTATTGCCATGCTCTCTAGCTTGCGATCCGCGCCAATGCGGACACGCGACTTCACAAGTCCGGGAATTTCGATCCACCAGTCGTCGTCTTTGCCAAATTTTCGGTAAACCTGTGCCTGTAGCAAGGTATCTGACGGCTTGCTCAAGGGCAGCGGTAGATTGATCCCGGTGCCGAATAGATCGGATGTTGCTGTGAGTTCAACCTGCGCCTTGCTGCCAGGGCTAAACCGGGTGACATCGATCTGAACCTGCCAGTCAGATAAACCTTCGAACGAATCCGTTAACGGAATACCGTAAGAGTGCAGCACACTGGCAATCGCTATCGGCCCCTTCATGGTAATGGTGTTAATTTGCTTTTCACCGTCTATGGTCTGTCGGGCAACAGCTTTAACCGGCACTCCAAGATAACGCGCGCGAACATTATCCATTTTGATACCGCGCCGGTTAAATCCGATGTCACCGCTGACAGACTCAAGGTCCAGACCGAAATCTCTCGAGTCGATTGAGGCATTGTCTAAAACGATATTGCCATCGATCGCCAGCTTCTCTTTCAACTCCCGGCGCAGCGGAATCTCTGCATCAAGTGCCAGGCGGCTTGTACCGCTGCCAGTCGCATTGCCAAAAAAACTACCTATTTTCCCGGCTAATGGTCCTCGCTGTGCAAAATCCAGCATATCGTCAACTGCTCCTGTTGCACTGGTTTGCAAGTCGAGAACCGGCTCGCCGAAATCGGAAATATGAAGGCGCGTATCACTGAAGCTTGCCTCCCGCATTGACCCCTGATAAATGCGGCTGCGCAGTGATCTCGCATCAAATGTCAGGTTGCCATCTACGCCTGTTGCGACAGGCCATTCCGGGTGAAATTTTAATGTTCCGTCTACAATGTCTGCTTCGCCAAAAAACACGCCCTTTCCATTTGCGGGAGAGAAGTCTGCCAGATTTCCGCTCACCGCAATTTTGCCCCGGCGTAAATCACCATTGATAATTGCTGTTTGCAACCAGTTTAATAGTTTTGGCTTTATTTTTTTGGCTGGCAGGTAGTTGCGCAAATTCGCCAGATTTGCACTGTCAATCGTTGTATTGAGATTCAGCAGCTTTTTACCCTGCAGATCCCCGACTACAGAAAAATCGTGCGAAGTTGCCAGATCGAGTGTTGCAAGCTGCAGTTGTTTCGCAGCAACAATCCAGCGATCCTCGTCCACACTAAAACGCACCACACCCTGCAGATCAAATGGCGGAAGCTCGGACTCGAAAACATTTGAGGCAGCAACTTTAACCTGTTGCCTGGTAAACTCGATTGTTCCGATACCTTCTTCATATAACAGCTTGGCCGAAAGACCTTCGATACCGGGCAATTGCCCGACTTCAGCCACCTGCAGATTTTCAACCACGGCGCTGCCGCCGGTCAGTTCCGCGCTATCGTCGACGATACGCCCCGCGAGCAACCAGTCGTTAATTGTTCCCGAGCCAATTCTTGACGACACCAGTTGCTTAGCAATACCAACGCTACCCGCAAACTGTTGCAGCGGTTGAAAGTTACTGACCGCGAGATCCGGACCGGCTATCCTGAAATGACGATACCCGTCACTTGCACGTTGCACGTACATATCAAGGCCGCTTAAACGAATTGATCGCTCGGCAAAATCAACATCGCCCCGATTGAAGGTAGCCTCCCAGCCACCCGGTAGACGCTTCCAGTCAAGATCTATCCCGACTGTCTTTACCTGCAATTCAGCCCGATCACCTTCGGTCGAGGCACTTTCGGTTGAGGCTGGCACGTCAATATCGATATCCCTGCCGTTTAAAAGCGCCCTCACCTTGTTGACACGAGTGCCCTTCCAGTTCCCCCACATCTGTACATCTGCACGACCACGGTAGGTTTGCTGTTCCTGCCGCCAGATATCGGATAGTTCAGTTACATTAAGGTCTCGAGCCTCGACATGAAACTGCCCTTCCCATTCATTGATGTTGTCTGCACGACCGGTAAAATCAAATGATGCCCGGCTTATTTCCCCCCGGCTGTCTGGCAACGCACTGCTGACTCTTATCTGATGTAGATTGCCATCATTAAACGCGCGTATGTTAACCCGGTCGACTTTGTATTCCTTGTCCCGTGTGCGGTCAATCAGCGTAATATCACTGTTGAGGATAGCGATTCGGTCAGCATTAAATAGCCAACTCAGAGCATTGTGACCCGACTGTCCTGAATCAGCTGCAACAACATCGCCTTCCTTGCTGACAGCGCCGGTCGCGTCTGGTAGTCCGGCGGACTTGTCACTTGCACGCGAGATTTCGTAGCCATGCATTTTTAGCTGACCGCGGCCCTCGTATGAGCCCACCAGTGAAATATTATTCAGTTTGATACTACGAGCAGAGAGTTGCCGTCTCATCAGCATTTCACGAACATTTAATTCGAGTTCGATGGAAGGCAAAATCAGCAGTGTTTCGCGAGAGTCCCTTGAGAGAATCCGCACATCGCTCAAACTCGCACTGGCGTCGAACCGATTCCACACGAGGTCAATTTTACTAATTTTAACCGGGCTTCCGATATATCGACTGACGAGTGAAGCAAGCTCGGTGCTATAGTCCTCTCCGTAGAAGACGGCCAGGCGCACTAATGCAGCAAGCAACGCTACCAAAATTAATAGTGTTGCCAACAAATAAAGCAGGTATTTACCTGTCTTGCCTAGTGCCTTCAATACCATTTAGTTACTAACCGAAATTCCGGTTTAAACACTCTCTCAAACCAAGCTTGAATTGCGCCGGGAGCTCACACCGTGGTAAACCGGCAAAATTACTCAGCATAAAGCGACAATCCGGCACGTTTATTCTCAACGCCGGTCAACCAACCGCAACACACCACTTTTCAGCGCTAATGATACCTAATTATCTGACCACCCGGGGGCACCGTTCCCGCTAGTTTCGTCACCCTGGTTCTGGCCAACCATCTCAGTTCAACATGACAGACCAGTCAGCCGAAGGTTTCAGCTACTCGGCAATCCGGCGGCAACCCTACACGATCACGACGTCGTACTGATCCCGGTTGTACATTGATTCGGGTTGCAGTCGAATAGGGATTTCGACAAAAAGCTCAAGCTCTGCGAAGTAGTCGGACTGTTCGTCGAGAAACAAGTCAACAACTTCCGGCGACGCCACCACTGTTAGCGATTTCACATCAAACTGTCTTACCTGACGAATGATCTCACGTGAAATTTCGTAACAAACTGTTTCGGCTGTGCGCAGCAAGCCCCGCCCGCTGCAGGTAGGACATTCGGAGCACAGGGTCTGCTCAAGACTCTCGCGCGTGCGTTTTCGTGTCATCTCGACTAACCCTAAAGTAGACACTTCACACACCTGGGTTTTTGCGTGATCCCGATCAAGCGCTTTTTCCATTGCTCGCATTACCTGCCGCTTGTGCTCATCAACTGACATATCTATAAAGTCGATAATAATAATGCCACCGAGGTTGCGGAGTCTAAGCTGCCTGCATATCGCCTGTGCCGCTTCCAGATTGGTTTTAAATATTGTCTCTTCAAGATTGCGATGACCGACGAACCCACCTGTGTTTACGTCGACAGTGGTCATCGATTCAGTTTGATCAAACACCAGGTGACCGCCGGACTTGAGTTGGACTTTCCGCTCAAGCGCTTTTTGAATTTCATCTTCTACACCGTAGAGATCAAAAATCGGTCGCTCGCCCGGGTAGTGCTCGATTCGTGGAAGTATCTCCGGCAGGTACTTTTCTGCGAAGTGACCAGCCGATTGGAAAGACTCTCGCGAATCTATCCTGATTCGCTCAACTGACACACCCACGAGGTCTCGCAGTGTACGCTTTACTAGAGGGAGATCGGTGTAGACCTGGTCACCTGGATTGGCAACCTTGATCGCACTCTCTATAGAACCCCATAACTTCTTTAAAAACTCTACATCCCGTGTAAGCTCAACCGCATCAACACCTTCAGCGGCAGTTCTCACGATATAACCGTCAGCCTGATCGTTCTGCTCCTGAAAACCGCGTACAATTTCACGCAGGCGTTCACGCTCCGCTTCATCCTCTATTTTTGCTGAAACCCCGATCGAAGGATCACCCGGCATATACACGAGGTACCGTGAGGGTGCTGTGAGACTGGTCGTGAGGCGAGCGCCCTTGGAACCCAGGGGATTTTTTATAACCTGTACCAGTAATTGCTGATCTTCGCGCAGCAGTTCACGGATGTGTTTCTGACGTCTCTCACCATTTTCATCAACGTGAACAGCACCGGAAATATCCGAGGCATGCAAAAACGCGGCGCGTTCCAGACCGACGTCCACGAACGCTGCCTCCATTCCGGGAAGTACTCTCGCCACGCGGCCCATAATTATATTTCCAACCAGCGTTTCTTTGCTGCGCCGCTCGATATACATTTCATTGAGCACCCCGTTTTCAAGGGTAGCGACCCTGGTTTCCTGGGGGGTAACATTGATTAGCAGTTCTTCTGGCATAAGGTCAATCTAGTCCATCAAGCTCGAGCAATGCGTGACAAATCGAGCAAGCCGAGAGTCGACATACCGAGTTCTTCAAACAAGGCTGCAGTTTCATACACCGGCAGACCCACAACGTTACTGTAAGATCCTTCAACGTGATTAACAAATAGCGCTCCCTGCCCCTGAATCGCATAGCTGCCAGCTTTTCCAGACGGCTCATTTGTTCTCCAATACGCATCAATCTCCGCAGTCGTGATTGGACGAAAAGACACAGAAGTGTGACAAATTGACGTCGCCATCTGATCCCCCAGCCGGAGTGCGACGGCTGTAACTACTGAATGCGTTTTAGCCGACAATCTGCCAAGAATAGATCGGCATTCTTGCAAATCGCCTGGCTTGCCAATGACGTGACCGTCTAATTCTATCGTCGTATCGGCTCCCAGAATAAAACAGTCCGGCAAATAGCGCTTCGACGTAACCCTCGATTTTTCAATGGCCAGACGCAGCACGTATTCGTCTGGTGTTTCCTCCGAATTAACGGACTCGTTCACATTGGCCGGGTCTACGGTTGGCTGCAATCCAATCTGATGCAACAACGCCAGCCGTTGAGGTGACGCTGATGCCAAAACCACCGACCGGTGTAGTGACTGAGCTTGAGACATTGAACGATTACCCGATATCAGGATAGCTGAGTGCATCGCAGTGCCATCATCTGTCGCAACAACGGGCAACCAGGCAATGCCAGGCAGCTCAACAACAGTGTATTGAGTACCAAAAATCTGAAAGCGGTGACTGGCAGGCCGGGATGAAGATTAAGGGATACCTTGTTCTCCTCGGAATCCGCTAGCCAGGACTATTCATAAGATTGCAAGCAAATCGCACAGAGATTTGTATTCACAACGATTTTTTTTCGCGTTGAATATTTACTGAAAATTTGCAAGAGCAAAAAATTTTTGCGGAATCAAAGATCAAGTGAGATGCCATGTTGTGACCCATCCGGACTGTTGTCAGACCCGGTGATAGGGATGATTGTTGAGCAGGCTGTATGCTCGATAAATCTGCTCGGCAACTATAACCCTTACCAGCGGGTGGGGGAATGTCATTTTCGACAAAGACCAGGTTTCCTGACATCTAGCCAGACAATTCTGCGACAGTCCATCCGCACCTCCAACGAGTATCGCCACCCGTCGATACGACCCGAACCAATTGGAAAGCTTAACCGATAACTCTTTGCTGTCCTGCATCTTGCCACGCTCGTCCAGTGCTACGAGGTAAGCGTCTGCAGGAACAGCCGCAAGTAGCAATTCGCCCTCCTGTTCCATCACCCTCACCGGATTCTGGCTTTTGCTTTTTCGCGGCGATGCGATTTCCTTCAGCACCAGTCGGCAGTCATGGCCGAGGCGTCGCTGATAAATATCAAAGCCCTGTGTCACCCAGTCGGGCATACGCGTGCCGAGACACAACAGGTGAATCTCCACAATGGTTGCTTATCGCTTTAGAATGGCCGCTCGCAGCTTCAACGAGAAACAGAGTTGTCGGCCGGCTGATCAATCGAATCGACAAGCCGATCCTCTTTTTCACGATCTCCCGGGGTCATACTCCAGAGTTTTTCCAGCGCGTAAAAATCGCGGGATTCACGCGTCATGATGTGCACGATTACATCGCCAAGATCCACTAGTACCCAGTCAGCGTCACCATCGCCTTCTACCCCAAGCGGGCGAACACCGGATTCCTTTGATTTCTCCGAAACGGCGTTCGCCAGCGACTTTACGTGCCTTTGCGACGTCCCGGTTGCCACAAGCATGCAGTCAGTCACTGTGGTTCGGTCAGCCACATCAAGAGCCACAATATCCAGCCCTTTCAAATCCTCAAGAGCAGTTTGAACCAGTTGTCGCAATTCTTGAGAATTCATGGCCTGCTTTTCCTGATTACGCGTTCTTTTGTTGTCAAAGGTAATGGCCCTCCATAGAGCCCATGTTCCAGAATGTAGCGGTAGACTGCGAAGGGAACCAGAAACCGGATATCCTTTCCGTGTTGCAAATCATGTCGAATTCGACTCGATGATATATCGAGCTGTGTAACCCTTATAACTGTGATGCGTTCCGCAAGCTGACCATTCAGGAGTTCTTTAGCGCCAGCGGACAATGATTCACCCGGTCTCTCCATGACCGCGAGATCTACACGCTGCAATAGCTCTTGCCAGCGATGCCAGGTATCGAACGCACTGAATTGATCCATCCCGATGATCAATGTCAGGGCGGCTTGCGGGTATTCAACCTGAATGGATTCAAGTGTATCAATAGTATACGAAGGTTGTTGTCGATCCAGCTCGCGTGAATCAACAACCACGTTATCCAGCTCTGCAACGGCCAGTTCCAGCATAGCCCTGCGTTGCCCGGCTCCTACTAGCGGCCGGCTTCGATGCGGAGGAACCCCGGAAGGCACCAGCCGCAACTCATCAAGCTGCAAGCTTTGCATCACCTCAAGCGCACTGCGCAAGTGACCGTGATGCACTGGATCAAAAGACCCTCCATAGATGCCAATTGTTCTTGCTGAACGAATCACTGCCGATCAGCCCGATTACAGTCCATTGGGGAAATAGCCACCAAAGAAATCTCAACAAGGCCTGGCCGACGACTGGTCGGCTCATTATTACCCCCGCGTTCCAACACAGTTCGACGATAGAAAACAGGCAATATATCCGGGCCGTCTTTCAACGAAGATTCCCTTCTCCGAGCACGATATATTTCTGTGTCGTCAGTCCTTCCACCCCTACCGGACCACGCACGTGCAATCGATCTGTGCTAATTCCAATTTCGGCGCCAAGCCCGTATTCAAATCCATCGGCAAAGCAGGTTGGTGCGTTCACCATCACAGAGCTGGAATCAACCTCTCGCATAAATCGCCGTGCTTGCGATAAATTGTCAGTGACTATGGCATCGGTATGGCCAGATCCGTATTTCTCTATATGATCAATAGCCTTATCAATTCCCTCCACCACTTTTATAGATATTACCGGCGCGAGATACTCTGTACCCCAATCAGATTCTGTCGCAGCAGTTGCGGCTGATATAATTTCACAGGTTTTAGCACAGCCCCTTATTTCAACACCTTCCTCCACAAACCGCTTACCTAACGCAGGCAGGACAGTACCCGCCATGTTGGCAGCGACCAGCAGGCTTTCCATCGCCCCGCAGATTCCGTATCGATAAGTCTTCGCATTAAACGCCACATCGATTGCCATTTCAGGATCCGCATAGTTATCAATGAATACATGGCAAAGCCCTTCCAGATGCTTGATCACCGGCACACGAGCATCATTGCTGATCCGCTCTACAAGGCCTTTCCCGCCACGCGGGACGATCACGTCGACATAGTCGCGCATCTGGATAAGTTCGAGCACAGCCTGTCGATCGGTGGTATCGATCACCTGTACTGATTCAGCGGGTAGCTGCGCTTCGGCCAGCCCCTCGGCTATACAGGCAGCAATTGCCTGGTTTGATTGCAGCGCTTCCGATCCACCTCGCAATATCGCGGCATTACCAGCCTTCAGGCAAATAGCGGCTGCATCGGCGGTGACGTTCGGGCGAGACTCATAGATGATACCAACGACGCCAAGAGGCACTCGCATCTTGCCGATCTGCAAACCCGAAGGACGGGATTTCAGATCGGTGATTTCACCCACCGGATCGGGTAAATCCGCTATCTGTGTGATACCAGCTGCCATGCCATCTATGCGAGCAGGGGTCAGCTCGAGCCGATCAAGTAGTGCTGCGCTCAATTGCGACTGCCTGCCAGCCTGCATATCCAGACTGTTGCGTTCCTGCAGCGTTTTTCGCGAATCCAGAATGGCAGTCGCTATGGCACGTAGCGCGGTATTTTTAGTATGAACATCCGCATTGGCAAGCACGCGGCTTGCATTGCGTGAACGCACGCCGGTGTGCTGCATATAGGCAGCAATATCCTGTTCAATATCAACGTTGGTATTCAATGGAATAATCCGTAAACAATCAGCTGTAATTCAATTGCCACAACTTAACTCAAAGCACTTCGGAAGCGCGCAGCAACGGCCAGCGAGTGCCACTCAGGCGGGTGACAAACGCAGAGATCTCCGTCCACAAATCTCCGCTGGCCATACCTTTCGACAAACGATCCAGATAGCTGCAATCAGACGCCGCTCGCAACCAGAATACCCGTGGCCTGTCACGCATCGCCTTTCCGCTAAGCGCCTGCCGGTTTTTCCAGATTCCCGATTTCATCATGGCCTGCGATGCATTTTCGCCTTTGTCCATACGTGCCTGAGCCGAAATTATCTTTCGCACCTCGGAAGCAAGGTGCCAGCAAATCAGTACCGGCGCATCCCCGGCAGCCTGCAGGCCGTCCAGCACTTTCACCGCACGCGATGTATCACTGTTGAGCGCAGCGTCAACCAGATCAAGAATTGTGTATCGAGAGCTGTCGGTGACGCTTGCCATCAACTCGTGGATTCCCACATTTTTATCCACATACAGAATCGCAAGCTTTTCGATTTCCTGTCGCGCCGCCAACAAATTCCCTTCAACGCGATCAGTCAGCAAGTCGACAGCCTCTGACTCAGCCGTTACGCCGCAGCTACGCAGTCGGGACTCTATCCAATTGCGAGTGTTTTCCGCAGACAACGGCCACACCTGCATAGTCACCCCGGCCTTGTCTATGGCTTTGAACCACGCACTACTCTGGAACCGCCCTTCAGGTCGCCCCGCTGTAATTAACAGTACTACATCAGGAGGTACTGACTCACACCATCGCTTTAACGCAGATGCACCCTCGGTACCGGGCTTACCCGTCGGCAGATGAAGGTTAATGACTTTTTTATCACCAAACAAGGACATACTGTTTCCCGACATCGTCAGTGCCTGCCAATCGAATGAACGGGCGTTATCCACCTGATAACGCTCACTGTCGGTAAACCCTGCCTCACGGCAGGCCGTTCGAATCTGGTCGGCAGCTTCCATCTGTTGCAGCGGCTCGTCGCCAGTAATCAGGTACACCGGTGCCAGCCCGTGTGACAGCGCCTGCGCCAGTTTGTCGGGATAAACGTTCATGGTCCCAGTTTACCCTGAATTTAACCGGGTATTATGTCCGACTTACCCAAGTACACTCCGAAAGGTAGCCGAAAATCCGGCATCGACGTTTTAAGTGCACTCGCAAACCACTAAACTGCCAGTCCCGCCCGCACACGTCTGCCAATGTGATCTATTCAACGTTAAGAAAAGCGCTTTTTCGCCTGCCAGCTGAAATGTCACACGATCTGGCGTTGAAATCACTGCACTGTCTGCCAGACAGATTACTCACTGGCATGACGGACACAAATCAAACGGATCGCCCGCGTCAGCTGATGGGCCTGAACTTTCCGAATGCGGTCGGGTTGGCTGCCGGACTCGACAAAAACGGCGATCACCACCACAAGCTGGGTAACCTGGGTTTCGGTTTTGTCGAAATTGGCACCGTGACCCCCAAACCCCAACCCGGTAACCGCAAACCACGGTTGTTCCGGCTAGAACCGGAAAGAGCAATAATTAATCGTATGGGGTTTAACAACAAGGGCGTCGATCACCTGATTGCACAGGTTGAAAAGCGTAGATTCGACGGAATACTCGGTATCAATATCGGTAAAAATCTGTCTACCCCGCTAGAACGTGCTCACGAGGACTATCAGCTGGGCTTGCAGCAAGTATACGCCCACGCGGACTATGTAACTGTCAACATTTCCTCGCCCAACACAACAGGTTTACGAGCGCTCCAACAAGGTGATCAACTGGAGTTATTGCTCACCACCCTAAGCAGGGCACGTTCAAAACTGGCACAGCAGCACGGTCGCATCGTTCCATTAGTGGTTAAAATAGCGCCGGACATGTCCGGCGATGATCTGGATACGTTTTGCCAGTTTGCAGCGCAGTACCAGATCGACGGCATCATAGCCGGCAACACAACACTTGGAAGAACCGGCATAGAAAATTCGCCGCATACCGGGGAAGCCGGTGGCCTGAGCGGAGCACCCTTAACTCAGCTGACCCGCCAAACTATTGCCCGTCTGGCGCAACGGTTGCACGGTGAAATTGCGATTATTGGTTGCGGTGGAATTAGCAGCGCGGAAGATGCCGTTGGTCATCTGCGGGCTGGCGCTGATCTGGTACAAATATACACCGGGCTGGTCTACAGCGGCCCAACACTAATTAACGATGTACGAAACAAGATAAACTCGGACGAACTAAAAAATGGCTGATTTTGATGTGTTCAATGGAGACGCGGATGGCATATGCGCACTACTGCAGTTGCGGCTCGCAGAGCCTCGCAATTCGACGCTGGTAACCGGTGTAAAACGCGATATTAATTTACTCGCCAATGTCACTGCCAGTAACAACGATCGCGTGACGGTTCTGGACATCTCCATGGATAAAAACGCAGCCGCTCTAGCCACCACGCTTGACAGTGGTGCTGAGGTTGTCTATTTCGACCATCACTTTCCCGGTGAGATTCCCGAGCATCCCGGTTTGCAGGCAACCATAGATACCTCCGCAGAAACCTGCACCGGCCTGCTGGTCAATCACCATCTGAAAGGGGCACATTTGCGCTGGGCAGTTACGGCGGCGTTTGGCGACAATCTGCACACCGCCGCCAGGGCTGCCGCCGAACCTTTAAACCTTTCCGATGCGGAACTGGGTCAACTGGAAGAACTTGGCACGCTGTTGAACTACAACGGCTATGGAGCTACTGTCGACGATTTGTTTTTTGCACCCGACGCTCTATTTAAGGCACTGCTGCCTTACGAAAATCCGTTTGATTTTATCGCTAAAGACAAGAATTTCGCCGCATTAAAGCGTGGTTTTGAAAGCGACATGAGCAATGCCCGTGCAATTGATGCATCGCTCGCCACCGCAGACTGCGCGCTTTATGTGTTTCCACAGGAAAGCTGGTCGCGCAGAGTCGGCGGTGTGTACGGCAACGAACTCGCACGCGACTACCCGGACAGAGCACACGCATTATTGAGCGCTATCTCGCCGGACACTTACCAGGTGAGTGTTAGAGCACCCGTCAATCGCCGCGAGGGCGCCGATGAACTTTGCCGAAAATTTACCTCTGGTGGTGGCCGTAAGGCCGCGGCAGGCATCAATGTGCTACCGCAATCCGACGTGGAAAACTTCACCCGTGAGTTTGAAGCACAATTTGCGCTCAAGTAACACTGGCAGGTCAGAACGCTAGTCCTTCACCAACGCCTCAACATGGGCTGCGGCACTGCGGCCCAGTGCCGCAAGGTCGTAACCCCCTTCGAGCATAGATACCACTTTGCCTCCGCAATGCTCCCTGGCAATTGCAACAAGCTCGCTGGTGATCCAGCCGAAGTCTTCTTCACGAAACTCCAGGCTTGCAAGCGGATCATCGGCGTGGGCGTCAAAGCCCGCCGATATCAGCAGCAAATCGGGCGCAAATTTCCGCAGCGCTGGCAGGCAATCTTGCTCCATGCGCTCTCTAAAAACCGCTCCATCACTACCAGCTGACAGCGGAATGTTAATTTTGCGGCCCGCAACATTGGCTCCATACTTTCCCGGGTACAGCGGGTATTGAAAACTCGAGCAAAAGAAAATATCGTCGTGATCACCGACTAGATCCTCAGTACCATTCCCGTGGTGCACATCAAAATCAACAATTGCCACTCGTTCTATCTGCGGTTTTTGTAACGCATATAGCGCTGCAATTGCCACACTGCCAAAAAAGCAAAACCCCATCGCTTCACTGCGCTCAGCATGATGACCAGGGGGACGCACGCAACAAAAAGCCCGTTCGAACTCACCCTCGGCAAGCAACTCTACCGCTTTGATCCCTGCGCCAGCGCCCAGTTTGGCAGCACGCAGCGAATGCTCATTTAACGCTGTGTCGGCGTCGAGTTGTACCGTGCCTGCCGTTGGGGAATTTGCTTCCAGTCTTTCCACGTAATCTGCAGGGTGCGCCAACAACAATTGATTCCTGGTGGCTTCCGGCGCCTCGAATAGTTCCAGCGACCGGGACAAACCCTGTGACTCCAGCTCATCGAGTACCGCTCCAATTCTCGCCGGTTGTTCCGGATGGCCCGGCGACATCTGATGCTTTACACAATCTTCGTGAGTGATCAAAGCTGCTCTAGCCATAATTCGTGTGTTCCATGCGTGTTAGTGTCGTCAAGTGTATACAAAGTACACACAACGATGCCAATCCCCCGGCCCTTCGAACCACCATTAGCCGCTCACTATCCGCTACAATGACCAGCCTATTTCATTCGACGCGATCAGCATGTGGTTTAAGTCAGCAAGTCTGTTTCAATTTCTTACCCAATTTAAGACAACACCTGATGAGCTGGAAGAGATGCTGGCTGAACAGAAGTTTGCTCACGTCAACAGACGCCAGCTGCATAGCTATGGCTGGGTACCTCCAATGGGCGGTGACAGTGAACAACTCGTGCATGCCACTAGCGGGTTTATACTGCTAAAGACCCGACGTGAAGAGCGTATTCTGCCTGCAAGTGTGATAGGCGAACACATGGCGGAGCGGATCAAGAGCCTGGAAGACAAGCTGGACCGAAAAATTCGCGGTAAGGAAAAACTCGATATTCGGGACAACGTAGTGATGGAACTTACACCACAGGCTTTTACCAAATCTACCTACGAACAAGTATTGTTCATGCCTGCACAAAACCTGCTGGTAATCGATAATTCCAGCGCAAAAAAAATAGATCAATGTACCAGTTTACTGCGTGAAACTCTTGGTACATTGCCTATCGAACCGCTGCAAACCAGGCACGGCCAGGCGGCACTGTTCACCCGTTGGCTGAAGGGCACACGGAAGCTACCCAAAGGATTTACGATAGGTGACGAGTGTGTGCTGCAGGATGAAGACAACATCGCCGGCACTGTAAAGTGCAACAAGCAGGACCTCACCAGTGATGAAATCAGGGCATTATCCACAACTGGCAAACAGGTGATAAAGATGGCTCTGAATTCCAACGAAACTGTGTCGTTTGTTATCGACGATGAGTTCGGCTTCAGCAAAATTAAATTTCTCGATACTGCTCCGGACGATGGATCTGATGAAGCAGATCTTGATCCACGCGCTGTATTTGATAGCAACGTTACACTAATGGCGCTGGAGTTCTCAAATCTGTTTCCCGCAGTGATTGACCTCTTTGGCGGGGTAAAAGACGAATCCGGCTAGATTTTCGCTGACAGCATCACTTAACTACATTTGCCACTTGGGATTAGCGGTGAATTCTATGATCAACTCTAAAAGACTGGTTGTTATCTCCCACGCACCCTCCGACAATACCAGAAGAATGAGGGACGCCGTCCTTAGAGGAGCTACGAATTCCGATATCGCAGGTGTAGAGGTCAAATCCATCTCCCCCCTGGACACTAGACCCGCTGATATCATAAATTCGCAAGCCGTGATAATTGGCACCACCGAGAATCTCGGATACATGGCAGGATTAATCAAGGACGTATTTGATCGTTGTTACTATCCATGCCTTGAGAGTACCCAGGGACTACCTTTTACCTTCTATGTGCGTGCCGGTAGTGATGGTACGGGCACAAGGCGAGCCATAGAGAGTATTGCAACAGGCCTGAGTTGGCGTTTGGTCCAGGAACCTTTAATTTGCAGGGGAGAGTTTGCTGAGGATTTTATTACCCAATGTGAGGATCTTGGTTTGACGATGGCGGCCAGTCTGGAGGCGGGAATCATTTAAAAAACGATGTGATCGACAAATTCCACCGGATGATCATTTACGTGCGCCCTCAGTTCACGACAATTTCGTCACCCACACGGCGATCGATTGCAATCCATGTAAAATAGAGCGCGATCTCTTATTCCACGAAACTCGCCACCAATCAACAAAGAAATCCAGCATGAAAACGAAAAAACGTGTTTTTACAAAGCTAATTCGTTACGGGCTCTTTGTACTAGCCGGCCAGATTTTGTTTTCCTGTGCTAACCAGGCGATTGTTCCGGCGGACCAGCCAGCCATCGTTACCGCATCGAGTGAAACGACTGCGGTCACCGACACACCGGCCCCGACAGAATCTCTCAACGCTTTTGTGACACCACCATCGAAGACAGGAGTCATCGATGATCTGGTTGCACCCGCCACAGAACCAGGCGCTAATCCCCTCACTGTGGTGACACCGACTGCACCAACCACCAACACAGTGGTTACCACAGGCAAATCAAAGAAAACGGATATCAGTACACTTAGCTGGCGCGCCGAACGTGGTCACGTCGAGTCACAACTTGCGCTGGGCGTTGCGTATCTGCAGGGCGACAACGTTGAGAAAGATTTTGAACAGGCAAAGTTATGGCTTGAAATGGCATCTTTGAGCGGCAACCATTCCGCCCAATACGAGTTAGGGACCCTTTACTATTCTGGCAAGGGCGTCAGACAAGACTTTTTCAATGCCCGGGAATGGTGGCTTGAATCTGCCGTCAACGGAAATGCAGATGCGCAACAAAAACTGGGGTACCTCTACAGTGAAGGACTAGGCGTCGAGCGGGATTATGCACGAGCCAGAAACTGGTACCTGAAAGCCGCTACCCTTGGCCATAGTCATGCACAAACATTGCTTGGCTCACTTTATCATGAAGGCGATCGACTTCCCCGGGATTACGTCGAAGCTGTAAAATGGTACAAACTCGCCGCCGAACAGGGTCATGCGCATGCGCAATACACCCTTGCGACTCTCTATCACGACGGACTTGGCACCGATACAAATTATATTGAATGTGCAGCCTGGGTCGATGTCGCTGTCGCTTCCGGTTATGCTGATCATCTGGATGCTGGCAGCCTTTGCAAAAGCCATCTTAATGAACAGGCGAAGGCCAAAGCAAATCAACTGGCCACCAACCGCAAAGCATCTACTGGCGCACCCTCAAGCAGCCATAACTAATATTTGGTGACAGCCGTTAGCCCTGCGGTTTTGCGCTTGACAACAGATCAATTATTTTCAAAGCTGCTTTTTCCGGTTGCTCCAGCATAAAACAATGACCTCCCGGCATATATTCGAGACTAATGTTTTTGTTCATAGCAATTGCAGTGTTGGCAGCTTTTAGCGCAAAGGGGTAAGTTTTTTCCCCCATCAAAATCGATGTCTGACAGGGTAGATTTTTTATAGACGCCCAAAGCCTGTCGGGTAACGTTGCGAAGTAGTGCGCCTCAAGCCCGGGATCACATCGTAGCTCGACTGTGCCGTCGCCGGTGGTACCAAGGGCGTGCTCGACAAAACACTGCAGGGCATCCTCGCTCCAGCCGCGATACATTGACCGTTCACCCAGATATTGAAGCGCCTGGCTGGTATTGTCCCAGGTTTTTTTGCGGCGAAGTGTTGGCCTCACCAACGGGTGCATTCTGGAAGTTAAGCCAAGAAGGCTCAACACCCGCATACTTAATAACATGGTGCGGGGAAACAATACCGGATCCAGCAATACCAGCGAGTTGTAGCTCTGCCTGTGCCGACTTGCATTTAACAATGCAAACACAGCACCCAGACTATGGCCGAGCACATATACCGGGCGATTACCATGCGGGTGAATTTCAAATACCGCACGATGCATGATATCTGCAGTGCTATTCCAGCCGGGTTTTGGATTTAGCGAGTCACTCATGCCATGTCCCGGCACATCAAGCATCAATAAATCAAAATACTCTGCCAAATACCGGTGCATTGGCATATACACACCACTACAAAAACCATTGCCGTGTAAAAAAACCAGAAGCGGTAAGTGTCGCTGCTGCGTTTGCCATCCACGAAGCGTTAGACGATCACTCGTCGAATGTTCAATTGCCTGCAGTTTCATAAAATAATCATAGAGAAATAACCGATCGGCTCTGTGCTGAAATAAAAAACAGTAGCGATAAATTTACGTATCAGGATGCGCATTATCCGTTCTTAAAGGATAACGGGAATATCACTTTGATTTAAGAAACAACCGTGCGGACTGCCGGGGGGCACTCTTTTAGCGGCCCGACGGACGAACAGCCAGTCGATTTAACACATGAGTGGCAGCAATAAAACCGAATGTCGCCGTCACACCTACTAACGATCCGTAGCCATTATTGCAATCAAGAGTTGCACCAGCTACTCCCGGTTTCTGCTGCCCCATAGTTCCATCAGATTGAGGATAAACGGGTTGCTGACTTGAAAAAACACAGTGCACTCCAAACCGTTTTCGCGTCTTTTTTTTCCAGCCGTATTGCCTGCGCAATCGGCGTCTCACACCTGCGGCAAGTGCATCGTTCCAGGTATCAACAAGGTCAACAATCTCGATTTTCGCAGGATCAGAACGCCCGCCAGCGCCGCCTGTCATCACCACTGGTATCTTGTTTCGCTTACAAAAATAAACCAGTTCCGCCTTAAACGATACACTGTCAATGGCATCGATCACATAGTCGAACTGATTGCCAATATATTTTTCAATATTATTGGTCACCAACATATCATCGATGGCGTGTACTTTGCAGCTCGGCTCAATCAACGCGATACGCTCGGCCATAACTTCAACTTTCGAACGATTTACCGAAACGGTATGCGAGTGCACCTGACGATTTATGTTACTCACAGAGATATCGTCATGGTCAATCAGTGTTATCTCTCCGATACCAGTACGCGCCAGTGCCTCAGCGGCCCACGATCCGACACCGCCAATGCCTACAACGCACACATGTGCCGAACGCAATCGCGCTAATCCACATTGCCCATACACCCTGCTAACAGCAGAGAACACTTCTGTGGAGTCGCTTAACACGTGAAAGATTGCCTGAATTCAGCCCACACTGGCAAGAACGGCCAATTCAGCCATTGCCGGTGAGCACTGCAACGAGTAAGGCTTACAGATCAAAACGGGTTTCTCAGCGTGTGCCGTAGATTCGATCACCGGCGTCACCAAGACCCGGAACAATATAACTATGATCATCGAGATATTCATCCACCGCAGCCGTGTAAACTGGCACATCCGGATGCGCTTTGTGAAACGCGGTAATCCCTTCAGGCGCGGCAAGCAAACACAAAAACCGCAAATTTTTAGCCCCGCCCTGCTTCAACCGGGTTACGGCCGCCACTGACGAGTTTGCGGTAGCCAGCATAGGGTCGACAACAACCACAAGGCGCTGATCTAGTTCAGAAGGCATTTTGTAGTAATACTCCACCGCCTCCAGCGTTTGCGGATCCCGGTAAAGGCCTATGTGGCCCACTCGCGCCGACGGGATAAGTTCCAGAATTCCTTCAAGCAAGCCATTACCGGCACGCAGAATAGACACCAGACAAAGCTTCTTGCCAGCCAGCACAGGTGCCATCATGCCGGTTAACGGAGTTTCTATTTTGATGTTTTCAACTGGCAGGTCGCGCGTCACTTCGTACGCCAGCAGATGACTGATTTCTTTTAGCAAGCTGCGAAACGTAGATGAAGATGCCTCTGTTCGACGCATTAACGTTAGCTTGTGTTGAATGAGTGGATGATCAACTACAGTGACAGAGGCAGCCATTTTGAAAATTCTCCAATTCAGGATAAAAAAGGAATAATCGATTCTACTCTTTATGGCACACAGTGGCTTCTCACCTGCGCAGATTTGACCACTCCCGTCCTGTGCCGGGCAGACAACGCGCGAATATTGGCGGGCGTCGTTTAATACCTCGGCAATCGGGGCCTTAGTTCACCAAAATCACCTGGGTAAAATATGGGTCTATCGGAGATATACCCGCTGGTATCCACTGAATTGAATGCTACCGCTCCCGTAACTACTACCGCCGCAACACAGATGCCGGCAACAGCGATCTTCAACATGCTGTAGGGCCTCTCACCACGTATTTTGCCATTTCGACCGTTGACAACAAAACGATAGGTTTTCCCCCGAAAGCTGAAAGCAGCAGTCCACAACGGAAGCAGCACATGCTTGAAGGTAGTGTCACTGTGTTCGGTGTGCAGGCGTTTTATGCGTTGCTGATCCCCACCGATAGATCGGCAAACATCACCGCGAATTATATTTTGCATCACGCCCTGCGCGTGACCGAAGCCTTCATCCAGAGCGACTTGATAAACCTCGCTTTGAAAGCCACTCAGATAATCTTCGGTGTAAGGTACGAGGTTTTCAAGATCCCATGGCTCCAGCCAATCGGTTATCTTGCGAGGTAGAGTCCGCGTTGCACCAATCAGTAAATCGTCAAAATGACGATCGGTCTGGCCGCGCACCGATGTCCAGCGGATTTTCGGCACCATTCGCGACCGCCGAACTCGTCTGCCTCGCTCCATTACAGTGACATTTTGCCGCACATAATAGACATCGCCTCGTTGCCCCGAATAAGTGGTGACGGTGTCACTGTCATAGGTCCAATAGGGAATATAGATACCATTCAAGCCATGCTCTTCCCGTGCATGGTCTTTTAGACTGGAAGGGGCAAACCAGCGCTGGCTAATCCATTTTTTGTAAGCTACGGATGCCTGCTCTGAAGTTATCGCGAAAGGCAACAGTGCCTGGGGCGAGAACTCGTGAATATCGCCGGTGCTGGTAATGACCGAAGTACCGCAAAAGGGACAATCACTGGCATGCAGGTTGGCATCCATGTCGAACTGTGCCGCACAGTTCGGACACTTGAGAACCGTTTCCTTCGAACCAAGCTTGCGTGTTTTCTCAAGCTTCTCCAACCCTTTTGGAAGGTCAATCTCTTCAATCGCCACATCGGGAATGGTGATCTCATTGCGCTGGCCGCAATGTCCGCACTCCATCTCGTCGGTGCCAATCGCATAGGTCAGCATGCCACCGCAATTGGCACAGGGAAAACGGGTTTCGCTAGCGGCTCTCGGGGCCACCACTTCTTTTTTCGGTGACGACCCGGCCGCTTTGCTCCACAGTTCCGGAGCAGACGCTGATGACTGCTCGGGATAAAACAAATTTTCGTGTGACTTATTCAAAACCGTGGTACCGAAGATCAGACCTTACAACCACAACCGGCCTGTTGTTGATCTCAGCCTCTTTACCGAATCTCAACCTCCGGGCAGCGGTGGTGGCTGGTTAGAGACGAACAGTTCAGCCAGATCAGATACATCACCGGCCGATGCCCATTCATCCATACCAGGTGCCCACACCAGCGATTCCGCCGACAGCAATCCATCGTTCAGTTGTTGCCGAAGCTCGGCGAGATCATGTGGTCCGACCGGATTGCCATCCACTGCCACATGGTAGCGCCTGGCCGCAGGCAGCGGAGGTGGCAGCACTGCAGATTGGCCCTGGCCACGAGCACCGTTGTTGTGCTCTATTGCACCGGGCTGCATATTGTTAGCCATTTGATGGCCCATTGCCAAACCGGCGCCCATACCAATACCGGCGCCCGCTGCACCACCGGGATTCGCCGCCCCCGCCTCAAGTGCAACACCGGTCTGATAGGTCATGTACTTATCGAGGTTGCCCACCATGCCCGCACTGGTGCGTTTATCCAGCGCTTCCTCCACAGCAGGTGGCACTGATATATTCTCTACCAGCAACTTGGTGAGCTCTAAGCCATACTCATCAAATTCCGGTGCGATACGGTCAATGATGACGTCGCCCAGCTGTTCATAGTTGGCGGCCATATCAAGCACAGGTATGCCCGCTGCCCCGACCGCTGAAGAAAACCGGGAGGTAATGAGATTGCGCAATTGATTGCTGATTTCGTCAACCTTGAAATTCCCGTCAGTACCGACAATCTCGCGCATAAACTTAAGCGGATCTGCGACCTTTACTGCATAGGTTCCAAAAGCTCTGACGCGAGCTGCACCAAATTCAGCATCTCTCATCATCAACGGGTTTTTAGTGCCCCACTTTAAATCGAGAAAGCGCCGGGTACTTATAAAATATACTTCTGCCTTGAACGGACTATTGAAAGCATGATCCCAACTCAGTGCAGTAGAAAGCACCGGCAAGTTGCGAGTTTCAAGTTCATACATTCCCGGTCCCAGGACATCCGCTACTTCTCCTTCATTGACGAATACCGCAGACTGGCCTTCGCGAACGGTGAGCTTGGCGCCGTATTTTATTTCGTTGCCATAACGCTCAAAGCGATAGACCATTGTATCGTTGGTATCATCAGTCCATTCGATAACATCAACAAATTCTCCAAATAACTTGTCAAACAATCCCATCCTATGCCCCTCTCGCCAGATCGTCGTGTTGATGTGAACTTGCCGCCGCAAGTTTGGTTTTTAATTCTGATTCCAGCTGCTCTAGCGTACGCTCTGCATCCCGTCGTTTGCGTTTGCCCTCATCGGCAATCTGTAAACTCTCCTCTATTGTAGCGATCAGGTTTTCGTTAGCGCGTTTAACGGCCTCTATATCGAACACGCCACGTTCCACCTGCTCACGTACTTCGCGGTTAGCGGTACGCAGCGTTTCAGCATTTTTCTCCAGTAGATCATTAGTCAAATCTGTTGCGGCCTTAACGCTTTTGGCCGCCTCCTGGGAGCGAAACACGGTTACCGCCTGTGCCAGCTGCTGGCGCCAAAGTGGCACCGTATTGACTAGTGTAGAGCTGATTTTTGAGACAAGACCTTTATCGTTTTCCTGAACCATGCGAATACTGGGTAAACTTTGCATCGCCACCTGACGCGTCAGCATGAGATCGTGGATACGACGCTCCAGGTCGTCTCGCGCTGTTCGCAAGTCGCGCAATTCCTGCGCTTTGAGTACGTCGTCTGTATTTTGTGCCGCATCCGCCATAGCGGGTATCTCGGTGGTATCAAGCAGTCGCAGTTTTTCTTCACCTGCAGCAATATACAATTCCAGTGCATGGTAATACTCAAGATTCGCATCGTAGAGTCGATCGAGTGATGCGATGTCTGTGAGCAGTTTTGTTTTGTGGTCTTCCAGATTGTCAGTGATGGTATCGATCTGGCGCCGGACACCTTCATACTCCTGGATAAATTGCACAACAGGCCTTGCACGGCCAAATAATCGGGCGAAGAAACCGCGCTTCTTTGTTGGATCCATACCGGCCACGTCAAAGCCGCGTAATACGGTGACCATGTTGTTGAGATCCTGTCCGGCCGGACCCACATCTTTATTGCGAACACCCTCCAGCATGTTGTCACTGATGGTGGTCAGTCGTTCCTGTGCTTTGCTGCCGTAGAACAGAATGCTATTGGAATCACTCAAATCTATGTCGTTCATGAGTTCGGCTATACGACCTCGATCTTCGTTGTTTGCCGAATCGAGAGTGACCATTTCATACTTGAGATCCGGCGCCAGCATGGCATCGAGTTTCGCAACATCTTCCTTTAACGATTCATCCACGGTTCCAACTTTTGCGTCAGACATTTTCTTGCTCTCCCCGGTAGTTCATCAATTCTATAGTTAACTTCAGACGCGCGCCGACGGATGTCTTCTCGAACATTGCCACAGGCTTCTATACGCCTTCTTTTTCCAGCTGCAACTGCAAAACTTCAATCTGTACATCCAGTTCGGTCAGATTGTTTTCGCGCAGCTTTTCTTTTTGTTCGACAATCACATTTTCGATAGTAGTTAAAACATTGCGAAAGTTGGTCTCCAGCTCTCCGGTATCACCGTAACTGTGGGTATCAGCGTACCCTTCAGTGACCCGTTGGGCACCGTCCAGATAGACCTTCAGAAATTTTCTGGCACGGCGAAGATCACGAGGATCTTCTTCAACGATCCCCATAATTTCACGCACCCCGGCAACTATGCTGCGCAATCGATCTTTTAGCTCGACATTATGAATTCGGTCGCGAGCGGCTTCTATAGCGAGAATTCTGGTATCCGCCTCGTTGAGAATATCGAGTACTTCTTCGGAAGTCACACCAATTGCAGGCATATCCGGTGAGCGACGCGAAGGATCCCGCCCGTACACCATCAGGGCCCCGAGGGTAGCTGCGCCGCCAAGCAGGATACTGTTAAAAAATGCAAGACCAACGCCCAGACTGGCTCCGATGAAAATGCCGACACCAAGAACCCCTGCACCGACCAGCTTGTAGGGAATGGTGCTGCTTCGCCGAACAATCTTGCGGCGAGTGGCCTCAAATTCTATGTCCAGCCCCTTGCGAACCAGCGTTGCCGCCACCATCGACAGTGCGAAGGAGACAGCGTATCCAACCGCACCGGAAACGCTGCTAAAAATATTGATGAGTGCCAGCAACAGCAGCGGCAATGGTAATAGATAGAGCAAAAAAGCCCGGGATCGCGGCAAACGCCGAGGTTCATCCGAGTTATACCGGCGGGCACCACCGCGGCGAAGTTCAATCAATTCAGCTTCTCCGTTTCACCACTGCCAGACAGGCGACTACTCATTCGATCGCCCATCACAGTATCAACCATACCGACGCATGAAACCCCGGAGATTGAACACACCAGCACAACCACCCCTATCATTTTTCTTAGTTTTTCAGGCATTCACCAACACCGCTTTTTTCCACCACCGGATTTATGGCCAAATAGAGTATTTTCAAGCACTTAATAGTGGATTCACTGATTAGGGATACGCGCAGCACTGTCTGACAAGGCATATTTGGCTCTAATCAATTCTGGATTTTATCAGGTTTCATTACGTACTTTGGGCAAAAGGCGATAGGCGGTTTCCTCCAGATAGTCGAGGCCTCGCCGACGCATGTCTCCAATTTCCCGTCCCAGCACAGCTATTTCATATCCATCAGCAAAGAAGCTTTGTAACTCGGCGTCATCCACCGAGAACGGCGGGCCCTTCATTTTTTTCTGCTCGTAGGTCATTGCAATGGTAAAAATCTCCGCGTCGGTTGGCGTCAGAGAGCGCAATTTAGACACGTAACGCTGACGCATGTGCGGTGGCATCGCCACAATGGACGCTCTGTCGTAAACACGACTGACGTCTCCAAGTGCACCTGCAGGCAACGAGAAAAAATCTCCGGCGTAAAGTGTCAGGCGCGGTGCTTTGTATACCGTAAATTCACCATGCTCTTCCGTTGTCACTGCCAGCCCGGATTCACTACAGAACTGCTCCAATGCAGCGCCAGCGAGGTCAACTCCGATAATATGGTGCCCAAAATCAAGCAGCCAGCTTATATCCGGGCTTCTGCCGCAGAGCGGAATAAACACTGATTCACCGGCCATTGCACCACAACTGGCCCAATAAGACTTCATTAGAGCGTTAGGCGATTTTTGTTGCCACCCGGGTTCATCACTTTTGTCCCAGGCATTCTGCCAAAATTCAGTATCCATAATGTCCTTCGACAAGTTGTAGCTTTCGACGCTGTTTTAGGGAAGTACCTTCCGTCAAAAACCCGAATGCACCACAATAAAGAATATTGAACCGCCGCCGATAAACCCGACGCTTGTCAGCAAGTGCATTCCAGCAATGCAACGACCATGGGCGCTGCTATCCTATGATCCAGGATTGACCACTGAAATACTACAGTTCGACCGGCGGAAACCGAACAAACAGGTACTGTTTTTCAATTGGTTACGTCTGAACCCGTGGCGATTGCAATCGTCGCACAATCGTTTGACCATAAAAATACTATAGTCTCTACATTATTAACCAGATACCGAGGCGGAAAATGTCCAAAGCAATTCTTGTTACCGGAGGGGCCGGATACATCGGCAGCCATACCGTTAAGCAACTTGGCCAGCAAGGCGAGAAGATTGTCGTCCTCGACGATCTGTCTACAGGCTTCGCAGAAAATGTCCTTTTCGGGGAACTGGTCGTCGGTAAAACCGGCGATCAGGAACTCGTGGATCGAGTCATGAAAACGCACAACGTAGACACAGTGATGCACTTCGCCGCCCACACCATTGTGCCGGAATCGGTCGAAAATCCGTTGAAATATTACGGCAACAACACCGCCAGCACACGCAACCTGCTGGAGTGCAGCCAAAATAACAACATCAGCAATTTCATCTTTTCTTCTACTGCTGCCACCTACGGCATTGGCGATGGCAACCCCTGTACTGAAGAATCGCCAACGGCACCTATCAACCCGTACGGAATGTCAAAACTCATGTCCGAATACATGCTCGAAGACCTGGGCAAAGCCTGTGACATGAAACACGTAATCCTGCGATACTTTAATGTTGCCGGTTGCGATCCTGACGGACAAATTGGCCAATCTACCGAAAAAGCAACATTGCTGGTAAAGGTGGCCGCTGAGGTTGCTGTAGGCAAAAGGAAAGAAATATACGTTTATGGCACCGACTATCCAACACCGGACGGTACCGGTGTACGGGACTATATTCATGTATCAGATCTGGCTTCTGCACACCTGCACGCCCTTGATTATCTGCGCAAAGGCGGGGACTCTACCCGACTAAATTGCGGTTACGGCCACGGCTACAGCGTTCGGGACGTGCTCGATACCGTACAAAAGGTCAATGGCGGCCCTATCAAGATCGTCGAACACCCGCGACGTGCTGGTGATCCGCCCGAACTGATCGCGAACGTCGACAAAATTCACAAAACACTGACCTGGGAACCGAGATACGATGATCTTGAAGTCATCGTCTCAACCGCTATCGCCTGGGAAAGGAAGCTGCTGGAAAAAAACAAGGTAGCGTAAAACCTTCAGGCTATGCCTGTCCGTTGACCGGGGTACTCTACCCCGGTGATCGCGGGTTCTATAACAGCGCTTTTACTCTGACTGCCATCTCATCGGGCACACCATAAACAAGACCGGCGATCGCTCCAATAGCCAACGCTCTGCCGCAGCAATCCCCGCCAGCCATAACGTTGTGGCGAAGTGCAGAGGTAAAATCCGAGGTGTTCGCAAGAATGCTATAGGCCACCGGCAATCCCTGGATCACATGACACGGCATGCCAAACTGCTGCGCTACCGCCTGTACATCATAGATGCCTTCCCGGGCTTCGAGCGCCGTGCGAAGCACAGGTGCCAGCTCTGCATTAGCAACAGCGATGCTGGACACCATGCCATCCTGCAACGAGCTTCCAGACTCTATGGCCTCAAGGCAATGTAGCAGCACCTGCGCACCGCTAACGGCCGTTTCGTTTATCGTTAACGACTGAACAATGGCCGGTAATTCGCTACGATCGACACCTGCCGCAAACAAGCCGGGCACAAACTCAAAGGCCGGCATTTGCGAATCATCCGAACCGGTTTTTGCGGGTAGTTTATCCCCGTGGTACAGCAAGCAGGCGACAAGTGCTTTGGTCGGCCGGTCTGCAAATCCGCGGTAAGAACCGCAAGGCCCGAAACGACTCAGGAATTCCTCGTGATATCCCGGTATTGAAAATCCAGCCGGGCTCAAGGCAAGTGCGGCAATCATCTGAGTTGCTTCACCGTACTGGGAAAACTCACCGCCACGTTTGTCGGGGTGTGCAAAGTACGATTTTTTTCCGCTGTAGAGCGCGGCGTCAGGTTGTCTGAACAGTACTTCGCCTGTTTGTGCAATCAGATTTAAATGATCCTGATCGTACATCCAGTGCAGCCCCATCGCTGCAGCATCAGCGATAAGCGCTCCGTTTACTGCATTTATTTTATTCACATTACCTGCTCAGCAAATCCCGAACAGGCAATGTCACACAGAGCTATCGCTCGTGTCTACCCCGACCTACAACGTTCTGGTCATCGACTAAAGAGCCAAAGGATTGTTCAAGCTTACGCCTACAACGCGAGGTCGAGCAATAGCTCTTCCGAGTTTGATGCCCGCTGCGCAATACTGTTGGAAATCATTTGATAATGCGCCAACTGGTCAGAATCAGGCAATGCATGTACATCGGCTGAACGTACCTTAAGCGCGACGATATCCGTCATCACCTCGATCTCGGTGACACTGGTATCACCACGCACAAATCCGAGTTCGCCAAAACAGTCGCCTGGCCCAAGTACAGCACTCAATCCACTACCGTCGCGCGTACTCGCAACACCTTCGAGAATGACATACAAATGGTTGTCTATTGTACCTCTCTTCAACGCACTGGCACCCGCTGTAAACCGGGTTAGATTACTTACTGAAGTGAAGCGCGCAATCTGTCGGGCGTTAAAGCCTGAAAAGAACTTAAGCTGAGGGATCAGTGCCATCCAGCTTTCAAGTTCCGGTGTCAACAAATCCGGTGGTGCCATTTTATCTGCTACTGCTCTGAGTGCTTTGGCCATATCCGCACCACTGGCATAACGCTGGCGAGGATTCTTCGCCAGACAGCGCGCAACTACGCGTTCAAGTTCGACAGGCAAATCAGAGCGAATTGATCGTAGTGGCGGAGCTGTGTCTTTTATAACTGCTCTGAACAGCTCTTTCACTTTGGCTGCTTTAAACAGCTGTTGACCGGTGAGCATCTCAAACATCACCGCGCCTAGTGAATATATATCACTGCGCGGTCCAAGCTCTTTGCCCGTCACCTGTTCCGGTGACATGTAGTTTGGGGTACCGAGCGCCGGTTTGGTCGCTCCGGGTGTTTCATCGGCTGACGTACTCACCGCTATGCCGAAGTCGAGCAGCTTCACCGAGCCGTCGTTTGCAACCATAATGTTCGCCGGTTTTATATCCCGGTGAACGATGCCCATCTTGTGAGAAAAATCTATCGCCTCGCACACCTCGGCGATGATATTGACCACCCGAAACGGCGGCAACTGCTCTTGTCCCCGACCATAGTGCTTTAATGAGGAGCCTTCAACATACTCCATCGCGAGGTAATTGAGCGGCCCGTCTACACCTGCTTCAAATACCGTCACGATGTTCGCGTGAGACAATCTACCGGCCGACAGCGTTTCGGTGATGAAGGCTTTTTGAGCACCCGGCATCTTACCGCTCTGTTGATCCAGAGCTCCGGTCTGCGACACTTTTAACGCAACATCACGAGACAAAATCGCGTCATAGGCACGATACACAATGCCACACGTGCCGCTGCCAATACGCTCCAGAAGCTGATACTTGCCCACTTTCGCAGGGACCTGGAAATCAAGCTTTGCGGTGGAAGTTAGTTCTTTCCCCATTTTTTCTATCGTTCTCTATAACCTGGGAGATTCCGTCTTGCGACGTCCTGTTTCAATACTTTTACAAATTCCTGTCAGTAAGCATAGTCAATATTTGGCCATGTATACCGGCAAATGAACCATTTGACATACACACAACAACATCGCCTGATCGGACGAGCTTTTTCAGATGTGCAACAATCTCTGCCGCTGAGTTGAATTCTCTTGCATCCGCGTCAACTTCCCGACACACACCCGACAAGTCCAGCTTGTCCGGTTGCGCATTGTGCAGCAATGAGTAATCTGCCAACTCAAGCGCGGACGCGAGACTCTCAATATGCGTGCCAGCCACCATGCTGTTGGAACGAAAATCGACCAGCCCGAACAGTTTTGCATCGGCCCTGATCTGATTTCGCAATGTCCGTAGCGTGGCTGCTATTTCTGTCGGGTGGTGGGCAAAATCATCGAACACCGAAACACCTTTGATTTCCGCCAGCAATTCCAGCCTTCGTTTCACGCCGCTGAATTCGGACATCGCCTCTACACCAACGGCTACAGGCACCCCCACATGGCGGGCAGCTGCGATCGCCGCACAGGCATTGGAGATATTGTGTAAACCCTGAATGGTCCCCCGGAGATTTAACTCCTGGCCGGTCGGACTCACTATTGTGTCCGGAGATTGCGAATATCTCCAGCTACCCGGCACAGCGCTCTCGGCAGTGCACGAAAAAGTCTCTATTTCACTCCACATCCCCATACTCAATACATCAGCCAGATTCTTATCCTCTTCGTTGACCACCAGCAAGCCATTTCCCGGTACCGTACGCACCAGATGATGGAATTGGCGTTTAATTGCAGCGAGGTCGTCAAAAATATCGGAATGATCAAATTCGAGATTGTTCAGCACCACCGTTCGCGGTCGGTAGTGAACAAACTTGGATCGCTTGTCAAAAAATGCGGTGTCGTATTCATCCGCTTCAACGACAAAAAACGGTGCGTTACCAGAGCGTGCACTAACACCAAAATTACACGGTACACCCCCGATCAAAAAACCGGGATCGAGACCGGCATATTCAAGTATCCAGGCCACCATACTCGAGGTGGTTGTTTTGCCATGGGTGCCTGCAACTGCTACCACCCAGCGATCGTGCAATAAATAATCACTGAGCCACTGCGCGCCAGAGGTGTATTTCAATCCCCGCTCAAGCACCGCCTCAACCTCCACATTGCCGCGCGACATGGCATTGCCGATAAGAACGAGGTCAGGGGCATCAAGATTTTCTGCAGAATAGCCTTCTGTCAGCTCGATTCCAGCGTCTCTAAGCTGGGAATCCATCGGCGGGTAAACATTGGAGTCTGAACCAGTCACCTCAAAGCCGAGCCCGCGTGCCAACTGGGCAACACCACCCATGAACGTGCCGCAAATGCCTGTAATGTGTATACGCAGTTGAGTTCCCTGAGCAATGAGTAGAAGAGCTCGAAGTGTACTGTTACAGAGTGTTAGCAATACATTACAAAGAGAGGAGCTTGAGAACGGAAACCAGTGCAGGAACCGTCATGGGAATTTCAGGAGGTAACAGACCGGAAGATCATATTTTCAACACAGTGCGCCAGCTTTAATTTTTTTCGGCTAAAAAGATTTTGCGTGCTTTTTACGGGACAGATAAGACAAAGGGGCTATAAAAGCCCCTTTGTTTGTACACGATTTACCAAAAACATTGGCAAATTATGCGCTAGCGATTGTAGCAATACATGGTGATTTCAAAGCCAAGTCGGATGTCAGTTACAGTTGGTTTGGTCCACATGGTTTGTTCCTCTTTGTTAAAAGATTATTTTAAGTGATTTACCCGTGGAGCCTTCACTAACACACACTCTGATTCTGCTCAGGCTTTCGGGCTACAACGCATACAACGGCGACACATGCCAGTAAAAAAATATTCCAATGGTGCATTTGGACTCTACATAGCGGCTAACGTTCACAACCGCGATGTACCAAGTACATAGCACAGCGGATCAGTAATCCGATCCGCCACTCTATTCAAGCTAACCGGGCAATCCAAATTTAGACCGGGTTTCAGCTGTTAACTGACCGTCAGCC
>CAYPCS010000009.1:0-132242 GCA_964409275.1 uncultured Granulosicoccaceae bacterium
GCAACCGCAGTTTTACCCGTTTGTCTGTCGCCGATGATCAGCTCGCGCTGTCCACGGCCAATTGGCACCATCGAGTCAATTGATTTCAAACCGGTTTGCACCGGCTGGTCTACCGACTTACGCCAGATCACACCAGGAGCAACTTTCTCAATGGGTGAAGTCTGGTCTGTGGCGATTGGGCCTTTGCCGTCAATCGGCTCGCCAAGTGCGTTAACCACACGACCAAGCATGGCTTCACCAACAGGTACTTCAAGAATTTTACCGGTACAGCGGACTTTATCGCCTTCAGAGATATGACCATAAGCCCCCAGAATTACCGCACCGACCGAATCTCTTTCGAGGTTCAGTGCAAGACCGTAGGTATCGCCGGGGAATTCAATCATTTCGCCTGACATTACATCCGTCAGACCATGGATACGTACGATACCGTCAGCCAGACTTACGATAGTTCCTTCGGTGCGTGCCTCTGAGGAGGCCTCGAAGTTGCCTATCCGCTCTTTGATCAGCTCGCTGATTTCAGATGGGTTGAGTTGCATTAGCGTCGTCCTCTATATAATTCTGTCACCCGGTGCGTGCGCTTCGCGCTAGGCACTCAGGTTGCTGCCAAGCTGTGAAAGCTTGCCTTTGACTGATCCGTCGATCACCACATCACCGGCACGAATAATGGCACCGGCAATCAGTGATTCGTCTACTGTGTTGACGATATGAATCTTCTTGTTGAACTTGCGCTGCAATGATTCAGCGAGTTTGCGACGATAGGAATCGTCAAGTTCAATGGCCGAGATGACAGTCGCTTCAAGCGTGCCCTCATCCTGCGCCCGGTATTCATCGAACAGATTGGCGATGGGATTCATCAGCCCCAACCTGCCGTTCTCTGCAAGCAACCGAACCATATTGGTCGATTCACCATCAAGCTTGTCAGCAGCAATTTTTTCCACCATGGAGGCACGCTCCCGAGCGGTACTGTTTGGTTGGTCCAGCACGGACGCAACATTTTTGTCTGCTACTACGGCAGACAAAAATTTGAGTCGCTCAGACCAGACGTCGAAGTTCGAACCCTTCTTCGCCAGCTCAAAAATGGCCTTGGCGTAAGGTCGGGCTGCGGTGACGTTGTCAGACATTATCGTTGTCCTTAAATCTTCGCGATCAGATCGTCGAGAATGCTGGCGTGCGCATTGGCATCAACTTCACGCTTGAGAATTTTCTCGGCGCCGGAAACGGCCACTGCTGAAACTTGCTGTCGCAAAGTCTCGCGGGCACTAACCACTTCCTGATCCAGTTCTGCCTGCGCACTGGCTTTCAGCCGAGAGTTTTCACTGACGGCAGACTGCTTAGCTTCTTCGACAATATCGTTACCGCGCTTCTGCGCCTGCGATACTATTTCAGCCGCCTGGCTTCTGGCATCACCAAGAATAGTTTCAACTTCCGCCTGCGCCTGTTCCTGCGCCTGCGCACTTTTCTCTGCTGCTGCCAAACCTTCCGCAATCGTCGCCTGACGCTCACGCATTGCAGTAATCAACGGCGGCCAGACAAACTTCATGCAAAAGAAGACAAAACCCGCAAACGCGATAGCCTGTCCTATCAGGGTAAGATTAATATTCACCCGTGTTTCTCCCGCGGTTAAGAGGGGATACGAACGAAGTTCGTTATCCCGCTACCTGACTGACGAAGGGATTTGCGAATGTGAAAAACAGCGCAATACCAACACCGATCATGGTTACCGCATCAAGCAGACCCGCTACGATGAACATTTTTACCTGGAGCATTGGTACCATTTCAGGCTGACGCGCCGCGCCTTCCAGAAACCGGCCACCCAGCAGACCAAATCCAATTGCTGTGCCCAAGGCACCCATACCGATTAACAGTGCTACTGCAATCGCTGTCATACCAACTACGAAACCTGTGCCCATCTTAGCTCCTGATGTGTTGTAGGTCGGAAAATAAAAAAACGCTTTAAGGAAAGAAAACTACTAGTGATGTTCGTGTGCCATCGTTAGATACACGATGGTCAGCATCATGAAAATGAATGCCTGAAGAACAATGACAAGTATGTGGAAAATAGCCCATGGAATCGATAATGCCCACTGAAGATAAAAGGGCAGCAGCGCAATAAGAATGAAAATCAGTTCACCGGCATACAAGTTACCGAACAATCGTAGTGCCAGTGATATGGGTTTGGCGATGAGTCCAACCCCCTCTAAAAGGAGATTGACCGGAACAAACGCGTATTTAATGAACTTGTTGTCACTGCTAAACGGCTGCAGCGTCAACTCGGCCACAAAACCCTTTACTCCCTTAACTTTCAAGCTGTAGTAGATAATCAGCGCGAAAACAGAAAGTGACATTCCAAGAGTGACGTTAACATCGGTGGTCGGGACCACCTTCATGTACTCGATACCGAACCATCTTTTCGCCGCTTCCGGAATAAAATCGACCGGGATAAGGTCCATGAAATTCATCAGGAAGACCCACACGAAAATGGTCAGCGCCAGCGGTGCGAGCATCTTGTTCTCGCCGTGGAAAGTATCTTTTACACTGCCGTCGACGAACTCGACCATGGTTTCGCAGAAGTTCTGTAACCCGCCAGGCACGCCGGTTTTAGCCCCGCGTGCAGCCAGCCAGAACAAAAAACAGAAGAGGCAACCCAGGCCGATAGACCAGAACATAGAATCAAGGTGGATGGCCCAGAAGCCCATTTCCTGCGCTTCTTGAGCGCCATGCGCAATACCCCAGGACCCGTCGGGATGCTTTCCCCAGGTCAGGTTTTGCAAATGGTGCTGGATATATTCGGAGGCCGTAGGTAGCTCTCCGTGACCAGATTCAGGATTTGCCATAGGATACTTTAAAAAACTAGAATTCTTTTATCGATCCGCAAGCAATGGTGTTACCCATACTGCCATCTGGACCATGATGAACCCGCCGAACAGTGCCGCTACGTTCAGCGTTTTCAGATATTTAAAACACAGAGCGAATATTACCGCCGTCAGAATCAGCTTGATGGCTTCTCCCGAGTAAAATGACCGCAATATCTTTTGCGCAGACCTTGCTCCCGAGTATCTGAATGCCCGAAATGCAAAATATACGTTGGGAATAAAGCTGGCGAGACCACCGGCCGCTGCAGACAATGCAGCGTTCGTTCCAAATGGTAGCAACACCAAAGGGAAAAACATTGCCACTAGCAACTGAACAACAAGCAGTTTTTTGACAACGGCCGTGTGTGGCGAACGCGCAGCCATCTTTCGCTATATCCGTTATTTATATAGTCTATATATTGCGTTCCGTCGCACTAATTACAAGCCCTGCTCTAGCGCGAGGAGTATAAAGTTAGCCACCCACAGGGTCAAGTGTGAAGACGCTGACCCGAAAGGTCTAAACCACGGCGAAATTACTTGATGTGCGACAGAATTCCGTCAAGCTCATCCAGAGAATTGTAGGACAACGTTACCGTGCCTTTGTCGCCGTTTCGATGATCAATAGAAACGCGCGCACCCAGTTTTTCGGATAATTCGGTTTCCAGTGATTTTATATGGGAGTTTGCCGGCTTTGCGGAGGCTGTTTTGGGTGGTGGTGTCTGCCCGCCGCGTCTAACCAGAGCCTCTGCAGCACGCACACTCAAGCCTTCTGCGTATATTTTCATCGCCAGCAGATGTTGTTCGTCCGCCGTGAGACTAAGCAATGCACGCGCATGACCCATCTCAATCTTGCCTTGCGCAAGCATTTCTGCGACCCGCTCGTCCAGATCGAGTAGGCGTATGAGGTTGGTTACAGAGGCACGCGACCTGCCAACAGCGTCGGCGACTGCCTGGTGAGTCATCTGGAATTCGTTTTTCAGACGATGCAGCGCTCTGGCTTCTTCCAGTGGGTTGAGATCCTCGCGCTGAATGTTCTCTATTAGAGTAACCGCCGCAACTGCAGCATCGTCCATGTCCCGAACGATGGCCGGTATCTTTTTTAAACCGGCTATTTGTGCTGCACGCCAGCGCCGCTCACCGGCAATCAGCTCATAACCACCCGCGCGCTGACGCAACAGAATTGGTTGTATAAGCCCTTGTGCACTAATTGAGTCCGCGAGTTCCTGCAGGGAATCTTCATCAAACTGCTGGCGAGGCTGGTAAGTACCGCGGGTAATAGCGTCGACCTGTATTTCCGTGACCTGCTCTGAATCATTCAACGACGATGGACTATTCACCACAGGCGTCGATAGCGTTTTACTTCCTTTTTCGTTGCCAGCAGTTTCGACGGACGGGCTGGTCGCTTTTTCATCAGGGCGTTTTGCTTCCGACACAGATGGCGACAGATCCACACCTTCCAGAAGTGCACCCAGTCCGCGTCCGAGACCGCTTTTTTTTAGTTTGGACATTTGTTCACTCCGCCAGTTGATGTGCTACGCAACGCATTTCAGGCAGTCGGTGCCGTCTGCTCATCTGCTTTTACAGCGGGATCGTCAGCCACCCCGGTCGTGTTTTCACGGGCGGCCACCTGGCGGCTTACTTCCCGTCGGATTATCTCGCCAGCAAGAGCCAGATAAGCAATTGATCCCCGTGACGACTTGTCGTAGTAGACAATCGGTTGACCAAAACTCGGCGCTTCAGCAAGGCGGATATTGCGAGGAATTACCGTGCGGTAAACTTTTGATTCGAAATGCTCGATCAACTGATTTGATACCTCGTGCCCCAGCTTGTTTCGACCATCAAACATGGTGCGCAGGATCCCTTCTATCGCAAGTTTCGGATTGACCGCCGACTGAACCTGCTTGATGGTACGAAGCAATGACGACAAACCTTCGAGCGCATAGTATTCGCATTGCATGGGAATCAGTACACCGTCTGCCGCAACAAACGCATTAAGCGTAAGTATGTTCAACGACGGCGGGCAATCGATGTAAATATATTCGTACTTGTCTGCGAGAGGCTTCAAGGCATCTGCCAGTTTTCGTTCCCGGCCTTTTTGTCCCATTAGCTGTACTTCAGCCGCCGTCAGGTCGGCATTGCCGGGTAATACATCGAACTTGATGTGCTCCGGTGCAACAATCGCCTCTTCACTTTTGCAGGCACCTAACAACACGTCGCAGATCGATTGCTCGAGCGACTCTTTATCTACGCCTGATCCCGTCGTGGCATTTCCCTGGGGATCCATATCAATTAACAGCACGCGCCGTTGAGTCTCGCCCAGCGCCGCACACAGATTTATTGCTGTGGTAGTTTTCCCGACCCCGCCCTTCTGGTTGGCGATCGCTATAATTTTTGCCATGTAATTCCTGGTTCAGCGTGGCCAAGCAACGCTTGATCCCGGCTGGATGCGCCCCGCTCTCAGCTAACGCTTTTTTGTAATACTACTATGTTGCGCTCTGCGGTTTCACCGGGAACCATTAATTTATCAGTCTTAATCACACAAAAGTCCGAAAGCGTTGCTGAATGATTCACCCCAGTTTCATCGCTTACCCCTGTAGGATACTCCCCGACCGATTCCGGCAATCGCCCGGTCATTGCCAGCACCTTGCCGCCCGGGGCAAGCAGGTGTGAAGTCAGGCTACACAACTTCTCAAGCGACGAAAAAGCACGCGCAACGATGATTTCAAAACCTTGTTCAGATTTCATCTTTTCTACCCGTTCGTGTCTGACACTCACATTGGCCAGACCAAGCTCTGTCGCAGCAAACAACATAAACCGGGTCTTTTTTAAGACACTGTCTACAAGCGTTACATTTAGGTGAGAATTGGCCACCGCCAGCGGAATTCCCGGCAGGCCTGCACCGGCACCAACATCCAGCAGTGTTGATGCATCCACGTATTCGTGGATCGAGAGAGAATCGAGAAGATGTCGCCGAATCATATGCGCCGGATCGCGAACCGCCGTGAGGTTGTGGGTTTTATTCCATTTCGACAACAGAGCGATGTAGTCCAGAAGCTGCTGCTGGCGGTCAGACGACAGCGCCAGCCCTAACTCGGATAAACCCTGTTCGAGTTCGCGGCGCTGCCGATCCCGGGTATCAACCAACTACTGAAGCTGCGTTGCTTTCTGGCTCACCACGTTGCATTTTTTCTTTTTTCATCGACACCAGCAACAGGGAAATTGCCGCCGGAGTTACCCCGGGTATTTGCGACGCGAGTGCGATGGTTTCCGGCCGTTGCTGATCGAGCTTCTGACTCACCTCGGCCGACAACCCTGTGACTTTTGCGTAATCCAGAGTCGCTGGTATTCTGGCATCACCTTGCTGACGCTGACGTTCCACTTCAACCACCTGCCGATCAATATAACCCTGGTATCGAACCTGTATTTCAACCTGTTCCAGCACACTGCTCTGCGAACAGGTTATGTCCTTTGGAAACAGGCTTTGCAATCCGCTACACGATACTTCGGGGCGACGTAACAATTCAATCAGGTGCTGATCTTTTTGAATGGATACATCAAAGTGCTGTGAAATTTTCTGCGCCGATTCACTGCCGGCTTTAATGTGCCATTGCGACATAACTGTGCGAGTTTTTTCAATCTGCTCCCGCTTGTGGCTGAAACGCTCCCAGCGTTGATCAGTAACCAGGCCCAGCTGCTTACCGGTTTCGGTAAGGCGAAGATCGGCGTTATCTTCGCGCAGCATCAAGCGATACTCGGCGCGGCTGGTAAACATACGATAGGGTTCCCGGGTGCCACGACTCACGAGGTCATCGATTAACACACCAATATAGGCCTCATCACGGCGAGGCGCCCAGCTATCAAGGTCGCGACACTTACGCGCAGCGTTCAATCCGGCAATCAACCCCTGGGCGGCAGCTTCCTCATAGCCGGTGGTACCGTTAATTTGTCCGGCGAAATAAAGGTTGGAAATAAACCGCGTTTCCAGTGACCGGGCGAGATCCCGCGGATCAAAAAAATCGTATTCAATGGCGTATCCCGCACGAGTGATATGCGCTTTTTCAAAACCCGCAATGCTGTGTACATAATCCAGTTGCACATCAAAGGGCAAGCTGGTGGATATTCCGTTGGGATAGATCTCGTGGGTGTTGAGCCCTTCAGGCTCTATAAATATTTGATGCGAGGTTTTATCGGCAAAGCGAACTACTTTATCTTCTATAGATGGACAATAACGAGGCCCGACACCCTCTATATTCCCCGAGTACATTGCAGAACGCTGCAGGTTGTCGCGAATTATTTCATGCGTTTTTTCGTTGGTATGGGTTATATGACAAACGGTTTGTTGTGGATGATCAGACTCGGACCCCATATAGGAAAACACCGGTCGCGGTGAGTCTCCTGGTTGTTCCTCCAGTCGGGAGTAATCAATACTGCGGCCGTCTAATCTGGGAGGCGTACCGGTTTTTAGCCGGTCAACTCTAAAAGGCATCTCTCGCAGTCGGGATGCGAGGGCTATCGATGGCGCATCGCCAGCCCTGCCACCGAGTTGTTGCGTTTCACCAATGTGAATTTTCCCGCCGAGGAAAGTACCTACCGTTAACACAACGGTTCTGGATTTAAAACGCAGTCCGTTTTGGGTTACCACACCGCAGCACTCATCTCCTTCAATGATGAGATCATCCACCGCCTGCTGAAAGATACGCAAGCCCGGCTGATTTTCCACCGCATTGCGAATAAAGGCCCGATAAAGCTGTCGGTCCGCTTGTGCGCGGGTAGCACGCACCGCCGGTCCTTTTCGACCGTTAAGGGTACGAATGTGAATGCCCGCGTGATCAGCAGCTCGAGCCATAACTCCACCGAGTGCATCGATTTCCCGGACCAGATGACCCTTGCCGATCCCACCAATAGCGGGGTTACAACTCATCTGTCCAATGGTTTCGATATTATGAGTCAACAGCAATACATCGACACCGATACTGCTGGCCGCCAATGCGGCCTCAGTACCGGCGTGCCCGCCGCCAACAACAATAACGTCATAGTGATGTTCGTTTTTCATGTGCCTGTACGTCTTATCCCTGGAGGCCTGGTTAATTTCAGCCTGGCGCTAATTCTAACCGGTTTACACTGAACGATTGACAACCCGCATTCGCTTTTACAGGTTTTCAGGCAAGATTCTATTTGCCAATGCAAAAACGACCGAATATCTCACCAAGTAAATCGTCACTGCCAAACTCACCGGTGATCGAACTCAATTGCAACTGCGCCAGCCGCAACTCCTCGGCAGCCAGTTCGCCCGCCCCCGATAAATTTAAATTGTCACCCGCGCGGACAGTGTGTTGCTGCACCTGGTTCAGTGCATTCAGGTGTCGCCGGCGAGCCATAAAAATGCCTTCGGGATTATGGGTATACCCAGCATGATCTTTAAGCCGGGTTCGCAGAACATCAATACCAGCGCCGGATTTTGCCGAAACGGTTAGCTGTGTATGACTATCAACTACGGCCTCATCGATCAAATCCGATTTATTAAATATCGATAACACCGGTATGTCTTCCGGCAAACCTGCCAGGAGTGACGGGTCGGTATCTTGCCCGGCAATCTGTACCGCCAGTATCAAATCAGCCTTGTCTATTTGCAAACGGGCTCGCCTTACGCCCTCTTGCTCTATCGGGTCACCACTCGCACGCAAGCCGGCAGTATCAACAATGTGAACCGGTAAACCGTCAATCACTATCTCTTCACGCAGTACATCCCGTGTAGTCCCGGCGACATCAGTTACGATAGCAGTATCTTCCCCGGTAAGTCGGTTGAGCAAGCTCGATTTGCCAACATTGGGCTTGCCTGCGATCACTACAGTCAAGCCCTCTCTGATCAGGCAGCCCTGGGCGGCAGTTTCCAGCAGCTTCGCTATAGAATTTCGCAGGTCGCTCAAACGAAACGAAAGTTCGTTGTCTTGCAGAAAATCAATTTCTTCCTCAGCGAAATCCAGAGCTGCCTCGACATAAACCCGGGTGTTAATTAACTGCTGCAAAATAGCGTTAACGCGTGTTGAGAATTCGCCCTGCAGTGACTTTAGAGCAGCGCGAGCTGCTGCGTCACTGTTGCTCTCTATAAGATCGGCCACCGCCTCTGCCTGAGCCAAATCGAGTTTGTTATTAAGGAAAGCGCGCTCGGTAAATTCACCGGGGCGGGCATCACGGGCACCGAGTGTTGCTATTGTGCGGAGTAATTGATCGAGCACAAACGGATTGCCGTGGGCATGCAATTCAAGTACATCCTCACCGGTGTAAGAATCCGGTGCTTTAAAAAAAAGCGCTATGCCCTGATCGAGGGTGTCGCCTTCTACATTCGTGAAAGGTAAATATTGCGCATAGCGAGGCTCAAGAGTAACACCGGTCAGGGCCTCGCCGATGGCTCCGGCAAGTTCTCCGCTGACTTTGACAATGCCAATACCACTGCGGCCTTTGGCGGTAGCAACAGCGGCAATCGTATCAATGACTGCCACGTCAGCAACAAACCGGCCTATTTTTCTGCCAGTACATGACGCGTGATGTAGTACTGCTGAGCGATTGACAGCGTGTTGTTCACTACCCAGTAGAGCACGAGGCCTGCAGGAAAAAAGGCAAAAAACACGGTAAATATTAGTGGCATGAACATAAATACCTTGGCCTGAATGGGGTCAACAGGTGCCGGATTCAGCCTTTGCTGAATGAACATGGTAACTCCCATTATCACTGGCAATACATAGTATTTATCCATCAGTGACAGATCTTCAATCCACAATATCCACGGGGCCTGGCGCAGTTCGACACTTTCCAGCAGAACCCAGTACAACGAGATGAACACCGGTATTTGTACCAAAATTGGCAAACACCCGCCCAGAGGATTCACTTTCTCTTTCTTGTAGAGATCCATAGTGGCCTGGCCCATCTTGGCGCGATCATCGCCATAGCGCTCTTTTAGAGACACGAGCTGGGGTTGCAGCTTGCGCATCCGTGCCATCGAGCGGTAACTTGCCTCGGATAGTTTGTAAAAAATCAGCTTGATACACATGGTGACGCCGACAATAGCCCAGCCCCAGTTGCCGACGATGGAGTGAATTTTACCGAGCAACCAAAAGATGGGTTTGGCAATGACCGATAAAAAGCCGTAATCAACAGTCAGATCCAAATGGGGCGCCACTTCCCGCATTCGATCCTGAATCTTGGGTCCAACGAAAAGGCCGGTGGTCAATTTCTGACTGGTTCCGGCGGCTACATCGACTGCTCCGGACTGCAGTCCGATAATATAGCGTTGCGGTGAACTCAGTGTTTTTGTATAGAAGGTACTTGTCTCTTCCTGGGCAGGAATCCATGCCCCGACGAAGTAATGTTCGATAATTGCTGACCATCCACCAACGGATTCACGGGTATTGGTTGCGTCAGAAAAATCATCAAACTTTATCTTGGAATAAGCATCGTCGGCAGTACTGATGACTCCACCGATGAAGGTATATATAAAACTCTGGGTTTCATCATCGGTAACAGGCTTGCGTCTGAGCTGCCTGTATTGGTTAACGTTTATGGCATTGCCGCTTTCGTTGCGAATATCGTACTCAATCTCTATAAAGTATCGATCCCTCTTGAAAATGTAGGTTTTGGTTACAGTGATTCCGCTTTCGGAAGTCCACATCAGCGGTACCCGCATTTCGTTCTCGCCTTCGGCAAGCACATATTCGCTCTGCGGCGATACAAATTCAGCGTGGTGACTCGGTGCATCGCCGTCAGTTGATTGCAAACCGGACTGGGCAACAAAATACCGATCTTCACGGTTGCTCAGCAACACAAAGGGGTCATCCGGTGTTTCCAGTGACGTCGGGTATAGCAGCAACTCGACTCCATTGATGTCGCCACCTACATTACCGATAGTGACTCGAAAGGTATCGGTAGTGACGACTATTTGTTTGCCGCTTTGCAGTTCAGAATCTGATTGCGCCGGCAAAGACGATTGCGAGGAGTCTGAACTTGCCACTGGCCCCGCAACCGGCGATGGCAAATCATTTGAGACTGCCGAGGGTGCTTCGGATTGATTAATTCCGGTATCCGTGCTGCTTGTGGTCGTGGCCGGTGGCGCTGCGACTTCCGGAGTAGGCCTGGGGCCATAGTCCAGTTGCCACGAAGTCCAGATTTGCAGCAGCAAAAAGCCCAGTGCTGCCCATAAAAGGATACGCTGATTATCCACTTACCCGGCTCCGACAGTAGTGCTTCTGATGTTTTTTTTATCAATGCCGGACACGGCAGGTTCTTCCTGGTTAGTGATCAAGACAGTTGTTTATTGTTATTGCTTGCAGTTGGCTCTACAGCCTTTGCCTCGGGTACAGGATCATATCCGTGACCGCCCAACGGGTGACATCGCCCTGCTCGACGAATCCCCAGCCACAACCCTTTGGCACAGCCGTGCAGTTGCAAAGCCTCGTAAGTGTACTGAGAGCATGATGGTGTGTATCGACAATGAGCCGGCAACCAGGGGCTGATAAACCTCTGGTAGATTACAATTAACCGGCACATCAATCGGCGCATTTTTTTGCTATCCGTAACCACTGTTTCTCAAGGCTCTGCCTTAGCTCGACGTTGCTTGCTGCAACGCTTTCGGTACGAGGCAACACGACAATATCGACACCGGGCAAAACCTGCTGATTGCGAAATGACTCGCGGATCACTCGCTTCAGACGATTCCGGTCCACCGCTTTTTTGGCTCTCTTTTTAGCTACCGCCAGACCAAGTCTGGGGAAATCAAGGTTGTTGATACGAAACAGCAGCGTCCAGTACCGGTCTGATGATCGGTAGTTTTTCTCAAAGACCTGGCGGTATTGAGCCGGGTGGGTAAGCCTTGATTTCCGTACAAACCGGCGAGATGTAACATCGCTACCGTGGCTGCTACTGTAAACGCTACTCTGTGGCATACATGCCACAGCAAAGAGTCACAGCGTTACGCTGACAGTCTGTGCCGACCTTTCGCTCTTCTGGCGCGAATCACAGCACGCCCTCCGCGAGTAGCCATTCGGGCTCTGAAGCCATGAGTGCGTTTGCGGCGCAAGTTGCTGGGTTGAAATGTTTGTTTCATTGTTTTTTACCGTATCGGTTCTGCTAGCGCGGCCACGACTTGCAATTTTGGCCAGTGTAGAACTGGACGATTATCGCGATAACAGCCCCGCTCTGTCAATAATTACACTGACTGAATTACCCGAAATCACTTGTGGATAACTTTCCCAAACAGTAATAGACTATTTTTCATTGTTTTGTGGCTCTTGAGTACGGCAAACAGTCGAAGTACATATGAACTGACGCTGCTGATCCACACTACGTCCACACCCTTTTCTCCCAAATTTCTATCATTCTTTTCACTTTACTGCGGGGAACTGCTCGTTGTCGGTCTGGAATCGCTGTCTGTCTCATCTTTCAAACGAACTCTCCCTGGAGGAGATGAATACGTGGGTATTGTGCCTCCAGCCACTGGAGACAGTAGATGGAATTAGACTATTGGCGCCCAACCAGTTTGTACACGACTGGGTCAGGGATAATTACGCAAAACGCATTATCGAGATTGCCAAATCGCTGGCCCATCAGGAAGGATTCAGTGTCGCACTGGATGTAGGAAACGGGGAAATTCAGGCTCCTGCCAAACCTATGGCCGGTGAGAGTGATGCTGCACCGGCGATTGAACCGGTCACATCAACTCCCGGTTTTTTGGACGATGATAATCGTCCGCTAAGCGATACCGGTTTTAAAACATCACTAAACCCTGCTTTCACATTCGACACCTATGTCGAGGGCAAATCGAATCAGTTTGGTCGCGCAGCGGCTGTTCAAATAGGACAAAACCCCGGAACCTCCTACAACCCATTGTTTATCTACGGAGGGGTCGGTCTTGGTAAAACACATCTTATGCAGGCAGTTGGAAACCTGATGGTCAGCCAGGGTAAAACCCGCGTCCAGTATTTACACTCCGAGCGCTATGTGCGCGAGATGGTGAGTTCTCTGCAGAACTACACCATCAATGAGTTCAAAAAGCACTACCGCAGCGTGGACGCACTGCTAATTGATGACATTCAGTTCTTTGCGGGAAAGGAACGTTCCCAGGAAGAGTTTTTTCACACCTTTAATTCCCTGATAGAGAATGGTCAGCAGATTATTTTAACCAGTGATCGCTACCCCAAAGAGATTGACGGTGTTGAGGAACGTCTTAAATCGCGTTTTGGCTGGGGGCTCACAGTTTCGGTAGAGCCACCGGAGCTGGAAACACGCGTAGCAATCTTAAACACCAAAGCAGAACAGTCCGGGTATGAACTCCCTGAAGATGTCAGTTTCTTCATCGCTCAAAGAATAGTGTCCAATGTGCGTGAACTCGAGGGTGCACTGCGACGTGTGATCGCTAACTCTCAATTCACTGGAAAGCCAATCACGATTGAATTCGCCAAGGAGGCCCTCAAGGATTTACTGGCAGTGCAGGAAAAGCTGATCAGTATCGAAAACATTCAAAAGACAGTTTGCGAGTATTACAAGGTCAGGAATTCGGAGCTTCTTTCTAAAAAAAGAAACCGTTCAATTGCCCGACCAAGGCAGGTAGCAATGCATCTATCGAAGATACTGACCCGACATAGCTTGCCGGAGATAGGCGAAGCTTTTGGTGGAAGAGATCATACGACAGTGCTACATGCTCACCGCAAAATCAAAGAGCTTGAGCAGTCGGATAGCAGGATGGAGGAAGATCTGAAAATGTTGATGAGACTGTTATCCTGTTAAGCAGGTCTAAACGTTGTGGATAAACAGTTAGTAAATAGTGCGCTCAGTAATAGTTGCCGGAAATTAAATTCCATCCCTTGCTTATCCACAGCTTGCTGATAGCATTTAACAACAACAATTAGCATCTATATTATTGATTTTAAAGGGAAAAAAATACGGCGAGCAAGTTATCCAGCTCGGTTATTAATACAATTATCTATATATGGCCTGTTTTATTAATTAATGAAATTTTCAATATCCAAACTTGAATTGTTCCCTCCCCTGCAAAAGGTAGTGGGTGTTGTAGAAAGAAAGCAAACCCACGAGGTTATGAATAATCTACTGTTTGATGCTACCAATGAGTATCTCGAACTCACCGGTACAGACAACGAGGTGGAACTAAAAACGAGGATTCCGTTAATAGTTACCGAGCCAGGCAGGACAACCATACCGGCGCGAAAGCTATTCGATATATGCAGATCACTTCAGGACGACGCCAGACTCGACTTTGAAATAGACACCGAAAAAGCCAAAGTGATCTGTGGCAAAAGTCGATTCACACTGGCGACGTTACCTGTTGATGAATTTCCGTTGGTGGAAGAATTAAGCGAATCAACAAGTGTATCTGTACCTCAGGTTGAGTTACAAAAAGCCATCAAAAGAACCTCGTTTGCAATGGCTCAACAGGATGTTCGTTATTATCTTAACGGGCTGTTACTTCAGTTAAATGATAATGAACTTTGCTGTGTAAGTACTGATGGTCATCGTCTGGCACTGCACAGGACCGAAGCAGATGTGCAAACACCGGAGGCAGTTTCGGCAATAATCCCTCGCAAAGCGATAAACGAACTGTCTCGGCTTATGGACGGGAGTGACACCAGAATTAATCTGAAACTGACGTCCAGGCATTTGCAGGTGAACCTTGGTGATCTTCAGTTAACCAGTAAACTGATTGACGGGAACTTTCCGAATTTTGAAAAGGTGATTCCACTAGACAGTCCGAATGTAGCACTGGTCGACAGAGAACAGCTAAAACAGGCACTTTCCAGAAGTGCGATTCTGGCTAATGAAACTTATAAAGGTGTTCGCTTAACGCTGGAAAATGATGTATTGGGAATTCAGACAAACAATCCCAAGCACGAGGAAGCCGAGGATGAGCTGTCCATAGACTATAGCGGTGATCCGATTGAGATTGGTTTTAACGTCGTGTACCTGCTTGATGTGTTGAACGCTCTGGAAACGGAAACTGCAGAAATGAATGTCCGGGACAACACAAGCAGTATGGTCATTCATCCAAGCGACGATAAAACCAGCACCTATGTCGTGATGCCAATGAGACTCTAAAATGCGCCTGACATCAGTCGATGTCACTTCAGTGCGTAATTTATCCCGAATATCCATTGAGCCTGGTCCGGGACTAAATTTCTTTTACGGGCAAAATGGTGCCGGTAAAACCAGCTTACTCGAAGCTATTTCTATATTGTCCAGCGGTCGCAGTTTCCGACCGGGAAGAATTGGCAGTATCGTGCAGGATTCTGAAGAAAAACTCACTGTCTCTGCAGAAGCGCTTAACGACATTACACGCAGCACAACCCGGCTTGGAATATCCAGAGGAAAAGACAAGGTCGAAGCGAGAATAGACGGGCAAGCAATATCCCGCATCTCGGACTTAGCGAAGGCCCTGCCCTGTGTCAGTATTTCAACCAGGAATCATGAACTGGTGGAAGGAGGTCCTTCTGAACGTCGAAGTTTTCTGGACTGGATCCTGTTCCACGTGGATCATCGATATTTAGCTGCCAGTCGGCGATATCGCGACGCACTTCAGCAACGCAACGCGGCCCTGCGTGATCATTCGAATGACTTAGCGTTAATTCAAACCTGGGACGATGAGCTAGCGGTAACCGGGGAATTAATCTCCCAAAGCAGAAGTGAGGTAATTCGTCAATTCATCTCCAGGTTTTCAGAACTGAAGGACGCCCTGCCCTCAAATATTATTCCCGATTTCCAGTACAACAAAGGTTGGCCTGAGGACATCACGCTAAAACAGCAGCTTGAAAAAAATATTAACTACTGTCGCCGGATGAATGTGACTACAGCGGGTCCCCATCGGGCGGATTTAAAAATAAAGGTTGGCAGGCAAGAAGCTCGCTATGTAAATTCCCGTGGACAGCAAAAGTTGCTGGCGATTCTTATGCGCCTGGTGCAAATGGATCTCTACTCTAAACATCATAATCATCCTCCTGTTCTTCTATTTGATGATCTTCCGTCAGAGCTTGACAGCAAAGCTCGTAAATTTGTTTTTGAATTTCTTTCAGCCTCAAACGTACAGGTGTTTCTAACTGGTGTAGATGACATATCGAAAGAGATACAGAGTGTAAATATTTTGTTTCACGTGAAACAAGGTGAAATAGAAAAGGTGGTATACTAGGGAGTTAAACCAAGAGAGTTCAATAATGGCTGAAGAAACAAATAACAACGACACCGCTGCTGCGGGGACAGACGCCTATGACTCCAGCAACATTAAGGTACTCAAAGGTCTTGATGCGGTAAGAAAAAGACCAGGCATGTACATTGGTGACACCGATGACGGCACTGGCTTACATCATATGGTCTTTGAAGTTGTTGATAACTCAATTGATGAAGCGCTTGCGGGACATTGCAGCTTAATAAACGTTATTGTGCATAAGGATAACTCGGTCACAGTGACGGATGACGGGCGAGGAATACCAGTCGATATGCACGAGGAGGGCAAATCGGCCGCCGAGGTGATAATGACTGTGCTGCATGCCGGTGGAAAGTTTGATGACAACTCCTACAAGGTATCTGGTGGATTGCACGGTGTGGGCGTTTCGGTAGTAAATGCACTATCAGAAACGCTCACATTGACAATTAAACGTGACGGAAAAATACATAAGCAAGACTACAAAGACAGCGTCCCGGTAGACCCGCTCGCCGTTGTTGGTGAGACTGATGAGACTGGCTCCACCATACATTTTAAACCCAGTGCGAAAATTTTCTCACTGACCGAGTTTTCCTACGAAATACTGGTTAAACGGCTGCGGGAACTATCATTTCTTAATAGCGGTGTCTGTGTTGTTCTTTCAGACGAGCGGTCCAACCGGCAAGAAAAATTTGAGTATGAAGGCGGTATTGCTGCGTTTGTTGAGCATCTAAATCGCAACAAAACGCCAATTCATAAAGATCCCATACATTTGAAGCAACAGAAACCGGAAGCTGAAGTGGAGGTTGCTTTACAGTGGAACGATTCCTACCAGGAAAATATCTATTGTTTTACCAACAATATTCCGCAAAAAGATGGTGGCACACACATGGCCGGTTTCAGAGCGGCGTTAACCAGAACCATGAACGCCTATATGGAATCAAGCGGGATTACCACCAAAGCAAAAGTAGACACTACAGGTGATGATGCCAGGGAAGGTTTGACCGCTGTACTATCGGTAAAAGTACCTGACCCTAAATTCTCGTCGCAAACCAAAGACAAGCTGGTGTCGTCAGAAGTCCGGACCGCTGTGGAAACGTCGATGAACGAGAAACTGGCAGAATTTCTGGCCGAGAACCCGGGTGACGCAAGAAATATTACCGCCAAAATTGTCGAAGCCGCCATGGCAAGGGAAGCAGCTCGCAAAGCGCGAGAGATTACCAGACGGAAAGGTGTCCTGGACATAGCAGGTTTACCCGGAAAACTGGCCGATTGTCAGGAAAAAGACCCGGCAAAATCTGAAATATATCTGGTGGAGGGTGATTCTGCCGGTGGATCGGCAAAGCAGGGCAGAGACCGCCGAACTCAGGCCATTTTGCCGCTTAAGGGCAAGATATTAAATGTCGAGCGCTCCCGATTCGATAAGATGCTGTCATCACAGGAAGTAGGAACATTAATCACCGCACTTGGCTGTGGAATAGGGCGGGGCGATGATTACTCCTACGAGAAACTGCGCTACCACCGAATTGTGATAATGACCGACGCCGATGTAGACGGCTCGCACATACGAACTCTGTTGCTTACGTTTTTCTATCGCCAGTTACCCGAACTTATTGAGCGCGGCCATGTTTATATTGCACAACCCCCCTTGTATAAAGTCAAAAAGGGAAAACAGGAACGCTATGTAAAAGACGACCTGGAACTCAATGAGTACTTGCTGGAACTGGCATTGACTGACGCAAGTCTGGTTACCAAAACTGACGGCAATAGTTTATCTGCGCAGGAGTTGTCGGTGCTCGCTTCGGAATACAACAGCTCACTTAGTGCAATGCAGGTACTTTCCCGGCAGATAGATCGATCGGTTCTGGATCAATTACTCAGTGTACCTTCACTGGGTGAAGAAAAGCTTACCGATAAAGATGCAGTACAAGCCTGGGCCGTACTACTTCACAGTGCGTTGATGAGGCACACGGAAGACGGCAATTTGTATCAACAGCGAGTTAGTCAAAGTGATGATGGACGATACGGTGTGGAACTAGAGCGCTGGCTGCATGGCAATCAATATCTGGTCAAACTCGACCCATCGTTTTTCGCAACCTCCGAGTATCGCGTTATTGGCAACCTTGCTGACAAACTGCACGACTTGATTGGTGAGGGTGCTGTGGTAAAACGCGGCGAAAAGGAGTCCGGAGTAGTCAGTTTTCCAGAGGTAATGGATTGGTTAATGAAAGAAGCGCGCAGAGGCCAGACTATTCAGCGGTATAAAGGCCTGGGCGAGATGAACCCAGAGCAACTCTGGGAAACCACTATGAACAAGGACGTTCGTCGTATGTTGCAAGTGCGCATTGAGGACGCAATGGCTGCCGATGAAGTATTCACCACACTGATGGGTGATCAGGTGGAGCCAAGGCGTGATTTTATTGAACGAAATGCACTGTCGGTATCGAACCTCGATGTCTAGTTGCCTGTATCACACCCGATTGATGTGTACCGCCTACTTGCGCTACCGAAATCGCTGCGGGAGTTTGGGCGGTGGAAGAAGGCAAATAAATACAGCGTTGGATATTTTTTAGCCGTATCAATGCAATCGGGTGATATGCGATTGTTTGAATAAATTGTTTGAATAATAACGCCAGTCCATTTTCAAGTCCGGGTTGTTGTGTGCCCGTGTTTTCCTCTTACCTAACCTGCAGACTGTTATGCACAGCTACCTGGAACTTCCCGCTTTTTCTACCCTTGATCTTGCTACTTTTGAAGAAAGGTTTGATCAATTAATCAAAACGAGTGACGCAAAAGTTGCAGTGCTTGAAGCTATAGAAAATCCAGGCTGGGACAATCTTTTTCATGAACTGGATCTGATAGAGGATGAGATATCCCGATTCTTTTCTCCATTAAGGCATTTAAATGCGGTATTGAATAACGAGGAAATTAGAGATGTCTACAACAATTGCTTACCTCGCCTTAGTGCCTGGAGTACAGATCTTGGACAAAACATCGCAGTGTACGAAAAAGTGCTGGAGATTCGTAATAGTGATGAGTTCCTGAAACTGGGCAGCGCTCAGAAAAAAAGTATTGAAGATAGTCTGCTTAATTTTAAACTCGGTGGTGTAGCGCTTCCTGTTGTTCAGAAAAATCGATTTCGCGAGATATCTCTGGAATTGAGCAAACTCGGTACGCGGTTTCAGGAAAACGTGCTCGATGCTACCAAAGCGTGGACAAAAGAGTTTTCCAGCGAGGCAGCATTGGCCGGTTTTCCCCGAAGTGCGCTGGATAGTGCAAAACAGGCAGCCAGGGAGAAGAATTCATCCGGCTATTTACTTACCCTGGATTATCCCAGCTACCATGCGGTGATGACATTCGCTGATGATCGCGCACTGCGGGAGGAAGTGTACTTTGCATTCACGACGAGGGCATCAGACCAGGCAGTTTTGCAAAATGAAGAATTGGACAACGCGCCGATTATGGAAAAAATCATCCAGCTGAGAGCGGAGAAGGCCGATCTCCTGGGTTTTGACAGCTATGCCGATCTATCAGTCGCTACCAAAATGGTAAAAGACCCGGCTCAGGTGCTCGATTTCATCAATGAACTGGCAATTAAAGCGACGCCATCTGCGAAAGCAGATTATGCACAACTCAGTGAATTCGCTCGTGACGATATCGGTATCGAGGACTTGCAACCGTGGGATATTCCCTATTGTTCAAACAAGCTTAAAAAGAAGCTTTTTGATTTTTCAGAGGAAGATCTAAAACCCTACTTTCCTGCGTCAGTTGCTATACCAGGAATGTTTGAAGTAGTTGGAAAGATATTTGGTATTACTATAGAAGAAGTTACTGACGCGGATGTCTGGCACACCGATGTTTCGCTTTACCAGATAACTGATAATCAAGACCGCCGTCGTGGTGCATTCTTTATGGATAATTATGCGCGTACCAATAAACGTGGTGGCGCCTGGATGGATGTATGCGTTGGACGTATGCAGAAACAATCCGGGTTGCAATTGCCGATAGCGTATCTGACCTGCAATTTAACACCGCCTGTTGGAGACGAACCTGCCCTGTTGACCCACTCGGAACTCACCACCCTGTTTCACGAGTTTGGACATGGTCTGCATCATATGCTGACTCTGGTAGACGTACCTGCGGTGGCAGGGATTAGCGGGGTTGAGTGGGATGCAGTAGAGTTGCCCAGCCAGTTTCTGGAAAACTGGTGTTGGCAGCGTGAATCACTTGATTTACTGGGTAAACATTATAAAACGGGGGAGGCGTTACCCGCCGATTTGTTAGAAAAGGCACGCGCCGCGCGAAATTATCAGTCCGGCATGATGACGCTGCGGCAACTTGAGTTTGCTTTGTTTGATATGAAATTGCACCTGAGCGACAAAACACTGGATGCTAATGCGATTCAGTCTTTGCTCGATGATGTCAGAGCTCAAGTCGCTGTTTACAAAACACCGAAACAGGTGCGGTTTCAAAATGGATTTTCGCATATTTTTGCCGGTGGTTACGCCGCTGGTTATTTCAGTTACAAATGGGCGGAAGTTTTGTCGTGCGATGCGTTTGGTCGCTTTGAGGAAGAGGGCATCTTCAATCAGCAGACGGGAGCAGAATTCCTCTCCTGTATTCTTGAAAAGGGGGGAACGCAAAAAGCCATGGAATTGTTTGTTGCCTTTCGGGGCAGGGAACCGAAGATTGATGCGCTTTTACGGCATGCCGGTCTGGCTGCTTGATCACCGATAGAGTTGATCGTCGCGTTGGCGATTACCGGAAATACCGATGAAGTATCGTGATCTCAGAGAGTTTCTTGCGGCGCTCGAAGAACGCGGGGAGCTGAAAAAGATAACTACTCCGGTGAGTCCTCATCTGCAAATGACCGAGATCTGTGATCGGGTACTTCGGTCCGGTGGCCCGGCAATTTTGTTTGAAAACCCGACAGGTTCTACTATTCCTGCGCTGTGCAATTTGTTTGGCACGGCCAACCGTGTAGCGCTGGGTATGGGTGAGGAAAATGTTGCAGCGCTCAGAGAGGTAGGAAAACTGCTCGCTTTCCTGAAAGAGCCCGACCCTCCAAAAGGTTTAAAGGATGCCTGGAACTCATTGCCGGTTTTTAAAAAAGTTCTGGATATGGCGCCGAAAACAGTTTCGCGAGCAGCCTGTCAGCAACACCTGATTGAATCGAGTGATGTGGACCTCGGCCGCTATCCCATACAACATTGCTGGCCTGATGATGCCGGTCCGCTGATTACCTGGGGTTTGGTAGTTACCCGGGGTCCGAATAAAAAACGCCAGAACATGGGCATTTACCGACAACAGGTCATTGGCCACAATAAAGTAATTATGCGCTGGCTTTCGCATCGTGGTGGTGCACTCGATTTGCTAGAGTGGCAGCAGCTTTACCCGACAGAACCATTCCCGGTATCCGTTGTACTTGGCGCAGATCCAGCGACCATATTAGCGGCTGTCACACCGATTCCCGATACCTTGTCGGAGCATGCGTTTGCCGGTCTGTTACGGGGTAGTCGTACCGAGTTAGTGGCTTGTAAAACCAATGATCTGCTGGTGCCTGCTTCGGCGGAGATTGTACTGGAAGGCGTTATTAACCCGGGTGATACGGCACCCGAGGGACCATTTGGCGATCACACGGGTTACTACAATGAGGTAGACGAATTTCCGTGCCTGACTATAGAGACCATTACTGAACGAGATAAACCGGTGTATCACACGACCTATACCGGTCGACCACCCGATGAGCCTGCTGTGTTGGGAGTGGCGTTAAATGAAGTGTTTGTTCCCATACTGCAAAAACAGTTTCCCGAGATAGTCGATTTCTACTTGCCGCCGGAAGGTTGTTCCTATCGCATGGCGGTTGTGTCGATGAAGAAACAATACCCGGGTCATGCAAAGCGGGTGATGCTGGGGGTTTGGTCTTTTCTGCGGCAGTTTATGTACACCAAGATGGTCATTGTGGTTGATGACGATGTTGATGTGAGACTGTGGGAGGATGTTATCTGGGCGATGACTACGCGCATGGACCCGGGTCGAGACTGCACGATAATCGAGAATACTCCTATCGATTACCTCGATTTTGCCTCACCGGTATCCGGACTGGGATCAAAAATTGGTTTTGACGCAACCAATAAATGGCCCGGGGAGACCACCCGGGAGTGGGGAAAGCCCATTGTCATGAGCAGCGCTGTAAAAAAAGACGTTGATCAGATGTGGGAAAAACTGGGCTTGTAAACCCTGTTTAAAGTCGGGTAGTTACTAAACTTTGCAGCGTTTCTGCTGCAAAAAACCGGCATCGCGCCGGTTTTCTGTTGGTTTCGCGACAACGTTGAATCTATTGAACCGGCGCAGGTACATTTGGAAATACCAGCTCCACCCGGCGATTTTGCAAGCGACCGAGTGGCGAAGCGTTGTCGGCAACCGGTCTTGAATCTCCGTAGCCAGTCGCGTTGATTCGATTGGACTTGATACCTCGAAGTACCAGTGCAGATTTAATTGAAACCGCCCGGTCTACCGAAAGATCAAAGTTTGATTGCTCGCTAGACTGATTGTCCGTGTGTGCTTCAATGTCGAGTTGCAGCGAAGGGTTCTCCGACAGGATTGCCGCCACATTATCCAGATGACGTGCGGCTCTTCCACTCCAGAGACGTGCAGTACCCTGTGCGAAGTATCTCTCACCCAGTGTTAACGACATTCCCCGACTGCCGGCCTTGGCGTTTATTGCACGCAGTTCCTGGTGTAGTCGATCAGGTGAAGGAAGAAGGCGGGACGCTGCGGATTCCGGCAGTGCTGCTGCGATTTGCGGTTTTAGTTTGATCGGTGCGTCCATATTGGGAGCCTCCGGTTCTGCTGCGGGTGCAGCCATCGAGGTTGCACCCATGGCTGCCGGTGCCGGCGTCATTGCTGTCTGATTGACAGCCGGTTGATCCGCCCGGTTTTGCAGCTGTGCCTGAAGTGCGGCTACCTGTGCTGTCAGCGCTGCCAGTTGAGCAGCTACGTTGTCAGTTGCTGCATCTGCCGGCAGTGCTGCTGCCATTACTGGTTCAGCTTGCGGTGTCGGTAAGGCAGCAAGCACGACCGCTTCGCTAAGTAGCGGTTGCTGACCCAGAGTAAGTTGTAACTTGTGATTGGCAGAAAGTGCCCGGGCTCTTTGCTGCGCCACCAGAACGCGTATTTTTGCCAGCTGCGCTTCGTGCCTGACAACTTCCTGTGTACGGTACTGATCTGACGCTGCTTGCGCTTTTTGTAGCTGTATCTCGGCTTCCTGCAATTCAGTGGCGGCAAGCGAGGCGACAATTTTGTCTGCGCTAATTTGCTGGTAAGTGTCTCTGGCGTCCTCCAGTTCGGGACTCCACACTTTTTTAGTGGCACAGGCGTTAAGAGTAAGCATGCCTAGCAGTAACAATGGCGCGGCAGTGGCCTTGTGATAGTTTGTTTTAAACATGATAGGTCCGTATCCGGTTTTGTTACTGTTCTGTTTCTGCATGTTGCACCTGACGCAGAGATGCCTCGGCGTGCTCGGCTTCACTGATTGTCTTTGCAAGGTCAGCCTGGGCCGTGGCCAGCTCCAGTAGTTTTTGAGCCCGGTTAGTACGCTTGTGATCGAGCAACTTCTCTGCCTTGTGGAAACTGGCAGTGGCGATGCCATATTCTCTGGCTGCATAAGTCTCTGCGCCGGCCACCTGTGCCTCGCGAATGGCGTTACTGGCGAACGCATGGTCTGTGCCTCCGCCAGGCTTGGCACAACCTGTAATCAGTAGTGGAACAGCGATTCCTGCACAAAGTGCCAGTAGGCGTTTTTGCTTCATCTTGGGTTGCTCTCTCAGCACGAGTTAGTCCAAACCCCGAAAACGAATATTTAAGACCGTTTGCGAGGTATTTGAAGTAACGCGTTGATTTCCAGTTGATCGTGTATTAACTAGCTAGTCGGCAACGATGCGCGCTTTTTTAGCGTTTTTTTTATTACAAATGGTCTCAGACACGATTTACCGGCAGCACAGCACGGTGCAGGCAGTCGTTATGATGAGCTGGAATGGAGACGACAGAGTGTTTGCGGCGGCGGTGGAGTGCACCGTAAAAACCTATTGCCGGGAGGTAGAGCCCGCATCAAAAAAATTGCCTATAGCCTTTACCTGAGCAACATCTCCGGGGGGATCTGCAACAATTAAAGGACCCTGAAAACCGAGGGTTTTGGCGAGTGTGTGACACCGAACACTATTGACGATCAGTGGTGTGTCAAAGAGAGTGGCGTGGCAATCGACAGGCAGCAGCCGGTACAGGTTTTCGAGGCCCAGATCGCTTGTGATACTTATCACATTTGGTGAGGCGTTTACGAAGGTCTGTCTGGCTTCCTCAGAACTGATACTCGGGAGAGATCGCTTATACACCTCGAGATACGTTACTTTTGCACCGGCGAGAGACAGATCATCGCGCAGTTTTTCCCGACCACTATTGCCTCGTACAATTGTGATGCGCTGGTTTTTCAATGACGTTGTTTGTTTTAGAAGATCGAACAACTGCTCGCTGCCTTTTGCCTGAGCTGGCAGATAGTCCACCGGGAAACCGTGTGCTGCAAGACGGGCTGCCGTGGTGTTGCCAATGGCGGCAATTTTGCTCATTGACTGTCGAGCTGCCCATGGTGCGGGACGTCGTTGCAAAAGAAAATCTACAGCGTTGGCGCTGGTAAATATCAGTAAATTGCATTCCAGCGCATTATCGATGTAGTGATCACCCGGATCATCGGCAACGTCAATAGTGATGCATGGAAGGCAGTGAGGAATTGCGCCGATTTGGCGCAGCAAAGTAATGAATTTATCGGCCTGACGGATTGGTCGGGTAACCAGCACCCGTTTGCCCGGCACTGTTGCCTCAGCTGGGGTCAACACGACGCTGTTCGGCCAAATAGCGAACTATCCTGTCGGCACCTTTGGAGAGAAGTGTTTCCGCAACTTCATTGCCTAATGCGACGGCAGTATCTCTATGACCGGATGATTTTGCGCGCAAAACGCTGCTGCCGTCCGGCATCGCGATCAATGCACGCAAAGTCAGATGATCGCCATCAAGTTCAGAGTAGGCTGCAATGGGTGTCTGGCAGCTTCCACCCAGTCGTGCGTTCAGACTGCGTTCGCAATGAACTCTGCTCGCAGTGTCAGCGTCGTGCAACGGAGCTAACAGCTTGTTGGTCTCCGGATCGTCGCTTTTGCACTCGATCCCGATGGCTCCCTGAGCGCAGGCCGGGAGCATTTCATCGATTGGAAACTGGCAGCTAATCCGATTCTCCATACCGAGCCTGATAAGCCCGGCACTGGCTAGCACAATGGCCTCGAAATCACCGTTGTCGAGTTTTTGCAGTCGGGTATTCACATTACCCCTGAGATCAAGTAATTCAAGGTGCGGAAACTTTTCGCGTATCTGACTTTGTCTTCTTAAGCTGCAGGTGCCAACTCTCGCTCCTTTGGGCAGTTGTTCAAGCCGCTCAAACTCATTGGATACGAATGCGTCTGTCGGATTTTCACGCGGCAGGATAACGGCCAGATGCAGGCCCCCGGGGAAGTCAGCTGGTACATCTTTCATCGAATGCACTGCCAGATCGGCGCAGTTTTCCAGCATGCCGCGCTGTAACTCTTTTATAAATAGACCTTTACCGCCTATCTTTGCCAGTGGCTTATCGAGAATTTCATCGCCACGCGTGGACATTCGTATCAGTTCGGATGTCACACCATTGACGGCGAGCCTGCGTTGTACTTCCTCAGCCTGCCACAATGCGAGAGGACTTTTTCGCGTTGCGATGCGCAACGTTTTCGACATAGTTTTTTCCTGCTGTAGCCCTGTTTGCCGAACCGCTGGATACGCGGATCGAGTAAAATGTACCCATTGTTTAAACGAGGAGCCTGGACGGCAGAGACGGCTGCGTAACAGGAACCTGCCATGGCGTGGGCATTTTTACGATCATTTGAGGCGTATAGTTTTTCATACGTAACGAAAATGAGCGATAAAAAAGCACCGTCACGGCACACTCGCGGTTGCGGAGGTTCTGCCGCACAAGCCCCTGGTTCCGGCTCTTCTGTGTTCCGTTGACACCAGACTATGCCGCGCAGAAACTTCTGCCGTACAGCTGCCAGCCCAACCTATTCTAACAGTGAGCGACAAATTCGATGAGCAATAAATTGTGGGGCGGCCGCTTCACCGAAACCACGGATGCGTTTGTGCAAAGTTTTACCGCTTCAGTCGGATTCGATCAACGCATGGCACAGCAGGATATAAGCTGCTCGCGTGCGCACGCACGAATGCTGGGTAGTGTAGGTGTTCTTGACGAAAATGATGTCAATGCAATTCTTCGGGGCCTCGATGAGATCAGTGTCGAAATTGAGCGGGGAGAATTTGAATGGTCTGTGGTGCTTGAAGATGTGCACATGAACATTGAGGCGCGATTGACTGAAAAAATCGGCGATGCCGGTAAACGCCTGCATACCGGTCGCTCCCGCAATGATCAGGTGGCAACGGATATACGGCTGTATGTGAGAGAGGCGATAGATGCTGTCTGTGCGCAAGCCATCAGGTTACAACACGGTATGCTGGAGCTGGCGGAAAGAAACGTAGCGGTGATAATGCCCGGGTTTACGCATTTGCAGACTGCTCAACCGGTCACTTTCGGCCATCACGTAATGGCGTGGTTTGAAATGATTGATCGCGATGTCGACAGGCTGCGTGATTGCTACAAACGGGTAAATGTGATGCCGCTGGGTGCCGCAGCGCTTGCCGGTACTCCTTATCCAATAGATCGCGAGCACACTTGTAAAACACTGAAATTTGACCGGATTGCCGCAAATTCACTCGATGCGGTGAGTGATCGGGATTTTGCTATTGAGTTCGTCGCAGCTGCTGCTCTGGTAATGACCCATCTTTCGCGAATTTCTGAAGAGCTGGTGCTATGGTCATCAGCACAATTTGACTTTATTGAGCTGCCCGATCGTTTCTGTACGGGCTCCAGTATCATGCCGCAGAAGAAAAACCCGGATGTGCCAGAGTTGGTGAGAGGCAAAACCGGGCGAGTAAATGGTCACCTGATCAGCCTGTTAACGTTAATGAAATCACAACCACTGGCGTATAACAAAGACAATCAGGAAGACAAAGAACCGTTGTTTGACACGGTAGATACATTGCACGGTAGCCTCAGGGCTTTTGCCGATATGATTCCCGCTATTCAGGTTAAGCCTGAAAATATGCTGGAGTCAGCTCGCAAGGGATTTGCAACCGCAACTGATCTGGCGGACTACCTGGTAAAACGCGGTATGCCTTTTCGGGACAGTCACGAAGTAGTTGGCAAAGCGGTTCGTTTCGGTGTTGAGCAGGGCAGAGACTTAAGCGAGCTAAACCTTGATGAATTGCGGGAATTCAGCCCTGAGATAGACCAGGACGTATTCGACGTGTTAACGCTGGAAGGGTCGGTAGCCAGCCGAAATCATATGGGTGGAACGGCACCAAAACAGGTACAAAAGGCCATTGACCATGCACTGGCGAAACTGCAGCGATAGGCTTCGGCTCTTATTGCTGCACTGAAACGGGTCTTAAGGCTTTCTAGCCGTTGTTGGCCTGATCGGATTCCCCGCCCTCATTGGCGGCAGTTTTATCGTCAATTCCGGACTCACCGTTTCGATCCTGCGAGCGCGACTGCCATTGAATTCGGTTTAGGCCGTTAAGCGCTGCAACTCGATAGGCTTCAGCCATGGTGGGGTAGTTGAATGTGTTTTCAGTGAAGTAGGTAACTTTGTTACCGGGGGCTGGCTGGCGCATGATGGCCTGGCCAATATGAATGATTTCCGATGCCTGATAACCAAAACAATGAATACCCAGAATTTCAAGCGTATTGGTGTTAAACAGGATTTTTATCATACCGGTTGTCTGGCCTGTGATTTGCGCTCTGGCAATTGAACGAAATAGCGCGCGGCCGACCTCATAGGGTATTTTTCGTTCGGTTAATTCAGCTTCGGTATGGCCAATTGAACTGATTTCCGGATCAGTATAGATGCCGGTCGGTATATCGGTGATGAGCTGGTTGTCGCAATGCCCTTCACCGATGTGAGTACCTGCAAAACGACCCTGGTCATAACTGGCACTGGCAAGTCCCGGAGAACCGACAACGTCTCCAACCGCGTAGATGTGGGGCACAGAGGATCGGAAAAACTCATCCACCTCGATTTGTTTGCGACCGTTGGATGCAAGCGTGGCGTTGTCCAGCCGCAGATTATCGGTGGCGCCCGATCTGCCGTTTGCCCACAACAACATATCTGCCTTAAAGCGCTTTCCGCTGGCCAGATGCAATACGACATGATTATCATTGGCCTCGACTTTCTGGTAACTCTCGTCGTTGCGCACGGTAACGCCAATCTCCCGAAAGTGATAACCGAGAGCGTCTGCGATCTCGGCATCGAGAAAAGAAAGCAGGCGACTGCGTGTGTTGACCAGATCCACCTTGGTTCCAAGGTTGCCGAAGATTGAGGCGTATTCACAGCCGATAACTCCGGCACCGTAGATAATCACTGATCTGGGTACAAAGTCGATATCGAGAATGGAGTCGCTGTCACAGATCCGCTTGTTACTGAAATCAATATCTTCGGGCTGGTAGGGAACCGAACCGGTAGCAATAATAAATTTATCAGCCGTGCAAATCTCCTCGCTGCCGTTTTTGTGCAATATCTTCAGGGTATTTGGATCGACGAAACTGGCACTCCCGCGATACAGATCAACCCGGTTGCGGAAGTAAAACTCCTCTCTCATATTGACCTGATCGTCAATTACCGACTGCGCTGACTTGATCAGCTCCTGCCATGTGACATCGACGTGACCGACCAGTCGGCGAAAAATTGGATCGGTACGAAAACGACTGACCATTTGCACGGAGTGACGCAGTGATTTGCTGGGGATGGTGCCCCAGTGCGTGCATCCGCCACCAACGTCCCGATAATGTTCAATAATAGCTACACTCTTGCCGCATTTGGCGAGCTTCATTGAAGCACCTTCTCCGCCCGGTCCGGAACCAATGACGATAGCGTCGTAGTGTTTTATTGCCATTGTGTTTAAATCGGTTGAAGTAGGTGAAAGTTGCCGATGACAAGTGTTACCGGCCCGGGCCGGATTATGAGTCCTGCGGCTGGTGGAGACTGTTACATTTTATTCTGTTTGCCGGTTAGTACCGGGTAACTGTTCTGTTGCTCCTGAAGCAAATGACAATCTCTCAAATGCACCCTTTATTAGCGCCAGTACATTAGAATAAAGCATGAACTATGCAGAACTGGGATATATAAAGGTCGCCGCTGTCGCACCTGTGGTGTCTATCGGCAATCCGCAAGACAATGCCGCTCAAATAGTGAGTGCATTGCAGAATAAATCGGTGGCCGCGGCCTCGCTGGTTGCTTTCCCCGAGCTAGCTGTTAGTGGTTACACCTGTGAAGATCTTTTTTTCAATCAGGACATGATCAGCCATTGTGAGCGGGCGATAGTAAAGATTGCGGCAGCGGCCGTCGCCGATCAGATACTGGTTATTGGTTCGCCGCTGCGCCTGGCGGATGGCAGGCTGCTTAATTGTGCTTTTGTTTGCCGGCACGGCCAAATTATCGGTGCAGTGCCCAAAATCGCCAATCCTAATTACGGAGAGTTCTACGACAAGCGCTGGTTTGTGTCTGGCCACAATATAGATATGCAACTCTCACATCCTGTACTGGGCGAGTTTCGTGTTGCATCATCCCAGCTGTTTGCCCTGGGGGAATCAAGGTTCGCGATAGAGATCTGTGAAGATTTGTGGCATCCGGTACCGCCCTTTACATCGCATGTGCGGGCCGGAGCGGAATTGATCGTCAATCCCTCGGCAAGCAACGAGTTGGTGGCAAAAGCAGAGTATCGTCGTGACCTGGTTCGAATGGCAAGTGCCCAGGGAGTGTGTGCCTACCTTTATGCAGGTTCCGGCCCCAGTGAATCGACGCGCGATATTGTATTCGGTGGCCATTTGATGATGGCCGAGAACGGGGTATTGCACTGTGAGTCCGAACGCTTTCAACTTGCGGGCGTGCAGCTGACCGCTGAGTTTGACTGGCAAAAACTGCGTCATGACCGGACCCGCAACAGCACATTTGCTGCAGCAGAACGACCATCTGCCTATCATCTGACTGGTGAATCTGCAGCCTTGCAAGTTAATGCACTGGAGCGTGTCTATCCTCGACATCCGTTCGTGCCAGACGACGAAACAGAATTCGCTGCCCGTGCCGCGGAAATACTGCGCATACAGGCAACCGGTCTGGCACGACGCGTGATCGCATCGCACGCCGGTAAACTGGTGCTTGGGCTGTCCGGCGGTCTCGATTCCACCCTGGCATTGCTAGTGTGTATGGATACGTTGGCGATACTCGGCAGGGATAATTCGGCATTGCAAATAATTACTATGCCAGGGCCCGCGACCAGTGATCACACCCTTGAAAGTGCCCGCATGCTTGCGAGTGGGGCAAAGACGAAATTAGTTGAAATACCGATTGGGCCGTCGGTTGATCAACATTTGGCTGATCTTCAACACGACGGTGGACACGATGTAGTGTTTGAAAACGCGCAAGCCAGGGAACGAACGCAGATTCTTTTTGATATGGCTAATAAATCTGGCGGCATTGTGGTGGGTACCGGAGATTTGTCGGAACTGGCACTCGGTTGGTGTACCTACAACGCAGATCATATGTCGAGCTACAACGTGAACGTCAGTGTTCCCAAAACACTGGTGAAGTATTTGTGCAGGTGGTATGCGAGGCATCGCGCCTCTGAACCACTGAAAATCGCTTTGACCAGAGTGCTGGAAACACCAATATCACCGGAGCTGGTTCCTTCGGACAGCGATGAAATTTCCCAGGAAACAGAATCGATTATAGGACCCTATGAGCTGCACGATTTTTTTCTGTTTCACTATTTACGAAACGGCTACGGTGCGCGAAAGATCTTTCATCTGGCACAACTGGCTTTTGCCGACAAGTATGACAACGAAACACTAAAAAAATGGCTTGCATTGTTCTACAGGCGATTTTTTTCGCAACAGTTCAAGCGCAGTACATTGCCTGCGGGACCGAAAATTGGCAGTGTTAGCCTGTCACCTCGTGGAGACTGGCGTATGCCTGATGAAGCAGATGCCAGTCATATAGTGAGCGAGATAGACTCATTCTAGAACCGACAATTTTCCTGGTGATACGCGGAAATTACGAACGCCACCGTATAAATCGATTAATCATTGTGGTTTCTAACTGTTGGAGAAAAAGCTCAGTGATTAACTGTAGCGATTCAATGAGAGCTTCCTGCACTTTTATCATCTACCGTGCGCCAGCGCGTTGTTCGTGCCGCCCAAACCTTTCACCACGCTAATGTCTATATCTATAAATAGTACTTTTGACGGGGGCAATATCGATTGCCTCAAATGTGAAACCGCAGACGACATCAGGCTTCGCATACAAGTTGATGCCGGCGGAGAATTTTTTCAGTGGTTCTATTTTAGAATGACTGCCCCGGCCGCCTGCACTTATCGTCTTACCATTGAAAACGCGCACGCCAGTGCGTATCCACGTGGTTGGGAAAACTACAATGTGGTTGCGTCGACGGATCGCAATGCCTGGTTTCGATGCTCAACCGTTTACGAAAACGGCATGCTGAGTTTTTCGGTAACACCGGATTCAGATGTTATATGGTTTGCGTATTTTGCCCCTTACTCCATGCAAAGACATGAGAGTCTCCTGGCGCGAACCGCGCTTGCTGGAAATACCACGCTGGAATCACTTGGAAATACAATCGATGGTCGCAGCATGGATCTGCTGCAAATAGGGAATCCGCAAGCGCGCTTGAAAATCTGGTCAATAGCACGCCAGCATCCCGGAGAAACGATGGCGCAATGGTGGATGGAAGGTTATCTGTCCAGGCTGGTTTCGCACGATGACGCTGTCAGCAGAGAGTTGCTTGAGAAAGCAGTTTTCTACGTTGTGCCAAACATGAATCCGGATGGTAGTTACCGAGGTTACTTGCGAACGAATGCTGCAGGTGCAAATCTCAATCGGGAGTGGAATGACCCGTCAGCTGAACGGTCCCCCGAGGTGTTATTGGTCAGGCAGAAAATGCTTGAATCCGGTGTGGACTTTTGCCTTGATGTGCATGGAGATGAGGCGTTGGCGTACAACTTTATTGCCGGCACCGAAGGTATAAAATCGTGGAACACGGATCGATTAGCACTACAGGAGAAATTCAAAGCGGATTTACAGCGTATAAACCCCGATTTTCAAACCGTGGTTGGTTATCCGGTCGCAGCGCCTGGCACGGCTAACTATGGTATCTGCAGCAACTATGTGGCTGAGCAGTTTGCCTGCCCGGCGATGACTCTCGAAATGCCGTTTAAAGATACTATTGATTTCCCTGATGACTCGAAGGGCTGGTCAGCAGAGCGCTCTGCAAAATTGGGCAGCTCTTGTGTTGATGCTATTTACTCTCTGGTTCGCGACTGGTAAGCAAACGTTATCAACAACTATCACCAGGCGCACTTTCCTCGCACCTTTTTTACTGCTGCAGCGCTCGCTCCAAGGTTAAAGGTGGCGATTTTACTCTCACTTGTTCCAAACGGCGTATAGGCAATTTTTAACCTGTGTGCCTTTGCAATTTGCCTGGCGAGCGCGATCGCGTGTGTAACATGTGCTGCCTGATAGTCCTTGCTGGTAGACCAGTTAAATTCGGTCACTGACACATTGTCAAATGAAACTGTCAGCTTCGCGCTTTCAGTACCCAGTGCCTCACGGGTTCTGAAATCCAGACTGGTTTTGTTGCCGATACAATTTAATGTCAGTTGTGGACGATACCAGCCATCGCTGCCATTTTGGTAGCTGTCGGCCTTCAAAGTAGCTGTGATATCACGCACGCCCTTTTCCGTAAACTGCCAAAATTCGCTATTCTCCAATGTTCGAGAGTCTGGTTTGACAGCGGTTGCTGCAGATATCAGTGGTTCGTTGGCAACGCCACTTTTGTAGTTGTTTATATAGGGCAGGGCGTTAAATAACCCGGTAACGAGGCACAGTGTGGCAAGTGTGCAAACAGTGGCCATATGCAGCTTTTTTGCACGTCTGATTTTTTCCAACCGATCACTATAGTTGCGCTTTACCGGCTTTTTTCCAACAACTCTGCACCGTACCCGACCTATATAGGTTGATTCGGTATAGTCGCGTTTTCGCGCCTGCCTGTTGTGTGTTCGAACCAGCAGGATGCCGGTAGCAATGGCGATAAGTACGGAATAGAGCAGCACCATAATAGTGCTTTCATTTGTTAGAAGTAGAGTGAGTAACGTTGCCAGTGTCAAAGCGAGTCCCATGGAAACACTCACATAGCACGTACCCAGTGGACCGAAAACAGTAGCCAGAAGCAATTGTTTGAGATGGGATTTACGCAAATCGCTCTCCTTTGATCTGGCGCTATGTAGCGACAAAACAGGGAGTTTCTATAGTGCGAATTTGTGTAATGTGTCGGGTATTGGCTAGTTGGTCGTACCGACATTTCGCAAATTAGTTTTTCGAACCAGTCTCCGTTGTGAGAGTTGCACTTGCCAGGTTGCCTCCGTAGTCAGGAGTGTGCGTTACTTCGGGCAATATTGGCAAAAGAAGCATTCGTCAGATCAGCGATATCATCGCTCGAGAGTTCAATTTGCAGACCACGTCTGCCTCCGCTGACGAAAATAGTAGAAAAAGACTGTGCGCTTTGATCAATGAATGTGTCCAGCCGTTGTCGCTGCCCAAGCGGGCTGATGCCACCAATTACATATCCCGTTGCCCGAGTAGCTACCGACGACGTTGCCATCTCTGCTTTGCGGCCGCCTGCGAGGGTCGCAATGCGCTTTAGATCCAGCAGATCAGCGGCTGCCACCAGTGCGACAACCGGTTTTCGTTCATTGCCGTCCACCACAGCAATTAGAGTTTTAAATACCTGGCGGACGTTTTGTCCAAGTGCGGTAGCAGCAGCAACACCGAAATTCCTGTTGTCATCCTGTTGTTCGTACTCGCGCAGTTGATAGGTAATTTTCTGTTTGTTTAGAAGTTTGATGGCTGGAGTCATAAGCTGCCTGTTATCTGCATGATTCCGTGCAATTTCACTGGTTGTGCATTCGGGTGTCACCAACAGAGTAACTGGTAGGCGAATGGTTGAATTTGCTCGCGTCTTTTTTGTGCTCTTCCGGCTGTCTTTTCAGGAAAATTGTGAATTGAGTCTCTTTTGTGGAATCTAGTGTGAGGTCTGCGAAAATCCTCGCGAAGCCTTGCTCCAGGGTGAGGAGGACGTCAGGTTTTGGTTCGAATGTGTGATGCAAAATGAGCATTATTGTAGTCTGGTTCCGGCAATATGCGTCAACAAGTAACTTCGTGTTTTGAAATGAAACCCGCTCATGGGTGAACATCGGGTTAAATTATCAATACTGGCTGTTTGGTTGATTAGCAGTTGGTCAATTGCAATAGCCAGTGAAGTGCGTGCTTCGTCAGACGTTTCCATTGACGCACAATCGGGCGTATTGCGACAACCGAGAATCACGAATGGCGAGGCAGTATGGGAAGGACAGTATCCTTTTTTGACCGCGGTAATGACAGGGCGCTATGCCACTGTAAATATTGATGGTATTACTCTGGACGCGTTCTATTTTGGAGCAGGCTTACAGTCCGATTTTTCGGGAGAACTGGTCGACTGTGGTCTTGCCCTGGCTGCGTGTGCCGGTGTGGTTAACAAGGTGTGTGCGATAGCGTTTGATTTTCCACAACCGAATTCGGAGACTCTGAGTCCCGGTCAACAACTCCTTAAATGTCAGGCCGGTGGTGGTATCGCCGCCGTTTTTCGTCCTAACTCCCAGGGGTATACGGATCGTCTGGAATTCAGTGATGTTGAAGCCCGGATACCTGCTATTTACGTTGCTGATAGCCGTTCGTACCAGGTCATAGTAGAGGCGTTGTCCACACAGCAGTTGCAAATTACTGTGACACACCGTATTCCTGAATGGGTGGTGTGTGGAGGGACTTATTTGGGCGGTTCCTGGGTGATAACCGCCGCTCATTGCGTATTTGAAAATAGCCTCCACGGTAGCCGGCAGCTACAGCCGCAGGAATTGCTGGTCAATGTGGGAGCGCATGATCTGGGCACGGATAAGCAATACACTCAGCAGGTCATGGAGATTATTGTGGATCGCTACCTTGAGAACGGCTCGTGGGGTGAGCACGATTACGCGTTGTTACGTATAGATTCGGAACCGCTCAGAGGGCATCCCGTTGAATTGATCTCTCGATCAGAGCTTGATCGACTCGCTGATCTGTCCGCACCGGCTTTGGTAATGGGCTGGGGTAGCACAGTGGTTAGAGAGCCTTTGACGGTAACTGGTAACGCAATACGCCCGAGTAGAATCCCTTTGGTCGCGGAGTTGCGATTGCATACAGTTAGTTCATGCCATGTATGGTGGCAGGATTTTTTGATAAACAACGGCATTGACGGAAGCGGGTTACAAATTAGGGATATCCATATTTGTGCTTCGGATCTAATGGCGCAGCGCGATACCTGCCAGGGTGACAGTGGCGGCCCGTTAGTGGTTAATACCGGTGATACATTGCAGTTGGCGGGTATCACAAATTTTGGGCTAGGTTGCGGAAGTAAAGACAGTGTCCCCGGGGTTTATGCCAGTGCCCCGGCTTTTAGCGAATGGGTTTTCGAAAAAACCGGATTGTTTGAAACTGGCAGAGAGCGTTATGCTTCTGATGAAGTACAGGAGAATGTTACTTCACCAGCACCGATTAAAAATAGATCAGCATCGTTATCCGGTGCGGGAAGCATTGGTGGTTTAACGCTTTGGTTACTGGCGCTTTTAATTGTAGTTGCACAGCTCAGAGTACGGCTGGCGGGTAGCTTACTTCTATATGTTGAAGTACTAATATTGAAATACAAAAAAGGGCAGAAATTACGTCACCTTATTCGGCGAGTCGCAATGTGAGCCATTTTGCCAGGTCGATAATTTCCTCCATTGCAACGGAATGCGGCATTTCGTAGGTACTCCATTGAACATCGTAGCCGAGATCCGAGAGTATTTTTTTACCGGCCTCCGCGTAACGTATAGCGATGACGTCATCCTGAACCCCGTGTGCCATAAAAACCGGGATCGATTGATTTGTGGCAGTGCGTTCATCTGCGACGGTGTCGGCGAGCGGTAAATAGGTCGATAGAGCTACTATACCGGCCAGTTTTTTCTCGTGCCGAAGACCGGCGTGCAATGCAATTGCGCCGCCCTGTGAAAAGCCCGCCAGCACGATATTTTCTGTATTGATACCGCGAGCATTCTCCCGTTCTATCAAGCCCTGAACCAGCTTTGTGGATTGTTTGGTGCCTTCTGTATCTTGTTTGCGATCATCAAAATTCAGTGAGGTAATATCGTACCAGGCGCGCATCTTCATTCCGCCGTTAATAGTTACCGGCCGTTCGGGGGCGTGCGGGAATACAAAGCGGCAGCTGGTGACGCCGAGCTTTTCGAGTTCTGCTACCACAGGCACAAAATCGTTTCCGTCTGCTCCCAGACCATGCAGCCAGATAACAGTGTGGTGTTGCGGTGCCGGTCCGGTAGACACTTCTACCCCGTCAAATTCGAATGTCATACTATTTTCCTTCGTCAGATTTTAATTGTCGATTATTGTATCCGTCTCTCCTGTTTTTTAAAGGCAATCGATCGACGTCTGTTTCTGCAGAGTAAGATATCGACTGCCTGCAGATCAGTGCAGAATCTTGCCTGTTATACTTCGGCGTAATCTCACTTCACGAGCTTCGGTGTATGACTGACCTGATTTGTGTTAGAAAGCTGCTCTCTGCGTATCTGGCGGCCGCTTTAGCGGTAATTGTTCTCGGATCATGTGGTTATAAATCGGATCTCTACCTGCCCGGGGAATCGCTGCCGGTGGAACGACTCAACTTACCGGCGATTGAATCGCTGACGAGCGAATCCGGCGTCGATTTGAGGCAGGAAAAAAAACCGGAGCCTGCTGTTGCCCCGGGAACCTTGCCCGGAATCGGTGAAGGAGTAGCGGTAGAAATACCTCCTCTGGACACGCAACCCGCTGAAACGAATTAAGAAATGAAGGTTTAAGAAAAAGATCCAATGAATCATCTGCATCGCGACAGTGGCGAGCTCTTTATAGAGTCAGTCCCGTGTCAACATTTAGCCGATCATTTTGGCACTCCTTTGTTTGTGTACTCACGGGCCGCTATCGAATCGGCCTGGAAACAGTTTGATGCTGCGTTGTCTGCGCGACCACATCTTGTCTGTTACGCGATGAAGGCAAATTCCAGTCTTGCAGTGCTGAATATTCTTGCCCGTCTTGGATCGGGCTTTGACATTGTGTCTGGTGGCGAACTGGCGAGGGTTGCTGCCGCTGGTGGCGAGATGAGCAAAGTGGTGTTTTCAGGAGTGGGCAAACTCCCCTGGGAGATGGAGCAGGCACTGGATGCGAAAATTCGATGCTTCAACGTAGAGTCGCTGGCCGAAATTGAGGTGTTGGGTAATGTTGCCCAGGGGCACGGGAGTGTTGCCCCTGTGTCCGTTCGGGTGAATCCGGATGTTGATGCGAAAACACACCCTTACATCTCTACGGGTCTCAGGGATAACAAATTTGGTATTTCGGCAGAAGAGGCCTTTGGTGCCTATCAACGCATTGCCGATCATCCAAACTTGTCTGTCGTTGGCATGGATTGCCACATTGGTTCTCAACTCACCGAAATCTCGCCGTATCGGGATGCGCTAAAGCGACTGCTATCGTTATGTGATCAGCTGGCGGACGACGGCATTCAGCTGCACCATCTTGATCTGGGTGGCGGGCAGGGCATCCGCTACCGTGATGAAACACCTATCGACCTGCAGGCCTGGGCAGGTGCTATGAACGAGGAGCTTGGTGACCGGGAATACGAGATCATTGTTGAACCTGGCCGAAGTATTGTCGGCAATGCCGGTCTGTTGCTAACGCAAGCGATTTATCTGAAACATGGCGATACGAAAAATTTTGCGGTGGTTGATGCAGCGATGAATGATCTGATCAGGCCGGCGTTGTACAGCGCATGGCAAGACATTGTGCAGGTCAACGATACATCGGCCAATCAACGACTGTACGATGTGGTAGGGCCGGTTTGCGAAACCGGAGACTTCCTCGGTAAGGATCGCCGTTTAGGGTTAAAAGCCGGTGATCTGCTCGCTGTGCTTTCAGCCGGTGCATACGGCTTTTGTATGAGTTCAAACTACAATTCCAGAGCGCGTGCGGCAGAGGTGGTTGTCGATGGCGAGAGTTCGCATCTGGTGCGCGGCCGTGAGGATGTGAACCGTCTGTTTGACGGTGAGAGCCTGCTACCAAAAAACTGAAATATCCGTTCGCAGACCCGAGTCCTTGATGCTTCAAGGTGGCTCCCCGTTAACTGTGCCAGCTCGGGAGACCGGGTCGAAACTGCAATCTCGTCTTCCACTCTTCCATGACCCGGGCTTTTTTCAATCGCCAGCGTCAATCATCAGTCAGAATTTTCTGTGGATGCAATTTCACAGATGTCTACTAAGGTAGAACATTCGACTGAGAAAAACCCGATCAGGCCCATGTATCGGCAGGGCTAATATCTTGCTGCATTGCGGTGCGAAACGGGTTTTGGCTATTCTTACAAAAAGTATAAAAAACAATAATCTAATCGATAGATATAATTTTTTACTTTAACATTCGTCAGAATTAGCCGCTGGAAAAGTCCTTGCGGAATGACTGGACCCGGTGCTCGCAAAAATGCATCTCGATTTCACCAAAATGCATGGCATCGGCAATGACTTCATCGTTATCAATGCTTTAACCCGTCCGTTTGATTTGTCGGCTGCGGAAATCAACGCGCTTGCCCACCGCCGTTTCGGTGTCGGGTTTGATCAATTGCTGGTAGTAGAACCTCCCACTCATAGCGAGGCGGAATTCAATTACCGCATATTCAATGCAAATGGCGGGGAAGTAGAGAACTGCGGAAACGGTGCGCGCTGTTTCGCGCGGTATGTAATTGAAAAGGGCCTGACTGACAGCCGCGAGATTTCCGTACTGACCAGTGGGGGTCTGATGCATCTTGCGGTTGAAGATGATCAGCAAGTGACGGTGAAGATGGGTGCGCCGGAGTTTCAACCGGACAAAGTACCGTTCATCGCGTCGTCTCAAAACGACTGGTACAGGATTGATATTGGGGATGAGACGTTTGACGTTGGTGTTGTGGCCGTTGGTAACCCGCATGTGGTGACCACGGTGGACGATGTTGAAAAAACGGATCTCCAGAGACTGGGGCCTTTGTTTGAGCATCACGCGCTTTTTCCAAACCGGGTTAACGCCGGTTTTATGCAGATTGTAAATCGGCGGGAAATAAAACTGCGTGTGTTTGAACGCGGAGTTGGTGAAACACTGGCGTGCGGAACAGGTGCATGCGCGGCGGTTGTGGTTGGAATAACTCAGGGAGCACTCGACGAGCAGGTTCGGGTGCACTTGAGTGGTGGTGATTTAAATGTGGCTTGGATGAACCGCGATGCCCAGGTAATGATGACCGGGCCTTGTGAAACTGTATTCGAAGGCAGACTTGAAAAATGATAAGCAATAAAAACAGAGCGCTGATCGATGACCGGTCTTATGAGTTTCCCGATCACGATGTGGCAGTGGCTGAATTTCTTCGGCACAGCCCGCAGTTTTTCTCTCGCAATCCGGAATTGTTGCTAGAACTGGAAGTGCCCCATCAGGAGCGTGGAGCAACATCACTTGTTGAACGCAAGCTATCGTTGCAACGAGAACAGTGCAATGATCTGCGTGGACGCCTGACCGAAATTGTGGATGTTGCGCATCAGAATGATCACCTCGCGGAGTTGCTGCACGATCTTTCTATAGGATTGATTTCGGCATCATCGCTGGTGGATGTTTTTCGCTTTACACATGACATACTCACCTCAAGGCTGGGTTGTGAGGATGCGCGATTTATCGTTATACGTAACGAGATTGTCGATGCTTGCATGCAGGACACACCTGACAGCATGGTTTCGTTTCGTGAACTGGAGTTCGCACGATCACTTCGGGAATTGCACACGCGCCGGCCGGTTTACTGCGGCCATGCAAGCGCTCATCGGATCCAGCAGTTTTTTCCGAACAGTGATTTACAGATTCGGTCCATCGCCGTAATCCGTCTGTCGCAGATTGCGTATAGTGAAACCGTTGAAATGGGATATCTGGCACTTGCCAGCGAGAGCAAAAAGCGGTTTGCGCCGCACATGGGCACGGAATTTCTTAACCGGTTCGGTGCTCTTCTCAGTGCGCGTCTGGCGGTGTTCTACAACTAGCTGGAGATGGACCACCAGACCGGATCAGCAAAGTAACGCAATCCTGTGAATAGTAAAATCGGGTTCGATGAGGCGATTGAAGAATTCTGTGCCTACCTAGCGGTGCAGAAGCGTTATTCACCACATACTGTCACCAGCTATCGCAGAGACCTCGGTGAGGTAGTGACCGGGTTGCAGAAACTCGAAGTGAGTGACTGGAATTCTGTCAATGCGTTTGACATGCGTACGGTCATCGCCACTCAACATGGTGCCGGATTGTCGGGCCGAAGTCTGGCTCGCAGATTGTCTGCAGTGCGCTCTCTCTACAAATTTCTTATCAGGAACAAACGACTTGAAATAAATCCGGTCGTAGACGTACCTGCACCCAAAGATGAGCGCAGTCTCCCGGAGACTCTGCAAATTGAGGACATTCAACGGCTGTTTACTCTTGGTGGTGACGCTGTTTTGTTATTGCGCGATCGGGCAATATTCGAATTGATCTATTCTTCCGGCCTGCGTCTGGCGGAAGTGGTGCAACTGGATCTTGACAGCATAGACAGGTCGTCGAGACAGGTGCGTGTTGTTGGCAAGGGATCAAAAACCAGGGTGTTGCCGGTTGGAACGCAGGCGCTGGATGCTCTGGCTGCATGGAAAAACAGACGATTAGAACTGCTTCGATCGGGTCCTCAAGACGCTTTGTTTCTTAGCCAGCGTGGCACTCGGTTATCGCCTCGCAGTGTGCAGCAACGGCTTAAAACACTGGCCCGTAAAACCGGCATTGCGAGTAACGTCTATCCTCATTTACTGCGTCACTCATTTGCCAGCCATTTGCTGGAGTCGAGCGGCGATCTGCGCGCGGTGCAGGAATTGCTGGGGCATGCGGACATAAGCACTACGCAGGTTTATACCCATCTGGACTTCCAGCATTTGGCGCGGGTTTACGAGCGGGCCCATCCTCGGGCAGTGCGAAAAAGGACCTCTGATACAGGATAGAGCGGCAAGGTTGCTTCTGCCGTCCGGCCCTTGCGGGCGCTATTCAGTTACGCTCCCGGCGAGTGCTTTGCTGTAAGGTTTTGTCCCGGGCTTTTCCACTGATATTTTGCGAATCGCAAATGAATGGAAGTCGGCACTGAAATCAATTTTTTCGATGAGCTTTACCAGTGAACGATCTTCACTGGTCTGCATGTGCAAAGTGTCGCCAAGTTTGTATCGGTGATTTACAAAAAACAACATTAGCGGCTGTGTAGCATCCGGGTGGTCGTTCAGCAGCAGAGCTTCTTCTTTCGACTCGCTATGACCGTTGAATTCATCTGACTTGCCTGGTTTAGCGGTCTGTTTGTTCGGGGTTTTCCATGTGCGCGCGTCCGTGGTGTGGCTGGCGATGGTCTCGGTACCACAAATCAGACTTTCACTGGATTCGTGGGACAACCATCTGATGATAGCTGTTTGCCAGCGCAGTTCACCCGTCGCCGGGTTGTATGCGCTGTAGCTTAGTGCATCCCCGGTTTGCGCTCGACAGCTACCGCGGCCGGTCCAGTGCAGACACAGGCCGTTTTGACTTTGGTTCAACACTGTCCAGCGGGTATCGTATTCGTTTTCGGTGGTCGGGCCTTGCACCGTTTTATCCAGCAGCGGAGGGTTTGGCCCGCCAATGTCACTGGCGGGGTTATTCGCTTGCGGCCGGGTGGGTGGCCTCATTGCTATGGAGGCGTAAATTTCCTTGATACCGGTTTGCGTGAATAGCTCGGTGTTTTTTACTGAACGCATACCTGCTCTATTTGCCTCGCCGCTCCATTGCCGGTTTAAACGATGCTGGCATGCGCGGGAGATCGCACCAATGGTTTTATCAGACTGGTTGCACGCATCCTGTAGATCGACGCCAGAGAAATTCTGCATAGAAAAATATCGCACCATGGCAGATTTGTCGTAGAGGCAGTACCGATCAGGCGCTGCTGATCGCGATCCGTTTATCGCGATGCTGTAGATACAAGCCGGGTCTGCCAACGGCTTTTGCTCACTGAATTCGAGCAACCTGGTATTTCTGCCCAATGCACGAAACAGTGTTTCTATTTGCAGGGCGTTCAGCCGGTCGGTGTCGCTGACCGTGAATGCACACAGTTGAGCGTATAATTCGCGGATCGTAGACGGAGCCTGGAGATTTCCCTGGTAGACACCACCGGATGCTGTGCCGCTGAGGTCAATATCTACACTTTTTTCACGTTCGGCCAGTAAATAAAGGGTGTTGATATCCCGCCAGATTTTGGTCGGCCATTGTCGGTGAATTTGTGAATGAGTGACACCGAGTTGCCCGAGGAATTTTATCGCTTGATAGATTGCAGGAAGGCGGTGTTTTCTCGCCAGCCGGTGGCGTCTTTGAAGTACATCGAGGAGGGCTATCTTGTAGCCGAAAGACATTTCCTGTTGCAAAACTGTTAACTGATTGAACGCGAGACTGGCATCTTTGGCCAGTGGCAGTTGAAAACCCGTGAAACGACCACGCAACGTTCGCCCGAAATCCAAAAACCGCGAATCGAACAAGGCCAGAATTCGTAGCCGCTCAAGTGGCGAAGTTTGCAGGCGGTTGCTGTGCTGCAATGCGCGAGTGAGGATCGTTATGCCATTGCCATTGCCATTGCCATTGCCATTGCCATTGCTATTGCCCGACCAGGGCTGTGCTTCCAGCCAGGTGGCCACGCGCGCGGACGTGGTTGGAAAACTGTTGGCAGCGGGCGAATGTCGGTTAGGGACCAGTAACGCAACCGGCGATGCGACATCGCTGGATGAAACAGTGCGCATCCGTTGAATTGTATCTTGAACTTTACCCATCTGTTCCCACATAAGTGTTGGCTGGCTGCGCATGCGTGGGTCTGCGTTCAGCATATTCTTGATCGAACCTATCTGTGCCTGGCATTGACCAGTGCTGGTCACAGCCCGGAATCTCTTCTGTTTGAAGTATTCTCAACGGCGATTCGCGATCAAGTTTAGAGTGTAGTGCAATATTCCCTGTTGAAAACGCTGGAGACTCGTTTGGAACAATACCGTGGTACCACGATTGTGTCGGTGCGTCGAGGATCGGAAGTGGTTATCGGTGGTGATGGCCAGGTAACGCTCGGCAATGCCATTATGAAAGGAAACGCCCGAAAAGTGCGGCGACTTTATCATGATCGCGTGCTTGCCGGCTTTGCCGGCGGTACCGCTGACGCGTTCACTCTCTTTGAACGTTTTGAGGGAAAACTGGAAGAGTTTGGCGGAAACCTCACAAGGGCTGCAGTTGAAATGGCTAAAGACTGGCGAAGTGATCGCATGTTGCGACGTCTGGAGGCGCTGTTGGCTGTGGCTGATAACAAAAGCTCGCTGGTAATCTCGGGCAACGGGGACGTTATTGAACCCGAGCACGGTTTAATTGCGATTGGGTCCGGTGGTGATTTTGCCAAAGCATCCGCCAGGGCGTTGCTTGAACACACCGAGCTCAGCGCTACCGAAATCGTTCAGAGTAGTCTGGGCATAGCGGCCGACATCTGTATCTACACCAATGGCAATCTGACCGTCGAAACTCTGCATTGCGAAAAATAGCGGTTGCGGACCATACCTTTCAAGAAAATCAGGTTTAATCATGTCAACGATGACTCCTCGGGAAATAGTCCAGGAACTCGACAAACATATAGTGGGTCAGAGCGACGCTAAGCGTGCGGTTGCGATTGCACTTCGCAATCGGTGGCGCCGGCAGCAGGTTGCCGAACATCTACGCAATGAAATTACCCCGAAAAATATATTGATGATCGGACCGACAGGAGTCGGGAAAACCGAAATCTCGCGCAGACTGGCGAAACTGGCCAGTGCGCCTTTTATAAAAATAGAAGCCACCAAGTTTACCGAAGTCGGGTATGTGGGCCGCGATGTTGAATCCATCGTTCGGGATCTGGTCGATGCCGCGATAAAGCAGACCCGCGAAACAGAGACCGAAAAGGTGCGTCATCGGGCTGAGGATTCGGCGGAAGAACGGATCCTGGATATACTGCTTCGTCCTGCCAGTGGTTCAACCGAACAGGAAGAACCATCTTCCACACGGCAAAAATTTCGCAAGATGCTGCGCGAGAAAAAGCTCGACGACAAAGAGATCGAAATAGAAGTCAGCGTCGGTTCGGTCGGGGTAGAGATCATGGCACCGCCGGGCATGGAGGATATGACCCAGCAGCTTCAGGGCATGTTTCAGAATCTTGGCAAGGATCAGAAAAAAACCCGCAAGGTAAAGGTGGCAGAGGCGATGCAGCTTTTGACCGATGAAGAAGCCCTCGGTTTGATCAACGAGGACGACCTAAAACAACTGGCAGTCGAAAACGTTGAACAAAACGGAATCGTATTTCTAGATGAAATAGACAAGGTGACGCGTCGCAATGAAGGCGGCGGTGGAAATTCCGATGTGTCTCGCGAAGGGGTGCAAAGAGACCTGCTGCCGCTGGTTGAGGGTTGTACGGTTAGCACCAAATACGGCATGGTCAAAACCGATCATATTTTGTTTATCGCCTCGGGTGCTTTTCATATGACCAAGCCCTCCGATCTGATTCCCGAGCTTCAGGGGCGGTTGCCGATCCGGGTTGAGTTGAGCGCTTTGTCAGTGCAGGACTTCGAACGAATTCTCACCGAACCGGATGCCTCACTTACCGAGCAGTACCGGGCGCTGCTGGCGACGGAGAACGTTTCCCTGTCGTTTTCCGACGACGGAATCAAACGGCTGGCCGAGGTCGCCTGGCGTGTCAACGAGAACACCGAGAATATTGGTGCCAGGCGACTCCATACGGTACTGGAACGTCTGCTGGATGAGGTATCCTTTGATGCGGCTGATTCTGCTGGATCAGAGGTCACAATCGATGCATCCTATGTGGATAAATATCTTGGTGAGCTTTCCCAGGACCAGGACCTCAGTCGATACATACTTTAGGCGCCGCGCATGAGCAGACCCACTGAAATAAAACTGCATCAACGAAGCCGGGTGCTCGAACTGCACTTTGACGATGGACTAGAGTGCAATCTGACCTGTGAATATCTTCGCGTGCATTCTCCGTCCGCGGAAGTACAGGGGCACGGCCCGGGACAAGAGGTGCTGCAAACAGGTAAGGAGGATGTCGGTATTGATCAGATCATCCCGTCGGGTAACTATGCGATAAAAATTGTGTTCGACGACGGGCACGACTCGGGCATTTTTACCTGGTCCTATTTACATGGGCTGGGGACTAACTATGAGCACAACTGGCAGGTTTATCTGGATAAGCTGGCGGCAAGCGGGCACAGCCGCAAATTGCAAAAAGACCGGCCGACTCAGTAGATGCCGCTAAAGATGTGCTCAGAGAACGGCCAAAAATTCGGCGAGTGTGGCTCCGTAAATAACGTGGTGCTACCACGGAAAGAGATAATGTGAATGCTCCCTCAACCGGGTCCAGGCAGTGAACGATAAAACCCATTTTGGTTACCAGACAGTAGACTCCGAACAGAAAAAAGAACTGGTCGGCGCAGTCTTTGATTCCGTTGCTTCACGTTACGATGTGATGAATGACCTGATGTCTATGGGTATTCATCGCCTGTGGAAACGCTACACCATCAATCAGACCGGGGTGCGCTATGGTCATGTAGTGCTGGATCTGGCCGGAGGAACGGGTGATCTGGCAGCCAAATTGAGTGCCCGGGTGGGCCCTGATGGCACTGTGGTGCTGGCGGACATCAATGAATCCATGTTGATGACCGGGCGCGACCGACTCATCGATCAGGGGATTGTCGGCAACATTGATTATTCACTGGCTGACGCTGAGCAACTGCCGTTTGCGGAAAACAGTTTTGATTGTGTCACTATCGCATTTGGTCTGCGCAACGTCACCGATAAAGATCGTGCAATCCGTTCTATGTTTTCAACAATTCGCCCTGGCGGGCGATTATTGATTCTCGAATTTTCCAAACCGGTGTTACCGCTGCTTGAAAAAGTGTACGACGCGTATTCGTTTACCGCATTGCCGGCACTGGGAAGGTTAATTGCCGGTGATGCGGACAGTTACCGATACCTTGCGGAGTCTATTAGACAGCATCCAGACCAGGAGACGCTGCTAGGCATGATGCAGACCGCCGGTTTTGAGCGGTGTGACTATCACAATATGACCGGCGGAATTGTCGCACTACACAAAGGATTTAAATTGTAGTGATTGATCGTGATGATCCGCTGTGAAACTGCCTCTGCCACTTGCAACAGCGATGGAGGCGAGCCTGAATCGCTATCTGGCGCTCGACCCGCAGGCGACCACGAGGGTTTTGCAGTTGCGAGGCAATGTGGTTCAGCTCCAGGTGACTGGTCTGGAAATCAGTGTATTTTTCCTGTTTCAGCACGAACGCGTTGAAATACTGGAAAACTTTGACGGGCCGGCGGATGCGGTTATTCGCGGCGCACCCCTGTCTTTAGTTGCTGTTGCCAGAGGAACTCGAAGTATTCACGACGGCGATGTTGAACTCGCAGGTGACGCCGGGGTAGCGCAAAAATTTAGTCGCTTGTTTGCCAACATCGATATTGATTGGGAAGAGCATCTGTCAAAACTTGCCGGCGACAGCATAGCCCATCAATTTGGCAGGTTGTCTCGCAGCGGTGGCGCGTGGATGACACGTACCCGGATCGCGATGCGAAATAATGTAGCTGATTATTTACGCGATGAAACTGATCATCTGCCCCATGACTGGGAAATGGATGAGTATTCTGACAGCGTAGACGATCTGCGTGACAGGATAGATCGCCTTGAAGCCCGCATAAGGTTAATTGACTCCCGTTCGGGGACGCGATAAACGTGCAGTTACTGAAACGTATTTCCCGCTTACATCTCATACAAAAGGTGTTGTTCAAGTATGCCGTAGATGAGTTGCTACTCGACCTGACTCACTCAAGGTTGCTCAGGGTGTTGTGCAAACTCTCACCGGATCGCTGGCGTCACCGGGACACCCGGGCACTACCCCGTGGAGAACGGCTGAGACGTGCTCTTGAGGAACTGGGCCCGGTGTTCGTCAAGTTTGGGCAAATGCTCTCGACGCGCCGTGATCTGCTGGCTGATGATATTGCAGCTGAACTTGCACTGCTGCAGGACCGTGTTCCGCCATTTGGAAAAAAAGAGGCGACTGATGCGATTGAAAAATCACTTGGCGAGTCAGTGCAAACCCTGTTTGCAGAATTTGAAACCGAACCACTCGCTGCCGCTTCTATAGCGCAGGTGCATGCGGCAACACTTCGGAGCGGTGAAAAGGTAGTGGTTAAAGTGCTGCGGCCGAAAATTGAAGAGACGATAGCACGAGATTTATCGCTGATGTATCTGCTGGCTACTATGGCAACGGTGTTTTGGTCAGATGGCAAGCGTCTTCGGCCGCGAGAAGTTGTCAGCGAGTATGAAAAAACAATTTATGATGAGCTGGACATGCAACGTGAAGCGGCAAATGCTGCTCAACTGCGCAAGAATTCGGAGGATTCAACGCATTTGTATATCCCGGAAGTTTACTGGGATTACACCCGCGACAAAGTACTGGTGCTTGAACGCATTGATGGCATACCCGTGTCTGATATTGATGCGTTAAATCGCAACGGAACCGATCTCAAAAAGCTGGCAGAGCGGGGCGTTGATATATTTTTTACCCAGGTTTTTCGTGACAATTTTTTCCATGCCGATATGCACCCGGGCAACATATTTGTGTCGCGCGAAACACCTCTCGACCCACGTTACATCGCTGTTGATTTTGGCATTGTAGGCTCGCTGACGGATCAGGACAGACACTATTTGTCACAGAATTTGCTGGCTTTTTTCGACCGGGACTATCGCCGTGTCGCCAAGCTGCATGTCGATAGCGGATGGGTACCTGCCGACACCCGGGTGGAAGAATTTGAATCGTCAATCCGAACGGTCTGTGAACCCATCTTTGAGAAACCGCTTGAGGAAATTTCTTTTGGTCAGGTTCTGTTGCGTCTGTTTCAAACGGCACGACGGTTCAACATGGAAGTACAGCCACAATTGGTACTGCTGCAAAAGACGCTGTTGAATATTGAGGGGCTCGGGCGACAGTTGTATCCCCAACTGGATTTATGGGCCACGGCTCGTCCTATTCTAAAACACTGGATGCTGGAGCAGGCGGGACCGACGGCGGTACTGCGTGAAATACAAAAAAATGTGCCTGAGTGGGGCAGAATGCTGCCACACGTGCCCGGCCTGATGTACCAGTTTCTGTCCGCCGGCGGAGACACGTCTATGGTTAACAACCGATTAGCGGCGGTTAAACCAACGGTTCTGTCTGGAGATATCGATCAAACGAGGGCAATTGTTTTTGCAATCGTCGGAGCAACTTTTTTCTTGTCCGCGGTGATGATTGCGTTGTTGCACGAAGAGAATCAGACAGCGTTATTCGGGTTACCGCTTTGGTCCGTGTGTTTCATAGCGCTGGCCATCTGGTGTGTAAGGCAAGCTACTAAAGGAAAGTAGGGGTGTAGCAGGACATCCGTGTCCGGAGAATTTTTACTTAGTTGCGGGCGTTCCGTTCTTCATGCATTCTTTGCGTCAGTTGCTGCAGCACTTTTGCCAGATCGGACTGGTGTCGAAAGTGGGTGTGCAGTGCCTCTTCCCGAAATTCAAGCTCCTGGTCCAGTTCCAGTCGAAAACGATATAGCTGACTGTTCAGATGATAAAGGCCGGTCTCAAAACGTGCCGTTTCCTGAAGCAGGCTGAACTCCGGAGCATTGGTTTCTTCACCATTGATGCACGACGGCTTACCGGTGTCTGTGTCGGTGGAATCAACTATTGTCTTTAGTACCGGAATGTTATCAACCGCTTTGCCATTTTTTCGGGGTAGCTTTATATCGCTGGCCATGAGTGCCTTGAATCTGTGCATTAGCGCCGATAAATCGCTGATTCTTTGATCAAAATCCTCACGTATATCGTGCTGCAGTTCGTTCAAATCTCGAGTCAGCCGTCTGGACTTCTCGATTCCGTTATTTTTATTGTAATCCGGCTTTGTGCCATCATAGGATGGTTTTGGCATCTGGGAATCCGATAAGATGTGGTCACCACGCGTATTCTCCGCGCATATAAACCGCTATCGGCCATCTGTTATGACGATTGAATGAGAATAAGCAATGTGCGTTCTTATCCAGTGACTTACCGGCGCATGCGCTGGTTTGGTCATTTACCGTATCTGCCGCCCCGGCAATTTCACCGAAGAGGCTTTTAATCTGGATATTTCCCGGTATTTTTCCAACGGAGTCGCTTTAAAAGACCATGCGAGTCGTGATGTCCCGCCTGTGGCGTATTCCGCTGAGTCTGAAAAGCTTTTATCAAATCAAGATGTCGACAAGGCACTACTTGAGATTAAGGCGTGGCCCGGCTACAAACCCACTCCGGTCTATCACCTGTCCCGACTTGCCCGATATCTGGATTGCGGTGATGTTTTCTATAAAGATGAGTCAGAGCGTTTCGGGCTTGGCAGTTTCAAGGCACTGGGTGGAGCGTACGCTGTGCTCTGCCTGGTGGCATCCGTTTTTAAGCAGACTCATGCCCGTACAATTCCGCTAGCGTCAATTCGTAACGGTGAGCATCGAGACTTTGCGGCCACCCTGACCGTCACGACCGCCACTGATGGCAACCATGGGCGATCTGTGGCGTGGGGTGCCAGGAACGCAGGTTGTCGTTGTCGCATTTATATTCATCGTGAAGTAAGTGAAGGACGTAAGGCCGCGATGGAGGCCTACGGTGCCGAGGTGATACGCATTGACGGCGACTACGATGAGTCAGTCAGGTTGTGTTCGCGAGAGTCGGCCGCGCACGGCTGGTTTGTGGTTTCCGATACATCGTATGAGGGGTACATGGAGGTGCCTGCTGATGTGATGGCTGGTTACACGGTGATGGCCAGTGAGTTGCTGCAGCAGGTGGATAAACCGTTTACCCATGTGCTTGTGCCCGCGGGCGTTGGTGGCCTGGCAGCGGCTATTTGTGGTCGTCTTTGGATGGAAGGCAATAGCGCTAGACCAACCATGATTATCGTTGAATCCGAACACGCGGCTTGCTGGCTGGAGAGTTTCAGGTGCGAGCACCCGGCGCAGGTTGCTGTTACCCGCGAGACAGTGATGGCAGGTCTTTCCTGCGGTGAAGTCTCTCCACTTGCGTGGGCAGTGATGTCCGGCTGTGCCGATCATGTGGTTACTATCGGTGACGAGGGTGTAGCTCCGGCCATGCGGCTATTCGCAGACGCGCAGATGGCTGAACAGCCGATCGAGGCAGGTGAGTGCGCCGTCGCCGGTGCACTCGCCCTGATGGGAATTTGTCAGGATAAAAACCTGCAGCGGCGGACAGGCATTGATTCCGGAAGTCGTATTTTATTAATTGGCAGTGAAGGGGCAACTGATCCGGAAGTGTACCGACAACTTCTCGCCAGTGTGTATTAGTTGGACGGACCAGTGATTCCAATGACAAGCTCTCTTAGTGTACCCCGATACGCCTGGCGGACAGACCAATAGATAAAAAAGAAATACGCCCTGTGCGAGGATTTGCAGAGTCAGAATTCAAAGCCCGACTGACCTCCATGCAACGACGAATGTGTTCTCAGGACATCGACGTTCTGTTATTCACAACAGAACCGGAGATTCGCTATTTCAGCGGCTTTTTTACCCAGTTCTGGCTAAGCCCGACCCGCCCCTGGTTTTTGATTCTTCCGCAGCAAGGTATGCCGGTCGCGGTAATACCGGCCATCGGCGAGGCTTGTATGCGAGAGGGCTGGCTTGAGGATATTCGAACCTGGTCGGCACCGCATCCTGCTGATGATGGTATCTCCCTGCTGGCGGATACATTGATCGAGCTCCTCGGTGGCAGCGGCACGATCGGCATGCCCAAAGGCCGGGAGTCTTCACTGCGCATGCCACTGGTCGACTATGAAAATCTGCCCGGAAAAATCCCTCATTGCCGCATTGTTGATGCCTCAGGAATCGTGCAAGCGCAGAGGCAGGTTAAATCAGAAGCGGAAATTGAAAAAATTTCGCTTGCCTGTCGATCTGCCAGCGATACTTTTCTTGCCTTGCCTTCATTTATAAACGTGGGTGAAAGCGAACGAGAAATTTTTCGTCAGTTTAAGCGACAATGTCTTGCCAACGGTGCTGATGATGTAAGCTACCTGGTGGGAGGAGCGCAACGCGATGGCTACAGCGATATAATTTCTCCACCTTCTGACCGGCACACCGCTGATGGAGACGTGTTGATACTGGATACAGGTTGTGTATATGATGGCTACTTCTGTGACTTTGACCGAAATTTTGCGTTTAACGCTGCGGATTCACTAACGCGCACAGCTTACAAAACGGTACATCATGCTATCGATGCGGCGCTTTCAATGATCAGGCCGGGTGTAAGCTGCTCGGAAATTTTCTCGGTAATGCAAGCGGTACTCGAAACCTCAAGTAATGATGAAAACAGCGTGGGCAGAATGGGCCACGGGCTCGGAATGCAACTCACGGAATCACCATCAATCACCTCGTTTGATCATACGACCATGGCGCCTGGAATGGTGATGACGCTAGAGCCGTGTCTCGCGTATGGTGATGGCAAAATGATGGTGCATGAGGAAAATATTGTTGTCCGAAATAACGGCGCGGAACTATTAAGCGTGCGAGCGCACGAAGAGATAGTCATTATTTAGGAGGCCGCACGCAAAGTCGCGGGGCGGCGCATGGTGAGTTCTTCACCAGTAGCTGGTATACCAGAGTAGCAACAAAGCGATTAGCAATACTCGCCAGACAGTTTGAAAATTATTGGAAGGGCGACCCGATCCGGTGACGGGCCCGGATTTCAAATCCGGTGAAACGCGTCAGACGTGTTTGGTGGGTTCGACTCCCACGCTCTTCCGCCACCCCACCGGTAGCTGCGGTTGGAAATTTTCACGATCCTTGCATGCAACATGCGCTTAATCTGTCTTTAGATGCCTAGTCATCAAATTGAATGTGTCGCAGCTATCATCCAGCCACAATTCCGCGGCTGGTAGTCAAGTTGTATGCATTCCCGTCGCCAATTTAAGCAATAGAACTTTACCCACCCATCATAGAGTGTGTCGATTATGGCTCGATCGTCCGATTCGTTTTTTCTACTGGCGATACTTAAGGATAAAACCTTTCAGGCGCGTGAAATTCGCCGTGTAATCGCTTTTGCAACCCTGTATCTGGTTATCACTACTGTGCTGCTTGGCATTTTTTATCATCAAATGCTGGGGCAACTGGTGTCAGGAGCTTCTCCGATGTTGTTTGTATCGGAGGACATGAACATGATCAACGAACAAATTCCCAGTCTTGCAAGCGTGCTGGGACGATGGATTATTGTCATGCTGGTTGTCAATATAGTGGTTACCAGCCTGATTAGTATGTATATCGTCCGAAAACTCGGGCAACCCATCCTCGCTGCAAAGAGAGCGTTGCGCGAGATTGGTGAAGGTAAATTGAATGTTAGACTGCGAGTCGCTGATACTCGCGAATTTTCGGAAATTTTCGATGCCGTTGAAGGTGCCGTCGACAGTATCAATAAACAGGTGAACACGGCAAAGCAGGAGCTTTTGCAACTGCAGAAATTCAAGCAGGGGGCCGTCATTGATCCTGATGCACTGGAAACATCGATAAACAACTGCCAACAGGCACTTGATTACTTCACCACGGATGATGATGAAGAGTCGGATAAAGCTGCGTAAGAGTCAGTAGTCGACACAATTGAGGGACATGGCCACGGCTTCGGTGTGGATCTAAAAAGCATGATCAATAAATATAATAAAGAAGATATGCACGGTACGCTGGTTAAAATAACGTTTGCCGGAGTACTTGCGACGCTGGTCTTCGGATGCGTGGGAATGACCGAAGATGATGAACAAATCAAAGTGCTTGAAGATGATATCAGTGGTCTGAAAATATCATTGAGCGACTACCGATTCGGCGTTCAGGATGTGGGCACCAAGACACCGCAGACTATAGTTCTGAGCAATGTTGGTGTGGATACCTATCCGATAAATTCGGTCACTCTCAGTGGAGAACAGGCAACAGACTATACGGCGTTTGCCGATGTTGGCACAACGTTGTTACCAGGTGACACATTTGATGTGGATGTGGCATTTGTGCCGGTAGCCGAAGGTCAACGCACCGCTTCACTCGACATCGATTACAGCGTAATTAAAGGGGTTGGATCGAATGCAGTAGAGTCCCTTTATTACAACGCTCGTGAACTGGAGACATCCGGCGATCATGTGGCGGCCACTCAAGAGTACAGACGCTACATCGATGGTGGAGCTACAACATCTAACAAGCAACGAGCCATGATCAAGGTTTCACTGCTTGAAGAAGCGGACATCTATGGTACGGGAGCAGATTTTGACCTCTACCGCAGCGCCCTCGATTTGCGCGATGCCGGGGATGTCGGCGGTGCTTTGCAAACTCTGGATATACTGACCGTGGAGCATATGGATAGCTATTTATTTGATGACGCAATGTATATGCTTGGTTACATACAGCTTGTAGATCAGAATGACTATCAAAACTCCTTTATCAGTATGCAAAATCTGCTCGAAACTGATCCCGCAAGCAGTTATGCCGATACAGCACTATACAGTCAGGGGCTCGCAGAGTATGAGCTTGGCAACATTGAAACCGCTGAAGAGATATTTATTTCCCTGCGCGATCGCCACACGGGCGTTAAGGTCGATTTGTTTGAAATGCAGTGGCCCAAAGATAACTACGTTTCGCGCTTGTGGTTCGATAAAGCTGACGAGCAACTGGAGACGATTGAGGTCACAAAGTTAAATCGCGAGCCTTCAGATCGGTAAATACAGGCTCTGATTTAAAAACCGGGCAGGCTAAAAATCGGCCAGCGAATAGTAGGTTTGCTGTGCCATGCTCCTGGTGTAGCGGTGTATCTTTTCATGGGTTGGCATCCAGCCCGCGAGGAATCGATAGAAGTCGGTCCATGCAAGCGGATAGAGCAGTCGCCATTCGTGCTCAAGTTTTTTGTGATCCACACAGGCGTTGCAACTTTTCTCCACTGCCGTGCGTAGTGTGCGAAAGTAGTGATCAAGCAACGCAGGGGCCAGACGTTCGCACTGGTCTTCGTTAAGGCAACTTCCCAGAAAGTAGGCCACGTCCTTCATACCGCATCCACCACCGACGTATTGAAAGTCGACCATCGCCACTTCTTTACTATCGGTTGAAAAGCAAAAGTTTGCTACTTTCGCGTCACCGTGCACCAGTGTCTGGTAGTGGCAGTGTGAGAGTATTCGATCTATTTTTGTGGCGTTGTCGCGAAGTTGTTGATCTTCGAGAGCGTCAAATTCGTGAGGTCGGGTATGCAGATGCCAGTAGGTACCAACCGGCCAGAGTCCGGTCGGTTTTCGTTGCAGAAACTTTCCGTGAAAATACGCAAGCCAGTCCAGGCACACGCACGCCGTATTAAAATCGAGCGATGACCGACGATGCGGGTAACCGCTTTCGTCAAGATCCTCAAGCAGCATCCAGGTTTGTTCTTGCTCGCTGTGGGTTTCGTAACACCTGGCGACTCGGCAATTGTCGTCACAATACGTGCTCCAGTGTTTATACCAGTATCGCTCAATCTGGTAGGAGCGTTTCTTACGCTCTGTGGCGAACTTGCTGTCCCAGCCACGAGGGTGTTTGTTGTCGGTGGTAACCGGTGCTACATACTTAACAATCAGGCTGGGGAAGTCAGCGTTCTGTAACTGCACACGGAAAATTTCTCCGTGGCCACTCCACAGACTCTGAATTCGTTTGCCACGCCTGGCACCGCTGGCGCCAGTGCATTGCCGGGCGAGTCGCTCCCAGGTGTCGCTCATGTTCCTGACGTTTGCACGGTTGAATTAATGAGTTCTGCCCACCTTTGGTTGTTCACTTTGCCAAGCCATCTTGTCAGCCAGAGGAAAGCTGGTCAAATGTGGTGTAGGGTACGACGTAAAAATTAGGAGTATGAAGTGTGAAGAATGTCCTGGTGACAGAACCGTTGCATCCGGATGGTATCGCCCTGCTGGATGCCCGGGATGATATTCGTGTAACCCTACTCGATGGAGATCGATCCAGACTGGAATCTGTACTGCCTGACATACATGGCGTGCTTGTTCGCACCATGGCGTTGACAGAAACGCAGTTGGGTGGTGCGCCAAATCTTGAGGTGGTATCGCGTCACGGCGTAGGCTGCGACAATGTAGCAGTCAGTCATTTATCGTCCAGAGGAATCCCCGTTGCTATTGCCGTGAATTCGAATACTACATCAGTTGTAGAGCATGTACTGATGATGATGCTGGCGCTAAACAAACGCGTCCTGCAATACGACCAGCTAAGCCGTGAAGGCAAGTTTGCAGAGCGTGGCAGGCACCACACCAGCGAACTTTTCGGGAAAAACGTATTGATCATCGGATTTGGCCGTATTGGCAAACGCGTGGCTCCCGTTTGTAAGGCATTCGGGATGCAGGTAACGGTGGCCGATATAGCGCTCGATAAGGATTACGCTCGGGAGTTATCCGTAGAGTGTGTCGAAGATTTTCGGCCCCTGCTAGGTAGTGCCGACTATGTAACTTTGCATGTTCCACTCGATGACAGCACCCGTGATCTGATTGGTCACGCCGAGCTTGCATCAATGCCGCGACACAGCATCCTGATAAATTGTGCCCGAGGCGGAGTAGTGAATGAGGAAGCGCTGGCGACTTCAATTCGCTCCGGAGACATCGCGGGTTTTGGCAGTGATGTGTTCCTGACGGAACCACCGACCGCAAGCAACCCGCTACTGACTCTTCCCAACACCGTTTTGACGCCACACAATGCCGCTGCTACCGTCGAAGGAATGCAACGGATGGCGACTTATTCTGCGCAAAATCTGCTCGATTATTTCGATGGAAAACTTACCGACGAGAGAATTATTAATGCGGCCGAACTGGTTAAACACTGAGCCGGGTCTGCACAGGTGACTGACCGACTTTTTATTGGTAGCGGTGCCGGATTTGCCGGTGATCGTTTTGATGCGGCGATGCCAGTGGTTGAGACACTTTCCCGATGCCCCGGACCGCGATATTTGATTTACGAAGTGATGGGGGAGCGCACCCTTGCCATTGCCCAGCGATTGAAACGGGAAAACCCTTCAAAAGGGTATTCACCGTGGCTTGATGTCTATCTGCCAACGGTTATAGGTGCATGCATTAAGCACAATATTCGAATAGTGGCTAATTTTGGTAACGCCAATCCTGCTGCTGCAGCGCGCCGCGCTTACCAGATTGCCCATGAGGCAGGTGCGTCCAGACCGCGAGTGGCAATCGTATCCGGTGATGATATTCTCGAATTTACACAAGCTGCAGAGCTTCAGTCGTTGCCGACGATGGAAGGTACCGAAACCAGAGGCAGAGTCCTGCATGCTGCCAACGCCTATCTTGGTGCGCGGCCAATTGCCGAAGCATTGTCTCTTGGGGTTGATATTGTGCTGGTAGGGCGAAGCACAGATGCGGCACTTGTCCTTGGACCTTTGATTCACGAATATCAATGGCGCGAAGACCATTACGATCTGCTGGCGTGCGGTACAACAGCAGGTCATTTACTGGAGTGTGGCGGTCAAATAAGCGGGGGCTATTTCGCAGATCCGGGTTACAAGGACGTACCGGATCTTCATGATTTGGGGTTTCCAATCGCTGAGGTTCATCGAAACGGTGACTTTATTATTTCAAAAGCAGACGATACCGGAGGGGTAGTAAACAAGGCTACGGTCACCGAGCAATTACTCTATGAAATGCATGATCCAGAGGCTTATCTGACGCCCGATGTCACACTGGATATCAGCGCGGTTCAACTGACTGAAGTCGAACCTGATCGTATCCTTGTCACCGGTGCCAGAGGAAGGCCTCCGCCGCCGACATTGAAGGTGACTTTGTCATTAGAAGGTGGCTGGCTGGGTGAGGCCGAAATCAGTTACGCTGGAGTTAACTCTCTGGCTCGTGCCAAACTGGCTGCAGACGTTGTTAGAAGGCGATTGCAATTACTCGCTGAAGGTTGCAAATGCAGGGTTGAACTAATTGGTACGTGTGCGGTTCATGATGATGATAGCGGCTCATGCGCTTTAGATTACACTTCCTCGTCTGGTGGCGAATATCGCTTAAGAGTGGCGGTAAGAAGCGAGACGCGTGCTATTGCGCAACGTATAGCTGATGAAGTTCTTGCACTGTACTGCTGTGGTCCTTCCGCCGGTGGTGGGGTGAGACAGTCGGTGAGCCCGCAGATTTCAACTGCATCGGTGCTGGTTGATCGTCAATTGATTGAGCCGCATACGCGTGTTGTGGAGATAATGTGTGACGATTAGGGTTCGCCTTCATGAAGTGGCGCATAGCCGCGCCGGTGACAAGGGAAATCGGTGCAATATCTCTGTTATCGCGTACCGTGAGGAGGTCTATACGCACCTGTTGCATCAAATTACTGAAAAAACTGTATTTGACCTGTTTAAACACAAGGGTGCTACACGGGTTATCCGTTATGAACTGCCGAATCTGAACGCGCTGAATTTTGTGATCGATGAAGTGCTTGAGGGCGGTGTTAACGACGGTTTGAGTCTCGATGGACATGGTAAAACCCTTTCATCACTGATGTTGGGCTTATACATTGAAATTCCCGAAGAGTTGAAGCGTAGAGCTGAACCGACAGATGAAAGTTGAGCAGAAGCTAGCGAATAAAGCGCAGGAATACACCTGATTGAATCTTGGGTGTAAAGTAGGTGGATTTTGGAGGCAGCAATTCTTCCGAGTCCGCAAGAGATAGAAAGTTCTCTATTGTGAGTGGCGCCAGGAATACTCCAATGCCACCGTGATTGTCGACCAGATCGATGAGGTAACCAGGAGGTTTGTTGCCTGGTAAATTTTCGATCAATGACTGGTCTGTTGAATTGATAGAAAATAGTGGTTGCAAGAGTTGCTCTTGTAACTCCGAGGCATCTGTGCCGGTCCCGGTTTTAAGCACTACACTTAGCCACGATCCCGAAATATAGATGATAAGCTCGCCTTTTTCAGGCGCTCTATATTGTGTGAGAGTTTTGCCTGAATATTGCTCGATAAAAGTATTGGCAGTGATTTTATCAGTGGTAGTGGTCGGTTTGATCCAACGATTAAATCCTAGCAGTTTTAGTTCATTATCAGGAAACAGAGCACCAAAAATTTGCCTTGACTGAGCGGTATCCTCAATCCGGTTTGCGGCAACTGTTGCTGCCGCCCTGTGATGGCCGTCTATAATATAAAGCGTCTTTTCTGAATACGCTTTTTTGAAAGCTGAAATAACATCAGGGTTAGTCAGTCGCCAGATGGTTTGCTGTACCCCGAAGTTTGCATCCACGGTCAAAAGTGGCTGATCAACGGTGGCGCTTTTTATTAGTTTTGTGAGGGTTGCATCGTTTCGATAGGTAAGTGCTATGGGACTGGACATCACACCAAGGCGTTGCATATGGTCAGCCAGTAGATCAGCGCGATGCTGTTTGATCTGCTCGTGTATCTTGATTTGACCGTTTTCGTAGTCGGCGAGATCTATATCCGTAACAACTGCCGTTTGGATATGATCACCGCGTTGCAAACGGTAAAGGTAAAGACATTCCTGCGAAAAGCCGAACGCGTCTGTGGCTAATATTTTTTCCAGCGCAACCCTTGCCAGGGTGACCAGCTTTTCGTTTGGGACGTTGCCGTCTTTAGATATATCTTCTGGCGACAGAGTAACGTTCAAAAAGGACCAGGGATTCTGCTGTCGGATTTTCTGTCTTTCGTCCGGAGTTACGGAATCGTAAGCGGGTGAGGGTACCTTGTAGCTCCATTCAGGGTTAATGACTCCGGCTTTGGTCGGGTTAATTGCTACCAATTTGGTATCCAGTTTGGCGGTTTATGGTCACTATTATATCCGGTAAAAACTAGTGAATGGCATGCAGAACGTCAAGTAGTCGCGAAACATCTTCTTCGGAATTGTAGTGGCTGAAGCTTATCCTCAATACTCCGTCATCGGTGTCCTTTATGCCAACTTTTTGCAGAAGGCGCAACGCGTAGAAATGGCCGTGACCTGCCGCAATATCACGGGATGCCAAAGCTTCCGACATAAACCGAGCGGTGTGTTTTTGGGAGGTAAGTGAGACGTTCGCTTCTCGTCCCGCGCTGTTGTCACGACCAATAATTCGTAACGGCAAACCGGAAATACCCACTAACAGTTTGTGACACAACTCGCTCTCATGTGCGTGCATCAATCCGGATACTTCTTTTACTTTGTGGTGCAGAGACAGGTCGCTATTGCCAAAATGATGCGTGTGGCTTTTTGAAAAGTAGTCTCCCAATCCGGCTAGTGCGGCGATTGATGCATGGTCAGGTCCGGCACCATCTAAAAGTTTGTGAGGATATGAGCGGTTAAAATAGTGACATTGTGGATCGAGCTCTGCTGCGAAATCAGTAGCGGTATACATAACCCCGAGGTGCGTCGCATAGGTTTTGTAGGTACTGAAGCAGTAGGCATCAGGTTGCAGAGAGGGTAAGTCCGGCCATTGGTGCGGGGCATAGGACACACCGTCAATAGCAATACGGCTGCCGTTTTGCCGGCATTGTGATATCACCTGCTCCACAGGGTTTAGCGAGCCAACAATATTGGAACTGTGGGTCATGCATACCAGAGCCGTGGACTCTGACAACAGCGCTTCGAACTGCTCCAGTTCAAGTTCACCGGAATCAGGATTGACCGGCCAGAGTCGAAGTGTTGCATTGTTGCGATTGCACAGGCGTTCCCACGCGCCAATATTGGCTTCGTGGTCCTGTTCGGTGACAATAATTTCTGATCGTTTTTTTAGCAGTGTTGTGCAGGCCAGTGCAAGTGTATTGAAATTCTGCGTGGTAGAAGCGCCAAGAGTTATCGTATCTGACTTTACCCCGAGAAGATCGGCCATTGTTTGGCGTCCCGAATCCATTTGTGTACCGGCGGCATGTAATATATCGCTGCATCCGTACGGTTGGACTTTGTTCATGCGGTAAAAATGCACCAGCTTTTCGAGAACATCATTTACGACGTAGCTCCCGCCGGCATTCTCAAAGAATGCGGTTTTTGCCGCCAGCGATTCTGAAAATGTTGGAAAACAGGATCGAACAAAATTGATATCAAGTTGATTGCTGGAAAAATTGTTCATGAACATTCCGGGCGGTCAAAAAAGCAATATACATCACAACGTGGTGAACAGGTGAAATTGGCCGAGGCTGTTGTCGATGGCGCCATCGGATATGCTGTGACTTGCATCGGGCAGGCAGGTGCAATAAAACAAGTGTTTGAGGATGGTCAGCCGCCTGCGTTACACACTGGCATCACGATGACCCCTGGATAAAGTAGAATGTCATCTCACTATGAAACAAAAATAAATCCAGGTGTTCGGCCCGATAACACGCCCGCGGATAATAACCGGGTTGAAATTGGCCCAACCCCTTTGGCCTACTCAGAGTGGCAGCAGGCAGGTTTGTCGTGCCCGGACCTTCAGGCCATGCGTCGACATCGTTGGCAACGATTAACCGACGCAATCGTCGAGCGGCAGCTGGCCGGGTTACTAATGTATGACCCGCTCAACATTCGCTACGCCACTGACACAACCAATATGCAATTGTGGTGTGCGCATAATCCCTGTCGAGCCTGTTTGTTGCTGGCCGATGGACATATGGTGATTTGGGAGTATGGGGCGTTACCCTACATGTCAGACTTTAATCCACTGGTAAAGGAAGTCAGGGGTGGGGGTTCATTTTTTTACTTTGCCACTGGCAGTCGCACCGACGAAAAGGCTGCCGATTTTGCCGCAGTCATAGACGATCTACTTCGAGAGCATAGTGGAAGTAATCGCCGCCTTGCCGTTGATAAAATACAGATAGCAGGCTTGCACGCGTTGCAGCATCTGGGCATTGAGGTGTGTGATGGCGAGGAAGTCACAGAGCGCACTCGTGCAATTAAGGGCGAGGACGAGATAAAGGCGATGCGTTGTGCAATGCATGCCTGTGAGATGTCGATTTTAGCCATGCGAGATAAAACCCGGCCTGGCATCACCGAGAACGATGTATGGGCCGAGCTTCATAAGGAAAATATTCGTCGCGGTGGTGAGTGGATCGAAACGCGAATTCTCTCAAGCGGACCACGCACCAATCCGTGGTTTCAGGAGTGTGGTCCACGGGTGATTCAAAATAACGAATTGCTCGCTTTTGATACTGACCTGATTGGTTGTTATGGAATGTGTGCTGACATATCGCGCACCTGGTTTATCGGCGATGGCCGGGCCACTGACGAGCAACGTCGTCTGCACCGTATTGCTCATGAGCATATTATGGAAAACACTGCCATCCTGAAACCGGGAATGACCTTTCGGGAAGCCTGCGAGAAGGGGCATGCGCTTCCTGCAGAATTTGTGGCGCAGCGCTATGGATCCAAGTATCACGGAGTTGGACTTTGCGATGAGTGGCCTTCAATAAAATACCCGATCGACTGGGAAGAGCGTGGTTATGACGGCGTGCTGGAACCTGGTATGATGCTGTGTGTGGAAGCCTATATTGGTGCTACTGGAGGTGCAGATGGTGTAAAGCTGGAGGATCAGGTGCTGATCACGGAAACCGGTGTGGAAAGTTTGACCAATTGTCCGTTTGACGAGGAATTACACCTCGGGAAAGCAGCGACAGGTTAGCCCGAAAGGGCGCGCTTCAGTTTTTCAAGGAAAGCGTCGCAGCGATCCAGTTCTGTTTGCGCAATGTATTCGTCGGGTTTGTGGGCTTGTTCAATGCTGCCTGGCCCCATCACAATACTTTGTACACCGAGTTGTTCGGTGAACAGGCCGGCTTCTGTTCCAAATGCTGTTTTACCGAGCTGATTAGCCCCGGTTAGATCGGTGACGAATTTTACAATGTCACTATCGGACGGTGTGTTGAGCGCCGGGTAGCTGTTGTAAATTTCAATTTCAATGTTCGCGTGCGGAAAAATCTTTTGGTGCTGCTGCATTATTTCTTTCGCGCTTGCTCGCAGCGATGTAACAATCTCTTTCGGATTGTCGGATGGCAGATTGCGAATTTCGAACACGAACTGACAGTGGTTCGGCACTATATTTAAGGCAGTACCTCCCTTTATTACTCCGGTATGTAATGTGGTGTGGCTTATATCGTAGTCGTGATCGTGAGTTCCTTCGGCGATGATTTTGTCTTGCAGTCTCCGAATGGCGGTAATCATATCCGTTGCGAGGTAGATTGCGTTCAAGCCCTCGGGTGCCAGGCTTGAATGGCACTCCGCTCCGTGGCAATCCACTGTTAATGCTGTTTTGCCTTTGTGGGCTACTACCGGTTGCATCAGGGTAGGCTCACCGACAATACAAAATCGTGGCTTGACGGTCGATCCATCTAGCACATGCAATAGTCTTCGAACTCCAATACACCCTACCTCTTCATCGTAACTGAGTGCCAGATGTAGCGGGGTAATCAGACTGGATTGGTCGAGCCTGGAGAGCATCGACAGAACGCAGGCAATGAAACCTTTCATGTCGGCGCTACCCCGGCCGTAGTGCAATCCTTTTTCGGTACGAAGCTCGAAAGGATTTGACGACCATTGTTGTCCGTCTACAGGAACAACATCAGTGTGGCCAGACAGCATTACCCCTGGAACATCTGCGGGTCCTGTAATCGCGTAGAGATTTGCCTTTTTTCCGTCTTCGCTTTTCACAAGGCGGCTATTGATGCCCAGGTTGGCGAGCAAGCTCGCCACAAAATCGATAAGGTTGAGGTTGCTGTCGCGGCTCACAGTAGGGAAGGCGACTAATTGTTTCAGAATTTCACTGCTAGATGTCATTGTGGTTCGTTTGGCCTGTTGTCCCTGGCTTGGGTTTTTAGTGCCAGGCTAATACAATGAGATTTCAAATTAAGCGTTGCAGGCAGCGGATTTACGTTCCGCCCAGCCAGGAGTAAACAGCATGCATGCATTTGTTGTCTGTGCATTGTACAAGTTTGTGCGGGTTGATGATCATGCGAGGTTGCAAAAACCGTTGCTGGAGCTAATGGCTCGATCGCACGTGCGCGGGACGTTGTTGCTTGCAAGCGAGGGCATCAACGGAACGATTGCCGGAGCCAGAACCAGTGTGGATTCGGTGCTTGAGTGGCTACTTTCGCAGCCTGAATTTGTCGGCCTTGAGTGCAAGGAATCGACTACGTCAGTGTGTCCGTTCAAGCGTTCCCGGGTCAAACTAAAAAACGAGATTGTGACCATGGGAGTAGAGGGAATTGATCCTGCAAAATCCGCGGGAACCTACGTGGAACCGGGTGAGTGGAATGCGTTGATTTCCGATCCGGACGTATTGCTTATCGATACCCGAAATGACTATGAGTGCGAGGTGGGCAGTTTTGCAGGGGCAGTCAATCCGAAGACAACGAACTTCAGGGAATTCCCCCAATTTGTTGAGAGTGCACTTGAGCCTGGTGTTAGCAAGCAGAAAAAAATTGCCATGTTTTGTACCGGTGGTATTCGCTGCGAGAAATCAACGGCCTACCTTCGCGAGAAAGGATTTGAGCACGTTTATCACCTGAAAGGAGGGGTATTGGGTTATCTTGAGCATGTGCCGCAAAAAGACTCCCTGTGGAAGGGGGAGTGCTTTGTGTTTGATGAGCGTGTGACGGTTGATCATCAGCTTGAAAAAGGTAGTTATGATCAATGTCACGCGTGTCGACGACCGATTGCCGAAGAAGACAGGAAAAGCTCGAAGTATGTCGCCGGAGCCAGTTGCCCACGGTGCTATGGAAAGGTTAGCGAAGATCAAAAATCCCGTTTTCTGGAGCGCGAAAAACAAATGCGATTATCCAGAGCGCGCGGTGAGCCGCACATGGGAGACGAGGCACGAGAGCGTTTGCTTGAATCCCGGCGCGAGAAAAATCACCGCAAGGGTGACGATGAAAGTACACGCGATATCTAGTGATTCAAGCACTTTTGACGGGCTAAACGTCTATTCCTCAATAATGTGCAACTCAGTGCGTCATACTGTAAATCATGTAGTTAACACCGAGACGGTAGGCGGTAGAGGTGTATTCCGATGCATATTCTTCCATGTCCGCGTGCTCCCAGGCGTCGCCTAGATCAACATTCCAGTTGATCATCACCATCACCCGGTCATCATCATCAAGAATGGCGCGCCACGCGGGTTGCTGGCGGGATGTGTTGCTTTCGATGACTCCACCGGATTTGGTCATCGGTCTTTCCCAGGTGGCTCCGTTATTCAGACACAGTGCTCTGAGCCCGGGGATTTGCACGAACGTGTCAATATCAAAGTGGACGTGAAAAACTTCATGGTCTTTGGGGATATCCACGATCTCGCGGTCTGGAAATATCTTTCCCATCCACTCAAGAAACTTGTCCCATTGGTAGCTGCCGTGAAAATCGTCTACCAGCAGGAAACCACCGCGAAGTAGATACTCTCGTAAACGCAGTGCTTCGAAATCAGTGAAAGACGCGAATCCGGCTTCGACCATGTACAGAGCCGGGTAGTCAAATACGGCGGAATCCATCAACGAAATACTTTGCGATTGATCCTTGAGATTAATTCGCGTCATGCGTTTTAATGCGGAAATGAAATGCGGGTCTGAATCCGAACAGTCCGCTTGCCAGTGTGGGAACCCGACATAATCTCCGAGTTCGTGAACAGCAAGCGGGTTATCAGCGAATATTAGCCGCGAAAAGGTGAATTCGAATTGTGGAACAGCAGCCACTACTAAAGGGCAGACTGGCCGTTGCGGCGCGACACAGATCCCCTGTTGCGCCAGAGCGTTGTTATGTCCGAACAGAAAAGTTAGTAGAGCGGTGGCTAGTGACAGGGTTCTGGAATTCATGAAATGCATTCAGTGGGAAACAGGAGATGAATGAGCGCCCGATGATGAGTAGTTTCGTGCGCTGGTAAGGTTAGAGGGAAGTTTAGTGCCAAATATCCCCCGAGGGTTAAATATTGCGAGCGAGTCACTCCACTCGTAAATTTTGGTCAGCCGGGTGCCCTGTAAGAGAGCGACACTTACATCAATTGCTCTGGACGTTGCCGGATTCCGGCCGCAAAAACTCGCGTCAAAAGTAGACTGCACTTTGCATTACAGTAGTTTTACGGATAGCTTTTTATTTCATATTAACAGTGATTATATTGCTGCCATTCTTTATTTTTTACTGCTTCTAAAACGAATCCCCGGCTCGCAGGTGATCGTGGAAGCATAAAATGTCTACTTCACCGTGATACCAGTCTAAACATTAGATTAAAGGGAAAATCATGGTTTTCACCCCATTTTGACTATGTTAAATTATGTGTCAGCAGTGATTGCCAGGTATTTTCAGGCAAATATATCCGGAGAAGTCCAGTCGTTGCAGGGAACAACTAAACAGCAAAGTACAAGAAGGTTACCAAGGTGGCAAAATCTATAGGCAAAGTGAAGTGGTTTGATAACGCCAAGGGGTATGGATTCATTCTCAATGAAGCTGAGGAAGACGTATTCGTTCATTACCGGGCAATTATGGGTGAAGGCTATAAATCGCTGAATGAGGGAGAAGAAGTAGAGTTCATACAAACTCGTAGTGAAAAAGGCTGGCAGGCTGCAGAAGTCAATCGCATGGTGGTTGCGTAAACGCACTGAAAGTCAAAAAAGCGGCGCTGGAGATAAACTATCTCCGGTCCCGATACGGTTTACCTAAAACAAACTTTTGCAATAATAGTTTGTCAGAAAAAGAAGTTTTCCGAATCAGCAACTGATTCGTCTATCCAATCCTACAGCAGGCCAGTTATGTTCAGAAGTGTATGTCTCGCGATTTCCTTGTTGTTCACTAGTGTTTTTCTGCCCGTAACGGCAGGGGACGATGCAGGTGACCCTTGGTTTTCGGAAAAGAAAGTGAGTGAGAATGGTGTATTTGAGGTCACTCTTGAAGCGGGAAAAGGCACAGCGGAACTTAACAGCTATCACGATTGGCTACTGACTGTACGGGACGCCAGAAGCAAAGACCCGGTTGCAACCCTGCGAGTGAATGTGGGTGGCGGTATGGCGCATCATGGGCATGGTTTGCCAAGCCAGCCTCAGGTAGGCAAGCATCTGGGCGATGGGCGTTATGAGGTGAAAGGAGTGAAATTCAACATGAATGGTAAGTGGACACTGGCATTTGATATTGACGCCAAAACTGCATCCGACAAGGTGGTGTTTGATGTCATGGTGGACTACTAGACTGCAAAACCAGCTTACAAGCTATGCCGCGTCCAGGACTTCAAGGTTGGCGTAGGCCATCACCAGCCATTTAGTCCCAACCTCTTCAAAATTAACAGAAACTCTGGCGTGTGCACCTGACCCTTCGTAGTCGATTACCATACCCTCGCCGAACTTGCTGTGCCGCACTCGTTGGCCAACAGTGAGGCCAGTGGTATTTTCCTCGCGCATGGATTTGCGCTTCGGTGTTTGTAACACAGGGCGGGAAACATTGAGACGAGGTCTGATCTCCTGCAGGTACTCGGAGGGAATTTCGCCGATAAAACGCGATGGTGCACCAAAATGATCTCGTCCGTATAGTCGTCTATGTTCCGCCATGGTTAAAAAAAGTTTTTGTTCCGCGCGTGTTATCCCCACATAACAAAGCCGCCGCTCCTCCTCCATTTTTCCTGTTTCTTCAACCGAGCGCTGGCTTGGGAAAAGGCCCTGCTCCATACCGGTGATGAATACCAGCGGGAACTCCAGTCCTTTGGCTGAATGTAGTGTCATTAGCTGCACGCACTCCTCCCATTCATCTCCCTGATTTTCTCCGGCTTCGAGTGCTGCATTCGATAAAAAAGCATCAAGCGGAGACATATCGGGCATGTCATCAGGGATCTCTACTGGCGTGCCAGCGGCACCGACCAGTTCTTGCAGGTTCTCAAGCCTTGTCTCGCCTTTGTCAGTTCGGTCTTTTTTATAGTGTGCAAGCAGGCCGCTGTGCTCAATGATGTGCTCGACCATTTTATCGAGTGGCATCTCGCAGGTGTCTTTGCGCATCTGGATTATCAGCTTCATGAATCCGCCAACCGCGCTGGCTGCACGGCCCTTCAATGCATTGGCGCTCAGAATTTCAGCGCTCGCGTGCCAGAGGGATACGCCAGCCTCCCGCGCTGCGTCCCGAATTTGCGAGAGTGTTTTATCGCCAATTCCTCGCGGGGGCTGATTGACTACACGTTCAAACGAGATATCGTCGTCTGCAAGGCTTAGCAACCGCATATAGGCGAGCGCGTCTTTTATTTCCATACGCTCAAAAAATCTCAAACCGCCATAGACCCGGTATGGCATGCCGCTCCTGAAAAGTGCTTCCTCCAATACTCGTGACTGCGCGTTTGAGCGATATAGAACGGCGGCGTCTGATCGACTGCCGCCGTCTTTTATATGTTCCATAATTCGCTCAACCACAAAACCGGCCTCGTCACCTTCGTTGTAGGCACTATAGAAGGTGATTGGCGAACCGTCTCCGATATCGGTCCACAGGTTTTTTCCCAGTCGGTCACTGTTGTTTTCAATGAGCGCGTTGGCGGCATTCAAAATAGTTGCAGTTGACCGGTAGTTTTGTTCCAGCCTGATTATTGTTGTACCCGGGAAATCTTTTGAAAAGTTGAGAATGTTCTCCACCCGGGCGCCCCGCCAGCCATAGATGGATTGATCATCGTCACCCACAGCAAACACATTACCTTTGTCACCCGCCAGCAGCCGCAGCCACGCGTATTGAATGGTATTAGTATCCTGAAATTCATCTACTAATACGTGCTGAAACCGGTTTTGGTAGTGTTGTAAAAGATCCTCGTTATCACGCAAGGTTTCCAGCGCGCGCAACAGCAGCTCGGCAAAATCCACCGCGCCGGCCAGATCGCAAGCAGTCTGATAGGCGGCATATATCTGAATGAGTTGCTGCTCGTTGGCATCACCCTCATCGCGTATGTGCTGTGGACGCAATCCTTCGTCTTTTTTACCATTGATGTACCACATGGCGGTTCGGGGCGGCCATTGAGATTCGTCGAGATTCAGGCCACGTATTGAGCGCTGCACCATTCGACGCTGATCTTCACTATCAAGAATTTGAAACGCCTGAGGCAGGTTCGCTTCTTTCCAGTGGGTACGCAGAAATCGGTGGGACAGGCCGTGGAAAGTACCCACCCACATCGGTCCTGTTGGCATGCCTAGAAGTTGCTCGACCCGTGATCGCATCTCTCCGGCCGCTTTATTCGTGAATGTTACTGCCAGAATACTGAAAGCGGATACCGCTTCAACCTGATTTAGCCAGGCGATACGATGGGTTAAAACGCGAGTTTTACCACTGCCTGCTCCGGCCTGTATCAGCAAAGGACCAGCTTCTGCGCTTACAGCGGCTCGTTGTTCCGGGTTTAGGGAATCGAGTATGTGTGAGACATCCATCGGCAGGATTTTACCAGATTCAGTGGTAATTCGACGGGCTTGTTGTACTACACGGCAGTTTGATTTTGTTGGTGAGCGCTGGAAGTGAGCAAGTGGTGGAGTCGGCAAATGGCTTAAGACGGACTGTAGGGCTGTTATGGTGACCTGTTTCACATTTCCAACGTTGTACGGCAGAAAATGATGACTGCGCAATGTCTGGAAACACTGTTTTACTCAGAGAAAAAGCGAATCAGCAGCTAAACACACTGTCGGGCCGCACAGACTGCGGGCCTTTTCCACGACAGAGTTTCGGGTCGGCGAGTACGGATCTTTTTGCGGGGTTCACTGGCGGATTTTTTACTGGCTGTCGTTGAATTCCCGGTGCTTTACAGGAACTCGCCGTGCATTTGCTGTGGTGATAGTCCCGACGTCACCGTAAGTTTAACCACTGGATATAAATGAACATGAAAAAAACTCTTCAATTTGTGATCCTGGGTGCTGCGATGGGCGCTGCTTCCCCCAACTTTGCGATGCAGGATTTAACCGAAGTACTGCCAAACGCGAAGGCAGGGGAGTGCTATGCCAAGGTGGTTATCCCGGCGAAGTACCGCACTGAAAGTTCTACGGTTGTTGTGAAGGAAGCAAGCGAGCAAATAAAAATAATCCCGGCGAAGTACGAATGGTCCGAGCAGCGCGTTCTTGTAAGCGAGGGGCAAAGTGAGCTGAAAGTAATTCCTGCTACCTTTGGCACTACGACCGAGACATACGAAGTTGCGCCAGCTGGCGAACGCTGGGTGATGAGTTCCAAAAACAGCAGTGTCGTTGCCAGCTCCGGATTGCTGCGGACTGCCAAAAACGGTGGTGCCGATCTGGACAGCGCCAAGCCAGGACAGTGCTTTGCCGAACATTTCAAACCAGCGCAGTACAAGACTGTTGCAGAGCGGGTCATGGTGACTGAGCCGTCCGAAAACATTACGCTCAACGCGGCGAAGTACGAGTGGGTTGAACAGCGAGTCATGGTAGAACCGGCATCGCGAAAGCTGGTTGAAGTTCCGGCCGTGTTTGAGACTGTTCAGGAAAAGATCAAGGTAGAAGACGCGAAAACTGTCTGGAAAAAGGGTCATGGTCCTATCCAGAAAATTGATGCTGCCAGTGGCGAGATCATGTGTCTCGTCGAGGTTCCTGCGGTTTACAAAACACTCTCAAAGCGGGTAATGAAAACTCCGGCTACAAGTCGGGTACTCGAGCAGCCAGCCCGCTATGAAACTATTCGCGTTCGGAAACTGGTTGCCGATGCTAGTGAAATCCGGACTTCGGTGCCCGGAAAATACAAAGACATCTCTAAAACTGTAAAAACATCTGATGCATCTCATTCCTGGCATAGTGTGGCGGCGACTGGCAGCAACTTTGGCAAGCGGACAGGTAACGTTGTGTGTTTGCAGTCAACTCCGGCAAAAATTGCCAGTGTTACTCGAAAAGTAGTCAAGCAGCCTGCATCGGTTAAGCGTGTGGAAATCCCCGCAAAATACGAGACCAAACGTGTAAGCCGACTGGTAAGCGATGCCCGTGAAGTGCGCACTGCTGTACCTGCGCAAACCAAAGAAGTTGTAAAGCGCATCAAGACCAGTGACGAGCGTCTCGAGTGGCGGCCTATACTGTGTGAAACCAATATGACTGGTGGTGTTATCCAGGACGTACAGCGTGCACTTAGAAGTGCCGGCTTTACTCCAGGACCAATTGATGGTGTGCTTGGTACACAGACGATGGCGGCAGTAGAGCGTTTTCAGCGAGCTCGTGGTTTGGCCACGGGTGGATTGACCTATGACACTCTTGGCAAGCTGGGTGTGCGCGCTGGAGGCTAAACGCTTTAGCTTCTGATTATCCAGGTTAGGGGAGAAGGCCGCAATTTGCGGCCTTTTTTATGAGCGGTGTTTAGGCATCCGTACACTGAGGTGGTTTTCGCGCGTTGCGCGGTCGGGCATGCAGATGTTACTCGAAAGCCAGCATTCGCCTGGATTATTTCAACATCGGTTTTTTAATTATGCCCTCTATTGAGCAAGGCAAAATCCTGTTTTAGCTTGATCCTGATGAATGGCACATTGGCTGCTACTCCACTGCTGTAGTGCTGCCAATTCGCAGCGAAACCAGACAGAGGGCGTAAGTGATGGCAATCATCCGATCAGGGAAGTGCAGGCGATGGCAACAAAAGTTGTTGGCTGGTTTTGCATCACTTGCACTGTCTTCAGTATGTGCCTCCTTCGCGTCAGCTGATCCGTCTCCTGCGGATATAAGCCCGACCCAGGAGTCCCACGCGATGGTTCCCGGTGCTTCCTCTGGCAGTTCGCCGGATTCGTTCTATGGAGAACCACCAGTTGGTCAATCGTTGCAAGAACCCCCCATGGCAGCGGCAAACGCAGATCCATTGGCGAAAATCAGACAGTCAATCGTAACGGTGGATGCGGAAATTCTGGAAATCGCCCGGACCGGACCAACATTTGGTCTCAAGCGGCAAGGAAACGGGGTGGTAATTGATGCCGGGGGTCTGATTGCTACAGTCGGCTACGTTATCGCAGAGGCGTCTTCGGTTACTGTTACCTTTTCTGACGGTGACACCAGCAGTGCCAGCATTGTTGCCTATGATGAAGGTACTGGTATTGGATTGCTACGCGCCGAGAGAGCCAAACCAACGACGCCGTTGCCGCTTGGAAAATCAGCCGAATTAAAAGCCGATCAGTACGCACTTATACTCCCGGCAAGCGGTGAAGAGGAAGCGCGGGCCGTGAAAATTGGCAAAATTAAAAAATTTACCGGCGGCTGGGAATACTCCCTGGATAAAGCAATTCACACCTATCCGCCGAGTACCAGTTTTAGCGGCGCTCCCTTGTTGTCGGACAAAGGTGAGTTGTTGGGCATCGGTTCGCTGGTTTCAATTGATATCGATATAGACCCGAAAGTAAGAGTGCCGGGTAATATATTCATTCCTGTCGACGCACTGACAGGGGTGATGGGAGAATTGCTGACCGAAGGTCGGTCAAAAAAGTCGCATAGACCATGGTTGGGGCTGGATTCCAAACAAACAAAAAAAGGAATAATTGTCGGTTCCGTGGTCGCTGATGGACCAGCTGCGCAATCCGGTATACAGACCGGTGATGAAATTGTAGCAGTGGACCAGAAGAAGGTATCGAATCTGGCTCAAATGTACGAGATGATCTGGTCGTCACATGAGCCCGGTGACAAGGTGCACTTGCTGATTGTACGCGATGACCAGTTTGCGAATGTTCCGGTTGATACGATAGATCATTACGACTGGCTCCGTTTACCGCAGAATATGGATTCTGCCATCACGGAAATGATCGAGTAATTTCCGCAAGAACGCCTGTCATCCTTGCCGGTTGCTTACAGCATGGCGGATGTAAAAAAAGAAAAAATATGCATCTATTTATGCTATTGATTACAAGCGTGATGTTGGCTGCTTGTATCGTAATTGCCTGTTCAATCAGACCTTTGTTTGCCGAAAAAAAACTGCGCACTCAATGGCTGCTATGGGTGGGATTTACCGCCGTGGTATCTATATTGATTGTTGCCTTTCCGTTGTATCAGCTGCAGAACAATACGTTAGGAAAGCTATCGTATTTACCGGTGGTTGTCAGTACCGTACTCTTACTGCAATCCCTGCTGGTCAAGCGATCTGTGTTATACCTGAAAAACATCCAGAGTGTGGAGGGTGTCTCCATTATAGATCCGCTGACGGGAGCCTATAATCGCTACTATCTGGAGCAAAGACTTGATACAGAGGTGGCGCGTTGCCATCGATATAATACTCCACTGGCAGTGCTCGCACTTGAAATAGAGAACTTTAAGAAGTTTAATGATGAATACGGGCACCACGGCGGGGATATCGCGCTAAAACGAGTGGCTGATCAGCTGCATCGTCTGGTACGCGAAACTGATGTGGTTGCCCGCTATGAAGCGGGGAAATTTATTCTAATATTACCGGACACACCTGAAGGTAACACCGGTGCATTGCTCGCACGCCTGAATTCTGCTGTCAATAACCTGGTTGTGATAGATGGTACTGCACTTGAAAAATCGGTAAGTATCAAAATAAACTTTGGTTTAATTCACTGTGTTCTGGCCAACGCCAATGGATCGGAATTAATTGAACTGGCTTTTGAATCGTTGAAACGAAGCAAGGAACAATCTTTGATCTTCGTTGCTGGAAAAAAAGTCGCGCTACCAGCTAACGCTTGATAATTGTTTGTTGGTAATTGAAACGAGTTTGCGGTATTTCCCCGAATGTAAAATAATATGGCCGGGATGCCGTTTATGACCTTGCTATAGGTAGCTGTACAAGTTGCCGGTAGCGGTTTTATAAAACAACGTTACACTCGGCATGAATCCCCTGGAACAGTGATATACTCGTGGTAACAACAGGTATTGATCACTAGTGTGCAAGTTTCTGAGAATCCAGACAAGGGAGATATCATGAAAGCGATCTTAAAAAAGAGTTCTGCAGCTGAGCCATTCAGTTTTACCTTTGTAAATGATCAGGGAAAAATGGTCCTGCGAAGCGAAAACTACAAAGCAAAAGACAGTGCATCAAAAGGCATCAACTCCGTAAAGAAAAATTGCACGGAAGACAAACGCTATTTATTGAAAGAATCAACCAATGGAATGTATTTCTTTAATGTCAAATCGGCCAATGGTCAGGTGGTAGCTACGAGCGCAATGTTTCCTACCGAACAAGAGCGGAGTGAAGCTATAAGTCATATAAAAACCAGCATACCAGGATGTGAAGTTGACGAGCAGCTTGGCGGGTGATCTCAACCCGGGTTGGTTATAGCTGTAAAACCGGTAACTCGAACGCAGTTTTTTTCGGGGACAGGCTGGACAAGAAAAAGTCGGATAGTCTAATGCCGCTTAAGGTATTGATCACAGCAACTGCGCTGGTTGCTGTGACGTCCTGTGCCAAGCCATTGCCTGATTTGCGACCCCCTGTCGAAATCAATACTGTTGTGCCAGAGACAGATATTACGGTTAGTTCGGAAGCTTTAGTCAACACACACAACAGCGTCCGCCAGCGTTTGGGTATTCCTGATCTTGTCTGGTCCAATCAGATGGCAGTTTATGCTACCGAGTGGGCTTTATTCCTGGCAAATCAAGGTGGGTGTGGCCTGCAGTACAGGGGACCCAATAGTTTGCCATTGTATAAAAACGGCCTTGGAGAAAATCTCTATAAGGGTGACGCTGTTGTCTGGGCAGATGGTCGTCGCGAGGTTCAGCAGCTTGAGGCAAAGCAGGTGGTATTGTCATGGGTGGAGCAATCTGTAGATTACGACTACTCGTCTAACAGCTGCGGCCCGAACCGGGACTGCGAGAACTATACGCAAGTGGTATGGCGTGACTCAAGAGTGGTTGGATGCGGTGCGGCCAGTTGTGGCAACAAGGATCAGATCTGGGTGTGTAACTATGATCCACCCGGAAATTTTTTGAATCAGCGGCCTTACTGAGCGAAAAGAGCCAGGAGTGGATATCTGCTTTGGTATTATCTGTCGAATATAACAAGCAGCGGTAAAATTTCTCCTGCAGCGGACATTAACCCCGAAAATACGGGCACACCGGCGATGCTCACGAGAATCAATCCTAGAAAAACAAAATGTCCATATTTACTATTGAATTCCAGGTATCTTATTGCCGTGTTGCGGGGCAGCAGATGGGCCAGAATATAGTGGCCGTCTAGCGGACCCAGCGGAATTAAATTAAATAGCATTAGTAGCAGATTAATTCTCGCTAGCAAAATAAAAAAATACTCCGGCCCGGGTTCAGAAAACCATCCTATTCCATTCGTAATCCCGTAGGCATATATATTTACAGTGATGAAGGCGAGGATTAAATTCATGGCAGGCCCTGCCGCGGCCACCATTGGTGTTGCCCATCGGGTTGAAAAGTTACGTGGGTTCGTCGGAACCGGTTTTGCGTAACCAAAACCGACTAACACTACCATTAGTAATCCCATTGGGTCGATATGGGCCAATGGGTTAATGTTCAGTCTGCCCATACGCTGGGCTGTGTCATCGCCAAAATATTTGGCAGATGCGGCATGCCCGAACTCATGAAAGGTGAGTGAAATAACCAGCGCAACTATGATGAGCGCGAACAGTGCATATTGTTGGCTGGCGAGTAGTCCAATCATAGTGTTACCGCCTGAAACCGCTAGATGCAGTTATCGTGGAGATATTTTTATCATGCATCTGGTTCACTTGTTTGGCAGAGCAGGTTTCAAATGCCGGGTAGTGTGTAGTCAGAAAAATCCTTTCTCAACTGTAGTTTGTTCAGTTTGCCGGTTGCTCCATGTGGCAGTTCTTTAACGAATACCACGTCATCCGGCACCTGCCATTTTGCCAGGTGTCCGGCAAGATGGTCCAACAGGTCTTGTTTCTCGACGGTAGCCCCTTCTTGAGTCACTGCAATTACCAGCGGACGTTCATCCCATTTAGGATGTGCGATAGCAATAACCGCGGCCTCAGCAATTCCATCGAAGCCAACAGCCAGATTCTCGATTTCGATCGAGCTTATCCACTCTCCGCCAGACTTGATGACGTCCTTGGTTCGATCAGTGATCATCATGTAGCCATGCTGATCTATAGTCGCTACATCGCCGGTATCAAACCAGTTGTCACCATCGATTGGGCTGCCGGCTTCGTCGCCGAGATACCCACTGGTTACCCAATGACCACGTGCTTGCAAGCGACCGAATGCGACGCCATCGTGGGGTAACACAACGTTATTGTCGTCGACGATGCGAATATCGATTCCAAACACCGATTTACCCTGCTTTAATTTAATGGGCATTTGCTCTTCGTAGTCAAGATCCTGCAGGTGCGGCATCAGAAAATTCAGGGTCCCCAGCGGACTTGTTTCGGTCATTCCCCAGGCATGTATGACACTAACGTCGTATTCTTTTTCAAATGACCGGATCATCGCCTCAGGTACCGCCGATCCCCCGATAACTACTCTGCGCATATGCGGTAATTTTGCACCGCTTTCGCGGAGATAGCCGGTGAGCATCATCCACACTGTCGGAACCGCCAGTGACAACGTACACTGTTCTTTATCAAGCAACTCGTGTATGGATGCGCCGTCCATTAACGGGCCCGGTAAAACGAGTTTGCAGCCATTCATCGGTGCTGCGTAACTGACCCCCCAGGAGTTGACGTGAAACTGTGGTACAACCAGCAAAATGGAATCATTCCCGGAAAGCCCGAGTCCATTGGGAATTGAGGCGCCGAGGGCGTGAATGAGTGTGGATCGGTGAGAGTACACGACGCCTTTCGGGTTGCCTGTGGTGCCTGAGGTATAGCAGATGCTTGATGCTGAATTTTCGTCAAATACAGGCCATTCGTACTGCGAGTTGCCTGTTATTAAAAGCTCTTCGTAACACATTACATTCGGCAAATTAGTTTTCGGCATGTGCTCCTTGCTGGTCATGACGACGAAATGTTCAATGTTTGGCAGCTGGTCGATCAAGCCTTCAAGCAGAGGCACAAAAGTGAGGTCGGTAAACAGTACCTTGTCTTCGGCGTGATTAATAACATAGGCGAGCTGCTCCGGGAAAAGCCGCGGATTAACGGTGTGAAGCACTGCACCGCTGCCGGACACACCATAATAAAGTTCCAGATGGCGGTATCCATTCCATGCCAGTGTACCCACGCGATCACCCTGATGGATGCCTATTGATTCAAGGCTGCTAGCCAGTTGCCTCGCTCTGACGCCCATATCCCGATAGTTGTAACGATGAATCGGCCCCTCTGTGGTGCGAGACACTACTTCAACTTCGGGGTACCAGCGTTCAGCGAACTCAATGACACTGGAAATCATTAGAGGGTGATTTTGCATCAGACCTGGAAACATTATTTTCTCCATCGACCCGGTTGTGACGGTGTATCTTGACGGCTAGAAGGTACCAGATTCAGGTACCGACGAAAGGCGGATAGTTGGTGCCCTTCCGAAAGCAAGGGCGGGTGTGTAGCGAAGATAGCTCAGGTGCATGAGATTTTTCATACTACATGCGGGGATCTGGTTGGTCTTGATTTTAATGACGTGAAGACGACAAAAGGCTGCTTAACAGGTTGGTTTGCAGCAGCGCCAGTTTCTGCACGGGTACTGGTCAGGAAAGGTGCGTGGCACGAACATGCCGTGCCACGGAAACGCAGTCAGGAAGGGTGAGCTAGCCCTGTCTGCTAAGTATGGTTAGACCCTTGAGCAGGTTTAGCGCCTCGTTGAGTTGGTAGTCGTCCTCTGCAAGGGTTGCCTGTGTTTCTTTTTCCTCAGCTTTTGTAGTTTCGTCACTTTCATTCTGGTTGCTAAGGTGCCCGGATAAACTGGATTCGGTGATTGGCTCTATTCCGGATTCCTCACGCTTTGCAACCTGCAGATTGCCGGTGACGATATCCGGATCAATTCCCTCAGCCTGTATGGATCTGCCTGACGGTGTGTAGTATCGCGCGGTGGTGAGCTTCACTGCACCTCCGTTGGCGAGATTCTGGATGGTCTGAACTGAACCCTTGCCAAAGGTCTTGTTACCCATGACAACTCCACGTCCATGATCCTGCATGGCGCCGGCTACAATTTCAGACGCAGAGGCGGATCCCCCGTTAACCAGGACGACCAGAGGTGCTCCGTCGATGATGTCTCCCTGAGTGGCCGAGTATCGTAGTCGGGAGTCTTCCTCGCGGCCGTCAGTGTAGACAATGAGTCCGTCTTGCAGGAAGGCGTCTGATATGCCAACAGCAGCGGAAAGTACGCCACCCGGGTTGTTGCGCAAGTCGAGAACCAGTCCGTTTAATTCGCCGCTGGAATCCGACTTCATTTTTTCGATAGCCTTGAGCATATCAGCGGTTGTTTTGGTTTGAAAATGCGACACACGAACATAGCCGAAGCCCTCTTCAAGCATACGGGTTCTGACACTCGTCACCTGAATGACAGCGCGTGTGATAGTGATGCTGAGTGGTTTGTCTTCGCCTTCCCTGACCACAGTGAGTACGATGTCGCTGCCGGGCTTGCCACGCATCAGTTTGACCGCTTCGTTTAGCGCTAGCCCCTTGACGGGTTTGTCGTCAAGGCGAATTATTAGGTCACCCGTTTTCATGCCGGCTCGCTGTGCCGGGGTATCGTCAATCGGAGATACCACTCTTACAAAGCCGTCTTCCATGCCGACTTCGATACCCAGCCCGCCGAATTCGCCGGAAGTTCCGATGCGCAGTTCGTTGAATTGCTCGGTATTCAGGTAGCTTGAGTGTGGATCAAGCCCGCTAAGCATGCCCCGAATGGCGTGCTCCAGCAGATCCTCATCGGAGACATCTTCGACATAGTTTCGTTTTATCCGGGCGAAAACGTCAGAGAATGTGCGCAGTTGCTCCAAGGGAAGGACATCGGCTGAATTGTCGCGTGCTCCCACAACGCTGTGCCCGAGCGTGAGGGTTATCCCCAACACAGTGCCGGCAGCAATTAACGTGAGCGGTTTGGACCGGATTGTCATTATCGACTCCATAGCTCCGGTGGGAGCGTTCTCGATTGTTTCGTAATAGTACCATTTTGAGTCACAATTGCTTCGTTGCAGCTCAATCTTTTAATGAAATGTTTTCCATTGCCAGCCAATTCAATGGATCAATCGTGGCGGCGTTGTGACGTACCTCGAAGTATAGCGTTGAAGCACCGATTCCGACAGATTCCCCGACTACCCCCAGGACGTCTCCACTGAGGACATGTTGCCCGGATTCAACGACCAGAAAGTCGGCGGCGCCATAAAGACTCATGTACCCCTCCCCGTGATCAACGATGGCAACGTTGCCAAGTCCCTGGATTTGATCAGCGAAGACTACGTCTCCGTCAAACACAGACTTGATAGGTTGGTCTGGTAGAGCGGAAATCAGGATGCCTTCCCATTTGAGCAGTCCTCTGGCCTTTGGTTCCGCAAACTGCCGCAGTAGTTGACCGCTGACCGGGTCAGGTAGTGTGCCTTGATGGTGAGTGAATACCAGCGCGTCAGGATTGTCTTCGATTTCTGAAAGACGTGTTGTGAAGGAGTCGAGAGCGTCCTGTTTGCTGACAATCTGGCTCGTTAACTCACTAAACTCCTGTTCCAGTGACTGTCGCAATTGTTGCAGATCATCGCGGTTATTGGTGAGGTCCTTCAGAGAGCTCAGCAAAACGGCGTTTGAGCGAAGTAACTCGTTTTTTTGATTCAATAGTGCATCGCGGTGCTCGATAGTCTCCTTCACCGTGTTTGATGATCTGTGAACCATATATCGGGTAAACGCTATTTTTCGATGCCGGTCCAGCGCCACCGTTTGTCCAAGGGCATCGGCGAGCACTGAAGGCTTTGGTTGTTCGGTCAAAAGTTTAAGGTTTACCGCGAGTAGTCGACGTTGTTCTTTGAGAAGCTGGCCGAGTTCCGAAATATCCCGTTGCAACAAATCGATAGTCGTGGACAAAGGAGGTGCTTTTTCAGAGGTTTGCTCTTCCTGCGCGTCGACCTGATGAATACGTTGTCGTATTTGCTCAAGGCGCTTTTGCAACGCGGTGCGATGCACGTTTGCAGTGCGAAGCTCAAGTTGTATACGGGCCAGTCGTTGCTGGTAGTTTTGCACCACTGAATCTTTAGACGCGGTAACCGGTGCTGCCGATATGGTGGAATTGCACAGCAACAATAATGTGAGCAAGCTCAAATTCAACAGGTGATAGTGACTTTTCAAGGGTATCCAGCAGATATAAAGTACGGGCAAGTTGAGTTGTGAAACGTCCTTTTTTTTCCGGAATCGATCAAACACCCGGTGGATTGGCGGCCTTGCGACAAGTCCGGGTTCTGAAGTTTGCTGGCCGGGACAGCGAGCCACCTGCTGCTCTGCCATCACATGACTGCAATTCAGTTAACGAAAGAATAGTGGAAGCTCAGAGTTTTGTTGCCAACGGTGTATACAATCACCGGATTTTTTAAATCAGGTTGCTGGAATCCCCGATAGTACCGGGGGAATAATTTGCAAACTCACCGTTTGCAGAGCCAGTAAACCGCTCGAAAAAATTCAGGTAGTTTAAATCAGTCTATCCATGCGATCTCCCGTGCGGTGGTCTCGTTAATTCGGGTACTTTTCAGGCTGGTTGCCATATACGATGAATAGCGGGCAGTGGGAATTTTCCCGGCCATAATTTCTGCGTAGCGCTGGGGAAACAACGGCTTTCGTTGCGGGTTGACAAAGCCTGTTGGATATATCGGTGCTCCTGACCAGGAATATTTGTCACTTGCACCAACGGTGTGCAGTATTTCGTGTGCTATCACAATATTGTTTTGTGAATTCTGCTGCGTCAGGGCGAAGGCATGGACAACGCCGATGAGTCCTTTTTGAAGGCCTACCGAATGAGCCAGTGGCTTGTCCTTTTCGCCCTGATAGTAGGCAACGAAAACGCGAACCCTGCGCAAATTGGATTGATCGTCAGGTGTATTTTTAAACACCCAATAACGGAGTTTCAAGCCCCACCAAACCGCGCCTAGAGCATCGGGGTTGTCTGGTAACAGCGGCGGAATTGATTTTACTTCCGGTCCCATCCTGGTTTGCAATGGCTGACCCTCAGGCAGACCGTAGCGTTTGGCTTCTTTGCTAATCCAGCGATCAATTTCAGCATACGCTGAGTTGTCCAGACTCTTAATGTAGTTGTGGGTCGCCAGTGTGGAATCACCGTTAACCGGGTAAATAACCACATCCAGAGGTTTGTGCCATGTGCGGCTGTAAATTCTTTGGTGAGTGGAAATGGCGAGAATAGTAGCAAAACAGCAGAACAACGCGGCGGGCCGTAAAAAACCGATACTGAATATTTTCATGGGCAACACCGAGTGATCAAACGAAAAGGGTCTTTGAGGTCACAATCGCCTGTGGTTGATTGATCGCCGTTTTTTATGCTTTTTCAGGCTTCGAGGGTAACGGCGATTTTCGGGTTTACTTTAAGTCTTGCGGCTACCCGTTCGCGCGATTTACGATTAAAATTTCGCCAAGGCCACTCCTGCAACGCGGAATCCTGCCTAATGAAAGACGATGTAACCCCTCTGCCTGTTTCACGCGCCGACTACGTGCCGTTCAATTTTCTTGTTGAAGAGGTATCACTGCGTTTTGAACTTGATGGTGAGAATACTCAGGTGCAGAACAGGCTTTCTGTCCGTCGTAACGAGATGTGTCCAGACACTGGCGCTGAATTAGTACTCGACGGGCAGAATTTGGTACTGCTTGAACTGCTGCTCAACGGAGATCCTCTGGTCATTGATGTCGACTACAGGATCGACGTTGAACGACTCGTGATTCATCGGGTACCGGATAACTGCGAGATTTCTATTAGAACCGGTATAAACCCGTTAAACAACACCGCTCTTGAAGGGCTTTATCAGTCATCCGGTAATTACTGCACTCAATGCGAAGCCGAGGGGTTCAGCCGGATCACGTATTTTCCGGATCGCCCGGATGTCATGTCCTTATACGAAGTAACAATCATCGCGCGTAAAGACCGTTTCCCTGTGCTGCTTTCAAACGGGAACGAAATAGATAGTGGTGATATGGATGATGGACGGCACTGGGTTAAATGGCGTGATCCCTTTCCGAAACCGTGCTACCTGTTTGCACTGGTAGCGGGAGATTTGAGTGTATTACAAGATAGTTTTACAACGATATCCGGACGCAGTATAGATCTGCGGATTTATGTGGAGTCACATAACATCGACAAATGTGAATACGCTATGGCGTCATTGATAAGAGCGATGAAGTGGGATGAAGAGGTTTATGGCCTGGAGTACGACCTCGATATCTACATGATAGTTGCCGTTGACGACTTTAATATGGGGGCAATGGAAAACAAGGGTCTCAACATATTTAACTCAAAATATGTGTTAGCCAACCAAAGTACAGCCACAGATACCGATTTTCAGGGCGTTGAATCTGTAGTTGCACACGAGTATTTTCACAACTGGACTGGAAACCGTGTGACCTGTAGAGACTGGTTTCAGTTGAGCCTCAAGGAGGGTTTAACTGTTTTTCGTGATCAGGAGTTTAGTGCCGATCTGAACTCAAGAGCTGTAAAGCGTATTGAAGATGTCAGGCTATTGCGTAACCGGCAATTTCCGGAAGACTCGGGCCCAATGGCGCATCCGATTCGTCCGGATAGCTACATAGAGATAAACAATTTTTACACGGTGACGGTTTACGAAAAAGGGGCGGAAGTTATTCGAATGATGCATACGATTCTGGGTCCGGAGAAGTTTCGCACCGGGATCGATCTGTATTTCGAAAGACACGATGGACAGGCGGTTACCTGTGAAGATTTTGTGTGTGCCATGGAAGCTTCATCGGGTAGTGACCTCAGTCAATTCAGGTACTGGTATTCACAAGCAGGCACACCAACAGTAAAAGTAAAAACACACTATGACCAGGAGGCACAAACTTACAAAATATCACTGTCTCAGTCTTCGCCAGATACCCCTGATCAGACAGACAAAAATCCACTACACATTCCTTTTACCATAGCGCTCTTTGATTCAACCGGCACTTCGATAGCGTTGCAATGTGGCGATAAAACAACGCCGACCGAGCGTGTATTAAATTTAACCAGTGGTGAGCAGGAGTTTGTATTTACACAAGTGCATTCCAGACCAATTCCGTCAATGTTGAGAGGATTTTCAGCGCCAGTGATACTCGATTATCAGTATGAGGATGAGGATCTGGCGTTTCTGTTTTCGCACGATTCGGACGCGTTTAGTCGTTGGGAGGCAGGACAGTTGCTTGCCATCAGTCGACTGGAACAATATCCGCGTCATGGGGGTAAAGAGCCACTCGACCGACAATTCATCGACGCATTCGAAAGTATGCTTCGGGATAAATCACTCGACGCTGCGTTGCGAGCCGAGATGTTACGGCTGCCGTCAATCGACTCTTTGGTTGATCGCCATGAACAGTTTGATATTGATACAATGTCGGCCGCTCACCGATGGCTACGCCGTGGACTTGCGCGAGGACTGCAGTCAGCGATGCATGACGTCGTGACCAATGAGTTTCCTGCGCAAACCGACTTTAGCGTTACAGCGGACTCGATAGGCCAAAGGGCCTTGCGCAATACCTGTCTTGCCTATCTTGTGTTGACCGACAATCCGGAATGGCAGCGAATTGCCGGGAAGCAGTTTGAGACGGCTTCCACTATGACAGATCAAATCGCGGCGCTTGGAGCATTGATCGACTGCTCCAGCGAGCAAAGTAATAAATGTCTGCAGAAATTCTACAATCAATGGCGGGATGAGCGGCTTGTTATAGATAAATGGTTTTCACTTCAGGCGATGGCGGACTCACCCGATGTGTTGGCAAAGGTGAAATCACTAATGCAACATCAGGACTTTGATCTCGCCAATCCAAATCGGGCACGGTCGCTAATCGGAGCGTTTAGTCAAGGGAACCCCGTTCATTTCCACGCTGCGGATGGCTCCGGGTACCGCTTCTTGTGCGATTGTGTCTTAAAACTTGACGATATCAATCCACAGACAGCAGCCAGGTTGGCAAGCCCGCTCATCCGATGGCGTCGATTTGATCCGCAACGACAAAAAGCAATGCTTGAATGTTTGCGGTCAATCACGCGAAAAGGCGATTTGTCAAACGACGTTTACGAGATAAGCTGTAAGGGCTTGCAGGGGAATACTGTGCTGATTTAGTAATAAATGGTCCGGTTTTTCGTATAAACGGCAGTTATACGACTAAATTTGCGCCTGGAAGGCTAATAGTCAACTAAATCCACGCGACATTTTTTCGTGTGCGTTGTAAGATGATTCCTACAAGCAATGGCACTTGTATTCCACCAAAGGATTGTAGTAGCGCTTATTACGCAGGAAGTGGTTTGGAAAAAAAGCCTGGGGAGAACGTAGCCTGCGATGTGGGGAGGTAAAATGGTCTACGGTTTTTTATCAAAAACTAAGAAAAGCGCGAATCACTGATAATAAAAGCAAGGTGATCTCGTTACTGAGGGTTGGTTATACTATGGATAAATCAATTGGTACTGTAAAGTGGTTCGACAATGCGAAGGGCTATGGTTTCATAGTTAATGAAGCTGGCGAGGACGTTTTCGTGCACTATCGCTCAATTGTCGGAGAAGGATACAAAACCCTGGCGGAAGGCCAACAGGTCGAATACATTCAGACAAAGAGCGAAAAAGGCTGGCAAGCGGCCGAAGTGTCACGGGTGGACTAGCCCGCAGCCCGGAATAGCAAGCACAATGGCAAATCTCAGCGGGCACCGATGTTGGTTACTGTTGTGTTTTGCCGCCTGCGCTTACTTCTCAGGCCGTGTTTCTTGAAAAAATTACGTGGCCGTGTCCAGATCCCGCAATTCTCGGCGCAATATTTTTCCTACATTTGATTTTGGCAGATCGTCAACGAAAGCGATGTGACTGGGCCTTTTGTATCCAGTCAGGTGTTCATCGCAGTACTCATCAATTGTAGCTGCGGTCAGATCTTTGGATTTTGCGACGATATAAACCTTCACTGCTTCGCCAGATCGATCGTCAGGAACACCAATAGCACCGACTTCCAGTACGTCGGGATGCGACGAAATAACGTTTTCAATCTCATTGGGATAGACATTGAAACCTGATACCAGAATCATGTCTTTCAAACGGTCCACGATGGTGAAATAGCCTTTTTCGTCCATCACGGCGATATCGCCGGTGTGCAGCCAGTTATCATCATCAATAACGAGTGCAGTTGCCTCCTCACGCTGCCAGTAACCTTTCATTACCTGTGGTCCGCGTATGCACAGTTCGCCTCGCTCACCGAGGGGCATCATTGATCCATTTTCGTCTTTCACGCACGCTTCGGTAGAGGAAATGGGCAGCCCGATGGCACCGTTGTAGTCGGTGGCATTTATCGGGTTTATGCACGCTGCCGGACTGGTTTCGGTGAGGCCATATGCCTCGATTAGCGGGCAACCGGTGACAGACTTCCATTCTTCCGCTACCGATTTTTGTACTGCCATACCACCGCCGAGAGTTGTTTTTAACTTTGAAAAGTCGAGTGTTTCGAAACCCGGGGTATTCAGCAGGCCGTTAAACAGGGTGTTGACGCCTGTTATCGCCGTGAACTGGTAGCTTCTCAATTCTTTGACGAAACCTTTCATGTCCCGCGGATTTAGAATTAGCAGGTTTTTCGCGCCGAGTTTTGCGTACACCAGGCAGTTCGCTGTTAGCGCAAAAATGTGATATAGCGGTAGCGCTGTTACGATAGTTTCCTCGCCTTCTTTGACGTTTGCGGGTTTTAGCCATTCGAATGCCTGAGTCATGTTTGCCACCATGTTGCCATGAGTCAGCATTGCACCTTTGGCGACCCCCGTCGTGCCCCCTGTGTACTGCAGAAAGGCAACATCGTCGTGGCTCAAAGAGACTGGTTTGAAACTCTCTTTGCCAGCCGGGTGTTTTAAGACGTTTGAAAACGTGACACTTTCAGGCAGTGAAAATGCGGGCACCATTTTTTTAACATATTTGATCACAGTGTTGATGATCAGTGATTTGGGAAAACCAAGCATATCGCCAATGCGGGTGGTTACCACTACATCGACGTTGACATGGGCGAGTACTTCCTCCAGCGTATCTGCGAAGTTCTCTACAACAACAATTCCCTTCGCGCCGGAGTCTTCGAGCTGGTGCTGCAACTCACGCGGTGTATAGAGAGGATTTGTATTTACCACCGTCAAACCGGCTCGCAAGATACCAAATACCGCTATCGGATACTGCAACAGATTGGGCATCATTAAGGCCACCCGGTCGCCTCTGGAGAATTTTCCCGTAGACTGCAACCAGGCAGCGAAAGCCTTTGAGTGGTCGTCGAGTTCACCGTAGCTGATTTCGACTCCCATGCTTACAAAGGCGGGCTTGTCACGAAAACGTTCCACGCTTTCCTCGAACATTTCGACAATGTTCTTATAGGCATCCGTATCAACGAATTCAGGTACCCCTTCCGGATAACTATTGAGCCACGGTTTTTCTATCATTTATAATTTCGTCCGTGTTGCGGTTGTGGTAGCGAATGAGTAACACAAAGTAGATATTTCAGATAATGTGCCCGTAGTTCTGCTGCTGCATAGATACGGATCTTTGAACAACCCGGCTCTGATATGGTTCATTCGGAAAAGAGATTGTTGGACAAGAAGAAGCCGTTTTCAATTTGTATTTAGTCAATTTTCACGTTGAACAGTGTGTATAGACGAAGAATTTCCAGTGTGCCGGGAAGTACTTGCCACCACCGGTTAAAACTATCTAGTAGTGTATTGCAGGTATGAGTATATCTAAAACGGTCGACTTTGAGGTGCCGGATGCCGGACACATTACCGCAAGTTTGTTCGGCAACGAAAGCGACCCTCCGGTACTGCTGCTACACGGTGCTGGCCAAACCCGTCATTCCTGGCGGTCTTCGGCTATTGCTCTGGCAAACTCTGGCTGGCAGGCAATAGCTGTCGATACACGTGGCCACGGTGACAGCGGCTGGTCAGCTTCTGGCAACTACTCGATCGATGCACTGATTAATGACCTGAAAGCTATCATAGACAGTCTGGTACAGAAAGGGCTCAGTCGCCCGGTGGTTGTTGGTGCCTCGCTCGGTGGCATTACGGCTCTGATAGCTCAGGGAGAATCCGTCGCCCCCGTTTTCAGTGCCCTGGTGCTGGTCGATATAACCCCGAGCATTGATCCGGCCGGGGTGGAGAGGATACTTGAATTCATGTCGGCAAATGATGAGGGGTTCAAAACGATCGAAGAAGCGGCTGATGCGGTGAATGCCTATCAGCCGCACCGCAGCCGCTCATCACCAAAGGCAACGACAGACAGGCATTCAGGTCTGAGAAAAAATTTGCGCCTGGAAGCCGACGGGCGCTATTACTGGCACTGGGATCCGCGGCTGCTGGATCATGTTCGCACATTTGATGCGGGGCTAATGGATCGTCAGCGTGCTGCCTGTGCTGACTTTGCTGTCCCCGTATTACTTGTCCATGGAAAATTGAGCGAGATTGTCAGCGATGAGACCGCGCGTGAATTTTTAAAACTGGTGCCTTCTGCCCGCTATGTCAATGTCAGTGGTGCCGCGCATATGGTAGCCGGTGATGATAATGATGTTTTTGCTGCAGCGGTGATTGAGTTTTTGCAAGACGTGACCATCCCGATAACCCCGTCTCGGTGATCAGAAAACCCTCAGGCGGCTCTCCCGCAACACTTTTTATGTTTTTTGTTGCTGCCACACGGACAAGGGTCATTGCGCCCGACTTTTGGAGAGTCTCTCCTGACTTGTTGCACTTTTGGAGCCTCTGCGTCTACAAAATACCAGTCACCGTCTTTTTTTCTGAACAGGCTTACCTCGTGGTGGTTTATCGGGTTGCCTTTGGCGTCGTTGAATCTGGCGATGAATTCAACGGTGCCTTGTTCATCGTCTTCACCCCCCAGATGTGTGGACAGAATTTCAAGCTCCTGCCATTCAGAACTTTCGGCCCATTCGCGCGTGCTCGCGATATCGATTTCATGTCGATGGTCGGGGTGATGGGTTGATTGTATGTAGTCTATGTTGGCAAAGGTATGCGCAGTGTAGCGGGAGCGGATTAGCGCAAGCGCAGTAGGCGGCTTTTTCCTGCCTTTTAAATAGGGGGCGCAGCAATCGGTAAACTCAATACCGGAATTGCAGGGGCACTGGCTCATATTAGCTAAATCTCCGGTTCTCTCTAGTGGCGGTTATCAAGGCTACTGCGGCATCTCATCGACGTCCAGATCAAGGTGCATCGTGGTCAGCTTGCCACCTAGCAAACCAACAACCCCGCTGCGTCGATTATTGCCGGAGGTGCTAAATTCAAACGTATACCAGCGAGCAATGTTCATGTGGCCTTTCTCGTTTCTTTGCAGCCTTAGCTTGCTTAGTGTGACCGTTTCGTCGAGTAGCTGAACGCCGCATCGCTTACAGGCTGAACGGGAAAGTGCCGTTGCTGTTTCCCGACTTTGGGCGCTGTACCACCAAAAGGCTACTGCTCCCAGCAAAAGGGCAAAGAACACTAATTCCATAATCGTTCAGCGATCGAAGCGCAGTGGAACGACTGGAGAGGTGCTTCGGCAGGAGGAGATGATTGGGACGCCATAAAAATAACGAAGTAGTATACTCATTTTCGCACCGGTGTTTTTTAAAGAATAGCCTGAGGGTAATTATCCTGTGAGTAAAGAACAGCAAACAGAACTGGAGGCGGCCGCTTTCAGACGGCTGGTAAGCCATCTACGCGATCGAACAGATGTACAAAATATCGATATGATGAATCTTGCGGGTTTCTGTCGAAATTGTCTTTCAAAATGGTACGCAGCGGAGGCCGGAGACCGCGGTATTGATATCGACCTTGAGCGCGCTCGGGAGATTGTTTACGGAATGACCTACGCGGAGTGGAAAGAGCGTTATCAAACCGAGACATCACAGGAGCAGAAAGATAAATTTAAAGACCAGCATCACTAGGATTCGTTCGACCGCGAGCCAGACGTGTCATGAGTAGCCAATCTGAATTACCCCGGGCTCAGCCTCTTCCGGTAGAAATTGACGATCTGGTGCTTCGCCACGCCAGACTTGAGGATGGCGATTCCGTATTACTTATCGGAGAGTCCGTGGAAAGGCTGTGTGCTGCCGTGAGTGGCTGTGGCGAGAACATAAACTGTGAAACAGTTCCAGAAAAATTGTCAGGCGCCGTTACCAAAAACAGGGACCGGGTCTGGTCACTGGTGGTCTACGTTCATCGAACTGTGGTGACAAATTCTGCCGACGCTATGGTGATTATCGCGCTGGCTCGTGACGTAATTTCCAGACGAGTGCTTCATGTGGTGGTTAATGATGGCGTACAACCCGGGGTATGGACTCTTGCTGATAGCTTGTCGCTGGGATTCTTCGAGCGTGAGACAACAGGCACGGGAAACAAAACGACCTCACTCTATGAATTTAACGTGCAAAACTACAAACGTCGACCGGACTGGCTCAACAGCAAGCACTGGGCTAATCCGCAGATGTGGAACCGACGCTGACAGCTCAGTATCGGTACTTTCTAGAGGAGTGCGGTCTGTACGACGATTGTGTAACTCGAAAGGCCATTGGTGGTGAGTTATTCTTCTGCAACCGGTGGTGTGAACTTTCACTCGAACCACCAGTCAAGCTTGCCAACTGTCGAATGCTTTAACCTTATACAAGACCCGGGTACCAATCGTCCCGGGTTCTTCGAAAATTCGTTCGCCATTGTGTAGAAGCGGCTCTTTTCAGAACTTTTGATCTATCCGCTCCAGGCACCAGCCTGCCGGCAACTCAATGGCAATAATGTGTCAATGATCTATCCTTCAACAAAATCGATTCGGTTGTGGAAAACGCCATGTCATCTATGAAAATGTTGCAAGACACCTCGATGCTTGATGGTGGCAACATTGTTTATCTGGAACAACAATACGAAGGCTACCTTCGGGACCCCAATTCGGTATCGGAAAGCTGGCGACGCTACTTCGAACAGCTGCCGATGGTACAGGGGCAGGCTCACGATATCCCCCACAGCGAAGTGCGCCAGCACTTTTATGACATTGCTCGAAGCTCAACCAGCCGACGGCGCGGGCCTGTGGTTGCGAGCTCGGATGAGCACGAGCGAAAACAGATTCAGGTTGGCAGCCTGATTGACGCTTACCGGACCCGGGGCCACCAGCTGGCAGATATTGACCCGCTTGGTCGCATGGAAAAAATAGAGATCCGTGAGGTTCAGCTGCATGAATGCGGATTATCCGGTGCTGACCTGCAAACGGAATTTCAGACACCCGCACTGCATGGCATCGACGTGGCCACGCTGAGTGACATCGTTGCGCACCTCGAAAAGATTTACTGCGGAACGATCGGCTACGAATACATGTACATCAATCACACTACCCAGAAGCAGTGGTTGCAGCAGCGAATAGAAAGCTACTGGTCCAAACCTGATCTCGAGGTTGAGTCGCGCAAGTGGGTGTTAGAGCGACTGACGGCTGCCGAGGGAATGGAAAAGTACCTGCACTCCCGCTACGTTGGACAGAAGCGCTTTTCTCTTGAAGGTGGCGAAAGCCTGATCGTTATTATGGGGGCTCTGGTACAGCGAGCCAGTGACACCGGATGCAAGGAAATGGTGGTGGGTATGGCTCATCGCGGTCGCCTCAATGTGTTGGTGAATATTCTGGGTAAAAATCCGGCGGAGTTGTTTTCGGAGTTTGAAGGCAAGCACGACGGTAAAAATGACAACGAACTCTCCTCGGGCGATGTCAAATATCACCAGGGATTTTCCTCAGATATAAAATCGACATCGGGCAATTTTATGCACCTGGCGCTCGCATTTAATCCCTCACATCTGGAAATAGTGTCACCGGTGATGGAAGGCTCGGTGAGGTCAAGGCAGGATCGCTATGGTGATAGCCAGGGGCAGAACGTAATCCCGGTGAGTATCCACGGCGATGCGGCGTTTGCGGGTCAGGGGGTGGTCATGGAAACTTTTAACATGGCTGATTCCCGAGGATTCTCTACCAAAGGAACTATCCATATTGTGGTAAATAACCAGGTTGGTTTTACCACCAGTAATCTGGCAGATGCACGTTCTACGCTCTATGCGACGGATGTTGCCAAAATGATCAATGCCCCCATCTTTCACGTCAACGGTGATGATCCGGAAGCCGTTTTGTTCGTCAGCCGGCTGGCACTGGATTTTCGTAACGAATTTCAAAAAGACGTGGTAATTGATCTGGTGTGTTACCGACGCCACGGCCACAATGAAGCGGACGAGCCTTCCGCTACCCAGCCGATGATGTATAAAACCATCAAGGCGTTACCGACCACTCGAAAGCTCTACGCTGACAAGCTGCGGGATGCAGGTGTGGTGGACGGAGATTTTGCTGATCAACTGGTAGCGAGCTATCGTGACAAACTGGACGCGGGAATTACTGTCGCCCACGGTGTTGAAGAAGACCCGGAGTACATGGAAAAACACCACATCGCATGGGCGGACTACATACGTGCTGACTGGCGATCCGAGTACGACAGTAAGCTGCCGGTGGAGACGCTGCAGAAACTTGCCCACGCGCTGACGACTCTGCCCGATGGCCTGGCTTTGCAGTCCAGGGTTAAAAAAATAGTCGAAGATCGGCGTAAAATGACAGCGGGTGCCCAGCCTGTTGACTGGGGTTATGCAGAAAACCTCGCATACGCGACACTGCTTCACCATGGACATCCTGTGCGTTTGTCCGGACAGGATTGCGGGCGCGGTACGTTTTTCCACCGTCACGCGGTCCTGCACAATCAAAACGATGGCTCCACGTATGTACCATTGCGCAATGTTTTCGACGGTCAGCCGAATTATCTGGTGATCGATTCTGTATTGTCGGAAGAGGCGGTACTGGCATTTGAGTACGGCTATGCGACCGCTGATCCGTCCACGATGGTGATCTGGGAAGCGCAGTTCGGTGATTTTGCCAATGGTGCTCAAGTGGTCATCGATCAGTTCATCAGCTCCGGCGAGACCAAATGGGGCCGATTGTGCGGGATGGCTCTATTCCTGCCGCATGGTTATGAAGGACAGGGCCCGGAGCACTCATCTGCCCGTTTAGAACGATTTCTGCAATTATGTGCCGAGGACAACATGCAGGTTCTGGTGCCAAGTACGCCGGCGCAGGCCTACCACATGATACGTCGGCAAATGCTTCGGGCAATGCGCCGCCCTCTTATCGTAATGACACCCAAGAGCTTGTTGCGACACCGATTGGCGGTGTCTACGCTTGAAGATCTTGCTGAAGGTGAATTTCAGCCGGTGCTGGATGAGATAGACCCGATTGATCCGCAAGGGGTAAATCGCCTGGTTTTTTGTTCAGGCAAAGTATTTTATGACCTTGTGCAGAAGCGTCGGGAAGATGAATTACAGAATGTTGCCATTGTTCGCGTTGAGCAGTTGTACCCCTTCCCCTACCGCGAAATGCAAAACGTTATAGCGACCTACCCCAATGCCAACAATGTGGTTTGGTGCCAGGAGGAGCCTCGCAATCAGGGAGCATGGCGAGCCACCAGACATCGTATTGAGAGAGTGCTACGTGGCGATCAGGATCTTGAATTTTGCGGCAGGCCACCGTCAGCATCACCAGCAGTCGGTTACGCCAATATGCATATTCAGGAACAAACCACCCTGGTACTGGAAGCGCTTGCTTTGCAAAAAAACAGTCAACATTCATCAGTAGCCAAATAATCCACTGCGAATCACTTTTACCCTAGCGAAACAGGTTTCGAGAGACAAAATGAGTACACAGATCAAGGTTCCGGTACTACCAGAATCAGTTGCAGATGCGACAATTCTGACATGGCAAAAAAAACCAGGCGATGCAGTTAAACGAGACGAAGTGCTTGTGGAAGTCGAGACCGACAAGGTCGTTCTTGAAGTGCCTGCACCGGTGGACGGTGTGTTGGCGACTATCGTTGCTGACGAAGGTGCGGTGGTAACCGCGCAAGAGATATTGGGCACTGTCGATGAGGGTGCTGTTGCCGAAACACCGGCAAGTGAATCGGCCGCACCTGCAGCAACTGCATCAAACGACGGAAATACCGGAGGCCCTACCAGTCCTTCTGTTCGGCATATGATGGCAGAGAAAAATCTGACCAGTGATCAGATATCAGGCAGTGGCAAGCACGGCCGAATTACCAAAGCCGATGTTGAAGCGCAGGCCGGAAAAGCGCCGAACCCGTCTTCCGGTGTCGCAGTAGCCGCGGTTGCACCGGCTGCAGCACAGCCGATGGAAAAAACTGCTGTTGACGCAGGTGACCGAAGTGAGAGGCGAGTGCCAATGAGCCGCCTGCGTGCTCGCATTGCCGAGCGATTGCTACAGGCATCGCAACAGACTGCCATGCTGACAACGTTCAACGAAGTTGATATGCAGCCGGTCAAGGAATTGCGCGCCCAATACAAAGATCAGTTTGAAAAAGCACATGGCGTTCGACTCGGGTTTATGTCTATCTTTGTCAAAGCCGCAACCGAAGCACTGAAAAGGTTTCCCGACATCAATGCATCTCTTGATGGTGATGATGTTGTGTATCATGGCTACTGTGACATCGGCATCGCGGTGTCTTCAGATCGCGGACTGGTGGTGCCTGTGGTACGTGATGCGGAACACTTGTCGTTGGCCGGGATCGAAAGCCAGATTGGAGAATATGCGAGTCTGGCCAAACAAGGTAAGCTTGGCATGGATGATCTTACCGGTGGTACGTTTACCATCACCAACGGTGGCGTGTTTGGTTCCTTGATGTCTACTCCTATTCTCAACCCGCCCCAAAGCGCCATTCTTGGAATGCATTCGATTCAGGAGCGTCCGGTAGCAATAAACGGAGAAGTGGTAATAAGGCCGATGATGTATGTAGCGCTTTCTTATGATCATCGAATCGTTGACGGACAGGGCGCAGTTACATTCCTCAAAACCATCAAGGAACTGGTCGAAGAACCAGCTAAAATATTGCTCGACATCTAACCGGGTGCGGGCAGCTATTCTGTCACGCACAAGTAGCACAAAACCTTTCTTGCGCAGCCGCCAGGGCAGGCTGCGCGCTCGATCCTGACAGGCGATCTACACGGCGCCAAATCGGTACCTGAATGAGTTCAGCTTCCGGCCCAAGATGACCTGTAACCAGATCCGAACTGCAATTAGGCGATGATCTGATGATTCAACGTGTCATCTGACACAGTTGGCCTGTGGTTGGAAAACACAAACACTACATCGATTCAGAGGGTGGGGAACACCCCCGCGTTCAATCGAGGAGCACGTAAATACCATGTCTGAAAAATACGATGTCATTGTTCTGGGCGGCGGGCCCGCAGGCTATGTCGCTGCTATTAGATGCGCACAACTGGGTTTAAGGACAGCCTGTGTTGAACAATGGATTAACAAGCAAGGCAATCCATCGTTGGGTGGCACCTGTCTGAATGTGGGTTGCATACCGTCAAAAGCGTTGCTTGAAAGCAGTCAGATTTATGCCGATGCAGCCAGCGGACTGGATCAGCATGGCATTGAACTAGCCAGTGTCGCAGCAAACATTCCCAAAATGATCGAGGGCAAAGACAAAATTGTCCAGGAACTCACTGGTGGTATTGAACATTTGTTCAAGGCGAATAAAGTTGACTGGATTCAAGGTAGCGGTTCCTTGCTGCCCGAGCGTCAGATTGAAGTGGAAGCCAAAGACTCAACCAGGGTGACGTACAGTGCCGAGAACATTGTGCTCGCAACGGGCTCCCGTTCTATCGAGATTGATGCGGTGCCACTGCAGGGAGAGACGGTAGTAGATTCAACAGGCGCACTCGATTGGGAATCAGTGCCGGGGCAATTGTGCGTTATCGGAGCTGGCGTTATTGGTCTGGAATTAGGAAGCGTTTGGCGCAGACTCGGTTCCGAGGTGGTGGTTCTTGAGGCTCAAGATGTCTTTTTACCAATGGTAGACCAGCAAATTGCCAAGGACGCAATGCGGCAATTCACCAAACAGGGTCTTGACATCAAGCTTGGAGCCCGGGTAATGGGATCCAGCGTTAGCGGTCAGGGCGTGAGTCTGCAATACACCGACAAAACCGGTGACCACGAGCTACAGGTTGATCGCGTGATAGTGGCGGTTGGGCGACGCCCGAATATCGACAGGCTTACCCTGCCAGAAACCGATTTACTCATCGATGAACGTGGTCTCGTTCATGTGAACGGTGCGTGTGAGACCAATTTACCTGGTGTGTGGGCCATCGGAGATCTGGTACGAGGTCCTATGCTTGCACACAAGGGATCGGAAGAGGGAATTGCTGTTGCGGAACGCATTGCAGGCAAGCATTGCCACCTTAACTATGAGGCGATACCGTCGGTCATATATACACACCCTGAAATATCATGGGTGGGTAAAACCGAAGAGCAACTCAAGGAAGAAGGCAGGCAATACAGCAGTGGTGTATTTCCACTAGCCGCGAGTGGTCGTGCAAAGGCCATGCGAGATACGGCCGGTATGGTAAAAATACTGGCTGACAAAGTCACTGATGAAGTGCTTGGCATGCATATCATCGGGGCACACAGTTCTGAACTGATCGGGCATGGTGTCATGGTGATGGAATTTGAAGGCACCAGTGAAGATATAGCCCGCACTGTATTTGCGCATCCAACACTGTCAGAGTGTATTCATGAGGCCGCACTGGCCGCCGATAATCGTGCCTTGCACATACCCAACCGTAAAAAGGCCTGAGGCCTGGCCTGAATAGAACCCGGGACTCACTTCCCGGCTAATACAGCCCGCCGTCCTCATTCATAGGTGTTGTCGGAAGTACTGGCGCGTTTGCGCCAGTCAGTCGACTTGCAAGTGCGTTCAACCCGGGCAGACAACCACAGCGACTGAAAATAATAGGTGGGGCTCAGTCCTGGTAACCCGCCCGGATCAACGAAAACACAAAACTGTGAATCAGTTGGTGTGATATTTCGCTCTGTCTAGCTGAAAACGGCGTTGGCGGGCAATTCTGTAACTCGCAAAAACTCATATCTGCGATCTCATCGGGCACTGGTACAGAATGTGATAATGCTTGGGTAGTGAAAAAGCGGAAAGCTTCGGAGAGACAATGATTCTGGTTCTAGGTACGGCTGAAGATCAGCATGCGGCCGCCGTATACAACAAGATTATTGCCCGTGGCAATCACGTTTCCTACTTTGACCCCAGGCTTTACCCGAAAGACATGACCGTCACGTATGACGGCGCATTGCCGATGACCGGAACGGTCCGATATCGCGACGGACAGTCAGCCATTGATCTTTCGACAATAAATTCTGTGTACTGCCGACACTGGGATGATCTGCTCGCCAATATGAGCGGTATGGGTAATGTCCCCGACGCTGTCGAATTGCGAGAGACTGAGTCTTCACTTGGCTGTCTGTTTCGGGGAATTGAATGTTACTGGGTGAACCCGATCGAGTCGTTGAATAATGCGCGTTACCGAATCCACCAGTTGCAGATGATTCGAACGCAAGGCATCCGCGTACCAGAAATTATTGTTAGTAATGATTTTCGTCGTGTCCAGGCGTTTTTCAGCTTGACTGACGAGCAACTTCTCTATCGCCCGTCAGGTTGGAACTCGTCCTCATGGAATGTGGGGCAGATTGATGAAATCGGGCGGCACATTGCAGATTTGCCGGTAACTCCTGTGGAGTATCAAGAGAATATTGTCGGGGATGAGGTAAGAGCCTATGTGATTGGCGAAACCGTTTTTGCTGCTGTAATTGAATCACTGGAACCCGATTTTTCAAACACGTTGCAAAGTGACCATGTTCGGCCAATTGATCTTCCTCAAGAGGCCAAACGCATCTGTCGAAGAGTCGCCGCTACACTCGATCTTCGGTTTTGCTCTATTGATTTAAGAATTACCCCGGCGGGTGAGTTTGCAGTGGTGGATGTAGATGCAAATCCCATGTTTTTACACTTTGAGCAAACAACCCGATTGCCGGTCAGTGATCGTCTGGTTGAATTATTGATTGCCGCTGATGTAGATGCCTATGACTCCCGCATGATAGCGAGTGCGTAAGAAGAAAAAATATACGATACACTTGCCTCACCAGCCCGGGTGGCAAAGACGATCAATTGAGCAGACGTTCGCCACGCTAACGTCAGGAAAACAATGGCGATAAGTTGTGCCCGACTCCCCAAGCGGTACATTTAAGTGGATCTTATGACTGCCCAGCTATTTGTCCTGTCGGCACCTTCCGGTGCCGGAAAAACCAGTCTTGTGAGAGAAGCCGTCAAACGGCTCGACAAGTTGGCTGTGTCTATATCCCATACTACCCGTCCGATGCGCCCGGCAGACAAAGATGGGATCGATTACCATTTTATCGAGGAACCACAGTTTCACGAGATGCTCGGACGTGGTGAATTTCTTGAACACGCGCAGGTATTTGATCACTACTACGCTACCAGCCAGGCAATGGTCGACGAAACTCTCAAGGCCGGCACTGACGTAATACTTGAAATAGACTGGCAGGGAGCGGAACAGGTAAGACGACTCAAACCCGAGGTCTGTGGTGTATTTATTGTACCGCCCACAAGAGAAATTCTGGCGGAACGTCTGCGCGGGCGTGGCAGTGACTCAGAGGAAGTTGTAGATCGTCGATTGCGGGATGCGGTTGACGATATGAGACATTTTTCGAACTACGACTATCTAATCATCAATGACAGTTTTGAGCAGGCGGTTGATGAACTGTGTGCGGTGATCCTCTCGCAACGCCTGCTGGTGAGCCGCCAGGCATCTGAGAACGAGGCTCTTTTGTCGACAATGCTCAGGCAGGAGCCAGCGCGTTAGAAGCGCCGGGATCGCTATTACCAGCTGGCGTAGAAACTCACCACATATGTTGTTGCAAGCTCACGGTTAACAAACCTTATCTGGTATCAGCGGCGTCAGTTGATGAACAACGGTTATGATCTGTGCGGGGAAGTCAGCCACAGAATACCCTTCGTGCTGTACGTCGGAGTGTCTACCATGTCGGAAACGGTTGTATTCCCGCATAAAGTCACTAGAATAATGGGTCTCGCGGGTTTAGCGCGGAAGCCGAAACCTCGTAATTTGCCGGTCATAATGAAACTTCTTGTGGATCGATGTGACATGCCGGACAAAAAACCAATAATGAACAGAAGTCAGGAAATAGAAACATGGCCCGCGTGACCGTAGAAGATTGCCTTGAGCACGTAGACAACCGGTTTGAACTGGTGCTACAAGCGGCAAAGCGTGCGCGAAAGATCTCTCTGGGTGCCGATCCTCTGGTGCCGATGGAAAATGACAAACCCACGGTTATCGCGTTGCGCGAGATTGCGGGCGGATTGATCAAAAAAGAAGCGCTCGAAGAAATAGTGCCGATCGAGGATACGGCTGGTGAGACAATACCCGCTCCCACTGCGGACATTTGATACTCCAACCCTTAAATTGCCTGTTCCAACGCTGACACGGAAGAGCCAAACCACCGAGATAGACGACCTCTGCAAGTTAATGCGGAGGCGCTATGATGATGACCAGATAGAAGAAATTTACAGCGCCTATCGTCTGGCTGCTGAAGGGCATACCGGACAAAGCAGAGTGTCTGGCGAAGCCTATATATTTCATCCAATTGCCGTTGCCAAAATCGTGTTCGAAATGAACATGGATCATCGCAGTGTTATGGCCGCACTGCTGCACGATGTAGTCGAAGATACCACCATCTCGCTTGAACAAATATCCTCCCGGTTTGGCGATGATGTCGCGGTCATTGTTGACGGTCTTAGCAAACTTACCCACCTCAAGTTTAAATCCAAGGCTGAGGCCCAGGCAGCGAATTTTCAGAAGATGCTGCTGGCGATGGTGGATGATATTCGCGTCATCCTGATCAAACTGGCAGACCGGATCCACAATATGCGCACGCTCGGTGCGATGCCAGACCATAAACGCAGGCGTATTGCCCGGGAAACACTTGAGGTATATGCGCCGATTGCCAACAGGCTCGGAATCTACAAGATGAAAAACGAGCTTGAGGATCTCGGTTTTAGCGCTTTGTATCCGGCTCGGCATCGTGTGTTACGCGAAGCTGTAAAAAAACGTAATACCGACCGTCTTGAGCTGGTTCGAAAATTTGAAATACTGGCTCTGTCAAAACTGGAAGACGCTGGCATTGACGCGATGGTGCACGGGCGGGAGAAACATCTTTACAGCCTCTATCAAAAAATGCGTAACAAACGATCGGCCTTCGAAGACGTGTTTGACATGTTTGCGGTGAGAATAATAGTAAAGTCCAAGGACGACTGTTATCGCGCGCTCGGGGTGATGCACGGTGTACATAATCCGTTGCCCAATCAGTTCAAGGATTATATTGCTATCCCGAAAAGTAACGGCTACCAGTCGTTACACACTGTTTTGTTTAGCCCGGCTGCAGTACCAATAGAAGTGCAAATAAGAACCGAAGAAATGAATACCTTCGCAGAGACCGGTGTTGCTGCTCACTGGATGTACAAGGAAGGCCAATCCAACAGTGCACAGCAAAGAGCGCATCAGTGGCTCGCCAATTTGGTGGATATGCAGCAGAACAGCGCAGATACGCTGGAATTTTATGAAAATGTCAAAGTGGATTTGTTTCCCTACGAGATTTTTGTGTTCTCGCCAATGGGTGATATCTACACCTTGCCGCAGGGGGCCACTGCAGTCGATTTTGCCTATCTGGTGCATTCCGATATTGGCAACCGCTGTCTCACCGCCAAGGTAGATCGAAAGCTCGCACCACTAAGCACTCCACTGGTATCGGGACAAACTGTCGAGATTATCTGTTCTGACACTCAGCAGCCCAATGCCTACTGGTTGAATTTTGTGGTGACCCCGAAGGCACGTAATGCGATTCGAAATTTCCTCAAAAGTCAAAGTACAGACAAAACTATCGGTTTTGGCAAACAGCTACTCGGCAGAGGCTTGAAGCGATATGGCACGTCTATCGAGGCAATCGATTCGGCGGCAATTCAGACCCTGCTCAAGCAAATGAACCTGCCTGATCTGAATACGCTGTTCTATGAGTTGGGGCTTGGCAACCACATACCGAGTATGGTGGCATCCTGGCTGCTCAATGAGGGAGACCAATCGAATAACATCGAACAACCAATGCAATTGCCCAGTGAAGTCGATCCCGGTCCATTGATAGTGCAGGGGGGGGAAGATGCGATTATTTCCCTGGCGAGATGTTGTATGCCGATACCTGGCGACAATATTCAGGGAATGATAACTGCCGGCAAGGGCGTAATGGTGCATCGCGCAGATTGCCAGAATGTGTCACGCCATCAACGCCGTTCACGAGAATGGGTGTCTGTTGTCTGGGGAGCCGATAGCAACGGGCCGTTTCAGACAATTATCAACGTAGATATCAATGATGTACCTGGTGCACTGGCGAAAATCGCTAATGTTATGTCGGAAATGGACACCAATATTGAAGACATTCGATTTGAGCGTAGCAGTGAAAAGATTACCACTCTCGTTTTCACGCTGTCGGTGCGTGACCGAATTCATCTCGGGCGCCTGATTAAAAGAGTACGCAGTTTAAAAGCTACCATCAAAGCAAGGCGTGCCACCGCCTGATCACACTTGAGTAGAATGTGTGGTTGTGACTAAAGCTTTAAATTGCCCGAACAGAGGCTTACCAGTACAGCTTGTGTAAGCGGTTATACTTCGGTGTCAGGGGTAATATTCGCGAGACCAAAAAAATGACCAGTACAGTTGGCTATTCGCAGTGTCGAAATTAATCTGTCTCGTTTACCTGAGACGGCTTTAAGCAATCATGGATCTTTCAACGGTGTCGGTAACCAGGCTATCCGGCGTCGGGCCAAAACTCGCGGAAAAACTACAGCGACTGCACATAAAAACCGTGCAGGATGTGCTGTTCCATTTGCCTTTGCGATACCAGGATAGAACTCGTGTCTTTGCCATCGGCAATTTACACCCCGGGATGGAGGCCGCCTGTAGTGGAGTGGTGCGTTCGACGGAAGTGTTGTTTCGCGGTCGGCGCATGCTGGTGTGTACACTCTCGGACGGTACCGGTTTGCTTTCTTTGCGTTTCTTTCATTTCAATAGACAGCAGCAAGAGAGTTTGCGAGAGGGCAGCACAGTACATTGTTTTGGTGAGATCAGGCGTGGGCACAAAGCGCTTGAAATGGTGCATCCGGAAATACAGACCGGGAATACGCAGAATGAGTCGGTCACCTCGGCAACGCTAACTCCGATATATCCGGTGACTGAGGGGTTGCATCAGTTGTCGATGCGAAAAATAACCTCTGCTGCCATCGAGTTCATGAAAAAAACGCGGTTGAAAGAACTACTGCCTGTTTCACACCGGCAATCTATTACGCTCTCTGATGCTCTAACTACCGCACACAGACCGCCGCCTGACATTGAAGTCGCTTCCCTGATTGAGGGTACGCATCCCTGTGTGCAGCGGCTCGCCCTTGAAGAACTCGTGGCGCATCGATTAAGTGTACAGCGGCTAAGGCGTTCGGCCCGTCTGCAACAGGCACCGGCGATAAAAGTCAATGCCGGTAATAATTTGCGCCATCGGCTACTGGAGTCTCTGCCGTTCCGTCTAACTAATGCACAGGAACGAGTGATCCAGGAAATTGCCAGTGATTTAGCCACAACGGAACCTATGCTCAGGTTGGTGCAGGGCGATGTGGGATCTGGCAAAACCATGGTGGCAGCAGCAGCGGCGGCGATGGTGGTTGACGCAGGTTACCAGGTGGCTGTTATGGCACCGACAGAAATTCTGGCAGAGCAACATTTAATGAGTTTTACCGAGTGTTTTGAGCCGCTCGGCATCAATACAGGTTGGCTAAAAGGCAAGCTAGGAGTGCGTCAGCGACGAGATGCAGTTGAATCAATTGCGCTGGGCCACACACGGATTGCTGTCGGCACCCATGCACTGTTTCAGCGCGATGTGGTGTTCCATAATCTGGGATTAACCATTGTGGATGAGCAGCATCGATTTGGAGTGGATCAGCGATTGTCCCTGCGCGAGAAAGGAATGGTGAGTGGACTCGTACCGCATCAGCTTACTATGACGGCGACACCCATTCCCAGAACACTCGCGATGACGGCCTACGCTGATCTTGACTGCTCTGTGATTGACGAATTACCACCAGGTCGACAACAGATTGGCACGGTAGCCATACCCGCATCGCGTCGTCGCGAGGTGGTAGAGCGGGTGGGCGCAGCTATAAAAGAAGGTCGCCAGGTGTATTGGGTGTGTACATTGATTGAAGAGTCCGAGGTGTTACAGGCGAGTGCCGCAGAGGACACGATGAGTGAGTTGAAAGAGTGGTTGCCGGAGGTGGCTATCTCACTTGTACACGGACGTATGCACAGTGCTGAAAAAGAGCAGGCCATGCAGCATTTCAAGGACAACAAGACTCAGCTTCTGGTGGCGACAACGGTGATTGAAGTGGGAGTAGATGTGCCAAATGCCTCGCTTATCATCATTGAAAATGCCGAGCGTCTGGGTTTATCCCAACTGCATCAGTTGCGAGGAAGAGTGGGCCGAGGCACGGTACAAAGCAGTTGCGTTCTGATTTATGACGGACAACTCAGCCAGCGGTCAAAAGATCGCATTGCAATAATGAGGGAGACAAACGACGGTTTTGCGATTGCCGAGAAAGATCTTGAATTGCGTGGAGCAGGGGAACTGCTCGGTACCCGGCAGACTGGCAGCATGGTGTTTCGGATCGCCGATATCATAAGGGACCGGAAACTACTCGAGATGGCCAGGGAATTAAGCGATGAAATCCAGGCCACCAGTCCGGCCCACGTTGATTTACTTATTACCCGCTGGATGGGTGACGAAGCTCCAGAGTATGGCAACGTATAGAAGCCGGCATTGGGAAGCAATGTGTAAGTACAGAATTTTCTATGGCCGGGGAATAGTAGATTCGCGTAGACGGGATCGACCGCGGTGAATCAGAAGGTTCAGCGTTTTCCGGCCAGGGCGAGTAGTCCCAACATCATGCAAACCGCCACACCACCGGCCACCATGCCGTACAGGTGGGCATTGACAATCACCGTGCCGCCACTAATTGTCTCGCTGCTTTCCATAGCCCCAAATCGTTGTTCCCAGATAATTTTGCCGACAGTGTAAACAATCAGCACAATTGAGATGAATGGCTGATGGCGATAGTCCGCTATCGCGCCTCCAAGCAGCAGGCCGTATAGTACTCCGGAGAGACCTACATACCAGGACAATTCCGGATCGAAGATCAACAGACCAAGGCCAACCCCAAGCATGCTGAAAAGCCCGGTTAGAGACCATTGCCTCACACTCATCGACGGTGCCAGAAGTATCGATATGACCAGTAATCCCGCCAGATTTAATGCCAGATGTGGATAGCCCAAATGCACCAGATTGCCGGTGATCAGGCGCCACCACTGACCGTCCAGAATCTCCTGACGGCTAAATCTGAGGACTTCGGCGAGGTCTGCTACTTGAAAAATGATACTGCTGGCGCCAACAACAATAGCGAGATAGTGGACTCTGGTGAGCACCGGTTTTTTTTGTGAATTTGATTCTGAAGCTGGAGCGTGCAATTGCAACTTTTCCGCGGTAGTTTTATCAGTACAGTAACAGGCATCTCAATTGCAGCCGCTATAATTTAACGCCGTTTACCCCGGGCTGGCCGTAATATTAGCGACTGCGCCGATCCCGGATCGTCAGGAAAAACAGTTTGGAGATTACATCCGTGAAATTTAGAAAATTCGCAAAAAAACCGAATAATTACACCAGGAAAAACGGGTTTAGTTTAATCGAGTTGATCGCCGTTGTGGCAATTCTCGGTATTCTCGCAGCCGTGGTTGCGCCGAAAATTTTTGATCAGCCCGGTAAAGCCCGAATCGCAAAAGCCAAAACCGAGATCGGCAGTATTATGGCGGCGCTGCAGATCTACAAGCTGGAAAATTTCAATTTTCCATCAACCGATCAGGGCTTGATGGCTTTAGTCGAGCAACCCACCGGTGACCCGGAAGCGCCTAACTGGCAGGCGGGTGGCTATCTCGACAAACTGCCGAAGGATCCGTGGGGTCGTGACTACGGTTTTATGAGCCCGGGTGAAAATGGCGATGTTGATATTTACACCTATGGTCGGGATGGCGAAAGCGGTGGAGAGGGCGAGGACGCCGACATCGGTAACTGGACTCTGTAAGGCTAAACCATAAACTCTCACCTCAAGGCGACAATGCACTTTCACCCCCCGGCGATAGAAGCAGGCGACAAGGGGCAACAACCCTATGATTTTTTCTAAAAAAAACAGTCAGAAAGGCTTTTCGTTGCTGGAACTGGTCGTGGTTATCGCGATGATGGCCACGCTCACCGGTGTGATATTGCCGCGTCTAAATATCGGTGGCGACAAACAGCAGGTCCGCGATGAAACCTTAAAGCTGGCAGAGCTGATGCGCCGGGCATCAGAGGAATCGATCTTCAAAACCCGCGAAATCGGTATCCGTTTTACTGACGGAGATTACCAGTTTCTTCAACTGAACGGAGACGCCAGAGAGGGTACCTGGGTAGCCTATGACGGCAAAATATTTCGTAAACGCGAGTGGCCTGACAGTTTTGAAGTGGAAGTCGAAGTGGCGGGTGTCGGGGTAGAACTTGAGGATGCCGGCTCATTTGAAATTGACGAGAAGACTCGCCCGCACGTTATGTTCCTGTCCAACGGAGAAATAATGCCGGACTTTCGTGTTCTGATTGACAAGGGTGCGCTTGAAGATCGCTGGCAGGTAGTCAGCGGAGTGGAAGAACCGATCGTGTTCGGTGCTGTCGATCTATTGTGAAAAAACGTCATCGTCAGTCAGGATTTACTCTAGTCGAGATACTTGTCTCATTGGCAATACTGTCAATTATACTCGGCGTGCTTATCCAGAGTGCCGGCGCAAGTGCTTCGATGGCTGGCAAACTTCGTGACCGTGCCATTGCTGAATGGGTAGCAAGTAATCGCATGGCCGAGTTACATTTGTCACCCACATTTCCTGCTATTGGCAATACAACCGGCGAAGAGGAGATGTTTGGCAATAAATGGTACTGGAAAGCGATAATTCAAAAAGTTGAAGACGATGATTTGCGACGAGTAGACGTTGAAATTCGGCGGAACGAAGATGCAGAAAACCCGTTATTCCAACTGGCAGGTTTTGTCGGAAATCCTCAACTGAAGGCCAGAGTTGTGTCATCGACGGCAAGCCAGTGAGACATAGCTCATGAATCGGATTAGGGCCGGGCGTTCGGGAAAGCAATCAAGCGGGTTTACCCTGGTGGAGTTCATTGTTGCGACTGCTGTGCTCGCAATCATGAGCGGTGTTGCCTATGCGGGATGGTTTAACGTAGTAAATATCGCCGACAAGACTCAAGCCAGTGTCGAGCAGTTTGATGACATTCAGCGCACCTTTTACTGGTTTACCCAGGACTTTGAGCAAATTGTAAAGCGTGACTCGATTGACGAGCTGGGCGGGCGTCGCAAGAGTCTTGAAGTCAATGAGGTTGGTGAATATCTGATTCGCTTAACTCGTGGAGGCTGGACTAATCCGGCCCTCTTGCAAATGCCACCTCGTAGTGATTTGCAGCAGGTGGCTTACTTTCTTGATTCCGATAATAGGCTGTTAAGGCGTTATTGGTACCATGTCGATCAGTTTGACGGCGCCTCTTTCAGTGACCGGTTGATGCTTAACGAGGTGGCCGCACTGAACTTCAGGTTCCTTGACGCAAACGGTGAGTGGCACGATGCCTGGCCACCCGAAGACAACATTGAGGAGAACTTTGACTTATTGCCGATCGCGCTGGAGACCAATCTGGAACTTGAAAAACTCGGCGCTGTCAGACGTCTGTTTTTGCTGCCTAACTGATCATGTACCCGCACGGTCCAGTCGCCATCAGATCTTCAACGCAGCGCGGAGCGGCTCTGATTACAACCCTGCTGATAGTAGCAGTAATTACGGTCACAGTTACCAGCATGGCCTCAAGGCAGCAGCTATCTATTCAGAGAGCCAGCAACCGTCAGGTAGAGATTCAGTTGCAGAATTTAATTGGTGCCGGCGAACAATTTGCAATCGCGGTGCTGAATCGCGATCAAAAACTGGGCGAGCGCAACGATTCTGACAGCACTGAGGACTTCTGGGCGCAAAGTCTGCCCCCGGTCCCTGTAGATGGAGCCACTGTTGAAGGCTGTGTGATCGATTTGCACGGCAAATTTAATCTGAATAATCTGGTTGATGATGAAGGTAATATCCAAACCGGTGAGGTTGAACGTTTACGTCTGTTGTTGACCGCGCTGAACATCGAAGCGGTCAAGGCCGAGGCGATTGTTGACTGGATTGACCCAAATGTGGATGTAACCGGTGCTGACGGGGCCGAGGATGATTTCTACACTGGCCAGACACCGGCCTATAGAGCGGCAAATGGTCACATGGTTAGTCCTACCGAGTTGCTGCTTGTAAAAGGTTTTCGGGTTGTCGATGAGGGTGGGCTCGATGATTACGATGTGCTGTTGCAACATGTCGCGACCCTGCCTCACGGAACCAGAATCAACGTGAATACCGCATCCAGCCCGGTGCTTGCCTCTATAGCGGACTACATGATCACCTATGCAGACGAGCTAAAGGTAGTCGACGATGAATATTGGCAGGAATATCCAGGGTGTCCCGAAGGTGGCGGTTTGCTCGATACCCTCATTAATGATGAGGCAGACGATACAGATGACGGCAATGACACCCTGGATGAAAATTCGGATGAGGATGAACAAGGCGGCCTCATTTATGAGAATATAGAACAGTTCATTAGTGATGCCAGAGGATCTGAAGATGAAGTACTACCAGACGGTATCGAAGTTGATATTGGGGTAAAAAGCCGATTCTTCATGACTCGGGTGACAGTCACCCGGGATGAGAGCAGCATTACCCAGTACACTGTGCTTGAACGAGATCCTACCGGCGCGTTAAAAACTCTGCGACGCACTCGCGGCAGTTTGTAGACAGAAGGTCTGCTGACGTCGAGGGAGTGTAAATCTGCCACCAATAGGAAGTCCCGGCCTTGGCTCAATACCTACTTACCTATCTGCAGCGAATTGGCGATAATTATTTACGCTGGGCCGTCTGTGACGATAAATATCGAACGATAAAAAATCATGGGCACGGCAGTTTCGAAGACGCCGCGCAGGTTGCTGAAAAGCGCAAGGTTGTGATGGTGATAGCCGGTACCGAAGTGCTGCTTCAGGAAGCGGTCATACCGGCCACGAATCTGGCTCGAGCGCTGAAAGCAGTGCCCTATTCCCTGGAAGAACAACTCGCTCAAGACGTAGAGGCTTCGCACTTTGCCTTTGGTACCCGGTTGCCAAACGGAAACATCCCGGTGGCAGTAATTGCGCGCGATCGCCTTGAGTGGGTTCGCTCACGCTGTGTGTCTGCGAAGCTTAATGCGCAGGAAATAATTCCCGAAACTATGGCTCTGCCGTTTACCGAAGGCCGCTGGACCATAATGACCAATGCGGGACATGCGGCGGTTCGAATGTCGTCGTCGCGCGGTTTTTCGTGTGATGCAGACATGCTGCCTCTGTTGCTGACCAATTTTGCTGAAAGCGAAACCGACGACGATGTTGATCCGGGCACTGATGCCAACCCGGATGAGCAAGTATGGCAGTCTATGCATTTTTCCTGTGGGGATGATCAATACGAGCTAGGTACTTCAGAACCTCCAATCTATATGCGTACCGAAGTCGAACTTTTTGCCCGTGGTCTGGCGCAGCGTGGTACCAAACAGAAATCACCGGCGTCCATTAACCTGTTGCAGGGCAACTTCAGTAAAAGCAAGGCCGCAGGTAAAGTCTGGAAGCCGTGGCGAGTACCGGCCGCACTTGCTGCAACTTTGTGTATGGTCTGGGGTGGTAGTGCCTATTTGCAGTATCAGGCGCTGGGGAAAGAGGAGCAAAGATTGCGGTCCGAACAGGCCAGCAGTCTAAAACGTGCGTTCCCGGATGTGCGTCGACCGGAGAATGATCCGGTCCGCCAAATGAGGTCTCGTTTGAAGCTGTTGAGCAACACCGGCGTGGATAACAGTAGCTTTGTTGTGATGATGTCGGCCTTGGGTACGGCTCTAAAAGACATCGAAAAACCGTTGGTGAAGAGCCTTAATTTTCGCAGCGGCAAGCTTGATATTGAACTTGAGGCTGAGTCCGTACCCGATGTTGACAAACTCAAGTCACGGCTTGAAGTAGAAAAGAAAATTAAGGCCAGTGTATTGTCGGCAAACAAAGACCGTGATCGCATCAAAGCCCGTATGCGACTGGAGACCGAGGTATGAATTTGCAAAACTGGTTCACTAGTCAAACTGCGCGCGAGCAAGTTATTGTTGTACTAGTGGTGGTAGCAGCATTCTTTGCGGCAACGTATTCCCTGGTGTACGAGCCACTCACCGAAGGCATCGCTAAACGTCAGTCTACTATCGCTGCCCGTGAACGGGATCTGCAATGGATGCTACAACAGGAAGCGTTAGTAAAAAATCGTCCGGGCACCGCCAATGTGGCAAGGCCGGTCGACAAGGCTCCCTATATTCTGCTGGATGAGGCGATCCGCCGTGCGAGCATTAAGGCGCCTGATCGAGTGACACCTGACGGTAGCCAGGGTGCAAGGGCACAATTCTCCGAAGTAGAGTTCGACAAACTGCTGCAGGTATTGGGGCGGCTGGAACAAACCTATCGAATTGCGGTGAAAACCATCAATGTTAGTAAAAAGAACGAGGGTCTTGTTAGTGCGCGCTTGAGTCTGGAGGTCGAAAAGTGAAGATACTGGGTTTGCTGCTTCTCGGCCTGCTTGCGTTTGTCGTGACCATTGTCTGGAAATTCCCTGCAGCCGGTGTGTTGCCCCATGTAAACACGAACCCCGTCTCGGTCACTGGCGTGAGCGGTAGCCTATGGAGCGGGAGTGCCCGGCAGGTTTCCAGCCCACGCGCACCTGTAGCACTTTCAAATGTTGACTGGCGTGTGCAGCCGGAGAAACTGCTATCCGGTAACACAGGTGCAAAACTTGATTTCGAGGTACTGGGTGGCGATGGGTCCGTCGAAGTAGCACGAAATCTTGCCGGTCAGATTTCTGTATCCAACGGCAAGTTGCAAATACCGGCTCAGGAGCTCGAGCAATTTCTACCGTTGCCGGTGGCGGAATTTGGCGGACGGGTGATTGCCGATATAGAAAGCCTTGAGCTTGAGAATAATTTGTTAAAGCGCACACGGGGAACTGTAGTGTGGCGAAATGCGACGGTATCTGGCGCGCTGCAGGCCCGGCTAGGGCAGATCGTGCTGGATATAGTCCCCGAGCTTCAGGAAGGTGTGCAAAACCATCGGGGCAAACTGACCAATCAGGATGGTGAGCTTGAAATAGACGGCGATCTGAGTATAGATCCAGCAGGAAATTATAGAGCAGACATACGCTTAAAGCCGCTTCCAGATACTCCCCCCGAAGTCATTAGTGTCCTGAGTCTGGTTGGCAGGCAGTCTGGTGACGGAAGCTACCGAATTCGCAATAATGGAAATATTCGAAGTTTGTTATAAGCATTTGGCTAGTATTGTGTTTATCGTTTCTTAACGTTTGTGCGGGTCATTTGCCAGTAGACTCGCTGCCAGGTTAATAAAATAGATGTTGCTTCCCCCGGGTTGGTCTGTTCGAAAAGTGCTGAATGCTGATGCCCCCTGATGATGTTGCCAATCGCCTGCAAGGGATTATCTCGATTGCAAAAAGTGCCGGCCAGAAAATTCTGGAACTCTATGATTCAGAAACCGCTGTAACTTGCAAAGCAGATGACACGCCCCTGACTGAAGCCGATCTTGCGGCCAATCGAATAATTATTGATCAACTACAGGCGCTGCAGCCCGTGCTCCCGATTCTGACGGAGGAGTCTTGTGGTATACCGTTCGCAGAGCGTAATGAGTGGAACAACTACTGGCTGGTTGACCCGCTCGACGGGACTCGTGAGTTCATCAAACGCAATGGTGAATTCAGTGTCAATATCGCGCTGATCGAAAAAGGTGTGTCTGTGTTGGGGGTGGTGCATGCACCTGTTCTGGGTGTGACTTATTGGGGAAGTCGGGGCAACGGTGCCTGGAAGCAGAGCGGTGATGAAGCCCCGCAGCAAATTAAGGTCCGTACCGCGCCAAAAAAATGCGTCACAGTTGCCAGAAGCAGAGCACCTCTTACCGGTGGACTGGTGAATCGATTTCTCGATAAGCTCGGAGACTACAATGTAGTATCCATGGGCAGCGCGCTGAAATCATGTCTGGTCGCTGAAGGGCGTGCGGATGTTTACGCCAAACTCGGCCCGACATCCGAATGGGATACCGGCGCTGCACAGTGTATTGTTGAGGAAGCCGGTGGCCACATCACCGACACCAAAATGAAAGACCTGCGCTACAACACCAAAGAATCCCTGCTCAACCCGCACTTTTTTGTTTTTGGTGCGGGCGATCACAACTGGTCAGATTATCTGGAGAAAGACAGCTAGACAGCTAGACATCTCGCAAAAAATACGGATTCAGCCGTGATTGTCTGCGTTTGCAGCGCCGCGCGCTTTTGAAGGCATTGTGGTTCTGCGTCGAGTCTCAGGTACGTGATCTTTCACCGACTAAATATAGTGGTAGCAGGAAGCTCTTCCCGGAGTAGCAATGAGCAAGACTAAATTCTCCAGCCCTCGTGACGCAGAGGAGGCATTCTATTTGGCAATAGAAAACGCTGATCTGGCGGGCATGATGGCGGTGTGGTCAGATGATGATGCGTCTGTGTGTATCCATCCCGGTGCTCCGAGGCTGGAGGGGCGGGATCAGATAAGGGAGAGCTGGGAAGAGATTTTTGCGTCGGGCCCACCCATGTCTTTCTCAATCAGTGACGAGCGAATTACAGAAGACAACCATCTCGCGATCCACCTGGTCCGCGAAGAGATCATTGTGGAGGGCGAGCTTGTCAGTGTTATGTTGACCACCAACATTTACCATCGAACCGACGATAGCTGGCATATGATGTTGCACCACTCTTCGCCGGAGCCCGAGCTGATACTGGACGACTACGATGTCATGCCTGACGATCCGGTGGTGCTGCACTAGCGGATTTTTGTGCGCAATTTTCGGATCTGAACTAGCGTGAAAACGCAATCCTCTCGTTTGTAAATATCCCTCTATCGTCGTATGCACGACCGTTGTGTTTCACAAAATTAACATTTTCATGGGCGTTTTTTTGTGTTTATATCTTTTTTAAATTATCTAACCTATTGTTTTTTAATATTTTATGTAAGTTAAATACCACACATTTTTCCTCTATCAACGCTTTACTTTGCAAACTGAAAAAGTTCGGCTGGTTCTACGAATAATCTGTCTTGATCGCCTGTAATCGGACACCGAATAGAAATCAACTTGTAAAGATTCAGTTTTGAAGAGGACAGATCGTGAAAAATTCATTAGTTTCGCTAAGCAAACCCGGGCGTCTGCTCATGCTACCTGTGGCAATTGCTGCTGTACTGGCACATCCCCAGGTCAATGCTGCACCTAACAATGCACCGAGTTTTGTACCCGGACCCGATCAAACCAGCAGTGGTTGCGATGGCGCGATCGCGCTTGCTGGCTGGGCACAAAATGTGACTGACGGAGACGGTGAAACTTCCGGATTGCGGTTTTTGATGACCGGAATTTCCAATCCGGATATTTTTGGCGAGTTGCCATTTGTTAGCTGGCCCTCGCTCACACTGGGTTATCGGATTAAACCCGGGACGCCTGGTGGTTTGTCATCAACAGTGACTGCGGTGTTGATTGACACTTCCGGCACGGGCCAGGGCGGACGCGACACATCAGATCCGCAAACCTGGACTATCAATACCAGCGGCTGTAATGATGTTGACCTCGACGGAATCGCCGATGAGATCGATCCCGAAATAACACCTCCGGTTGATACCGATGGAGACGGCATCATCGACTCTATTGATTTAGATGATGACAATGATGGCATCCCGGACTCCGAAGAAGGTGATGGTGTGTTGGACACAGACGGTGATGGAATCCCTGACTCACTGGACACAGACTCCGACAATGACGGGATTCTTGATGCTGATGAGCCCGGTGACTCAGACGGTGATGGAATCCCTGATTCGCAAGAACCAGCTAGTGGTGACGTTACCACCGATACTGATGGCGACGGCCTCACTGATGACGTCGATCCGGATGACGACAATGATGGCATACCAGATGTAGATGAAGGTGATGGCCTGGTCGACACGGACGGTGACGGTATTCCTGATTCCAGAGACCCGGATTCTAATAATGACGGAATTGGTGATGGCGCTGCACAAGATGACGACAGCGTTGTTGATCCGCAGTCTGGCGGGATAATTTCGCCGATCGAAACCGGCTTGAATGGTGGTGGTTGCAGTCTTGGCAGCAATGGTGCATTTGACCCGGTACTGTTATTGACTGCTCTGTTGGCGATGGTCGGATTGCGTCGTCGCAAGTCTTGAGCGAGTACCGAAAATGAGCATACAAAAGGGTAGGATTATGTTCCCTGGAAAGAAGGTTAAGCTTGCAATGGCAATGCTTGCGGCTGTATCGGCCGCATCAATGTCAAATGCAGCGAACGCAGGTGTCTACGGTGGTTTGGGCATACTGTCATCAGAAGTTGAGCCAAGAGTAAATCAGTCGGGTTTTCAGGTCACTGACGATAACAGTGCCGGTGGACAAATTTTTCTTGGAGCCGATTTGAGCCGGCGTTTCTCTGTCGAGGGATATTACGCAGATCTCGGTGAAGCGGAGTTAGCAGATCCGACGATTTCCGGATCGATCAGTTATGAGGCTGCCGGCCTGAGCGCTTTGCTGTATTTGTACAGCACCGGTGGTTCCACCGGGTTGATCGATCGTCGTGGCTTGCTGTTTTATGGCCGTGCCGGGCTCGGATATCTGGAAAACGACAGCTCTAATATCCCGTTTGACCGTCTCCGGGGCGTGCATGTTTCCGCGGGTTTCGGGGCTGAGTATAATCTGCGTAACGGCTTTGGTGTCCGCGCTGAATTTCAAAATCTGGATCAGGATGCGAGGTATGTGAGCTTCAATATTCTGAAACGATTTGGCGGTTCTTCAAGTACTGATGATGCGTTGGCAGATCTGGTGCCGACTCCGGTCGAGGAAAAAACCGTGCCACCGGTGGTTGAAAATCCGGTGATACCGCCGGTAGCCCGGGTGGAAACCCCCGTTCCTGCGCCCGTGGTTACGCCAGAAGTACCGAACATTGTTCCCGATACCGACGGCGATGGCGTGTTAAACGGCAATGATCTGTGTGCGGATACTTCACAAGGCGCGGAAGTAGCTTCCAATGGCTGCGTTTTTTCCGGTGTCATCAAAGACCTCAATTTCAGAACGAACTCAGCGTCCTTGACTCCTGCGGCAACAGCGTCTCTGGATGCCGCTATTCTGGAGTACGCGCTAAATCCGTCGCTGCAGCTTGTTGTCCAGGCGCATACTGATAATCGTGGTGATGCCCGCAATAACATGGCATTGTCGCGACTGAGAGCGGAAACTGTTGTTCGCTACCTCGCGGACGTAGGCGGAATTGATCTGGGACGTATGTCAGCTGTTGGCTTCGGTGAAAGCCGGCCAGTTGTTAGCAACCAAACCCCCGAAGGCAGGTTCGCTAATCGTCGTGTCGAGATTGAAATAGCAGGTGGTCGATAATAGTCTGACTGTACTTTGCAACTTCCGGTACGCATTAGCGTACCGGAAACTGAACCCTCCAAACTCTCTCCCTGAGTGCCGGATTCGATCAGCGACCGATCTGTTTAGTTGATAATGCCCAGCGCGTTGTGGTGACTCGAATTTCTGCCACGTAGCCGCTCGGCCGGCTCTAATTTTACGTTCGTTAACATACCAAAGACCTCGTTCTTTTGCGCAGTCAGCTGTGGCTTTGTGTCAATTCGTATATGTTCAGCGGTGGTCTATTAACGGGCGGTACTATCTGCCGATAGTCGAAAAGACGACGAGCTGCGGGCTAATCTGCGGTCAAACGCTTTTCTACGGGAGAATCCGGTATGAATATTTCACATAGTAAACTCACGATCGCCGCACTGATAACTTGTGCAGCCGTCTCTGGTTGCGCGTCTGAAAAATCACTTTCAAAAGGTCAGTCAGGTGCCGCAATAGGTGCCGTAACTGGCGCAATCCTTGGTCATCAGGTAGACGGTGACAAGGGTCGCTTTATAGGGGCTGCCGTCGGTGCACTTGCCGGTAACGCAGTTGGAAGGTATCTGGATGAGCAACAGCGCGAGCTTGAGGAACAGTTGAGTCGCGAACAGCAGAATGAGGAAATAGAAATATCCAGGCTTGCAGATGACACGCTGAAACTGGATCTGAGCAGCGAGGTCTCGTTTGATGTAAACAGTGCGAGTATCAAAAACAACTTCCGCGGCAGCTTAAACAAGATTGCCGATGTTTTGGTTGATTACCCAAGCACTGCTATTCACATCGCCGGACATACTGATAGCAGTGGATCAGATCAGTACAACTATCAGTTGTCGCTGCGACGAGCCACCAGTGTCAGAGGCTATTTGTCGAGTCAGGGCGTATCAGAACCTCGAACCCGTACAGTCGGCTATGGCGAGTCGAGACCGGTAGCGGACAATACTACCCCGACAGGCCGGCAGCGCAATCGCCGGGTAGAAATTTTCCTTAAGCCGATTGTGAAAGGTCAGGAAGCTGCAGCATTTCAACCACCGGCATAATTCAGGGATATTGGTCTGGCCGTGCCTATAATGGCCAGACAATCAGCAAGAGCGGAACTGCGATCGCGATAATAATGATCTCCAGTGGCAGTCCCATCCGCCAATAGTCGCCGAAGTGATAACCGCCGGGCCCCATCACCAGCGTATTGGACTGGTGACCAATCGGAGTGAGGAACGCGCAGGATGCGCCAACGGCGACTGCCATCAAAAACGCATCGCTACTGACACCGAGTGATGAGGCGATCGCTACCCCGATTGGAGCCATTACCAATGCAGTGGCCGCGTTGTTGATTATGTCCGACAAGAACATAGTGACCACCAAAATCATCGCCAGAAGTGCTGCTGCCGGTAAACCCTGGGTGATAGCCAGAATCTGGTTTGCCATCAGTTCGGTTGTGCCGGTGCTTTCAAGTGCACGTCCTACCGGAATCATTGATCCGAGCAGGACTATAACGGGCCAGTCGACCTCGTCGTATATTTCCCGTACGGAAATAATATTCATTAAAATATAGATACCAATAGCGATAAGGAATGCAATAGGCAGTGACACAAGACCGGCAACCCCCAGACCTATGGCTCCGGCAAATACCATTAGCGCCGGTATCACTTTGCGCTGTCGGTTTAGAGCAAGAGGTCTTTTTGCCAGCGGCCACAATCCCAGTTCGTGAAAGCGCTGATCTATAGAATCAGCGTCGCCAAAAAGCAGTAGAACATCACCGGCTTTAAAGCGCTGGCGTTTTAACCGTGTTTTTATGGCTTCACCGTTCCTTGCTATACCAACCAGAGCCACCGTTCGCTGAGCGTGTACTCGCAAGAACTCGATACTGCGATCAACTAACGGGGAGGTTTGTCCAATTACCCCTTCCAGCATGATTTCCTTGTCAGACTGGGGTTGTACGAAAGAAGTGGAGGCGCTGGTCAATAGCGCCAGGCCATTTTCTTCCACAACAGTCTGCAAATGGGAGGGGTCGGCCTGCACTAAAAGAATATCGCCTTCGCTAAAGCTGTAGTCGAGTGGAATCGGTCGCGCGAAGCCGTTTTTTTTCGCCATTCCAACAACATCCACGAGATCAGAGGTGAAATCCTCGCTTTCGGCGATATTCGTATCGATCAATGGGGATTCCGGTTTAACTTCTATTTCCGTCAGATAGTGGGAGATTTCGAACGCCGCCTTACTACCGTCTGAGCTGCTGCGATCAACCGGGATAAAGCGCCAGCCGATTAAGGTAATAAAAGCCAGCCCGATTACCGCGACAACGAGCCCGACGGCTGAAAAATCGAACATTGAAAATGCCTGACCGGAAATTTCGGCCCGGTAGCTTGCGATAATGATGTTAGGTGGTGTACCAATGAGTGTGGTCATTCCTCCAAGTATGCTACCGAAGGCCAGTGGCATCAGAACCAGTGCCGGAGAGCGATTGGCCTGATTGGCCGTGGCAATTGCAACAGGCAGCATTAAAGCCAGTGCGCCCACATTGTTCATAAAGGCTGAAGCGATCGTAACAACTCCTGTCAACGATGCAATATGGATATATATATTGTTGGTAAAAGGTGTGAGGTAGGAAGCAATCACATTGACTACACCGGCGTTCTTCAGTGCGTGGCTAATGATAAGAACGGCAGCTACCGTTACGACGGCCGCGTGGCCAAACCCGCTGAAGGCCTCATCGGCTGGTACAACGCCGGCGACTACTGCCATTACCATGCAAAAAACAGCGACAATATCGTGTCGATACTTACCCCATGCGAATAGAACCAGTGTAATGAGCAGAATAACGCTTATTGTGGTTTGCGCTGAAGTCATAAGGCTAACGGCGGCAACATATATCGGGATTTGGTAGAGTTTATGTCAAATCTTGCGTTCAACCATGTTAAAAGATGCAACCGGGTGAGTGTAGTCGTATGGGAAACAATGGTGATCGTAAATTAAGGCATCCCGGGGCGCTTTGGCAGTAGCAGAGCTGCTGCCGCTCAGACTTCTAGCGGATCGTCTCGAAAGTTCGTGAACAGACTTTTCACAGCAGCTATTGCCAGGGCAAGGCAGAAAAAGGCAGGCATCGTGTGCCTGCGTCGGGCTTTTTTAGCGCGGCCCTGGCGGCAGCCGCGAAGATAAAGTGTTTGCGAACTTTTGGAATGACATGCTAGCTCATAATATAGCCTTCGAGTTGCTGAATAGTTTCAGTTTGATCGGCGATTATTTCCTTGACCAGATCACCAATGGATAGCACCCCGGTGATTCGACCCCCCTCAAGCACGGGCAGGTGTCGAATTTTGTGTTTTGTCATAAGTGCCATACATTGTTCGATAGACTCGGCTGGTCCAACGGTCACGACATTGCCGGTCATGATGTCTGCCACAGAGGTGTTGCGGGACTCTTTGCCTTTTAATATTACCTTTCGAGCGTAGTCTCTCTCCGAAACAATCCCCACAAGTTTTGTGGAATCGGTAACAAGCAATGCTCCTATTTCCTTTTCAGCCATAAGTTTTATGGCATCAAGAACCGAACTGTCGGTGGTGATGGTCCAGACAATTGGGCTCTTTCTGGCGAGTAGATGAGTTACATTCTTCATAAATATGCCTCCTTGACTTGCCGCGATATGCGCCGTTTTTTTACACGTTAGAATGCGCTTCCTGTCAAATACATTTTCAAGTTAACCGCAAATCACCGAATCTGCAACTCCGCTGGCTGTCACGATGGCGTGGACAGCGCTTGTTCTATGTCCCAGATAATGTCGTCAATGTGCTCAATTCCAACTGAAATACGTATCATATCCGGTGTAACTCCTGCGGCCAGCTGTTCCTGCTCATTCAGTTGTCGGTGGGTTGTTGATGCGGGATGCACCACCAGTGTTTTCGCATCACCTATATTGGCTACGTGACTAAGGAACTGGACCCGATCCAGAAACCTCTCCCCGTTTTTTAAGCCACCCTTGATGCCAAATGACAACAATGCACTTGCACCTTTCGGCAAGTATTTTTTCACCAGTCCGGCGTATTTGTTATCAGCAAGGCCCGGGTAGTTAACCCAGGCCACCTTCGGGTGCGATGATAGAAACTGTGCTACGGCTTCTGCATTCGTACAGTGCCTCTCCATGCGTAAATGAAGAGTTTCCAACCCCTGTAAAAATGTAAATGCATTAAACGGGCTCATCGATGGGCCAAGTGTTCGCAAATATTCCATGCGTGCCTTGGTGATATAGGCGAAATCTCCAAACGTTTCAAAAAATTTAACGCCGTGGTATCCATCTGAGGGCTCACACATCTCCGGGAATTTTCCGTTGTCCCACGGAAAGGTACCGGATTCAACGATAACCCCACCCATCGAAGTACCGTGGCCGCCAATAAACTTTGTCGCGGAATGGATAACGATATCGGCACCATGTGAAAAGGGTTTGCATAGAATTGGTGAAGGGATAGTGTTATCGACTATAAGCGGGATTCCGGCCTCGTGTGCAATCCCTGCAATTGTCTCAATATCCAGTACGTTCAGATTAGGATTACCCAGAGTTTCACCGTACAGGCAGCGGGTTTTTTCGGTGATAGCGTCGCGGAATTGCTGTGGATCGTCAGCGTCGACGAAAATCGTTTTAATACCCAGCTTTTTGAAGTTGAAGTCCAGTTGTGAAAAGCTGCCTCCGTACAAAGTACGCGCAGCAACAATTTCATCACCGTGATTGCATATAGTGAGTAGTGCAACCATTTGTGCTGACATACCGCTGGCTACGGCCAGTGCTGCGCGTCCACCCTCCAGTGCGGCAAGTCTTTCCTCAAACGCCGAGCAGGTCGGGTTGCTCAACCGCGCGTATACATTGCCGAATGTTTGTAAATTAAACAAACTTGCCGCGTGCTCTGCGTCGTCAAATACGTACGACGTGGTTTGATAAATTGGCATGGCGCGAGATCCTGTGGCAGCGTCAGGTATCTGGCCCGCATGCAAACACAGTGTTTCGTCAGCGAAATTTCGATCAGCCATCTGTTATCCGTGGGTGTAATTTGATGTGGTGAGTAGCAACCGCCGGCTACCTGTACCCTCGACGAGATGAAATCATGCCCGTATTTACCCCGGCAAAACCCAGCCCACCGAACAAACGTGCGTGCTCAATTTTGACACAGCGTTTTGCTACCACCTCCAGTCCGGCCTGGTGAGCCAGCTGTTCAGCCGGGATATGCTCAATCCCCAATTGCAGCCAAAGGCATTTTGCCTTGATATCGATCGCCTGCTGCGCCAGAGCCGGTATCTCGTCAGGCTGCCGAAAACAGTCAACAATATCAACTGGCCGGGGAATGGCGTCGAGTGAAGGGAAACAGGTTTCGCCCAGAACGCTGTCATAGCGGGGATTCACGGGTATCACCTGGTAGCCATGGTGCTGCATGTACTTGGCAGCGAAGTAGCTGGGGCGATGTTCCGAATTGGAGACACCGACGATTGCAATCGTGCGGTGTTTATTCAATATTCGCCTTATTGAGTGAGAATCGTCGGCTCTGTGGCTGGTTTCCATGAGTGCTGTCTTGGCAGTCGGTATAATATAGTTGCGGATTTAGCACGAATGCGCAACAACCGGGTATCCGAGGCGATTATTAATAGACCAGCATGGCTGATATTTTAACTTTTAAAAAGCGCAAAGCCTCCTGGAAAAGCAAAGGCAAGACATTGTGCTCTAACAATCATCACAAGTGGAAAGTAGAAACGTCTCGAAAGTTTGATGTGAAACATGGCAAGCTGGTGACGTTGTATCGCTGTGAACGCTGCGGCGTGGAGAAAACAAAGCTCTTATGAGCTGGCGAACCCGGAATGCCGTGCCCGGATCGATTTCACAGCCTGTTCAGAATGTTCTTGAAACTACTCAATTCGACTAGTACATCCTGGCGCATATTCAGTAAGCCGGGGCTGCCGTTACCCTTTGTCAGGCGTTACTTCCGATGATGTTACTGTCACGCAATTACGTCCCTGGCTGACAGCGGTGTCCAGCGCCTCCTGTGCGTTGCCGATCATCGCGAGAAAGTTGTCGTTGAGTTGAGTGGTAACTCCAATACTCCCGGTGATACTTAGGACCCGGGCACCACATTCCACCGTGGTTTTGGCGATAAGCTGTCGGATTCTCTCAAACACCATAATAGCGTTGTGGTCGCTCACATTAGAGGCCAGACAAATAAATGTGCCCGCATTGTAGCGAGCAATCACATCGCTTTGGCGCAACTCATCCTGAAGCAAGGGGGCGATTGTTTTTAGCACGCTGTTGCTGGCTGCGAGTCCGGAGTCGGTAGTCAGTGTTTCAAATCGATCGATTTCGATCATTGCCATAGATAGACTGATATCACCCCGTTTTGCACTGGAATAGAGTTTTTCCCCCACTTCAAACAGGTAGTCCCGGTTGTAAATGCCGGTGAGGGCATCGCGTGTTGCCGAGAACTTGATTTCACGAACCCGCTCAACTGATTCGACGCAGTTTTTTATACGAAAGTAAAATTCGTCAGCTTGATAGGGTTTACAGATAACATCGTTAGCTCCCACTCTGAGTAAACGGGCAGTAACAGCGGCGTCCCGTTTGTCGCAGACGGTTGCTATCGACAAGTCTTCGCGACGATAGTGTTGGCGCAAGTTATTGATCAAGGCAAGCTCGTCTTTTTCAATAGCACTGTGATCTATAAGTACCAGAGAGATATCGCGGTTGGTATCGAGTTGTCGCCTCACGTCAGCTTCATTGCGGACGTCCACGACCGTGTACCGGTGTATGTCAAGCATTTGACGAAGGTTTTTACGGTTAAAATCGTTGTTGCTGTAAAACAATATTTTGCGTGTATGGTTAAGCAGGGTTCGCTGCACCAGATCTGCAATTAGCTCGATATCTTCATCGGTGCGCTTCAGTACACAGTCGATGATGTATTTGTCCTCCATTCGCTGTGCGACGGTGTCGGTGACAAGCGATGAAATGGCAATAGTTGGTACCCTGTTACTGATTAGTGCTTCCAGTACTTCGCCCTCAGGCGCGTCGGGCAGTCGGGTATCGACAACCGCCAGCACAAATTCACCCGCGTGGGCTGTCAACAACTTACGCACAGCGCTCGCGGTGTTGACTGCATCGGCGTGAACGCCTAGTGCCTCATGCACACGTTCTACCAGAGCATCTCTAATTGCCTGCTCCTGTTGGGCAACAAGGACACGCAAGGTGTTGCCAAAATCATTGCCGGGAACCGATTCTTGCTGTTGTAATCTCATTGGTCACGCTGGGGTTGGGAGCAGATTTTCGCCGGGGATTCACAGGCATCTGCCGATTGGATGTTTATGCTAGATTGATACCATCGTCACTTTTAGTCACCTGCGTACTGCGCCGCTGTTTTCATGCCAAAAATTTCGATGAAGCCTGTCTTGTTTATATTGAACCCTGAAATTACAGTTACACATTCCTTTTACCGGGCAGCTGGTTGCCGATGTGGCAATAGATTCAGTGGTTGAGTTATCCCTTGAATGGGTAGAGGAGGCGGAGGGACTGCTACAAACCTCGGACGTGCCATCCAGTTTGCGAGCACAAAATTCTCTGCAATCCGAGCCAGTGCCAGCGTCAGTGCTGGTGCCGGTTTTTCTGCAAGAGGCGGAATGGCAGGTGTTGTATATCAGGCGGGTTAGCAATGATCGTGACCGACACAGTGGCCAGGTGGCTTTTCCGGGTGGCCGGCGAGACCCGGGCGACGTTGATGCCACTGCTGTTGCGCTACGCGAAGCCCACGAAGAAATCGGCCTTGCACCGGAAGATGTAGAGATACTCCATGTGCTGGACGACTACCACACCAGCAGTAACTATCTGGTGACACCGGTCGTCGCGCAAGTGCCATGGCCTTACCCCTACCTGGCACAACCAACCGAGGTGGATCGCATTTTTTCTATACCGTTAAAATGGCTCGCCGACTCGAACAATGTTGAGTTGCGTGAAAGAGCGTTTCGACCCGGTGAGGCCAGGTCCGGAGCAGCGATCAAAGTGGTTTACTTTGATCAATACGATGGCGAGTTGTTGTGGGGTGCTACCGCAAGAATGAGCCTGTCGTTTTTGCATGCATTATATGAAAAACGGTTGTCGCTTGTGTAACCGGACGCCTGTTACGTGAGTGACTGGATCGCATTGCTAATTCGCGTTAGCCCCAGATTTAACTGGTCACGGCTACACGCGAAGTTTAATCGCTGGTAATCCGGATTCCCAAACTGGGCGCCCGGTGAAAGCGCGACCCCGGCGTTAAGGAAAAAAGCATGTGGATCTTCCACTGGCAGATCCCGGGTATTAATCCATGCGAGATAAGTGGCCTCGGTATCGTCCATCCACAAATACGGTGTTTGTGCCACAGAGTCTTTTAGTACACTGAGGTTTTCCCTGAGATACTCGATCAACGCACGGTGCCAGTCCCAACCGAACTGATACGCGGCCTCCGCAGCAATATAAGAAAGGGTAGGAACGATGGCCACGTTGTAAGTGCACTGCTCAATAAATTTGCGTCTGATTTCGGGATCCGGAATGACGGCGAACGAACAATTAGCACCGGCCAGGTTAAACGTTTTGCTTGGAGACATTAAGGTGAGCACATGATGGTCGAGATCACCTGCGGCCAGACCGGTCGGTGTGTGATTTCTGGTTTCATGAAGTACCAGATCACAGTGAATTTCATCCGAAACGACCAGGATATTATGTTCGGCACAAATTTCAACCACGCGGCGTAGTTCCGATGACGTGAACACACTACCTGCGGGATTGTGAGGGCTGCACAATAATAGTGCTTTGCTGTTGCCAGTGATTGATTGCTCAAACGCAGCGAAATCGATAGTCCAGCGGTTATCTATATATTGCAGCGGCACATCGACACGGTGTTTGTCTTTTTTCTCCGGTATGAGCAACAACGGATGGTACACCGGTGTGAATACGAGAATTTCATCGTCGGACGAGGTAAACAAACCACAGGCGGCGGATATTCCAGGCACCACTCCGGGTAGCCAGGTCAGCCAATCGGAGTCGATACTCCAGTGATGGCGATCTTTTAGATACTTGCATACAGCTGTGACCAGCCCTTCGGGGGCGGTGGTGTAGCCCAGTATTGGATGGTCGAGGCGTGATTTGAGCGCTTTTGTGATTTCGGGTGCTGTGGCGAATTCCATGTCCGCGACCCACATTGGAAGCGCGTTGTGCTTCGCGAAGCGTTGCCATTTTATCGATGCTGTGCCGTGTCGGTCCAGGGTTTGGTTAAAGTCGGGTGTGCTCATGAACAGTCAATTTCCGGCTGCGGTGATAAAAACGGACGAGTGAATGTCACAGAGTTTAACCATTGTGTCTTTATGCATGTGAATTATTCGTGTGTAACCGGCTGGTGGTGCTTTCACTAACCCGAAAGGCCAGAATATGGGTTAACATAGCTCAGGAGTGTGCGCCAGGGAAGTTTTGCTACTGAAGGTTCCCTGGTTGTCCAATCGTGTCGATAACCGGTGATTCATTACCGGTGTATTCATAGTCAGTCCAAATAATAGTTAGGAGAATAAATATGTCTGTAGCAAAAGTAACCGAAATCATTGCATCGTCCACCAAAGGTTTTGATGACGCTGTTCAGTCAGGCGTGGATCGAGCAAACAAGACACTCAAGAATATTACGTCTGCATGGGTAAAAGATCAGAATGTGCAGGTAGAAAACGGAAAAGTAACCGAATACCGCGTAGTATTGAAAGTAACTTTTATATTAAAAGACTAGCCAGTCTGGCGCGACGATGCGTTGTGCAAGTGGCCTTCAGGATTTGCAAGTAGCGCATTGTTAAATTTCCCGCCGTTCGCTTTACGTTTATCGCGGGCGGTGGGAAAATACGGCTTGTTTATCGTGCACTGGCGAAACACGTGGCACAAGACTGCATTGCCCCATGAAGCCATGAAGTTGTAATTGCTTTTAATGATCTCGACTGCGCCGGGTAGCGTAGACCAGAGTGACCATTGAAAACGGTCGAAGGCTGGTGCGAATGTCGCCGGAGATGGCGTAAAGTAAAAGGGTGGGATCTGCCGAAACGTCACCCACCAATTTACCGCCATTATGAGAAAGTAAGTCTCATTTTGTCAAAGTGTTCACCTCGAGGCTTCGTTCCCAACTATCCGGGCCAGCAGACAGCTTTGACAAAACTCACGTCAACAGATCTTCACTTCAACGATAGAAATATCGTCGTTCACCTGCGTTCCTTTAGCGAACGATTCAAAGCACTTTTGTATGTCAGGGAGACGGCCAACTCCACTGGTCTGTGATGCAATAGTTGTTTCGAGTTTTTCTATATCAAAACATTCATCGTTCGACCCTGTCGTTTCTATCAGGCCATCTGTAAAAGCATAGAGTTGATGGGGTATTTGATACGTTTTTGTGTCAACGTGCACATCTTTACTCTCAAGTTTTTCGATGCCCAGTGGCAAAAGCGTGCTGTTTATACGCTCTTTTATAGTTCCATCGTTTGTTGCAATAAGTATTTCCGGTAAACCGGCATTGCAAATAGTAACTGTGTTTTTTTCAATTTTAACGATAGCCGCACAACAAAAGAATCCGCTCGGCAACATGTCAGTGAGTTTATTGTTTAACTCACAGACAATTTCTTCAACTTGCATACCCTGTTTTGCAGTTGCCTGAAAAATTGATGCAACAGGAGTTGCACCCATTGCCGCTGCGATGCCATGCCCGGTAAAATCAGCAAGTAAAACATAGGAATGTCCACCGGTGCTCTTGCAACTTATAGCAAGGTCCCCGGAAAAATTTTGCAGCGGACGTTGCCAAATATTAAGGTCGCCGAGATTCCGGTTCGACTGATTAACAATATGATCCAGTATTTGCAGTGCCTGCTGTTCATCACGTCGCTTTGCACGTTTCAGGTGAACCAGTTTTCTACCGAGGCGTTGATATCGGTGCGCGCGTACCTGTTGGGTTTGCTGAACCCTGTATATTTGTGTCAGAGAGAAAATAATGACGGCGAACAGCAATATGGCAGATGCTATAGAAAATGTAGATCGGGGAAGTAGCAGTAGTAGTACAGTGCCAAAACTGCAACCAGTGCAAATAATAAGGTCGGCATTGATGTGAGTACGGGTGGCTTGCATGTGTCACTGTAGCCGGGCGATTTGAGGCGCTGGCGTATTTTAAGGGTTGAGTGCAAATAGGCTCAAAAGCGAGGCTGGCGTGAGCGTTATTCTCGATGCGTCAGTAGCGGCAGTCTGGATATATCCTGTATTTCCACCAGGGAATAATGCGCAGAATGTCTAAAAACCGGCCCTGCCTTTTGCAAATGTTATTGGCAATGCCAGACTGCTTTCTCGTTCACACAAGGCATTCTGGTCCTTCGTTTCGCGTATTGTTCACGTAGCCGCCTATGTCCTGAATGTCGAAGTTTCCATCGGCTAGTGGCTCCATACAACGATTGATCAGATCCGGACTATCATCAGTAAGCCAGGCATGCATATCCTGTGGATCAATGACTACAGGTTGTCTGTGATGTACGGCGCCCATTTCAGCGTTTGATTCAGTGGTGATTAGACAGCACTGCAGATAGCCATCGGTATGACTCTGTATGATTGCACCAAGTGCCATAGCCGGTTTTTCGTTGAGCGAGATGTATTTTGCGTCCCTCTCTTTCCCTTTTCGCGACCATTCGTAAAACCCGTTGGCGGGCACAATACCCCGATATCGCCGAATTAGACTCTTGAACGAGGGTTTATCCCAAATTGTCTCGGATCTGGCGTTAAAAAGCGGCCGTTTAAACTGTCCTTCTTTTGCCCAGGGTGGTACGTAGCCCCATTGCATTGGCTCCAAAGTCAAAGCACCGCGTGAAATTGCAACGCCCCAAATGGCCGACGTTGGGGCGACATTGTATTTTTCGGTGAATTTTTCCCTCGGAAGTGTCAGGCCAAGTTGTTCAAGCAACCATTGAATTCCCTCATGATCGGAAATATTCATTCGTCCGCACATAGCGATTCTCCGGTTTTGTTGGTGATGACTGTACCGTTTTGATTGGTATCGGGACAGGCATTGTCTGCTGCACTTCTATTAAAATGACAGGTCAACACGTTACCTGAGCTGCAGTTTTGTGATACTAATAGCGTCCCGTTAATTTTACCGAAGCCGTTTTGATGCGGCCACAAACATCGAAACGCCAGGAAATTAAATGAGTTTGCTCCAGGAATCAGATTGCTTGCGCAAGGTACCCTTGTTCAAGGCCCTCGAGCCAGCAAAATTGAAGTTGCTGGCGTTTACCAGTGAAATGATGGTGTTCCAGCCTGGCGAGACTGTGTTCAAGGCTGGCGAATCAGGTGACTGCGCCTATGTTCTCACTGAGGGGGAGATAGAAATTCTAAGCAGCACAGACGCAAGTGCAGTTGTGGGTGTGCTGCAACGCAATCAGATATTCGGAGAGCTGGCGCTTATTAATGACGAACCTCGCGGGGCCACCCTGCGAGCTCGTGGAGAAGTAACCGTGATGAAAATCAGTGAAAGTATGTTCATGCAGCTAATTCATGAAAATTCGGAACTTGCCCTGAACGTCGTTCGGCAGTTGAGCCAGAAGCTGGCAGCCTCGCACCGCCACGTGGAAGAGCTGCAAAACCAGATTCAATCAGCTTCGTCGGGTTCTTGATTAGTTGGACCGGTGCCTGTTGGCGTCCCTTGTCTGGACTCAACCATGAAACTGTATCCTGACGGTTTTGGGCCGGTTTTGATTGAGTACGGTAACTGTTGAATCGAAGGTTGGTTCCTGTTGCAAGCTGTAAACACTGTTATCCACAGTCCTGATTTAGTAGCCACCTGTTTTATTGTTACTGTCCGGGAGCGTTAGGACTCTACGTTGTGACTGCATCTCAAAGTGCGCCGCGATTTTTTGCACAACGTCGCCTTGCAAGTGGATGTCAGGCGACCAATCGACTTGTTAGCGACATAGAACCTGTGAGCCCCACTTTATTTCACAATCATGCTTATTAATGAAGCAGGCTAGAGTAGCGTGACGATAGTAAAATCTGATGATGGTGCCCGAGTACTAATTTATAGCCATGACAGCTTTGGTCTGGGGCATTTACGACGCTGCAGGACCATTGCACATGCACTGGTTGAACAGTACAAATCTTTGTCCGTACTCATTATCACCGGCTCGCCAATTATCGGCAGCTTTGATTTTCGTGCGCGAGTAGACTTCGTGCGTATACCGGGGGTTATCAAACTGCATAGCGGTGAATATACGTCTCTGGCATTGCACATAGATTTACAACAAACTCTTGATCTCAGAGAAGCGATCATTAGAAGTACAGCACTGTCATTTATGCCTGATGTGTTCCTTGTAGATAAGGAACCGACAGGATTGCAGGGTGAGGTTGTATCTACGCTTCAGTTGTTGAAGAACAATGGCTGTGTGAACATTCTCGGTTTGCGGGATGTGATGGATGATCCTGACTCACTTAAACATGAGTGGGATCGTAAAAATGCGGTGGCGGTCATTGAGGAATGCTACGAAAAAATCTGGGTATACGGGCCGCGGCAAATGGGCAGTCCGGTCAGCTCCATCGAGTTTAGTGATGCTGCTATGCGAAAAATTCAGTTTACCGGTTATCTCAGAAGGCATGCACCAACATTACGCAAACAGCCGGAACCGGTTGATACAGGACAGGCATTTATCCTGGTGACACCGGGTGGCGGCGGCGACGGTGCAGAATTGGTCGACTGGGTGCTTCGTGCCTATGAAAATTTTACGTTACCGTTTCGGGCTATTATTGTTCTGGGGCCGTTTATGGCTGCCGAGGAACAAGTGGAATTTAGCCGGCGGGCCGAATTGTTACCGTTGGTAGAGACCCTGACGTTTGATAACAATATTGAGCTGCTAATCCGTGACGCCGAAGGGGTAGTTGCCATGTGTGGTTACAATACTTTTTGTGAGATTCTTTCGTTCGACAAGAAAGCGGTTGTAGTGCCACGCTATACGCCCAGAGCAGAGCAGCTGGTCAGAGCGGAAAAGGCTGAAAAGCTGGGTCTGGTCAAAGTGCTGGACGCGCGCCTGAGCGCAGATACCGGGCTCATGGCTAATGCCATTCGTCAGCTTTCGTCTCAAAAAAAGCCTTCCATGGCAATGGAACCGCAACTGCTGGATGGACTTGAGCGTATAGCAGATTTAATCGAACCGGGTCTTGGTCGTGCAACCAGACTGGAATCACCGGCTATTGAGCCCGGCTGACAACTTGTTGTTGCGTTAGCTGGTCTTTGATCTGGTGCTCATGAATTATACAGGCTTGAAATGGACGTATTTTTTTATGTTCAGCATTTGCTCGGGACCGGGCACTTTTATCGCTCTGCAGCGATCGCCAATGCGCTATCGCAAGAGGGTCTTCAAGTAGCTCTAGTCAGTGGTGGTATGCCATTGAGTAGTACGAGACTTAAGAATGTTGAACTCTGGCAACTACCAGGCTTGCGAGCAAGAGACGGAAATTTTAGCGATCTTGTTGACGATAATAATAAACCAGTGAGTTCCATGTGGTGGAAAGAGCGACATGACGCTCTTATGGAATATTGGAACAACAGCAAACCTGGCGTGTTAATTACCGAATCCTATCCCTTTGCTCGGCGTATGTTAAGACATGAATTAAAGCCTTTGTTGAAAGCAGCACAAATGGAACCCCGGACTAAAATGACAGTGTGTTCGGTCCGCGATATTCCACAACCAAAATCAAAACCAGGCCGCAGTGAAGAGGCGGTTGCGTTAGTCGAGCAATACTATAGTCATGTGCTGGTGCATGGGGATCCTGGAATGGCGACACTAACCGAGACATTTCCCGAGGCAGAACGAATTACGCATAGAACAACGTACACGGGCTACGTTGATTCTATCGGGGGGGATTCGAAAACCTCTGAAGAACGATCGGATGTGCTGGTATCTGCCGGCGGAGGGGCCGCAGGTTTGATGCTTTATGAAGCGGCAGTAAAGGCTGCCCAAACTGACGTCACCCTTCAGTGGCGACTGTTAGTCGGGGGAAACCTTGAAGCATCAAAATTTGATGGCCTGGTACAAAGTAGTGGTGACAATGTCATTGTCGAGCGCAACAGAACGGATTTTCGGGAATTGTTGAAAGCCACAAAAGTGTCTGTGTCCCAGGCGGGCTACAACACCGTAGTAGATGTTGTGCGAAGCGGAGTGTGTTCTGTGCTGGTGCCCTACGCTCAAGGTGGAGAAAAAGAACAAACCATACGTGCTCGCAAACTGGCGCAAAACGGGCGTGTAGTGCATCTCGCCGAGAGTGACCTGACCGCATCATCGTTAATGGCCGCTGTGGCACAAGCAAAAGGGCTTGTAACGCAAACACTCGATCTATCGATAAACGGCGCTGAAGTGTCGGCGAAAATGATTGGCAATCTGTTGCAGAATTCCAGCCCCCGGAAAGTGTGATGGATTGGCTGTCGCTCGAACAGGAGCTCGATTTATGGGAGCAGCAGGATCGGTCAATTTCCTTTTGGTGGCGCGATGATGACGCTGTCGCACACACCCCTCAGCTTGATGAGCTACTAATACACGCAGCCACACTGAACGTCCCGGTGGCGCTGGCGGTAGTACCGGCACTGCTGGAATCGTCTTTAGTGTCCAGAATTGGTTGCAAACCGGAAGTATCTGTTTTGCAGCACGGTTACGCGCACAACAATCATGCGCCAAAGAGTGAAAAAAAGGCGGAATTTGGCGCTCATCGCGATATCGATACTATGGTGTCAGAGCTGGCGCAAGGCAGTGCTTTGTTACACCAGACTTTCGCTCAACAATATGTGCCGGTATTTGTACCCCCGTGGAATCGCTTTAGTGTGGGGCTGGTGTCAGCTTTACCGGAACAGGGCTATCGAGGCATGAGCGGGATGTGGGCCAGAGTGCACGACGACAACCGGCCGAGTTGCTTTCGAACCGTTAATACCCATGCTGATCCTATAGCATGGAGATCAGACCGCGGCTTCACGGGACTGTCTGATGCGCTTGAGCAGATAATTTCCCATTTGCGCCTCAGGCGTGAGTTCCCGAATCGAAGCGATGAGGCAACCGGCTTACTGACTCATCATCTGGATCAGAATGCTGAAGTCTGGGCATTCTGTAAAGAGCTTATCGAGAGAACTGCATCCCGGCCAAAAGGTGTATGGCTCAGCGCTGCTGACATTTGGGGCTAGATTAGTACGTCAATCGCTGTTTTTCCTGTAAACATGATGCGCTTTTGTCGTTCGTCTCATTGTTGGCGTTTCGATGTTTCACCACACCAGGGTGTCATTGATCAGGACGAGTTACCAGCGTACTGCGTTAAAAGCGTGGCGAGAGATTCTATACAGTGATCGTGCGAAAAATGTGCAATCACATTTTCATAGCCGCGTTGCGCCAGCTGCTGACGCAGTTCGTCGTCATCTATCAGAGTAACAAGTGCATCTAGTAATGCCTCAGTATCTTTTTGTGGCACGAGCCAGCCGTTTACACCGTGATTGATTAGTTCCGGAATCCCTGAAATGTCGGTAGCCAGGCATGCAAGCTTCTGGCTTTGGGCTTCCATCAGCACGTTGGGGAGGCCATCTCGATCACCGTCCTCACCTATAATACTGGGCAGCACAAAAAGATCTGCCTGTGCCAGTGCCACGAGCACCGATGCCTGAGATTGCGGTCCCAGCCATTGGATATGTGAGTTCAGCTGCAGCGTGTTTGCCTGTACTTTTAGCGTTTCCAGTAATTCGCCACCGCCAATATGTAACAGCTGCCACTTGCAACGGGCCGGTAGTGCAGCCAGCGCTTCCAGTAAATATCGATAGCCCTTTTTCTCAACCGCTCTGCCTACTGATAGCAGCGTAACTCCATCAAAACCGGCAGGCTTGTGGTCCTGTGGGGTAAACCGATTGAGATCAATACCGTGGTACACGAGATGTACTTTTTGTGGATCGGGTGACAGGTCGCGCAAATGAAGGTAATTCGTACGTGTGCACGTAACCAGCCATTCCATACTCATCAGCTTTTCGCGCTTCTCCCAGTCCGGCAGTGTCCAGATATCTTTTGCATGCGCCGAGTTTGCCCACTGGTTGCCAGTGATGATTGCCGCATACCATGCCACGGACGCGGGCGTATGCATAAAATGTGCGTAGTAAAATGCATCCGGCACTTCACTGGCTAGCACCAGAGCCTGTCCGAGCCGGCGCAGGCGATTGCGAGTGCGGTCTCTGCGCCAGTCTTTCAGGCACTGTTTTATCGCCGTTCGAAAGCCGGGCATTCGCACGCACCTCAACAACGATCTGACAATTCTCCCGGGGGAATTGTGAAGGTATTCAGGAAGGTAGATAACGTCTGCCTGAATCTCTCCATGAATGGGGTGAGAATCAGGGTCATAGGGGTGCCGCAACGAGTAAATCACGATCGTGAAGCCTCGCAATTCAAGTTCCCTGATCTCCTGGGCAATGAAGGTTTCCGATAAACGGGGATATCCCTTCAGTATCATCACAATGGTCTTATTCCCTTGCGGGAGCTTCTTATTCACCAGATTTTTCGCCCGATTCGTGATAGATTGGAGACCTACAAATTCCCGGATTCAACACCGGATTGACAAGCGGAAAACGCACCCCGCCGCCCTATGGACAGATCACTTTATCGCTATATTCTAAAGCACAGTGCCAAGCGCCAGCTAGTACTGTTGGCGTTGGTGCTTGTGTCAATGCCCATCATCTATTTGTCCCTGGAACTCCCCAAACTGATCGTTAACCGTGCGATTGAAGGTCAGGACATTCCAGCCACACTGTTCGGTGTGGAGATGGATCAGATTCGTTACCTGCTGGTGCTGTGTCTGGCTTTTTTAATTGCGGTGATGGTAGCCGGGTTGGTTAAGTATGTCATTAACGTGGTGCGAGGTGTTCTTGGAGAGCAGGTACTCCGGCATTTCCGTGCCAGTCTTTACCAACAGGTTCTGAGGTTTCCACTACCGAGTTTCAAACGGGTCTCGCAGGGTGAAATAATCCCCATGATTACCTCTGAAACAGAACCACTTGGTGAGTTTATCGGTGATTCATTCTCCCTGCCGATTCAGCAATGCGGCCTGCTGTTTACCTATCTGGTTTTTATATTCATTCAGAATGTATGGATGGGGTTGGCGGCAATTGCACTGTATCCGTTTCAGATGTGGTTTATCCCGCGGTTGCAAAAAGTGGTAAATCTGCTGGCCAAACAAAGGGTCCGCAAAATGCGTGAATTGTCAGCCGAAGTAGGGGAGACAGTTGCTGGTATCGGGGAGATACACGGAAATGATGGCAGCCGCCGGGCAAGGGCGGATTTTAACGACAGCCTTGATGAAATCTATGATCTGCGGTTTAACATTTTCAGACGCAAATTTTTTATTAAGTTCATCAACAATTTTCTTGCGCAATTAACGCCCTTTTTCTTTTACCTGGCGGGCGGGTATTTTGTAATCGTGGGTGAATTATCGGTCGGGGCACTCATTGCAGTACTCGCTGCGAATAAAGACCTGGCAGGGCCGTGGAAAGAGTTGCTTCGCTACTACCAGCGCAGGGAAGATGTGCGTGTAAAGTACCAGCAGATCATTGAGCAATTTACACCAGAGGAACTAATTGATGTTGCCTTGTTAAACCAGGAGACAGATACACCGGTATCGTTTACCGGTGTGATGAAATTTCGCAATGTCGGGTTTGCCGAATCTGATAATAACGCCAGCCTGAAAAATATCACTGTAGATATCAAACTTGATGAACATGTTCGCATTGTCGGCGACGGTGGCAGTGGTAAATCCGATCTGGCCAACCTGATTGCCCGCCAGTATGTGCCCAGTACAGGTAGCATTATGATCAACAATATTGTTACAGAGACTCTACCTCAGGCAAGTACCGGACGACGAATTTCCTACGCTGGAAGTAACAGCTATTTGTTCTCAGGCTCTATCTTCGACAACATTGTTTACGGGCTGCAACATTCGGAAAATTCAAACGATGACTGGAATGACTATCAGATGGCTGGAGTCAGTGATTCCGACTCGCTCCGTGAAAAAGTGCT
>CAYPCS010000010.1:0-47188 GCA_964409275.1 uncultured Granulosicoccaceae bacterium
TCATCCCCGTCGCCGCCATGCAAATAGCCGACATTATCAGTGGCAAGGTCAAGCAACCCGGGGCGACAGCGCTGAACAAGCGCCAGTCCAAAGCCGGGTATATCCTGTTATGCGTTGCCCGGCCAGTGAGTGATTGTGTGGTCGACGAAGGCGTGGATTCTCACGACGCGCTTTACAAAAATCCGTTTTCAGGCGGGCTATCCGGCAGTGGCAAGTGATCGGTTAATGCAAATGCGGTAGCCCGAACACCAACTGGCAGTAACAAAACATTGCCACCTCTGTCGACGCACCTCTGTAGAATCGACTGAATAGTCACTAACTGATTTTTAACACCATGGCAGAACTCGGCCAGATGAATCGCCTTGAAGTCACTCGTGTCGGACCCTACGGTGCGTTTATGCAGGGTGGTGCTCTGGGGGAAGTGATGCTCGTCGACCGCACGGCCAGCAAGCCTGAGCCCGGAGAGACGTTTGAGGTGTTTGTGTTTCTTGATGCCGACGATACCGTTGTTGCCAGTCGCGTGCGGCCGACTGTTGTGGCAGGTGAGTGCGGGGCTCTTTCAGTAGTGGCATTGACGGATAGCGGAGCGTATCTGGACTGGGGGATGAAATCCGATCTGTTCGTGCCGCGCTCTCAACAGATGGGTGAAATGAGCATTGGCAGCCGCTCTGTGGTGGTCGCCATGGTCGATGAAACCACTAATCGCATGATTGCCAGCGCCCGTTTGCATGAGCATCTAGCGCTGTTGAATGACCAGACATTTAAAGCGGGCCAGGCGGTGAGCTTGCTGGTTTGTCAACAAACGGATTTAGGATTTAAGGTGGTGGTAGACGGTACCCATTTAGGTTTGCTATACGCCGACGAGGTTTTTCGGCCATTGCAGACGGGCGAGTTGGTCAACGGATTTGTGAAGGAGTTGCGAGCGGATCGCAAACTTGATCTTGTATTGCAAAAAACCGGCGCCGAGGCGCGCTCGGACATTGAAAACAAAATACTCGAACATCTGCGAAAGAACGGCGGGCAATCAACACTGACGGATAAAAGCAAGCCTGATGAGATTTACAGGGTTTACGGGGTCAGCAAGAAAGCCTACAAGAGTGCATTGGGGGCACTCTATCGAAACCGCCTGATAAAGCTTGGCAAGGAAATGATTCGCCTGTCATCCTGAACACTCTGCGTTTGATTCTTTGGCGGCTGTCGGCTCACATTGCAGGCTGCACATTCTTATGTCAGAACATGGTACCGTTCGCGCTCATTCAATGGCATTCAATTTTTAAATGTGCTTAAATCGGTGGCAGAGTTTCTGGATGATGTGGTTTTATTGAGAGCGGGCCTGATCCGTACTCGCAGAGCTGCAGATATTGTTGCGTAATGTGTGTCTGGTCCACCTGCGTTGCAATTAAATTTTGGGCCTTTGGAGGAAAATATGACACCAAAACTTATAAAACAGGCCGGTTTGCTGATGGGTACGGCAATTCTGGCTGCTGCTGTGGCATCACCTGCGCATGCAGCGAAGAAGGTTCGCTGGAAGATGCACGGAGCGTTCGGTGCAAACGTTGCGGTAATCGGCCCACCCGGGCCACGAATAGCCGAGGCGGTAAAGCGCATGTCCGGTGGCGATTTCGATATCAAGTTTTTTGAGCCAGGTGCGCTTGCCGGTGGTTATGCCTACTATGATCCGGTCAGTCAGGGCGGCTTTGAAGCAGCCTGGGGTACGCCCGGTGCCAATCAGGGCAAGAACTCTGCATTTGCCTTTGCATCTACCTGGCCTTTCGGGCCTGGCGTCGGAGAATTTCTGGCGTGGATCAAGCATGGCGGTGGCAACGAACTAATCTCCGAGCTGTATGCTCGCGATAACATCAAGTATCTGTTGTGTGGTTTTATCGCACCGGAAACTTCTGGCTGGTTCCGGGAAGAGATCACCTCCCTCGATCAACTTAAAGGCCTGAAGATGCGTTTCTTTGGCGTTGGCGCAAAAGTAATGCAGAAATTCGGTGTTTCTACTCAGCAACTGGCTGGTGGAGATATCTATCCGGCGCTTGAGCTGGGCACTATCGATGCGACTGAATTTTCCATGCCTGCGATCGACCGTTCTTACGGTTTTTACCAAATTGCCAAGTACAACTACTTCCCCGGCTGGCATCAGCAAGCGACCACCAACGAACTGCTGATCAACATGGACAAGTGGAATGAACTGCCTGACGAATACCAGGCGATGCTGGAGACAGCCTGTGACGCAAACATTGCTCAACAGTTTGCAGATGGCGAAGCTTCGCAGTTCCAGGCAATGCTGGATAATGAAGCTGATGGCGTAAAGAACATGGTTTGGCCAGATGAAATTCTTGACCAGTTCCGCGCTGCGTGGGAAGAAGTGCTGGAAGAAGAAATCAGTACCAATCCTGATGCGAAAGCCATGTGGGACAGCTACTCCGCTTTTCACGAGAAGTATAAGGCCTGGGGTGAGCGCGGTTATCTTAAGTGAGTACCGCTGACACCTTACGTAAGTAACGTAAAGTTGAAGGACAAGACAGCGTGTCGAAAGATACGCTGTCTTTTTTTTGCGTAGAGTTGTTAAGTTCTCGCAGGTTGAAACCTAATGAATAAAATACTTAAATTTTCAGATACGCTTGACAGGATTGCGCGTCGAGTTGGTCTGGCGTTTGGCTGGATCATTCTGCCGCTCATCTTTGTGATCATGTTTGACGTGATTACTCGAAAAATAGATGCGACGCGATTGTATTTCTCCCAATACGCCGTGGACTACGGGTTTTCGGTTTCGACAATTCTGCAGGACCTGCAGTGGCATTTTCATGCTCTGCTATTAATGTTTTCTTTCGGCATTGGCTATCTCGCCAATGCCCACGTGCGGGTGGATATATTTCGCGAGATGCTAAGCCGCCGCAAGCAAGGGTTTATGGAACTGATCGGGTTAATCATCCTTGCACTACCGTTTTTGACCCTGATGATTATGTTTTCCTTTGACATGGTTGCGCTTTCCTGGTCGCAGGGTGAGGGGTCCGATTCTATGACCGGCATCCCCATGCGCTACATACCCAAATCGTTTATGGTTCTTGGTTTTATAGTCGTGTTGTTTGCTGTGTTGGCTACTATGGGACGTTTGATAGCGTATTTATTTGGCAACCAGGAACAACAGGACCACGCGATTGACGGTCTTGAGATTTTCTCCGACCAGTCCACTGCACTGGAAGAAGCGCAGCGTCAGGCAGAGCAACTGCTGGAACAAGAGCGGTTGGCAGATTTAGCTGCGGAAGCAGCAGACAAAAATAACTAGGGCGCCGGGCTATGTGGGAACATATTTACGATCATCTATACGACTACATTGGCGCCTATATGTTTCTGGTGCTTGCGTTGACGCTATTTACCGGCTTGCCGGTAGCAATCGCTCTGGGCGGAGTATCTACTCTGTTTGGGTTGCTGGCGTGGCAGCTGGAATTTCTGGATTTTGCTGTTTTCTATCAGGTTATTCAAAGAGTATGGGGTGGAGACGGGGGCTCCGGTGCAGTGCAAAACCCGATACTCGTAGCCATACCCTGTTTTGTTTTTATGGGCACCATGCTGGAAAAATCCCAGGTAGCAGAGAAGCTGCTTCATATTTTGCAGGTGATGCTGCGGCGGGTGCCTGGTGGTCTGGCGTTGTCGGTTACGGTAATGGGAACCATTATGGCGGCCACTACCGGCATCATCGGTGCGTCTGTTGTGATGATGACCCTGCTGGCACTTCCTACTATGCTCGCGCGCGGCTACAGCCCGGCCCTGGCGACAGGGACTATTGCTTCAAGTGCTACTCTGGGTATTTTGATTCCGCCAAGCATTATGCTGGTGTTGATGGCAAATTTACTGGCAGTGTCGGTAGGTAATTTGTTTATCGGTGCCATCCTTCCCGGCCTGGTGTTATCCGGTTTGTATTTTATCTACATTATAACTATTGCGACGATCAATCCGTCACTGGCGCCTGCCATGCCGGCTGATGCAATCATGCTCAAGCCGACCAGAAAATCTAATGTCATACTGTTTCTGGTGATTGTTGCTGCCGTGGTCGCCGGGGTTATGTGGCTGAATGGTGCTGGTGTCTGGCCCAGTGTTAACTGGGGTTTGATGGGATTCTTTGCCCTGTTTATAGCATCGATGACTGTGGGGAAAATGGAAGGCGACACTTTATGGGGTGGCATTCTGCTTGGCTTTGTTCCACCGATCTTTTTGATTGTGATGGTACTGGGTTCGATCTTTGGTGGTTGGGCCACGCCGACAGAGGCAGCCGGCGTAGGTGCTTTTGGTGCCATGTTGCTGGCGGCGTTTAACGGCACGCTTACCATGTCGGTTCTTAAGAGTGTGGTGGATAGAACCACACTTACCACAGCAATGATCTTTTTTATCTTTGTCGGGGCAACCGCATTCTCAACGATTTTTCGCAACGTCTATGGTGAAGACCTCATCATCGAGTTTATTGAATTTCTTGAGCTGAGCCCGTGGTTTTTACTGATACTGTTGATGGCAGTGATATTTTTACTGGGCTTCTTTTTTGATTTTCTCGAAATCATCCTGATTATTCTGCCTGTGTTTGCACCAGTTATTAAAACGCTGGCACCTGAATTCGCACCTCATCTCGGACTGGATGCGCCGACCACCGAAGCAGCGAGGCAATTTCTGGCGGCTCAGGTGACCTATTGGTTCGCGATACTGGTCGCCGTGAATTTACAGACATCCTTTTTAACACCACCGTTTGGTTTTGCACTCTTCTATATGAAAGGGGTAGCTCCGTCAGTGGTGAAAATGCAGGATATTTATCGCGGCATCATTCCGTTTGTTGCCCTGCAAGTGATCGGGATTCTGCTGGTTCTGATGTTTCCGCAGTTGGCGTTGTGGTTACCGAATTTGGTATTCGGACACTAGTGTACTGGAACACTGCTTGGTCCAGCACATAGTGGACGGACCACCAGGAACTTCAATCGACAGGTAGGCAGTCTTTAGCAGATGCGTGGGAGGGCTACTCCGGCGCACGAATAGTGAAGCCGGGGTCGATAAAACTCCCCGGTGCGGTTATGTCCTGATGTTCCTGTTTCGGGATCGATTTCCGGAAATGGCTTCTGCGCGTGCGAAAGTTATGCGTTTGAAATTACTGCTTGTGATGTGCAACACGTGAGTGGGCCCCGGTTGCGCGAATGTCGAAGCCACTGTTCCAGTGGTCTATGCAATCATGCTATCCGCTGTGGGTGGGTGCATATATTCTTGCATCGCTGCATTGGAAATCGACTCTCGCGGATCTGTCTCCGGTTTCTACCCCGAGTGCCTCTTTAACCCCTTTTTACAGGAGCAAACTATTTTGCAGGCGATTCAGTTAGTCAGGCACGGTTCGCCTGAAACTACTTGTGAATGTATTGAGGTAGCAGAACCGACTCCGCAGGCAGGGCAGATAGCGGTTGCGATTAAAGCGGCGGCGATAAATCCGGCTGATCTGTTGATATTCGAGGATCGCTACCCCGGTCCCGAATTGTTGCCCGCGTTTGTTGGCATAGAGGGGGCCGGTGAAGTCATTGCGATCGGTGATGGAGTGACTGAATACAAAATCGGTGATCACGTGCTAAGCATGGGCCGCGCAAACTGGACTGACGTAGTCTGCGATGATGGAAATCGCTTTGTACCGGTGCCAAAAGAACTGTCCTGGGAAGATGCCGCACAACTCAAGGCTAATCCTCCGTCGGCGCATCTGATGTTGCAGGACTATGTCGATTTGCAGCCTGGTGACTGGGTTATCCAGAATGCGGCAAACTCTGCCGTCGGGCGCCATGTCATCAGTTTTTGTAAAGCTCGCGGACTCCGCAGTATAAATGTGGTCAGGCGTGCCGACTTGATTGATGAGCTAACTGCACATGGCGGCGATATTGTGGTTGTGCAATCAGATCGACTGGCTGACGAGGTGCGCGAGAAAACCGCTGCGGATGCACCCGTCCGGCTGGCTATTGATGCCATTGGTGGCAAGGCTACTTCCGATTTGGCGGATTGTTTAAGTAATGGTGGTACGGTGGTCAACTACGGCTTTATATCCGGAGAACCATGCCAGCTCACCTCATACCACACGGTGGTCCATGACATTACATTGAAAGGTTTTTGGCTGGTCGGCTTTATGAGCAAGGCATCCCGACAATCCATTGTGGATATGTATGCCAGAATGTCGCAGGCATTTGTTGCCGGTGACATAAGTGTCAGCGTTGAAGCCGAATATCCGCTCGCCCGAATTAGCGAGGCGCTGGCGCACGCTAACCGGGAAAGTCGCAGTGGAAAAATACTATTGAGGCCTGGCGGCTAACTGTAGAACACTGGTGTACTGGAGTGACAATGAGCATAGCTACAAAGGCTGCGGTGGTTACGCTGGGGTTTTTTTGTTGTGGAATCGTTGCGGCGCAAAGTCAATGGCCGGACTATATGCCTGTGCTTGGCGTGCACCAGTCCGAGAGCACCGTGCTTGCGGTATTGCCTTCCGATGTAGCGATAGTTGAGCCCGAAACAGCGACGCCGGCGGATAAATCCCGCTGGAGCGGTATCTGGAATGGATGGGCATGTCGCGGGTGGGTGTGTGACGTTAAGCTCGCGGTAGAACAGGTTTCCGGTGACGAGGCAACAGTTGTCTACTCGGCAGCAAACGAGCAGCTTGAGCCTTTTAGCCAACGTACGGCTGGCCGGTTTTACGACGATGAGCTGATCGTGCCTTTGCGAACCGGTTCCCGGCTTATCTTGCGAATGCGGAACAATAGCACCATGGAAATGATGCTGCAGCGCAAGGATTCCCGATTGCTGGCGGCAGGCGTCCTGAGTCAGGCCGACCCGGACTATGTTCGCAGTGTTAGCCGTGTAGAGACTCCCTGGAAAGAGGGTGGCAAACAGCAAACACTGGAAATGGTAGTGTACACCCCGGTAAATGGTTCAGCGCCCTATCCAACATTGATCTTTAACCACGGATCGACTGGCACTGGCGAGGATCCGGCGGTGTTTACCCTGACCAGCGCCAGCCCTCATATTGGCCGTTTTTTCGCAAAGCGTGGCTGGCAAGTTTTGTTTCCGCAGCGGCGTGGCCGTGGAAAATCAGACGGTTTGTATGATGAAGGTTTCAGGAAGGACCGGTCTGGCTACTCGTGTGATCCTGAATTAACCTTACCCGGTTTTGATCGTGCGATAGCTGACCTTGAGGTCGTGATGGCTTACCTCGATGGTGCGGAAAGCGTCGATCACGAGCGTCTCTTGATCGGTGGGAATTCGAGAGGCGGAATTTTGTCCGTTGCCTATGCGGGCTCAAGGCCTGACAAATTTAAGGGAGTTGTTAACTTTGTCGGCGGCTGGGTCGGAGACAATTGCAAACAGGCTGATGAAGTGAACCCGGGGTTGTTTCGTCGCGGGAGTGAGTTTCAAAAGCCAATGTTATGGCTCTATGGTGATGACGATCCGTTCTATTCGCTGAATCATAGCCGCAAATCCTTTGCAGCTTTTACTGACGCGGGTGGCGTTGGCGACTTTCGTGCCTTACAGCCACCCGATGGATTCAGCGGGCACAGTGTCGTAATGGCCCATGTCCTATGGGAACAAACAGTCGACGATTACCTGCGGGCTGTTGTTCAGTAGAAACAGTGGTTGGACCGCTAGTCGACTATTTTATACATCGCATGCTGGCGATTAAAGGTGTGCTGTCTGACCTCTTTTGACCAGCGTCCTTTTTCAACGGCGCTGGCCCAGGCATCACTTGCGACGACTTCAGGTCCATCAATCTCATACATCGCAATGTAGCCGGGCGAAGGGCTATCAATAGTTGTCAGTTTACCGGCCATGGCGAATTCGAATGATTCGCCTCTTGCGCGAGTCACTGAATGCACCCCGGGTACTTCCATCAGACAGGGTACGTGTTCTGTGTCATACACTTCGTTGAACAATGCTTCGAATTCAGGTTCGACATCCATTGATACACACAAGAGGTATCGGGTGTTTACTGGCATGGGCTTTCTCCGGTTTTAGCCCATTGTACAGAAGCTTGCTAGCTGGGTGGTGCTGGCAGATGCGTTTGTATTGCGGCGCGCAACTGTTCAGTGGTTTGCAATCCTTCAGTGGTGTGCACGTGTCTGCCTCGACTGTTAAAGAAAAGCAGGGTGACGTGTGGCACTGAATATTTATTTTGAATCGCCTTGCCTTCTGGCGTAGTGATATCGGCGAGTCGATACAGAATCGGATCGTTTGAGTTGAGCGTGTTGGTGACGGCGTTTTTCAGCCGCCGACAGGTGGGGCAGCCCGGGTCGTGTATCTGCACAATCACCGGCGAACCCTGTCCAATCACCTCAAGATCATGCATTTCCTTGTGATTGGCTTCGTAGGCGTGAATACCGGCAGCACCGAGTACGAAAACCAGCGCAGCAACAATAAATGCCCCGATCTTTCTGCGGGAGAACCCCTGGTTCTGGGGATTGGCGTTTTTCAGTGCAGCGGCTTTTTTGGCTTTTTTGCCCATCATCATTTCCCGGGTGAACTGCTTTGCTAACGAATCAGATAGTGTGTTGATTGCAACAGCGGTTGAAAGTTTCAGCGCTTCATGGTCTGCCCGGATTTTCGGCTGGAGGGACCACTAAAACGGAATATCGTCTGCAAATTCATCCTGAACAGCATTCATGCCAGGATAGTCAGCGTCGCTCTGTGGTGGTGCGGCAGAGGTGCCGGCCTCGGCGCTTTCGATGCGCCAGGCATTCAGGTTGGTGAAATATTTGTCATTCCACTCGCGACCGCGCAGATCAAAATGTACGGTTATTTGCTGGCCTTCGCTGTGTTCATCAATGGCTTCGCATTTGTCCTGGGTGAGCTGGAATTTGACCATTTGCGGATATTTTCCGTCGTTGACTTCGATGACGAATTCACGGGCGCGAAATTTTTCTGACTTCTGCTCGGTATCGAAGATCTTGTGTAGCTTGCCATCAACCTGAAATGCCATGAGGGTCCTGTGATTGTTCTGTGCGGGAAGCGAAGCCTCGTGATTAAAGCGTGGTTCTTCGCAGAAGCGAGATGTTAACTGATTTAACCGCAACTGTAGATGAACGATTATCCTTTGATGCTGATGAATTTTGACCGCATCGCCAGCCAGACCTCAACTCCTGGAATTTGACGTTTAGATGCGTGGTCAATCATCTGCTTCGGCACTCGCCAGTTTTATGCAACACGCTACAATCTCCATGGCAAGCTCTACTTCGTCGAGCGGAGGCCGGGTTGGTGCGAGCCGAATGTTGCGGTTGTGCGGATCAACGTTACCCGGGTAGGTCGCGCCGGTGGGTGTGAGAGCCAGTCCGGCCTCTTTCGCCAGTTCGACGACGCGGCTTGCAATTGGACGCCGGGTATCGAGACTGACAAAGTACCCGCCGCGCGGCTGAGTCCAGCTGGCCAGATCCTGATTGCCAAGTTCCCTGTTCAGAACAGTTTGTACGATGTCGAACTTGGGTTTTAGAATTTTGGCGTGATCATTCATCAGACCACTCAAACCACCGGGGTAGTTACGCAGAAAAAGCACATGACGCCATTGTTCAGCCTTGTTGGGTCCGATCGATTGAGTGCTGAGTGCACTCGCCCAGAACTTTATATTGCCCGGGCTCATGCCCGCCAGACCGATGCCGCCGCTGGAAAAGGTGACCTTGGATGTAGAACCAAAAAGAATTACCCGATCCTCGGTGCCCGCCTCTTTAGCAAGCGTTAAGAGGTTAGGCACCGGATCAGGATGCTCTGTGAGGTGATGCACCGAGTAGGCATCGTCAGCAAAGATAGTAAAGTCTGGCGCAGCAGTGCTCATGCTGACCAGCCGGCGGGCGGCGTCGTGTGACAGTGAGTCACCGGTCGGGTTGCTGTAGGTGGGAACAAAAAATATACCCTTAATCGATGCGTCATTTGCGCAAAGAGATTCCACCGCATCCATATCAGGTCCGGATGGAGTCATGTCTACCTGAACCAGTTCGAAACCAAGCGCCTCGGCGAGAGTGAAGTGACGATCGTACCCGGGCACGGTGACGATAAGTTTCGGTGACTGATTGAACCATCCGGCAGAGTTGCCGGCTGTAGCAGTAGTGCTGTTTCTGACACCGTTGAGCTGAGCCCAGGTTAAAAACCGGCTCATCAGTGACAGGCTTGAGTTATTGCCAAGTATTACCTCGTCCGGAGCAACGCCGAGTTGGCCACAAAAGAGCCCTCGCGCTTCCTTCAATCCATGGATACCGCCAGGATAATTTCGGATATCGACGCCGCTGTCGGTGATGTAGTTGGTTTCATCGACGGCGCTAAGTATCGGCAAGCTAAGATCGAAGTTGGAATCCGAGGGTTGCCCGCGCTCCATATTCAAAGTGAGATTGCGCGCTTTGTACGCTTCATGGCGCGCACGCAATTCGTTGCTGTTGCTCATGGATCGGCCTGTTGGTTAACGGTGGTGGCCGCGCCGTGATTCGGCGTGGCGCTGCATTATATCAACCCGTTGGCTTCGTGACACGATATGGCAGATAAATGCGTAGCGGGCCAGCAGGCTGTGCGTGGCAGTAAAGTTAAAAAGTGCTCGTCGTGGTAGGCTGTCGCTACTCGCAGCCACAGTTTCGTTGCGACAGGCTACAACGTGTGTTGCGAATATTCAGGTTAGTGCTGAACTGTGTAGTAGTCCTCTTTGTAGCAAGATCGAGGACGCTGTCGGCGCGAATCTTCAGTCCACAAATTTGCAGGGCGCGGGCGTCGCTGTTGCGGTCGAAGAATTCCGGTTTTTGCTTTGTACTTCGTGCAATTGAGTTGTCCTCCCACCTGTCAGGAATCGATGCGGTAGAATTGTGCGGCGGTGACAGCTGCAGCGGCGACCGTTAACGATAAACTTATATTCAAAAGATTTGCAGGGACACAATTTTCAGAATGCACTATTGGGAAGATCTAAAGTCGGGCCGGGTTTTTGAGACCGATGAAATCGAAATCGACGCGGGAGATATCATAGATTTCGCAACCGAATTTGATCCACAGCCCTATCATCTCGATCCATCCGTTGCAGCGCAGTCTATCTTCGGCGGCCATTGTGCCAGTGGCTGGCAAATATGTGCGCTGATGATGCGCCTGCTGGTGGATACGATGCATCGAGACGGTGTGCGATCTCTGGGTTCGACCGAGGTAAGTTCGCTGCGCTGGTTAAAGCCGGTATTCGCCAATGACAGGCTGCACGCGAAGATCGAGATCATCGATTGTCGCGATGCCGTAAGCCAGCGAGATTATGGCCTGGTGGATTGTGCCATTGATGTAATGAATCAGGCGGGAGAAAAAGTGATCACACTCGCAACGGATATTCTCATCGAACGAAAAACCGCTGCTATCGCTGCGGAATAAATCGCGAGGTCGCTGATATGTCACAGCCCCAACAGTTTTTTCGCTCGCGCTGGTTTGAAGATATTCCGGTAGGTGAATTTCATGTATTCGGCAACCATACGTTTGGCGAAAAAGAGATCATTGAATTTGGCAAAACCTATGCGCCGTATCCTATGCACACCGACATCGAAGCAGCGCGTGATTCCCTTCATCAGGGGCTGGTTGCGTCCGGCTGGCATATTTGTGCGATATGGATGAAGCTGATGGTGACCTATATGGAACGCTATGCCACTGGAGTCAGGGATGGCAGACGTAATGGCGCGGGTATCGGCTTTCGCCATATGAAATGGATGCTACCGGTTCGACCGGGCCATAACCTGACCTATACCTATGAAATTATAGAAAAGCCGGAAAAGGTTATTCGTAATAAGTGGGGCATAATTCGCAGTCGCAATGAAGCTTACAATCAATACGGCGAACTGGTATTTAGCTTCGAGATTGACATCTTAGCAGAACGCAAACCTGCCACTGAGAGCTGATCCGTTTACAGGCAGGCTGTGCAACGGACGGAGAGGGGCAATCGCCATGTCGGACGAAAGACTTAACCGGATTGTTGATCGACTGATCAGTAGTAGTGATCCGCAAGAGGTCAGACAACTATACAAACAATGGTCAACTTCATACGACGAAGATCTTGAATCATTCGGATATGTGGCGCCAGCCATAGCGACTTCGATGTTTGCACGCATTGTCGATGACAAACAATCGAAAATTCATGATGCCGGATGTGGAACCGGCCTCGTGGGTGGTCTGCTTGGTGATCTGGGTTACCGCGACATTGACGGTAGCGATTTCTCGACTGATATGCTGAAAAAGGCAGAGATGACCGGATGCTATTCGGATTTGATAGAGGCCGATTACTCGCAACCACTTACTATGCCGGATAATTGCTATGACGCAGTGATTTCTATAGGTGTATACAGCCAGCGATTTAAGCAATGGTTTATTCCCGAAATGTTGCGGATAGTAAAACCTGGCGGATATTTTTTATTCACCTGTCGAGAGCTTTATTATGAAGAGGTTGCAACTGCGCTGATAAAGATGCAACAGAGTACTGTGATTAGCGCCTCAACAGTTGCCTTTGAGGAATACATGACGGGCCAAAATGCACATGCCTATTACATTGGTTTGACCAAGGCGTCTGTCTAGTATTGAAGTGACTGTCGTCTATAACTCCCCGGGTTATCCCGGACTTGAACTGATCAGATCGAAATCTGCATAAAATCATTGCCTGAACCTGCCGTGAGTTGGTGGCAGGTATCTGTATTCCAGGGTATTCTGGGAAAATGCGACCTCTCGATAAACTGCGAATTTTACTGATAGAAGATCACCAGGATCTGGCGGAAACCGTGGTCGACTTTCTCGAGTCCATGGGTGCTATAGTCGACTATGCCGCTGACGGAATGACCGGCTTGCACCTGTTGCGCCTGAACCGGTTTGATGTGATCGTACTTGATGTGATGTTGCCAGGGATTGACGGTTTTGCCATATGCTCGGAAATTCGTGAGCACGACAACAACAATACACCGGTCATAATGATGACGGCGCGGGATGGGCTTGGTGACAAACTCAAGGGCTTTGAGTCAGGTGCTGACGACTACGTTGTCAAACCCTTTGATTTGCCGGAACTGGTGGCCCGAATAAAATCACTGAGCAAGCGTCACCAGGGGCAGGTCACCAGTGAAACGCTTCGGGTTGCTGATCTGGAACTTGATACCGGAACACGGCAGGTAACGCGCGGCGGGCAAACACTAGCGCTAACACCGGCCGGGTTTCAGATACTGACCATGCTTTTAAAGCGTATGCCAAATGTAGTTACGCGCGAAGAAATCGAAACGGAACTGTGGGGTGATGATCCACCAGCCAGTGATACACTGCGCAGCCAGATTTACAAGTTGCGCAAAGCTCTGGACAAACCGTTTGCCAGCGCGTTACTACGCACCGTGGCTGGAAGCGGTTATCGAATCGCCGAAACCGATACTAAAAACTGACCCGCTACCAACTTCGCTCTGCACACCAAGTGTCCATCTGAAGTTGTCACAGGTATTTTTCACCAGTGCCAAACCGAGACCATGGCCACCTGGCCCGTTTCCTTCTATTCGGTAGAATGGTTCAAAAATACGGCGCTGCTCGGTTGAAGATAAACCCCTGCCAGTGTCGGTGACGGTAACACTGTTACCGGTAACCGCTATAGTTACCATACCGTCTCTGGTGTAGTTGCATGCGTTTCTTAATATGTTACCAATGACGATGCGCAAGGCAGCCTCACTCGCTGCTACGTAAAGTGGCGCACTGTGTCGGACTACTACTTCAACCGATTTATCCGGCACAGTATCTTCCAGTTCGGATACGAGGTCATCGACCAGGTGGTTAACGTTGTTGTTGTCGGTTCGATCAATATCTGACTTGTCGCGAGAAAGCAGCAGTAGTGTGCCAATGAGATCCCCCATGTTTTTACAGGCGCGTTTCATTCGTTTTACTGCACGATTTGGTGCACCATCGAGTTGCACGAGTTCCAGTGAAGATACAGATCCCTGCAACACTGCCAGAGGAGTGCGTAACTCGTGAGAGGCGTAGCGCGCGAAATTGCGTTCTCGTTCCAGTGAGTCATTGGTTCGTTCAATAAAGTGCCTCAGCGCGTCAACTAACACCAGCGTTTCCGAGTTGTGCGGCCGGGCAAACGTGCCTAGATTAAGGGATAGCTCCGTAGCATCCGTGTTGTTGAAGTCAAATTTCTCGATCGTATCAGCCAGGTGGGCAATCGGTGAAACAGCACGCTTGGTGAGCAGATAGGCGAAATAAGCCAGTGCATACATAACCAGCAGCACTAGTGTCAAAGGAACTACCCCGAAGAAAAACCCCAGGCTTGATACTGTCTCATCCTGGAACACAAGTGTTAGACGCTGACCGTTTTGTTCGCTTACGTAGGCGATCACTTCGTCTCCCTCATACTGCACTCGTTGCTGGCCGATACCCAGATCAGCAAGTGGCGTCGGTACGTTGCGATGCGGATCGCCTGACAGGAAACCCTGCAGGTTCAGGGTATTCGGTATTGGAAAATCGTTTTTTAACTGCCGGTGTTGCCAAAAATAGTTTGCCTCCCCGCTAAGGGCGCGGTTTACCAGTATACGTTCGACCACAATACTGGCGGCCATCACACTGGCAATGGTTGCAACGCTAATCAGTGCAAGCTGCAACACGAAAACTCTTAGTAGACGAGATTGAACGCGAGGTTCATCACGGGTAGTCATAGTGCGCCCATTAATTGTGAATTCGGTTGTCGGGTATAACGTTCGGGACTGGCATATCGAGCAATTGTTGCACAAACGTGACAGTAGTGCGGCCGTCCTTCCTTTGAGAGTGAACTGATTGTGAACGGGTGGTTTCTATCGATCACTGTCGGTTCACCGCAACGGTAATAAGGTATCCCTGCGAGTTGCAACAGAACACTTGCATCGCACGTCACTGACTTCACCGCTGAAAGGAATAAAGGATGAGAATTTTTCGACTGGCTGTATTCGGATTAGGGGCATTGCTTGCGCTGGCTGCTTGCTCTGGTTCCGACAATGTTGTTTTGACCACCGATCAGGCGTCGGGCCCGAGCTCTGATCCGACGACGGAGGCCTCCGGTAACATCGTGGAAACTGCGGTGGAAAACGGAAGTTTTACCACACTTGCTGCTGCCTTGCAGGCGACCGGTCTGGACTCGGTGCTTGCAGACGATTCAAGAAATTTCACCGTATTCGCACCTACGGACGAGGCATTTGAAGCGCTTGGTCAGGAAACCATTGACGGGCTGCTCGCTGATACTGAGGCGCTCTCTGATATCTTGCTATATCACGTACTGGCCGATCAGATTGTGGATGGCGCGACAGCATTGACTCTGGCAGGCAACACAGTAGAAGCGGCCAATGGTGATCTATTGTCCCTGTCTGCCAATGAAGATCGTCTGTTTATTAACATGTCTGAGGTGACGACGGCTGACGTTAGTGCCAGCAATGGTGTTATCCACGTGATCGATAAAGTGTTGCTTCCACCGGAAGATGCACCAGCAGAGCCTGGCAATATTGTTGAAACTGCTATTGCAGCTGGCAGCTTTAACACATTGGCTGCTGCATTGCAGGCGACTGATCTCGTATCGGTGTTGGCTGATGAAAACGAAACTTTTACGGTTTTTGCGCCCACCGATGATGCGTTTGCAGCGCTGGGTCAGGACACTGTAGATGCCTTGCTTGCCGATCCGGATCGGCTTTCAGACATACTGTTGTATCACGTACTGGCAGGTCAGAACGTAGATTCTTCTACCGCGATTGGATTAGCGGGTAGTACCGTCACCACGGCCAACGGAGATGACATCGCGTTGTCGCTTAGCGAGGGCAACCTGCTTGTGAATATGTCGGTTGTTACGATGCCGGACATAGCGGCAAGCAACGGAGTCATACATGTTATTGACGCAGTGTTGATGCCGCCTGCGGATGAACCTGCTCCGGAAGAGCTGTCTTCGATTGTCGATACAGCGATTGCCGCTGGTGGTTTCGAAACGCTTGTGGCAGCGTTGCAGGCAACGGGGCTCGATGCAACTCTTGGGGACACCAGCGAGACGTTTACGGTTTTTGCACCAACGGATGCGGCATTTTCAGCGTTGGGACAAGACACTATAGATGCATTGCTTGCTGACACAGAGACCTTGCGGGATATTCTGTTGTACCACGTCATTGCGGGGCAGGCTGTAGATTCTGCTACCGCGATCAGTCTTGCCGGTAGCAGTGTTACAACGGCAAACGGAGATGACGTTGCACTGTCACTGAGTGAAGGTAACCTTCTGGTAAATACGTCGGTGGTAACCGTCACCGACATAGCGGCAAGCAACGGTATTATCCATGTAATCGATGCAGTGCTCACTCCACCGGCCGATGCGCCGCCGCCGGCAGAGCTGCCGAGTATTTACGATACAGTTATCGCAGCCGGTAATTTTCGTACACTGGTTACTGCCTTGCAGGTGACCGGGCTCGACGGGCCACTGGCCGGCGGTCACGAGGTGTACACAGTTTTTGCACCTACGGACGAAGCGTTTGCAGCACTTGGTCAGGACACCATAAACGGGTTGCTGGAAGACCCTGACGGGCTGAAAAACATACTGTTGTATCACGTGATTGCAGATCAGGCAGTAGACGCCAATACGGCAATTTCTCTGGCTGGTTCTAAAGTAACTATGGCCAATGGAGATGAGGTCAGACTGTCGATTAGTGAAGGTAATCTGCGAGTAAACCGGTCACTGGTAACTGACACCGACATACATGCCAGTAACGGAATAATACACGTCATTGATGCCGTGTTGGTGCCACCTGCTCACTAGCTGGACGCACCACTGGCTGAATTTCCCGCACAGCCAGCTAGAACAGGTGTGTAGGCGGCGATGGCTGATACCCCCAGAGCCAGTCGCCAGTTTGCCCGGTGCATCGTCACCGGGTGTTTTTTGTATCGGTTGTCTAATCAGACTGGTTGGTATTTATCGTCGCATTGTATAGCAGGTGCCGGGTGCTGAAGGTGGGGTTGGCAAATGGTACACTTGACTGATCTTTCGCGAAGCTACTGGTGATAGCGGGAGTGAAAGTTATCTACCAACTGTGCCTGCACTGGACAAACCAGTGTTTAACACCTTCGATAAGTGTACATGCGCGTGATGATAAAAATATTCCTTGCAATTGCCTCAATTATTTTCCTGGTGTTCGGGTTGATCTACCTCTTTTCGCCCGAGTCTCTTGCCTCCGTCGCCGGTCTGCAGTTCAGTGATTCCGGCTTGACAGACATACGGGCTACCTATGGTGGCTTTCAAATCGGCTTTGCGTTGTTTATCGGTTGGTGCCTGCGCGATGAGAGCCATTATTCGGTGGCTCTGGTGTCGATTGCATTGATTTTTGGATGCGTCGGGGCGGCACGTTTCTATGGATTAGTGACCGACGGTGAGACCTCGACCTTTCACTTTATAGGTCTCACGTTCGAGGTGTTGATTACAGCATTCTCTGTGTGGTTATTGAAGAGGAAAGCGGCTATGCCTGACACGCGTGTTATAGAACGTGGAAAGACTGCTTGAGTATGCAATCGGGTAGACAGCAGAAATATTGAGCGGATAGATAAGGTGTATGTAGTGAGCGTGGCAGGTTGAAACACTCGGTAGCGTATTCAGGCCAGCAGGGTAAGGACAAGATGTTGGATGACTATTAGAGGTTGCAGAAAGAAGATGGTAAAAAAGTGAAAAGCGGGACGGAAAAGGGCCGGGGCAGCCATTCAGAAAGAAGTAAAGAGAATGGCTGCCCTGTCGTTGAATACCTGCCTTTGAAAGGGTTTATGTGAAGGTCGACTGCGGCGTTTTAGCGCACGCGTGTGATTGTTACCGATGCAACCGGGTTACGCCAATCATATGTCGCGGCAGAAAGATCACCGATATCATGCATACCCGAGCTGATATGGACAAAATCACCTCGATCATCACGAGCCGGGTTGAAACCTTCACCACCGCAACGTGGTCCCGGAATGTTTGCACACACCTGATCATTCAGCTCGGTGCCCGAATCGTAACCCGCCGCGTAATAGGTCATGCTGCCCCGGCGTGGAAGGGTTACGGTGTCCAGTCCCACGAAAGAGTCGTTCGTCGGTAGTAGCATCGCTGCCATGCTAAAGCGTCTAACATGGGCTGGTGCAGTGATTTCAAAGCTGACTGTTTCACCGGCTTCAGTGAGTGGTGGCGTTCTGTCGGGTGTGCCAACCGCAGTATCAGCATTCGCTACTCCTGCGAGCAGCTCAACCAGTGCGGCGGGACTGCCGCCTTCGGCCAGTTCTTCAAGAGGAACACTGGCGCTGTGGCCGACTTCAAAAAGGCTAATAGCGGTTGAATGTGCAACACCCAGGATGGGTGTGAACATAACATTGTTGGTAAGATTGGTGACCGTGATTTCGTAGGTTGCGCTTTCGCTTGCCAGGGCTGATTGGCTGGCTATTCCTGTAGCCAGTAACGATGCAGCAGCGGTAAGCGCAATTTTGTTGAAATAATTTGCCATGTGGATCTTGTGCCTTGCGGTTTGAGTGGAGTTCGGATAGTAGGTCACAGTTTTGTGATGCATATAACCGGCAGCTAACAATTGTTTAACAAATTTATAACGCCTGGCAAAATCGTGGTCTGTTGCAAGGTTATTATCGCGCTGGCATGCTAGCAGGGCTGTAGTGCAAGCCACCAGAAGCTTAAGCTGGTTTAAATTTTCTATAACTACATTGCCATATACAGGTTTCTGGTAAGGGATCATTGTTGGTGGATAAATAGTGTTGGGTAAAAGCCTTGTTAGCGGGTCGGCACACGGTACATTGCTAGTGTGTAATACAGGGCTCAGTTTTTGGGGCGGTGTTGATCCGATAACCGGGATCATTATCGACCAGCATCACCCGCTCAGGGGAGAGTGTGTTAGCGGTAAAGTGCTGGCACTTCCCGGTGGCAGAGGATCTTGTTCCGGCAGTGGTACCTTGCTTGAACTTATGCTCAATAATATGGAACCGGCTGCGCTTGTTTTTACCGAAGCGGAAGAAATACTGACACTCGGCGTGGTTGTTGCCGAGCAGCTATTTGATCGATCTATCCCGGTACTTCTCATAAGCAGGCAGAGCCTTGAGCAGCTTCGGTCAGGTATCGAGGTGGCTGTTGCTGGTTCGCAATTGCGCACGCTTGATCAATTCGGCCGTGCTAATTCAGAGTCGTCTTCTGTTGATACCAATCCTTTGTCAGGCAATCAGTTGAGTTTGAGTAAATCTGACCAGTCTATGCTTGCCGGCGATCATGGTAAAGCAGCACAAGTCGCTATGCAGATAGTAGCCCGCATGGCGGAGATACAGGGAGCGGTGAAGTTAATTGATGTGCAGCAGGCGCATATAGATGCCTGTGTATATCATGGTTCGTCCAGTTTGCAGTTTGCCCGGCGATTGGTGGAGTGGGGGGCGCGCGTACGGATACCGACAACACTCAATTCATTGTCTGTCGACAAGCAACGCTGGAGATGTCAGGGCGTAAGTCCTGATTTTGGTGAGCCCGCGAGCCAACTCGGAGATGCCTATGTAGAAATGGGTGCAAAGCCCGGTTTTACCTGTGCGCCGTATCTGCTCGATAGCGCTCCGTCGTGTGGAGATCAGATTGTCTGGGCTGAATCGAATGCGGTCATGTATGCCAACAGTGTGTTGGGTGCCCGCACTCAAAAGTACCCGGATTTTCTGGATATCTGTATTGCGTTGACTGGACGGGCACCGGCCACCGGCTGTCATCTGGATAGCGGCCGCCAACCAACTATTCGTGTGGAAGTCTCTGCAGTGGTGAATGCGGATGATTCTTTTTGGCCATTGCTCGGCTATCACATCGGCATGCATACAGCACACAAGCTACCCGTTATCTTCGGGCTCGAACATTCGACTCCGTCCACAGATGATCTTAAAGCCTTCAGCGCGGCATTTGCTACGACATCTTCCACACCAATGTTTCATATGATCGGGGTCACTCCCGAGGCATTGTCGGATGATCTACAAGCGGTGTCAGCTGATGGTGCAATGAAGACCGTTAGTGTGGGTCTGGCTGATCTCCACAGCAGCTGGATTTCATTAAATACCGCCATTGGAAATACGATTGATGAAGCAGCTGTGGATTTGATATGCCTCGGCAATCCGCATTTTTCCCTGACCGAGTGCCAGAGACTGGCTTCTCTTTGTGCCGGGCGGGTAAAAAGCAAGTCAACAGGGGTTATGGTCACCATGGGACGAGAGGTCTATCAGATGGCGCGGGAAAAGGGCTGTATTCAACAACTGGAAGACTTCGGGGTGCAGTTCGTATCAGACACGTGCTGGTGCATGCTTAACGAACCTGTGATACCTGCCACGGCGAGAATTCTGATGACCAACTCGGGTAAGTATGCCCACTATGGACCGGGTTTAGTCGACCGGCTTTTTTATTTTGGCAGTCTGCCCGACTGTGTAGATGTTGCATGTAGCGGATCTCAGCCAGATAAGGCGCCTGACTGGTTGTCTGGACGCAGTGTTTCCAATAGTTAATTGACTGTGATATGACACGAACCGTGCGTTTGTCGATGTGATTTCCGAGAAGTAGTTTTGATATGTCTTCAAATACTGTCGGATACCTGACCTGATACCAGCTATATTGCGACCGGGCAGCGAGATAGAATAGAGACATTAGCGTAGTCTGCCACACCCGGAATCATGGATGCAGATTATGCGTTTTGCCGCCCAAACTATGTGCGCTGTCACGTTGTTGCTCATTTCTTCAACTGCAAAAGCAGCATGGGAATTTACCACTTACGCCAACGAACAAAGATCTGAAGCAGGCACGGTGCTGCACGATGGCAAAATCCTGGTCTTTAACGGAGTGTCAACTAATCGGGACATAGTCAATTCGGTCGAGGTGTTTGATCCGCGTACCGGAAGCTGGATTGTAGCGGCAAGCACCGAACGTGGTCTTGGTAACGCGTCGATGCACTCGGGCATCGTATTAATCGATGATGAAGTGTGGCTCATTGGTGGTCAGTTCGATGATGGCCCGGGCTCAATAAGCAACAAGGTATGGATATACAATATTGCCTCAGGTGAATGGAGGCAGGGGCCCGAACTGCCAGTGCCGGTAGCAGCGGGCGGTGCCGCGCTGGTTAATAATAAAATTCATGTTTTTGGTGGCTATGATTATGTGACGGGTTGCGCCACGAATCATCATTTCAGCTACGATACCGGCGTGAATAACGGGTGGCAGGATATTACTGCTTCAGCTAAATTGCCACAGGCCTTAAGCCGATTCTCGACCGTCGCATTTAATGAAAGAATATATGTGTTCGGTGGTGAATACGCCGAGCGGAACTGTTCGTCAGGCTCAGCTATTGCCGTAGATACCGCCTATCAATACAATCCGCAGAAAAATAGCTGGAGAAAGCTTGCAAGTTTACCGTTAGCCCGATCTCGTGCCGAGTCCGGATCTTTCGAGTACGGCGGCAAGATATTCATGACAGGTGGGGAAGACCTCGGTACTGAAATTTTAGCATTTAGCCCTTCGGCGAATGCCTGGAAAGTGGAGCAGTGGTTATCACTGCCGGATGAGATCGAAGGCGTTTCGGCAAGGATAATCGACGATCGCTTTTTCGTTGCGTTGGGACAAGCAGGTAACGACAAGGCAACCTCTTTGACCCGATCTGTCCCATATCGGGATTCATCAAAACCGTCAATCGTCGATAGTACGTTACAGGACGCTATTCCCACGCCAACCACCACCACCAGGTGGTCGGACTCCTATTCGGTGGATGGGCAGTGCTATTGCGATTCAACCTTTGATCACGATATTGGCAAGGTGTTATATCAGACTCCGGTCGGTGAAAAAGAAGTAAAAACGATTTGCCTGGATATTGAAAATAAATTTGGAACGGGCGATGAGCAAGGTCGTGCCTATTACAATACTATTCAGTGCGGCTATACACCGCTTAACTCGGATCGAATCAGCGATGAGTGGTATTGCCCTGGAATAGCGCGCGCTCACAAGGACTATACCGGCTACCGCTGTTTTGAGAACGGGGCAAGCTGGAATCTCGATGCCGTGTATTCAACAGAGCCGGTAAACCCCGTTACACCTGGAGATATAGTCCCGGTGGAGACAAACCCGGAAGAACCGGACTTATTACCGGACGAAAATACTCCTGATAGTGAAGCGATTGATGTTAACGCCGACGAAGTAGATTTTGCTAATGATGCGTCGGAAACAGAGACGACCCCGTCCGGTGAGCTGCTTGAAACTATTGTCTACCGAATAAACGCGGGTGGCCCGTTGCTGAAAGCATCGGATGGTGATTGGCAATCGGACTCGTCTGCAAGCGTTTATGTGAATACCGGTAAAGTGTGGTCACAAGACTCAAAAATAGATACCGCATTTGTTCCACAGTACGTTCCTGCTGAATTGTTTCAGACAGAGCGGTGGGATAAGAGCCAGGGGCCGGAAATGCAGTGGGATCTTCCGGTAACGCCCGGTCGGTATGAGGTCAGGTTGTACTTTGCGGAGTTATGGGAAAAGGGTATGAAACCTGGAAAACGGGTATTCGACGTTACTGTGGAAGACCAGATGTTGAATGATCTTGATATATACGTTGAAGCCGGCGGAGATACAGGCTTGATGAAAAGCTTCATCGTCGATAGTGACGACGTGTTGAACATCGGTTTGCAACGCAAGACCCGGAACCCGAATATCAAGGGGATTGAAGTGATTCTATTGCAGGAGAGTGATCTTACAGCCGGTGCCGATCCCTCTATTGCGCCAGCAGAGGAAATAGAGATCCCCGCGGTAGCGGTAGATGTTGAAGAGATGAGTGACGCTACAACTGTGCCGACTGGCAGTTCACCCAACGAGGTGGACCACGTTGTAAATGCAGGTTCCCCCGCTGTTTTGGACAGTGATGAAAACGATGAACCGAAAACAGAGACGACCCCGTCCGGTGAGCTGTCTGAAACTATTGTCTACCGAATAAACGCGGGTGGCCCTTTGCTGAAAGCATCGGATGGTGATTGGCAATCAGACTCGTCTGCAAGCGTTTATGTGAATACCGGTAAAGTGTGGTCACAAGACTCAAAAATAGATACCGCATTTGTTCCACAGTACGTTCCTGCTGAATTGTTTCAGACAGAGCGGTGGGATAAGAGCCAGGGGCCGGAAATGCAGTGGGATCTTCCGGTAACGCCCGGTCGGTATGAGGTCAGGTTGTACTTTGCGGAGTTATGGGAAAAGGGTATGAAACCTGGAAAACGGGTATTCGACGTTACTGTGGAAGACCAGATGTTGAATGATCTTGATATATACGTTGAAGCCGGCGGAGATACAGGCTTGATGAAAAGCTTCATCGTCGATAGTGACGACGTGTTGAACATCGGTTTGCAACGCAAGACCCGGAACCCGAATATCAAGGGGATTGAAGTGATTCTATTGCAGGAGAGTGATCTTACAGCCGGTGCCGATCCCTCTATTGCGCCAGCAGAGGAAATAGAGATCCCCGCGGTAGCGGTAGATGTTGAAGAGATGAGTGACGCTACAATTGTGCCGACTGATAGTTCACCTGCCAATCGATCTGGCGATGTTGTTTATCGTATCAACGCGGGTGGCCCCGCTATAAAAGACCCCGATGGTGACTGGCTTGCCGATAACAAAGGTAGTCCATTTGTGAATACCGGAAAGACCTGGTCGCAGAATCGTCCTGTTGATACATCACATGTGCCGTCACATGTACCGGCAAGCCTGTTTCAAACGGAGCGTTGGGATAAGGCCAACGGGCCGGACCTGCAGTGGAAGTTACCGGTCGAGCCCGGCTCATATGAAGTACGTTTGTATTTTTCCGAGCTTTGGACGGGAGCCATGAAAAAAGGCGTTCGTGTGTTTGATGTGGCTGTTGAGGGGCAAACGGTTAAAGACCTGGATGTGTTTGTCGAGGCCGGGGGTGATACCGGTTTAATGAAAGTGTTTTATGTGACCAGTGATAACAGTCTGGATATACAGTTAATGCATGTAAAGCAGAATCCCGCAATAAAGGGTATTGAAGTACTGGCCGTCGACGTGCCATAGAATTGCTACCGTGAGATGCGATCGGGGGTGCTGCTGAAATACTAAAGCTGAACGGGTTGCGGCAAGCTTCTACCCTTTCCACATAGCAGTTAACTTAAGCGAGATAGCTGGCAAGAATTCGGGCAGAAGCTGAAAGGATTACGCCCAGAGTAAGTACCATCCCGAACACGCGGAATCTAAAATCTTCATCCACCTGACTAACACCGTAGGCGTGGACCAGTCGGCCAGCGACCAGGGCTACACCAAGTACGTGGATACCCATATTCATGGTAGTTTGTCGTTCAAGGAAATACAGGAGTAGCAGACACAGCGGCACATACTCGGCAAAATTTGAATGCACTCGTGTAGCTCGTGCCAGCATAGGATCGCCTGATGTACCAATTGGCACGCCTCTTCCGCGTCTGAGTAACAGAGTGCGAAAGCTCAGGGCGACAAAAATGATTGCGAGAATAGCAGCGTAAACAGGTGTGATCATCACGGGAGTGCCTGTAATGTGTAGTTGTCTGGCGAATAAGATCAGTCAGGATAAATGAGTTTATAGAAAACGTGTTGATAACGATATACGGTATAGACGCATAGATTGCAGGAGATCATAGCTTGCCCACTCGACTTGTCAGATCCACAATTGTGATGTTGGTCATTTTGTTGATACCTGTTGTGCCGTTTATTCTTTTTGGCGAGCATAGCGAGGCATGGATTCAACAGCGCGTCATGGATAGTACCACTGCAGAGCAGGGCGGATGGGTAACGGTACTGACGATAATCTGTGCATTGGTGGCCGATATTTTGTTACCGGTTCCCTCGAGTGGCGTGATGACGTTTGCCGGCGCAGCATTTGGCATAGTGCCTGGCGCTTTGCTTGGCTGGCTCGGCCTTACAATTTCGTGTTTGCTTGGCTACTGGCTCGGGCATCGTTTTGGTATGCCACTAATCTCGCGGATTGCGACGCAGGAGGAGATACTCACAACCTCCGGCTGGCTAAACTCGTTTGGTCGCTGGCTACTGGCTGCAGTGCGAGGGTTGCCGGTACTCGCTGAAGCGTCTGTATTACTGGCAGGTGCATACCGTATGGAGATGAAAAATTTCTGGCCACCGGTGCTACTGGCCAACCTTGTTATTGCGCTGGTCTACTCTGCGCTAGGCTATTACGCGATGGGAGAGGGCTGGCTGGGGGCAGCACTGGCGGTTTCGGTGTTGTTACCACTTATCTTGCTACTGTTATGGCTGGTAGTGGTGCCGAAAAATGAACGCGGTGCCGATGCGGGTCAGTTATAGTAACTTTTTTCGCATTTCGTCGAGATTGGCATGTCGAATGTCTTGCCCCTCGACCAGATAGATCACGTACTCGCATATATTACAGGCATGATCGGCAATACGTTCCAGTGAGCGGGCGCACCAGCCGATATCCAGTGCGTGGCTCACGTGTTGCGGGTTTTCCATCATATGGGTGATAAGCAGACGGGAAATATTGGAGTACTCTTTGTCGATGGCCTCGTCTCTTGCTGCCGTGCGGAACGCGGCTTCAACATCCATGCGAGTGAATGCGTCGAGAGCCTCTCTTAGCATAGACTTTACATGTTCGCCGAGGTGTCGCAAATCGCGGTAATAGTGCGGTGTATCACTTTCCCCGGAGAGCTTGATGCTAATTCGCCCGAGTTTCTCGGCTTCATCGCCAATACGTTCCAGGTCGGTGATGGTTTTAATAATGGTGATAACCAGGCGCAAGTCGCTTGCCGCCGGCTGACGACGCGCCAGAATGCGGGTACAGTCGCCGTCGATGTCCAGTTCGAACTGATTTGCTCTTTTGTCGTCTTCGGTAACTTTGGCGCCGAGCTCGGCATCCATGCTGAGCAGTGCTTCAAGACCATCGTTCACCATGGATTCAACCAGTCCACCCATATTCATCACTTTGTGTTTGACATCGTTCAATTCGATATCAAACTGGTGGGCGGTGTGTCCTTCAGGGTTAAATTTTTTCATGGAAATTCCGTTGTGCTTATAGCGGCGGCACTTGTATCGGTGTTAACCAAAACGACCGGTAATGTAGTTCTCGGTTAATTCGTGGCGTGGATTGGTAAAGATGGTATCGGTATCGCCCACTTCAACCAGCTTGCCGAGATGGAAATAAGCAGTACGCTGTGACACTCGTGCTGCCTGTTGCATTGAATGGGTAACGATAGCGATTGCGTAGTTTTGCCGCAGCTCGTCAATGAGTTCTTCGATTTTGGCGGTGGCAATGGGATCGAGTGCAGAGCAGGGTTCATCCATCAGTATGACTTCCGGGCTACAGGCAATAGTGCGGGCGATACACAGGCGTTGCTGTTGCCCGCCCGAGAGTCCGGTTCCGGGTGCATCCAGTCTGTCTTTTACTTCTTCGTAGATCCCTGCCTTTCGTAGACTGGTGACGACAATATCGTCAAGGTCTGCCTTGTTGCGGCTCAAGCCGTGAAGTCTGGGACCGTACGCGACGTTTTCATAGATAGATTTGGGGAACGGATTGGGTTTTTGAAACACCATACCGACACGCGCCCGCAGTAGTACCGGGTCTGTTTTTTTGCCATAGATATCGTCGCCGTCGAGGGTAAGTTCACCGGTGACGCGGCAAATGGGAATAGTATCGTTCATGCGGTTGAGGCAGCGCAAAAGCGTTGATTTGCCGCAGCCGGAAGGACCGATCATCGCAACTACTTCATTGTTGGCGATGTCCAGATCTACGCCAAAAATGGCTTGCTTGTCGGCATAGAAAACATCTACACCGGTGGCAGACATCTTGGGGTTTTCTACACGGGTTTCGCCCACGGTGTCGCCGAGAGAGGCGACGATTTCCTCAATGGTCTGTTCTGCCTGGTCTTGTTCAAGATTCATTGGCGACTGTCTGTAGTGTTGTTGTGTAGTGTTGTTTTGGATTCTTTCATTAAAACAGCTTACCACTTCCTTTCGAATTTTCGTCGAAGCATTACCGCAAATGCATTCATCAGGATGAGAAACGCCAGCAGCACCATGATTGCCGCAGAGGTCTTTTCGACAAATCCTTTTTCGGGTAAATCGGCCCACTGGAAAATCTGCACTGGCAATACCGTAGCGGGGTCGGTTAGCGACGCAGGTACGTCGACAATAAACGCGACCATGCCGATCATTAGCAGTGGCGCTGTTTCGCCGAGCGCCTGAGCCATACCGATGATGGTACCGGTGAGAATTCCGGGAAGTGCTAACGGCAACACGTGATGAAAAACAACTTGCAGATTGGACGCACCTAAACCGAGCGCCGCATCCCTGATCGATGGGGGAACCGATTTTAGCGCGGCACGACTGGAGATAATGATGGTGGGCAGCGTCATTAGCGATAACACCATGCCACCTACCAGCGGTGCCGAGCGGGGCAGGTGAAAGAAATTGATAAACACGGCGAGACCGAGCAGGCCAAAAACAATGGAAGGTACGGCGGCAAGGTTGTTGATATTCACTTCAATCAGGTCGGTCCATTTATTTTTAGGAGCGAATTCTTCGAGATAGATAGCGGCTGCCACGGCCACCGGAAACGACAACATCAAGGTCACCATTAAGGTGAGTATGCTGCCGAACAGTGCGCCACGAATACCGGCCAGTTCCGGTTCACGGGAATCACCTCGTTCAAAAAATGTGCGGTTAAAGCGCTGGGCTATCTGTTTGTCGGCCTTGAGCTGTTCGATCCAGGTAATCTGGTTATCTTTGATACGGCGTTTTCTCTCCGGCAGGCTGATATCGAACAGACCTTTCATATAGCCGCTGGTGTCATCTCCGGCGGGTAGCCATATATTTTGTGACTGACCGATTAGTGTCGGATCCTTTATCACCAGTCGCTGCAGGTCGTATTGACCGCCTTTGCTTACCAGCTTGTACAACGCTTTTTTGTCCTTGCGTTTTTTAACATCCGGGAATTTTGCGAGCAGTGCTTTTTTTATTGTGCCGTTATAGTTTGCTTTGAGTAGTTCAGCGTTGCTGGCGGTTTCGGTAACGCCCAGTGTGTCAGCATCAAGGGTGACATCCAGATTAATAAATGTTTGCTTGAATGCGGGCAGACCTCTGAATGTGATCGTCACCAGCAGGACTGCCAGAAAAGCGAGGCTGCCGAGAATAGCGATAAGCCCGTACAGACGAAAACGTTTTTCGCGGGCATAGCGGCGTTTAATGCTGGCACGCACAATTTCTGTGGTGTTTTTGCGATCGTCGTGCGGCTGGCTCATTCGTAGGCCTCCCGGTACTTGCGCACTGTTCTCAAGGCGATGATATTGAGGATCAGGGTGGTGATAAAAAGCATCAGGCCCAAAGCAAATGCAGCCAGTGTTTTAGGACTGTCGAACGCCTGATCGCCGGTAAGCAATGTCACAATTTGTACCGTTACCGTGGTTACTGCTTCAAGCGGGTTGATAGTGAGGTTGGCGGCCAGCCCTGCAGCCATCACGACGATCATGGTCTCACCGATTGCCCGTGATACCGCGAGAAGTACACCGCCGACAATACCTGGCAAGGCAGCGGGTATAACCACCTTTTTAATCGTCTCGGACTTGGTCGCGCCCAACCCGAGTGAGCCATCGCGCATAGATTGAGGCACAGCGGTTATGACGTCGTCGGACAGCGAAGATACAAAAGGAATGATCATAATTCCCATCACCAGACCCGCGGCCAGTGCGCTCTCCGAGGCAACAGATAAACCTATGGCCTCTCCGGCGTTGCGCAACAGCGGGGCCACAGTAAGTGCGGCAAAGAAACCGTATACGACAGTGGGTATGCCTGCGAGAATTTCCAGCAGCGGTTTGACCCATGCGCGTACCGCTGGCGTTGCATACTCCGCGAGGTATATCGCCGACATCAACCCAAACGGTACTGCGACCAGCATTGCGATTGCCGAAATCAAAAGTGTGCCTGCGAATATTGGCACGGCACCAAAGCTCCCTGAGCTTCCCACCTGATCGGCACGTATCGATGTTTGTGGGCTCCAGTGCAGTCCAAACACAAATTCGGTAAATGGTACTTTGCCAAAAAACCTTAATGATTCAAACAGTACGGAAAATACAATGCCGACAGTAGTCAGTATTGCCAGACTGCTGCAGGCGATTAAAAAAAACATAATGGCCTTTTCAACGAAAACCCGGGCTCGATTGTCTGGCACGGTGTTTTTTAGCCCGATAAACAATCCTGCCAGACCTGCCAAAAGTGCCAGCAAACATTCAATCCAGCGGGATGTGCCAAGCAACTGGTTATAACGCGCGGCAGCGGTTCGGCGGATTGAATCTGTGGACGACTGCGACATGTTGCCCGCAGCGATATTCTTGATGTCGTTTATGATCAGGTTTTGCTGGCCTGCGGGCAGTGCTTTTATATCCTCTGGCAATTCTGCAGCCAGCATATTGGTGAGTACGGATTGCTCGAATAGCACCCATAGTGTGACGATAATCATTGCTGGTACGAATGCCCTGATGGCAGCCATATAGCCGTAGTAGCGGGGCAGGGAGTGTGGTTTGTCTGCAGGGTTATCTGACCTGCGCAGCGCAACCGCTCTGGAACGCGCCGCCACATAGGCAACGGCGGTGATAACGAATATCAAGAGTAACAACAAGCTGATGTTCAATGTGTGTTCCCGAGGGCCCGGCCCTGACTTGAATACTGTCCGTCGGTTGCGACGTTATAATCTATAGCAGTCTTGTTATGTTCATACTCGACCCGCGTGCGAGCCAATCAGGTATGTTATTTAATTCACCGGTATCCCGGGCACGCAGTTTTAATTACATTGCGCGTGGCAGACCCGGAGGGCCTAATGATTAGATACCTTGCCCTGCGCTGTTTCAAGGTGAACTCTGACTGCTTACTCCATCGTCAGAGTTTTCATTGCAGCAACGTCTTCTGCTGCAGTGGCGCGTTCGTCTTCTCCCAGAGGAATCATGCCTTTATCGGCCAGATAGCCTTCTTCACCCCATGCGGCCTCGCTGGTAAATTCTTCCAGGTATTCGGCAATACCGGGGATCACACCAATATGATCTTTTTTCACGTAAAAATACAACGGGCGAGATACCGGGTAGGAACCATCGGCAATTGATTCAAAGGTGGGCTCGGTACCGTCGATAAGCGAGGCTTGTACGATATCGCTATTCTGATCCAGGAAGCTGAAACCAAACACGCCAAGTGCCGCTGGATTTGCCTCAAGCTTTTGTACGATTAGATTATCGTTTTCACCTGCCTCGATATAGGCGCCGTCCTCGCGGATGGTGTGGCAGGCTTCCTTGTAGCTTGATTTATCGGTTTTGCTCAATGCCTTTACCCAGTCAAAGCTATCGCAACCACCTTCCAGCGCCAATTCTGCAAAAGCGTCTCTCGTACCTGATGTGGGCGGAGGGCCAAGTAACTCGATATCTACTTCGGGTAGTTCCGGGTTAACGTCTGACCATTTTTGGTAGGGGTTGTCGATGAACGTTTCGCTTCCGTCGGGGTTAGGGATTTTTTTAGCCAGCGCCAGGTAGACATCACGGCGGCTAAGGCTAATCTGATCGCTTGCGATTGCGTTGGCAATGGCAATACCATCGTAGCCAATCAAAACTTCTATAATATCCCTGACACCGTTTGCCTGGCAGCTATCGAACTCGCTCTTTTTTATTCGGCGAGATGAATTGGTGATGTCGGGGTGTTCCACTCCAACACCGTTGCAAAAAAGCTTCATACCACCGCCAGAGCCGGTTGATTCTATCTTTGGTGTTTTAAACTCGGTGGTTTGTCCAAAGCGTTCTGCCACAACAGTAGCAAACGGATAAACCGTCGAGGATCCGACAATGCTGATTTGATCCCGCCCGCTCTGCGCATTGGCAGATGACAAAATAAGCAGTGAACCGGTCAGTGCAGTGACGGCCAGCGCGGTGCACTTCTGCATTGCTCTGGCCAGAGTTGTGCGGGCGAAGACACGGAAATTCATAAATCTAAGACTCCTGAAGCATGGTTCGAAACTGGTGAGTGATTGTGGCAAACCGGAGCGTGGTAATTGCATTGGGGCACGTGGCATTAACGAGCAAAGCGATTGCCTGAAACTGAAGGGAAAGGAATTATCCCGGCTGACTTTTCATCATCCGGGTTGCCGTTGTCTGTACTGACAGCAGTTCTGATCTGGTCTGCCGGAAAACGTATGGACACTTCCGTTCCAGCCCACGGTGTACTCATTATAGTTAACTCTCCCTGATGGCGGTGCACGATGTGCTTGACGATCGATAACCCAAGTCCGGTTCCACCGGTTTCCCGTGATCGAATACTATCCGCCCTGTAAAAGCGTTCGGTGACATGTGGTAAGTCTTTAGGATCAATACCCTGTCCGTTGTCACCTACCACAAGCAAGGCTCCGCCACCTGATGTTTCCTGCCAGCTCATGGTTATCGTTGAACCTGGTGCTGTGTGTTGTATTGCATTGTGGCAGAGGTTAGTGCACACGCTCTTGATTTCAACTTCGCTGCCGTTGAGCAAAAGATTGTCATCGGTGCTGACATCGAAGTTATGTTCTAGTCCTGAACGCAGGCTGGACAAGTCTTCAGCAGTTGATTTTAACATTGAAGCTACGTTCAATGGCTGCAGCTTTTTACTGTCGATGCCCTGGTTTTCGAGTCGTGAAAGGGTCAGGAGATCGGTAACGATATCGCTCATTCGATTGGCGTGCTCGCTCGCAAGCCTGACCTTTTTCTGCGCAGAATCTGAAAGTGTTTTGTCGTCGAGCAGCAGTTCGAGGTAACCGTTTACCACCGTTAACGGCGTTTTCAGCTCGTGTGAAGCGTTGGCCACAAATGCGGAGCGGGTGGCTCGCAACTGGACTCTCTGGCTGACATCGCGGGCGCTAAACAAGTACAGGTTTTCGGCATACGCGACGCGACGGATAACCAGGGTGATAGCCGCGTTAACGGGGCTTTTGATCTCAATTTCCTCGTTTTCCTGCGACTTGTCCTGGACGTAGGATTGAAACGAAGGGTTGCGCACGAGATTATCTATGCGCTGACCCTGGTCGCGGTGAGCGAGAATCCCGAGATAGGCCTTGGCAGCGTCGTTAGCCCATTGAATTTCATAGTTGTCGTTGGTCACGACCGTGGCATCCGGCAGTGCTGCGGCGGATCGGTTGTACCAGCCAACGATCTTCTTTAATTTGGCTTTGCGATCCTTGTCGCTTTGCTTGCGGCGGTAGATGAGCTGTTCTATGTGCCCGATGACACCACTGGTGTCGGGGGCTGCATCTCGCCTTGAGCCCTTTTGCAACCAGTTGTCCACCTGGCCTGCCTGGTGCAACAGCCAGGCGCAATAGAGCATAAACGTGACAGCGAGGCCCAGCCACACGCGGCCAATCACAAAGCCGATGATCAAGCCAAAAAGAGCAATAAGCGCAAAGCGCGCCTTTTCTTCAGACCAGTGAGATTTCACAGCCATTGTTTATCAGAAACCAGCCTCTGGGAGTCCGGGAGATGAGTGTGGGCCGCAGTATAGTGTTTCTGCGGGGTAATATCGATGCATGTTTCGGTGCAATACTGCGCTCGCCGACGGGCTGTGTTGTGCTAGCGGATTCACTCCGGTTGTAATCTATAGCCGGCGCCACGCACTGTTTCAATGAGATTGTCTACCTTGTGTACACGCAGCGCTTTGCGCAGTCTGAGGATATGGACATCGACAGTTCTCTCTTCGACAAAATGGTTCATCCCCCACACGTTGTCGAGCAACTGAACCCGGCTATACACCCGGTTCGGATGGCTCATAAAAAATTGCAGAAGGCGAAATTCGGTTTGTCCGAGATCAACGGTCGTGCCGTTAATTCTCACCAGACGGGCATCGCTGTTGAGCGTTAGCGGACCAGCCTGCAACAGTGCAGTTTCTGCGTGGCCGGCATCGCGACGAAGCATTGCCTTGACTCTGGTTACAAGTTCGCGCGTCGAGAAAGGCTTGGTGATGTAGTCATCAGCGCCGGCTTCAAGCCCCCGGATGGTATCGTCTTCCGTACTTCGGGCGGTCAGCATAATAATCGGCAATGCCTGGGTCACGCTGTTTTTGCGCAATTGCCGGACTAGCTCAATGCCGGAGATTTGCGGCATCATCCAGTCGACGATTGCCAGATCAGGTCTCTGCTCGTTGACGGAAGCCTGGGCGGCTTGCGCATTGCGAGCCATAGTGACGTCAAACCCGCTGTCGACGAGGGCATCCTTTATCAGTTCCCGAATACCGGACTCGTCTTCGACGATCAGGATGGTGGCGAACATTCGTAATCCCTGGTGGAAGGCGGGCCTGTAGACTAGAGGGCCATTGTTCATCGTTACGCGGCGCAGCTTTGGTAGCGAAGTTGTCCACGTGTTTTATGACACAGGGATGAAATTCGTGCAAACAGCACTGCATAGAGATATTTTTTCTCCGACTGTTTTTAGTGCTTGCCCTTGAAAGCTTATCGGCAAACCCTGACAATGGCTGACTGGTTTATGGTGCTTTGCATCGGCCCTCTCGCGACGATAAGCCGTGAACCCCGTCAGGCCCGGAAGGGAGCAGCGGCAGCGGTGGACTCGGGCGCCGGGATGTGGCTGGTGCAAGGTGCCACCCACCATGTGGTCCGGTGGCAACGTGCACCGCCGGGCTGAATAACCGGACTACTGTTGATTAGCAGACTGGCGAACCGGGCAGGCGTGTAGATCCGCATGCTTCAGTCTTGGGAACAACTTTCCGGCAGTGCATGGTAACTGGAGCCCCGGGGACAATACCGGTTGATTGATAGTGTGATGTCCAATGGCATATGAGGCCCTTGCGCGGCGCTGGCGTCCGCGAAAATTTGAAGACATGCTGGGGCAGGAACATGTCTTGAGAGCGCTGACCAATGCGCTTGATCAGGACCGTCTACATCACGCCTACCTGTTTACCGGTACCCGCGGCGTCGGCAAAACCACTATCGCTCGTATCTTTGCCAAAAGCCTGAACTGCGAAAACGGTGTCAGCCCCGCACCCTGCGGCGAATGCTCTGCCTGCAAGCAAGTAGACGAGGGCCGGTTTCTGGATTTGATCGAAGTAGATGCCGCTTCGAGAACCGGGGTTGATGATACCCGCGAGCTGCTGGATAACGTTGCCTATGCGCCGGGCAGTGGTCGCTACAAGGTGTACCTGATCGACGAGGTGCACATGTTTTCCAAAAGCAGTTTCAACGCGTTGTTGAAAACCCTGGAGGAGCCACCGCCTCACGTTAAGTTTCTATTGGCAACCACCGACCCGCAGAAATTGCCGGTCACTGTGTTGTCGCGCTGCCTGCAATTTAATCTTAAGGCGATGCCGGATCAGTTGCTGCGACCCTATCTGGGCAAATTGCTCGATGAGGAAAAGGTCTCTTTCGAGGATGCAGCAGTTGCCCATATTGCCCAGGCGGCTGATGGCAGTGTGCGCGACGCGCTCAGTTTGCTTGATCAGGCGATCGCTTACGGGCAGGGGCAGATTAAAGCAGTCGAGGTGGAAGCTATGCTCGGGCGGTTTTCACCATCGCGACTTTACGATTTGCTGGACGCGCTGGCGAGCGGCCAGGGTGAGCGAATTTTCAGCCATGTGGAAGCGCTGGCGGAATATGTACCGGACTACCAGTTTGTGCTGGGTGAATTGCTCGGCTTACTGCATCAGGTAGCAATGCTGCAGACCGTCGCAAATATAAGTTTGGGAGAAGTGCACGACGAAAAACGGTTGCGCGGTTTTGCTGCTGCTATCTCGCCTGAGGATGTTCAGCTTTGGTATCAAATCGGCTTGCTGGGTCGGCGAGATCTGCCGTTCGCGCCCGATCATCGCCAGGCGCTGGAGATGACTCTTATCCGGATGCTGGCGTTTAAACCGGTGACGGGTTCTGTTAGCGGAGTTGTGCAAACCGGACTGGATGAATCACCGGCCAGTCAGACCGCTGGCAATGTGCCAAAGGAACAGCGACGAACGCAAGATACACCGCGAGCGCGCTCTGGATCAGTTATGGCAGAACCAGGCCCGCAAGCAGGCGCATCGATTGAGCCGGACCAGGCATCAACCCTCGCCGTTTCTCGTAAGACGAGTAGCAACCCGACCACCAAACCTGAGCAGCCGGGAAGCGCTGATAAGGCACCTGCCGCAGCCGTTGATAGTGATACGAAAAGTGAAAGTACAGCGGAACCGCTGCCTCCGGCGAAACTGAAATGGAAGCCTGAGGACTGGCCAGAGATCGTGGCATCACTGCCAGTGTCGGGGATGCCGTTGCAGCTGGCACGAAACTGCGCTCTGGCTAGTGCCAGTGAAGATCAGGTTCATCTGCAGCTTGACCCGGAATACGACACGCTGGCCGCACCTCGATGGAAAGAACGTTTGCGGGAAAAGATGTCGTTGTACGCCGGCGGTGAAATCCAGCTTAAGGTCGAGGTGCCTAAACAACTTGATGCCGGTACACCGGCTGGTGTTGAAAAACAGGCGGAAAACGCCAGGCTGGAATCAGCCAGAACCTCAATAGAGACAGATCCGGTGGTGCAGGAGATATGCGAGAAATTTGATGGAACCGTCAGTACCGGAAGTATCAAGCCGGTGTCCCCCAATGTTGATCCTGATGCCGATCCTGATAACAGGTGAAGTTACTATTCGATGAGGCAGCTGTGTGGTGGTTGCGGGCAGGGGTTGCAAGACTGCCGCTGCACGCAAATATAACTGCAACTGTGCCTCAGCGGAGGTCGACGGTAGAGTCGGACAACACAAGTATAAACAGAGCATTTAACATTGAGCGAGAAAAGGTGCGGATATGAAAGGTGGTTTAGGCGGGATGATGAAACAGGCGCAGCAGATGCAAGAAAAAATGCAGAAAGCGCAGGAGGAAGTGGCAAACCTGGAAGTAGAGGGCCAGTCCGGTGGTGGTCTCGTGAAGGTATTGATGACCGGACGTCACGAACTTCGCAAAGTCGATATCGACGCCAGTTTAATGGATGACAAGGAGATGCTGGAAGACCTCATCGCAGCTTCGGTAAACGATGCCACACAGCGGCTGGAAAGTGCTACTCGTGAAAAGATGGCAGGTGCCACAGAAGGTCTGCAACTGCCGCCCGGTATGAAGTTGCCGTTTTAGGCGGCAAGGCGACAGATGTATTAATTTTGTACACCAGGTTAATTGAGTGTAGCGGACGTTGCAGAATGAGAAACGTTCCAACTGTCTATTCGAAAGTCGAATCTGGATAGTGCATTATCCTCTTAATTTTAATCGCACGGTTTTTGTACTGCCGAGTGCTGATTCTTCACGAATAATGCGGGCCAGGCTATGTCTGAACCACTGCTGGAAAAGTTGATCGATTCACTGCGCTGTCTACCCGGCGTCGGGCCCAAGTCGGCGCAGCGGATGGCGTATCAGTTACTGCAACGAAATCGCGAAGGCGGTTTGCGGCTGGCAGAAATGCTGCAGTTGTCCATGGAGCGTATTGGCCATTGTGATGTTTGCCGCAACTTCACCGAGGCTGCAGTATGCAGAATTTGTATTGACGCATCACGTGAGCGTGGCAAGCTTTGTATTGTAGAGTCTCCTTCGGATATGGCCGCGCTTGAAAAGGCAACCGATTACCGCGGTCTGTATTTCGTGTTGCACGGAAAACTGTCTCCGCTAGACGGAATAGGACCGGAGCAACTCGGACTTGAAGCACTCGGTGCGCGCTTTGACAGTGGTGAAATTAGCGAAGTTATTCTCGCCACCAACTCCACTGTAGAGGGGGAGGCGACCGCACATTATATTGGCGAACTTGCACGCGCGCGCGGTTTTTCAGTGATGCGTATTGCGCATGGTGTACCTCTAGGGGGCGAGCTGGAGTATGTGGATGGCGGTACGTTGTCGCATGCGTTTGCCGGACGCACTCGCTTGAATTAACGCAGATTTCGTTGAGGTACAGTCAAGAAGATTACCTACCTGCTGTCCGGGTTAAGCCGCCCTGGACCACACTTGTTGCTGATCATTGTAGACAAGTTGCACTGGCCTGGAAAACAGATAGCCCTGTGCATAATCAATGTCAAAGGATTCCAGCATTCTCAACGCGTTTTCGGTATCAACAAATTCTGCCACGGTTTTTATGTTGAGTACTTTGGCAATCTCGGAAACACTTTTGACAACAGCCTGATCGAGTTCGTTGTTGAAGATTTCACGAATAAAGGTGCCATCGATTTTGATGTAGTCTAGTGGTAGCTCACGAATATGAGAGAGCGATGAAAAACCGGTACCGAAATCATCCAGTGCGACACTGCAACCGTGCTCTTTCAGGTTCTGAAACAGTACTGCGGTTTCACGGAAGTTGAGCATTGCCGCGGTTTCGGTCATTTCGAAACAAATGTAGCGGTTGAATTCTCCGTTGGATTGCACGCGCTCCAGCAGGTAGTGGCGAAACCTTGAATTGGAAAGCGATGTTGCGGAAAGATTGATATTCATGCAAAAACCTTTGTCCTGCGGAATATCCTGTTTTACAAGCCATGCCAGCGCGTTTTCCAGAACCCATCTATCTATCTTTGGCATTAAATCACAGCGCTCGGCCACGGGTAAAAAATTGTCTGGCGCCCAGTACCCGCCGTCCGCGTCGCACATACGCAACAAGATTTCGAAATGCTCCTCATCGAAGCGTTTGTCGATTCGCACAATAGATTGGCGGAACAAATGAAATCCATCGGTATCCAGTGCATGCATTATTCGTGAAACCCAGACTGATTCACTGTCGATGACATTGTCCGGGGATTCATTGTGGCTGTAGTGGCGGAGCTGGTTTTTTCCACCGCGCTTGGCTTCCAGGCAGCACGAATCCGCAGCAAAGGTGATGCTTTCCCGACTGGACAGGTGTAGGGCAGCCTCGGCAAGACCAATACTTACGGAAATATTGTGTGCGTATTTGTCCCAGGTGAAATGATGGTTTTCAATGGTGCTACGTATTTTCTCCGCTACCTGTCGGGCTTCGTGTATGCCTGAAGTTCTCAGCAGAACAGCAAATTCATCGCCGCCGAGTCGCGCAACAGTGTCGTGATCCGCTACAAGACCTTTTAGTATCGATGCGACTGTGCATAGCACGGCATCGCCAGCGGCGTGCCCTGAGGTATCGTTAACCAGTTTAAATCGATCAAGGTCAAGCATCATCAGGGTGAATGTCTGACCACTGGATTGAAAATGGTCAAGGCTTTGTTGCAGGCAGTTGCTAAACTCGCGCCGATTGCATAACCGGGTTAGCTCGTCGTGGTTAGCCTGGTAAGTTAGCTCTTCGGCCAGTTTGGTCTCTTTGCTGATGTCTTTAATTGTGCCCCTGAATCCACGGATGAATCCGCTTGTGTCTTTTACAGCCATACCTACTATGCGCACCGCGAGTGCGCGCTTATTATCATCAGTGGCTTCGGTATAGATTTTCCCTTCCCAGATTCCGTTGGCAATCAGATCGGCATATAAAGATTCACTCTGCGTTATTCGTCCGGAAAAACTGCTCAAAAGAGTCTCGCAGGAAATTCCGTTGATCTGCTGAGGGCTTAGGGAAAATATTTTTCGGACATCGCCTGCAACGTAAGTAAAGCGTCTTCGTCGATCGACCTCCCAGAAACAGTCCGCACCGAGGCTTGCGAACGCCTCAAAACGGTCTGTAATTGCGGTGCTTTGAATTTCTGCGCTGATCAATTGGTTTCTGAGTATATCGAACGAACGGAAAACGCGACCTAGCTCATCAGTTCTTCGCAGATCTGCTGTTGTTGCGTTTGCCTTTTTAATTCCGGAGAGTTGTCCGAGCACAAGCAACTTGTCCAGCCTTAATAGCGGGTTAATCAATATTGGTTGTAGAAAAACCAGACAGGCACCGGTTACAAAGAGACTGATCAGTAACACCATCCCCATGATTCTGGCAACGTAGTCTTTCATGTACTCGTTTATCCAGTCTGCATCAACTTGTAACCACAATTTCCGGGGGGCGGATTCGTCACTGTTCAGGGTAATCAGGTTTACGTATGTACCGGTATCAGCCTCAAATCGGCCGGGGTTTTCTTTGTCCGGGTAGTTAGCCAACCTGAGTTCAACCGCGGTACCGCCGGTTATGGATGTTTCGCTGGAAGACTCATATACGAAACCGGTGATGGTGTATTTGGAGTGTTGGCTATTGGCGAGGATCAGTTGTTCGAGCTGTGGTACCGGATTGTTTTGATCGAGGAGTGAAGTCACTGTGTAGAGTGTTTCATCCAGCCTGTTAAACAGACGCTCGCGCTCGGAGAACCATGAAAATACCAGGAGCGCCAGCTCGATAATCAAAATGCTCAGGAAGGTGCCTGCTGCGATCCGCCAGAAAAGCCGGGAGTCCGTAACAATTCCTTTTGTTTTTAACCACATACGGTTCTCTTGGGAAACGTGTTTTATATACATTGGGTTATGTACAACGCTTCGCCTGGTCCCGAGACAGTTTGTATCCTTACATGGGGTTCGGGAATGATCAGTAGAGGAGAGCGCCGGCGCGTATGCATGACTAACGGCGGACGATCAATGGTTCTTTAGAGGCGTTGGCGTGCTGGATGTAAGGGTAAAACAACAGGAAAAACTAACCCGTAGAGTTATGAACAGCTTAGCTATGCATTGTAATTAATATGAGAAGAACAAGTCACCCGACGTTGCTGCCAGCCCGGCATCAGGTGTGGGGCTGATGCGGTCTGGCGAGCGTCATCGGGCAACCTGTAACGGCCAGCTGATGCCCATTTGAAAACAAGTGGTACCGAGATACCCTGATTGCCCGCGATTTTTTAACCACACATGCAAGGATCAGAGTTGCCAAACACTCACATGTGCCCACTAGTGTTTCACGTGCAATGTGGACCGCGCGACGCGTGTCTTTTTATCCTGTTTCTGGATGGGTACCAGCGCTTTAATTAATTGGTGAAAGTAACTCGGGGGCTGTTACCAGTTGTCGTACGCCATGGGAGTGATCTTCGTTAAACACATTGCCGTTTTCTGCCCATTTGTGCAGTGAACTGATGTCTACCTTTGCAGATTCGGGACGTACGCTCCAGGTTACCTGCAAAGGCGAGCAGGTGGATTGAGTGTATTTTGGTCCGGTGGTAGATCCCGCAAATACCACAGGCTCACCGGTATCGGATGGCAATGATTTGGCTTGATGAAAGCCGTCGACAACGTTCTTCTCGTAGGCGTAGTCCATAAAATTGAGGGCGTCTGGATCATTAACCACCAGAAAAATCTGGGCCTCAACACGCAACTCCGGATTAGCGCAAGCATCGCTAAGGCATGAGCCTAGTCCTTCACCTGGCTGGATATCGCACGACGTGTGCACCCAGTGAACTTCTATGGTATCGCCCGGCTTCACGCCCTTGAAAGCGCCATTTCCATCAGTAGGGTCGGCCAGTTCTTCGGCAGTGAGGGAATCAGTGTCATTACTTGCATAACCGCCCTGATCGCTGTCATTGACGAACACGGTGAATCCCGGACCCTTGTGTTCGGCGTTGGTGTGCGTGTGGATGTTGCAAAGATTCATTTCGCTCGCTGGCGGGGCGAGGGTGAACTGGCGCTTGTTGCTGCCTTCCACACTGGAAATATCGCGAGGAGTTTGCGGCCCGTATCCGACGCAGAGATCTTGTGCAGCGACCATCGGGGTCATCGCAAGAGCCGCAACCGCACCAGTGATGGCGACGGTGAGAGGAGTTAGCGGATGTGACTTATTCATTGATTAGCCTTTTGTATTCTTGTTGAAGAGAGCCGGAAGCCCACGTTAAATAAAGTTTAAATGAAGCGGGTGTTCAGCCTGCTGACATTCCGGTGAATGTCGCCTTTCAGCAACATGACAAAATTCTGAATGAAAGAATTGGGAGTAGACTAGCGACCCGCGCGGGTAGTGTGGACAAATCCACGGGCAGCTTGTTCCCGTGCAGACACCGTATTTCAGGTCGAAAATTCGGCGTATCGGATCTTTTCAGATTCACGGATAAGCGCGCAGTTCTCGCGCTGTTTATGATCTGTACATCATTGAGGTGGACGTTTAAACAATGAAACTGGTCACTCAACTTCGAATCGCTATTCTGCTGATACTCGGCCTTGGACTTTGCAGCGCCGGGCTGATGCTGTGGAATCTGCAGCAATCCCGACTGCACATTGAACGAATTAACATTGCCCAGTCTATTTACGCGCGATATCTGAATCTGGAAAGCCATATCTACCAGCTGTTCAAACAATATGGTGATGCGATCATTATCGGCGATGCGAATCAGCGTGCAAGCAAGATTCAGCTGATTGAAGTAATTAATACCGACATCAAAACTATACGCCGGCAGTTGAAAAAGAACCTCGATTTGGTGGGTGAAAACCAGACAGGAGAAGAGGACTCACTGATTCAAATAGAGCAGACTGTTGAGCAGTTGATCCGGAGGCTGGATCAGTTTTCCCCGACAGGCACTGGTGAACTCGCGTCAGACTGGAGCAATCTTTCGCGGTTGCTAAACGATGAAATAGATGAAAATTTTCGCAGTATCATTCAAAGGGCACTAGATCAACAAAAGCAGAATGTTAGCTCAACCATCAGTTTTGTTGACAAGGCGGCATTGCATCAGAGAATCATGGCAGCTGTGTTTGCGTTTCTTGGTACGGTGGCGGCTATCGCCGGTATTACCATGCTCAACCGTCGTTTTACCCGCCCTATAAATACATTGGTGGGTGGTGTTCGTGAATTTGGCGAAGGTCATCTCGACTACCGTATCAATCCGGTCGGTCGTGACGAAGTTGCAGAGATTGGTCGAACGTTCGATACCATGGCTGCGCAAATTTCCCATAAGAACCAGATTCTGACGACTGAAAAACATGCATTGCAGGACGCTGTCGATGAGCGCACGCGGCAACTGAGTATCATGTTAGAGGATGTCAAGCGCAGCGATTCCAGCCGAAAACTGATGATTGCAGACGTCAGTCACGAATTACGCACCCCGCTAACCATTATGCGAGGCGAGGCTGACATAGCGCTGCGCGGCGAGGAAAAATCGCCGAGAGTCTATCGCGAAGCACTGACTCGGGTGCGTGAAGCGGCAAATCATACGGCCCGTTTGGTAGATGATTTGTTGTTTGTAGCGCGAACGGAAGCTGGCGAAGTTCGTTTGAAAATGAGTAATATAGATTTGCGAACGGTGCTGTTTGAAGTACAGCAAACCTTTGGTCAGGAGGCCGTCATCGATACCAGTCTGGCTACGGCGCCGTTGCGGGCGGACGCTGGTCGGGTAAAACAGGCGCTTCTGGTGTTACTGGAAAACGCACGCCACTACGGCGGCGATAGAATACTGATGCGATTGGATACGACGGATAACGGGTTCTGTATTTCAGTGGAGGACAATGGATCCGGGATGAGTGATACCACCAAGCAGCAGGCATTCGAAAGGTTCTTTCGCGGCAGCAATGCGGCTGAGCGATATCAGGAAGGTTCCGGACTCGGAATTCCGGTAGCACTGTCCATCGCCAAAGCGCACGGTGGCACGATTACCTTGAGTGACAGACCTGGCGGTGGTTTGATTGCTGCCCTTAGCCTGCCAGAGCAATCGCTCATGGAACACGTCGCGTGAATATACTGGTGGTCGAGGATGAAAACCGCGTTGCGGATTTTATCATTCGTGGCCTGAAGGCTGAGGGATGGATAGCAGAACATGCGGAGAGTGGAGAGCAGGCACTGGAATTTATTACCGCTCACGATTTCGATGTGGTGTTACTAGATCTGATACTTCCGGGAATCTCGGGGCAAGACGTCTGTCGCAAGATGCGGGCTCGCGGTAACTATACTCCGGTGCTCATGCTAACGGCGCTGGATGCGGTTGATGAACGTGTGGCCGGTTTGCGTCTTGGCGCAGATGACTATCTGGCCAAGCCGTTTGATTTTGATGAGCTCATTGCTCGTGTGGAAGCGTTGGTCAGGCGTAAAAATGCGTTCGACGCTGATCTTTCCAAAGCCATACTCGGTTCCGGTGAGTTGCGACTCGATACAAAATCATTGATGGTGACTATTCGCGGCGAAGAAATAGAACTGACGGCAAGGGAGCGAAATATCCTGATGTTGTTTATGGCTAACCCCGGAAAGGTGTTTGCCAGAGAGAGAATTCTGAATGCCGTATGGGGTTCGCAGGAAGATCCGTTAACCAATGTCATCGATGTGTATGTGGGCAGACTGCGAAAGAAGCTGGGAGAATGCGGTAAACATATTCAAACCATCCGCGGCCATGGTTACCGCTTTGGCGAGTAGAGTTTTTTTGTAATGTCCATATTGTAGTCTCCGGGAATACGCAACAATCAACAGCGTACCTCAATCTATACCTGATACCGTTTATTTTGCGATTGTGGACGGCAGTCGCTGCGATATGGAGATACCAGACATTCCTCACGGGTCGATGTAATCAGGCAAAGCGCACATAGTTCTTGCCCGGTGAGCGCCAACTCAGAATAAATTCTTGTTGCAGTACCCATTGAACCCAGGTGTTGCTGTTCGGACCTGGCCAGTAGCGGTATTTGTGGCACCAGATGTATCGTTGCGGTGAAGATTCAATTCGTTCGACGATATCAACCGCGTATTCGTTGCGCCATACCTGCAACTGTTGTGCTTGATCCTTATGTGGCCAGTGAGTTGGCGGCATCAGGTCAAGGTGCAGATGTCCCCAGCTTTTGCCACCCGCGTTAGTACTCTGCCATACTTCCCATCGAGTTTGTTTGTCACCGCGTGTGATGACAAACCAGTGATGCAAGGCAAATTGCCCGATGACCGGAATCTTTGCCGCCCACAATGATACTGAAGGGTGTGTTTCTGGCGGTGATGGAGTCATTATTGTTTTCCGTTACTCAGGCGGATTGGTGATTTCAGCTTGCTGCGGATTGTTGTATTTTACGCGAGCCGTTTTCCTCTCGGGCTTTCGTCCATCACACCTATCATTTCGTGTGCAAGCATTTCTATAAGCTCTGCTTTTCGATGCTGGCCCTGAGATTCGTCCCATAAATTGTGGCTCTCGTCCGGATCTGTGTTGAGATCATAGAGCTCGCCCCAGTTCTGGTCTTTGTAGAGTGTAAGCCGCCAGTTATCATGCAATAGTGTTCTTACCCGTGCCGCACTATCGAACCCCATTCGCGCGAAACCGTCCTGAAATTCAATCATCAGTTTGTCCCGAACACTGTTGTCGTTCTGTATCTGTGGCGCAAGATCTAAACCCTGAATGCCAAAGTAGGGTTTAAGTCCGGCGCGCGCGATAATGGTCGGTGCGATGTCAATTGTAGACCCGAGTTTGGCGGTGACATGTTGTTGTCGTGCCAGCGGGTCGGACCAGATAAACGGTACCCGGTTAATGCCTCGCAGGGATTGAGCTCCTTTGAGCATCAAATGATAATCACCCATGTAATCACCATGGTCCGAATTAAATACAATCACGGTATTGTCGTATTCACCGGCATTTTTTAAAGTAGAGATAAGGCGCCCTATCGCATCATCAACATTGGTGATCATTCCTGCAGTCAGTGCCATCGCTTCCTGTACTTCCCGGTCGCTACAGGCAAAAGCCGATTGTAACGTAGGAGGTGGTATGCCATTGGCAAGTTGCTCATGACAGTAAGCGACAGGTGGCGTCGGGTTTCTATGGGAGCTAAATGGTCTGGGTATGTCGAACTGATCCGGTTGATACATATCCCAGTATTGACCGGGTGGATTAAACGGATGGTGCGGGTCCGGGAATGAGACAAACGCGAAAAACGGCTTGTCCGAGTTTGCCTGTTGTGAAATCCATCTGGAGGCGCATTCTTCGATGTAGGCTGTTGGATAGAGATCTGCAGGGATTGGTGTTCGGTAGGCTTGGTCAAGCACAAAATCGTGTGGCAGTTCGTTTGCAGGATCGTGCAGTGCCTGCCAGGTGGTCTGCCGTTCGCGTGCTTTCTGCCTGAACCACTGATGGTAATGACCACCGGCCCGGTCTCCGTGCGAGGTCACCATATCAATGTGGTCAAAGCCATAGTATGGAGATGGAATTTTGTAGGTATCCTCGCTTTGATAGTGTTCGGGTTGTTCGTGCGTATAGTCTGCAACGTCGGGTTTCCACGCCTCCTCTGTTGGCCCGGTATCAACACTGGAACCATGGCGCGGTGGTTCGTTGGTGAAAGGTTGCAGGTGGCTTTTGCCAATGGCTGCCGTTTGGTAGCCGCCCTCCCGCAATACGTCAACAAATGTATTGGCTCGCGTTGATAGCAGGCAGCCGTTATAGCGTAAGCCGTGCGTTGTGGGATAGCGCCCGGTCATCAGTGACGCTCTGTTTGGCATGCAGACCGGACTGGCCACGTAGAATTCCTCATAGCGGCTGCCGCTGCTGGCGATCTCATCAATATTGGGGGTTTTGACCACAGGGTGACCTGCGCAGCCCAGCCAGTCGGCGCGCTGCTGGTCGGTGATTAAAAAAAGAAAATTCGGTTGATTGGCTGATTTTTTTAACGTCATCCCGGGTCCGGATTTATGCGGTGATCGTGTGCTTGCGCTGTTGTTGATTGTTTACAAGCGAATCGGATATCGAGCATATCATCTATCCGGCGCAGGTCAGAAGCGTGGTACGTTTGCAATACCCGGTGTACTGTAGACCGTAAGGTGTTTCTCCCGGTTCAGTTTCGCGGCCAGGGAGTGCTGGCACTATATGATTTCGAGAGATGTGAGGCTGCTCAATAAAGGCTCGTGGTGTGTTTTTTCAAATTCGACCGCGTACACGGTTTGGTGCCGAGAGGTCGGGCATGATAGGCACTGCAGCCGGGTAGCCACCTCTGCCGCGGATTGTGGTCAGATCGTGGGACGGGGTTCTCGCTAAATTAATTCAGGGTGACGGCATCGGCTACCGACAAATAGGGATGTGGTTCCTCAGGGACTGTGATCGAAATATTGCTGGAGTGATCAACATGATCAAAAAATCGGGTTTTCTGGTATTGATGACACTTGCAACCGTGTCTCACGCGAACGATATTAACCAACAGGTAGCTAACGCATACAATACCGGCGTCGTGCGTTGTAGCAATGAAGAATGTGCAAAGTATCTCTATGCCTGCTTCAGAGCGTATTCGACGTCTTCGCTGGAGGAATTTCTGGCTTGCGGTGCCCAGGCCTCGCGCCTGAACGGTAACCAGAAAGTGGTTTCGGCACCACAAAGAGGCTAGGGGTTTATACCAGCTTGCTGAATTTCTGTATCGGGAGCCGCAGGTGAAGCCTGGCAGCTAAACTCTGCTGTCACAGTTCGGGGCAATACACTAGAATCCGGGTTTGCGTATGAATTCGACGGATATGCCTAAACCCAAACCCCGCTACGAGTACAACAAACTTGGCAAACGCCTGCGGCGCAATACCGCGGAGGCAATTGTCGACTACAACATGATCGAGGACGGAGATCGTGTCATGGTGTGCCTGTCGGGCGGGAAAGATTCCTACACCATGCTGGACATGCTGTTAAGTCTGTCGCGCAGTGCGCCCGTTCGATTTTCGATCACGGCAGTCAACCTCGATCAGAAACAACCCGGCTTTCCCGCACATGTCCTGCCCGACTACCTGGAGTCACTGGGCGTTGAGTATCACATTATCGAGCGCGATACCTACTCGGTGGTAAAACGGGTAATCCCGGAAGGTAAAACCACGTGCGGTCTGTGTTCAAGATTGAGGCGAGGAACGCTATACGGGTTTGCCGAGCAACACGGGTTCGATAAAATTGCTTTGGGTCATCACCGTGACGATATCATCGAAACGTTGTTCCTGAATATGTTTCACGGCGGGAGTCTGCAGGCGATGCCGCCGAAGCTGCGTAGCAACGATGGCAAGAATGTCGTTATCCGGCCGCTGGCCTATTGCAAGGAAAAAGATATAGCGCAATACGCGCTGCAAAATGAATACCCTGTTATCCCGTGTGATTTGTGTGGCTCGCAACCAAACTTGCAACGGCAACTCACCAAGGAAATGTTGCAGGAGTGGGATAAAAAATTCCCGGGCCGGGTGGAGTCTATTTTTACCGCGATAAAAAACGTTAAACCGTCCCAGCTTGCCGATCGCAATTTATTTGATTTTGAGTCCCTGCGAGCAGACACAAGAGCAGTCCCCGAGGTCGACGAGCAAGTGCTGAAATGGCTGCCTGTAAGTAGCCTGAATAATTCGTAGCCTGAATAATTCG
>CAYPCS010000010.1:47288-96211 GCA_964409275.1 uncultured Granulosicoccaceae bacterium
GTAGCCTGAATAATTCGTAGCCTGAATAATTCGACAACGCCTGATTTGCTGTAACGATCTATAGAGCGAAATCAGATTGTTATTTTGGCCTGATACGATGTCAGCCTTAGTGGCTCTCTTCAGACTGTATTTACGGGTTCAGCGCGACAGACTGTATTCTCGGCGAGGCACGCGTCTAAAGAAATCGTGGTTCCACCTGGTGAAAGTGGAGATAGTTACCCGGAGCCTGAATCGGGCGCTGCCGCCAGTTTGGCCATAATCTGGTCGACTCCAGGGAGTTCGCTGCCCTGGCGAAACTCACTTAACCGCTCATAGAGTTCAGCCGCGCCGATGTGGAATTGATCGGGCAGATTTGCGCTTTGCATTGTGCTGGCGATTTCTCGCATCTCGCCACTAAATCGCCACGCTTTCTTTGCTGCTGTTCGCCCTTCACCTTCACAACAACTCGCTAGCTGTGGTTGGGAAAGTGCCCACTCATCCAGCAGTGACTGCTCTATACCGTTGGCTTTTGCCAGTGCCCGGGAAAGCAACAGCAATGCGCTATGGCCTTTTGTATAGGCAGCGTATGCCATTTTCAGCGCGGAGGCATCACCGATACGCTCACTCACTTTGATAGCGGGCAGTAGTCCATCGGACATTAGCGGTGTTACTGTGTCGCAGGCGGAACCGGCCAGATAAAGCCGGGTGTTGCCTGCCTTGTGCGCCGGTGGGCCGATGATACCGCCGTCGATGAACGTTGCACCGGCGCTTTCGATGATCGACTGGATGGTGGTGGTCGAATCGGTGGATATTGCATTGGCATCGACGTATAGCCCTGCAAACCCTGCGTCTGCTACTTCTTTTGCGGTGTCGATGGCAGCGTGTGGCGGGCAGACGGAAAAAATCAGTGTGCACTGTGCGGTGACCTGCTCGAGATTGCCAACATCTTCCAGGCCGGCATCTGACGCTCGCTTGTGCGATTCGGTGCTGCGACCACTACCGGCCCAAACGACACGATGGCCGCCATCTACCATGCATTTGCCGACGGTACACCCCATTGCACCCGGGTGCAGCAAACCAGCGATGTGTTGGGTCATGATTGGCCTCGTTGTGGTTTAACCGGCGCCTATCGGCGCCATTAGCACGATTTCATCTTCTTCGCTTATAACAGTTTGCGCAAGCTCTGCGCTTTTTAGCAAGGTACTATTAAAAGTTACATAGCAGCGTCCGTTATCAGGTACACCAAGTGTGTCCAGTAACTGCTGCACTGTGCTACCGTCTGCGACTTCGACCTCTCCGCGGTTGCGTTTGCTACCCGGTGGTAGATATTTACCGAGCAATCCCGTGGTTTTAACGGTGATAATCAAAGTAAGTGAGGAGGCAGGTTATAGTAGTCCGGTGTGCTATAGAAGGTTTAAGCGAGCCAGCGTGGTGTGAGTTGGTACACCCTGATTGTCCCATCCACGCAAGCTATAGTACTCCTGCAGCATCGGCTCAAGTTCACAGACGCGTCCTTTGGCGGTGCCGGCTGGCGCCGGATCGTTGAGCAGACGTGGTGGTAGCGTATCGTCCGCTTTGCCGAGACCGGCTGCGAGATTGTAGCGACGCTCAAGGTTCCAGATACGCTCCCCAACATGCTCTAGAGTTTCGTGGGTCCAGTTACCTTCGCAGGCAGCGTCAATCTGTTCCGCATAGTCGGCCAGATCCCAGGCACCGGAGGTAAACAGACAGAGCCCGGTAGAGTCAATGGTCGCTATGGCGTCTTGCGAGTTTTTGCATGGCGCGGCTTTGCCGCTGGCGCTCTGATCTTCCATGTCTTCGGCAAATACATCGTGTTTCAGATGGCAGGCGCCACGATTGCTTGTGGCATAGCCAAGGCCCATGCCTGGCAGCGCACGGCTGTCATACCCCGCAAATTCCTGGCCTTTAACGGCCATGGATAACTCCGGGTGTCCGTATTTTTCACACAAGCGTCTGGAACCGAGACCGAGAATTTTTCCAAAGCCTTCGGCCTTGCCGGTTTTTTCCGCCATGATGGTGAGTGCTTCAGCGTTGCCGAAATTTAGCGCTACGCCGTCGGTGTCCTCGAGTGTTAGAACGCCCATCTCGAATAATTCCATGGCGGCGGCCAGAGTAACGCCGAATGAAATTGGATCCATTCCATGTTCGTTCATCATAAAACCCGCAAACGTCAGTGCGTCGATGTCGTCAATACCGCATACCGGACCGAACGCAAACGCTGTTTCGTATTCCAGACCGCCGGATGCATGCCAGTACTCTTTGCGATTGATGATCGTAAAATGGCTCTGGTCAATATGGGCGACTCGCCCGCAGGCAATGGTGCAACCAAAGCAGGCTTTGTTGGTGATAAGATTTGTATGGCCGCGCTCGTTGGGTGTTGCCATGGCCTCCGGGTTTATTTTTTCAGTACCTTCAAATTGTACTTCTCTAAAATTTCTTGTTGGCAAACCACCGAAAGCCTGCATTGAATCGATCATGGCATTGGTGCCAAGCTCGGTAAGTTCCTTGCGGCCGTCATCTGCTTCGAGCTTTTTCCATTTTTCCCGAACAGTGGTCATGAAGCGCGGCATATCATCAACGTCTACACCTTTGGTGCCGTGGACCGCTATCGCTTTAAGGTTTTTCGAACCCATGACAGCACCAACACCACTGCGACCGGCAGCGCGGTGCAGATCGTTAACTATGCAGGCATAGCGAACACCGGTTTCACCGGATACGCCAATCGCGGCGACCTTTAACTGTGGATCCTGGTGTTTTTCGTGAATGGCAGCCTGTGTTTCCCAGACGGTGGAGCCCCACAGGTCGCTGGCCGGTAACAGACTGACTTCATCATCCACAATGTGCAGGTAAACCGGTGTGGCTGATTTGCCTTCCAGAATTAACAAATCATAGCCCGCATATTTGAGTGAGGCGCCAAATTTGCCGCCGGAGTTTGAACAGGCGATGGCGTTGGTCAGTGGCCCTTTGGTAACAACAGCAAATCGGCCACTGGTAGATGCCATGGTCCCGGTGAGAGGTCCGGTGGCAAAAATCAGCATATTCTCCGGGCTCATTGCATCAGCTCGCGGGTCCATACCTTCCCACAGGTATTTGGTCGCAAGGCCACGTTCGCCAAGGTAGTCGTGCGCCCAGTCCATGTTCAGGGGTTCTGCAACGGCTGAGCCGTTGGTCAGGTTGACGCGCAATACACGCTTTTGCCAGCTCATGTTTTCTCCGCTCAGCCCGCGCTGGTTACTGGTTGATAAACGATGGCGCCGGTAGGGCAGGCATCAACACATTTTGGGTCACCCCCGCAAAGATCGCACTTGGTCACTTTGCCACTGTGGGTGTTGTAGTTTATGGTGCCGTAGGGACAGGCTATCGTGCATGCTTTGCAGCCAACACACTTGTCTTCAATCACCTCTTTTGCGCCAGTCTCTTTGTTGATCACGATGGCGTAAGTTGGACACGCGTGAAGACACCACGCTTCCTCGCACTGTGTGCAAGTGTATGGTACTGAAGTTTTACCGTGCTCGAACTCAAACACCTTTATGCGTGATCGGGCCGGGTTGAACAAACCTTCGTTTTCGAGTGAACACGCCATCTCGCAAAGGAGACAACTGGTACACTTTTCCGGGATCATTTGCAGCGCTTTTATCATGGCCGGTCTTCACTTTAGAAAACGTAGTTTTTAAATATAGAACCACATTCAGACTATCACAACCGGGTTATATGGAACACATTGAAGCAAGACTATATAAAGTGCCGGTAGATGACTAAAAATTCAATATCGGATGTGCGTGAATCCATAAAGTGCTGGATAGAGCAGTGTGTGCTTGAGCTATCTCTCTGTCCCTATGCAGCGATTCCCTACCGGCAGGGCCGTGTGCGAATTGCTGTGTGCGAGTCTGATGCGGAACATAAGATCCTGGCACTCTTAAAGCGCGAGGCGCAGACACTGCGGCAATCGACTGCAGAAACCAGTCTTGTGGTGTGCGCAACAGGGTTTGAAGACTTTCTGGAATTTAACGATTTTCTGGATGAGGTTGAGCAATGTCTTAGGCAAGACGGCGACGATCAGTATTTTCAGGTGGTCAGTTTCCATCCGGCGTACCGGTTTGCCGGTGAAGCGCTTGATGATCCGTCTCATTGCACTAATCGATCACCATTGCCAATTCTTCAGTTGTTGCGTGTGGAGTCGGTAGCCAAAGCGGTGGATGCCGGTGATACACTTGCAATTGCACCTCGAAATGTATCTACCTTGCGAGCACTAACACCTGCCGAGCTAAAGGTGCGGTTTCCATGGAGCCGCAGAGATTAGTGTTTGCTTCAGGTATTCCAGCCCGGTTTATTCATGAAAATTCGAATTCCGAAATCAAGCGCGCATAGAGGCCACACGATCGCTCGGGAAAGCCGGATTGTGCGATAAGAATGTATTGCACTGACCGGAGTTTGCAAATACCACGGTTTGCGGGGTGTTTATATTGTCGAGCTAGACGGTGGCGGTTGCTTCGTCGAGGCTTGAGTGAAATTTCTTGCGCGTACCGACGTTGTTATCATCGATCAGCGGATCTTCTCCGGTCACCTCTTCGCCTTCCAGAATTACTTCCAGTGAAGCTTCATGCCGCTTGCCCGTCAATTCCCAGAACGTCTCCAGCAGTTCCAGTACTTTGCTACCGTCGCCACTTAAAACCGAGCGGTCAAGTTTTATGATATCCGGCTCGAGGCAAATGAAGCGCGATAGCGAAGAATTGCCAGCGCCAAATTCATCCAGTGCAATGCGAATATTAAATTCGGAACGCAATGCTTTTAGCTGAGCAGCGAAGTCATTGAGCTCCGCCTGCCGTTCAACCACGCTATCGTTAGACAGAGAAATTTTTTCGGATATCTCGAAGACCAGTCGTGAACCGTGCGTTATTACTTTTTCTGTCAGATCGCGCAGGGTAGTGATGTAATCTGGCTGCTGCAGTGACTGCGGGTAAACGCTGATGCAAAGTGGTTTGATATCTTCGAACCGAACCAGATTTTCGGCTTCGCAGACTGATTTGTAGCGAAACGCTGCTTCCTTTAGCAAGTGAAGATCAAGTGCGGTGCGAAATTCCTCACCCCATTCCTCGGCCACCAGAAAAAGAGCTTTGGGAAACTGACCTGTATCGCCAATACTGGCTACTACTTCCCAGCCCCACACACCTGCCTGGCCACTATTTGCCAGTTCCAGAATCTTCTCGAATTGCACGGTCACATGGCGCAGATCTTCACAGAACATTTCATAGCGACGCTCGATGATACGCTCACTGTTGTTCCAGTAACGCCTGTTGAGCTCATCAAAAACGAAAGACTGCAGTTGCTTTGTGGTCGGCGGGCTTACCAGCTCGAAACCAGGGTTGGTATCGGGATCACAGGATTCTCCGGTGTGACACAGAAAAAGTGCCTGCACGGCGTCAGCGTAGTATTGGTTAAAATCTCTGATCGACGAATCTGCATCGACCAGAATGGCAATCAGATCAGGGCTGCGGCCGGGTACATTTTGGCCGACGGGTATTGCCGCGAACGACATTTTTTCCTGTTCGGGGAATACCCGAATATCTGGTAGTTGCAACGCAGTAGTGCAGTTTTCAAGGTCGCTCACCATTTCAGTGAGTGCGGTGTGAATGGTTTGCGTGTCCTGATCGATGACGGTGCCGGACGAGGTGGTAGCAAGTATTCGCAGACTCTGACGCTCGCACAGATAGACGGTATCTGCGTCGACGGCTCTCCTGAGCTGATGACAAAAACGCTCGATGGCTGGCATAGCGGCTTTGATTTGCAGGCAGGCGTCGATATCGCAGAGGGCGAAAACAGCGTCGTCGTATTGCTCTGACAGGCCCTGTGCGGGGCGCAGATCGGCCATTGTCAGCTTGATTGCGGAGTTATTGCTTGCTGGTAAGTTTAAATGCTCGTCAATCCAGGATTTCATCGCTGCATTCACATTCCATAGTCGTGTGCTACGGAAAGCCATCAAGAATTGAGCCACGGCGGTACCATGAAAAACGGGTCTTGAGGCAAGACATCACACACCGTGGTATACATTTTTCAGGGCCACAGCGTGAAACCCGGGCAGGGTGGTGTCAGCTTAAGTTTTTCAGACGCCAGTGTAATGCTGAGATCAGCGCTGATGATGTGCCGGATGGAGTGCCGGACTCAGGGCTCTGAGAGCGGCTGCGATTAGCAGGTAGATTACGATTGCGACGACGGCCCAGAGCACAGTGATGGCGAAGAAAATATCAGGCGCTTTCATCAGGGTGGTCATGAGTGAATCCTGATAATAGAAAAACCATTGATTATCATCGGGAAATACGAGTTCGTGAAAGCTCTTAAAAACCTCTGAGGGTCCGGCTGCAAACACCGCAAGCGACAATAACAACGCGATTATGAGCAGTGTTATCAGGGAGTTGCGCAGTCCCGGCAGGGGTATTTTTAACATTCGGGCCAGTACAATCAGCACAACCAGCAATATCGTTGCGAACCAGCCAAGCGGAACCATTGCATCGATCAGACGGGCCACATCCTCCAGATGTACAGCCTCTGCATCGGTGAGCAACAGCATCTCCGGTGCCTGCGCAGCGGGTTTATAGCTTAATTCCCTGAGCCCGACACCGCCATTGTTGACGGCTTTCGAGATACCACTGAAAAGGGCGTGGTGATCTTCCGGCGAGGTATTCTCAAAACCTGACTTTCCCTGACGGTTCTGGGGTGCAAACTTGTTGATGTGTGCACCGATATCGAGCTGTTGGTACCAGAAAGAATAGCCATAGTTGAATGGCTGCAGCAACTTCCAGGCAAGAAATACGGAGGCCGCAAAGCAGCACACGATGACCAGCGTATGATGTAGGATTCGCAAGTAATACTTCTCTCGAGTCAGTGTTAGGCCAATGCCCGATAAAGATAACAGATACCGATTTCTGTTGGAAAAAACAAATGTGCGAGGAGTGCTTGTGCATCTGGATGAAACCTGGAAAGAGGTCCATCGCCGCGCGGAATACCCACCCACAGTGCAGCGTATACTCGGGCATGCGATGGTAGCCATGCCGCTATTGGCGTCGACAATCAAGTTTAGTGGAAAACTGACTTTGCAGGCTCGAGGCAGTGGTCCGGTTACGTTACTTGTCGTGCAGGCCAATGCGGATGGGGGGCAGCGGGGGCTTGCTCACTGGAGTTGCGAGCCGCCGGAATCATCACTACCGGATATTTTTGGCGATGCCACGCTGACCATCCAGATCGAGAGCGGCAAACGTGGTGAGGTCTATCAGGGGGTGGTTGAAGCGAAAGGTGAATTGCTGCAGGACGCGATAGGCAGCTATTTCGAGAATTCCGAGCAATTACCCACCCGTCTGTGGTTGCATTGCGACGGCGAAAAGGCGGCCGGTATTCTGTTGCAACAATTGCCCGGGGATGCAGATGACGACAAAGAACGGGATCGGCAGGACGACTGGCATCGTATCGGGCTGCTTGCCGACACGGTGGGTGTCGAAGAGTTATTTTCAACAGATACGGCGAAACTGCTGACACGAGTGTTTAGCGCGGAAGACGTGGTGCGCCTGTTCGATGCCGAGCCACTGCGCTTTTCCTGTGCCTGTTCACGCGATCGAACGTCGGCTTTGATTGAAGGCCTGGGAATTAAAGAGGCAAGGGATATTCTCGCAGAGGAGGGCAACATAGAGGTGGTCTGCGAATTCTGCAATTCAAGGAACGTATTTGACAGTATTGACGTGGAGGCAATCTTTCGCGACGATTTCACTGCCGGTGATGATGGCGTGGTGCACTGATAGTACTTACCGCTGGTTCGCAGTCAGGAGGTGGCCGCGCAAACCGGGCAGTTTTTATCCTTGCGCAATCCAATCTCGCGCCACTCCATGTGCAATCCGTCGAGCAACAACAGACGTCCTTCAAGTGTGCGGCCAAAACCGGCCAGCACTTTGATTGCCTCGGTGGCCTGCACGGTTCCAATCATGCCAACCACTGGCGATAAAACACCGGTCATCGCACAGGTATCAGCGGTGTCTGTCGTGCTTTTTTGGTAGAGGCAGCGGTAGCAAGGTACGTTTTCTTTGTGGCCTGCAAAAACTGATACCTGTCCGTCAAAACGAATAGCAGCACCCGAGACCAATGGAACCTTGTGCTTTACGCAAGCTGCGTTTACAGCAAACCGTGTAGGGAAATTATCGCTACCCTCGAGTACGACATTGCATTGCGGTACCAGAGTTTCCAGCGAATCTGCATCGAGTACTTCGTCTATGGTATCGATTCGGATATGCGGATTGATCGCGTGGCAGGTAGTTTTTGCCGAACGGGATTTTAATTGTCCGATTCGTTCCGAGTTGTGCGCCACTTGCCGCTGAAGGTTAGACAATTCAACTACATCAAAATCGGCGAATATCAGTCTGCCAATCCCGGCAGCTGCCAGGTACATGGCCACAGGGCTGCCGAGCCCTCCAAGCCCCACGATGAGCGCGGTGCTGTCGAGTAGTTTGCGCTGGCCGCTCTCGCCAATATCGCTCAGGTTGGTGTGGCGGCTGTAGCGTTCTATTTGTTCGTTGTTCATTAGCGATTTGTTTGTAGTTCTGGTCAGAGTGGCGTTTATTTGAGTCTGAAAACGGTACGTTTCCGGTGTCACTGTTCTATCATACAGGCGTGAATCTGCTAGCACATGTCTTCTTCGCCAACGCCGAGCCGGCGGCCATCGTCGGTCAATTGTGTGGTGATTTCGTTCGGGGGTCGCGGCTGGATCAGTTTCCCGCACCGATTCAGGCCGCTATTCGCGCGCATCGGGCCATTGACTCGTTTACTGATAGCCATCCACTAAACCGGCAGGCGCGCGCGCTGTTTGCTGCCCCGCATCGTCGATTTGCCGGAATCATTATCGATGTAGCTTATGATCACTTTCTGGCAAAAGACTGGCACAGCTACTGTGATATTGCCTTGCCGGATTATGCAAAACTGGTGAGCGAGGCGCTAGAGCTGCACCATTCTGTTCTGCCGCAGAATTTACAGCGGTTCGCCCCTTACTTGCGCAGCGAAAAGATTCTGCAAAACAATATTCACAAAAAGCATATAGAACTGACGCTCACCCGAATCTCGAATCGACGGGAAAGCATGGCTCCATTGGCCACAGCAGGAGGTCCGTTGTGGTCAAACGAAATATCGCTGAGGCAGATATTTGATGAATTCTTTCCGTTGCTTATAAAGTACGTCGATGAAACAGGTGCCGTGGAGCAAGGCAGCCGCGCTGCAAAGCAGCAAGCCGATAACAAACAAGTATTTCCGTAACCATGGCTGAGCGTAAGAAACGCAGCGACACTAAACGCGCGCAGGAAGAGATCGCTGATACCGATAATTCCGGTCTGACTAATTCTGGCGCATTGGTACCCGATTCGCCTGAAAAAGCAGCATCGGCCGATGAGACTAATCTGGAAATTGCACGCTATATCGATAGCGTGAAAGATGAGTCTGACACTAGAATTTTTCTGCCTGAATCGCCTCAACCAACAGCGCTCCACAATGCCGGTAAGCCAAAACAAGGCACAGGTGAAGCAGCTCGGTACGCTACGAAGAAAAAAAAAGCAGACAGCGAAGGCTGGATTGAATCCGGCCCGCCGGAAAAGCACGCTTGTGTCGATCTTGATTCGCCATCTCTCTACAACAACCGGGAGCTCGGTACACTTGAATTTAACCAGCGTGTGCTAGCACTGGCGCGAGACAAGAAAATACCGTTGCTGGAGCGTTTGCGGTACCTGTGTATCTGCAGTAACAATCTCGATGAATTTTTCGAGATTCGTGTCGCCGGGCTGCAGCAGCAAAAACAAAGTGGCTCGGGTGGTACCGGGCCTGATTGCATAAGCCCGGCGGAACAGCTTGAGCAAATTGCCGTCAAGACTCGCCGCATCGTTAAACAGCAATACAAAGTGCTCAACAACGAGCTGTTGCCGGCGCTTGCGAAACGCAACATCAGTTTTCCGCGACCGAAAGACTGGTCAAAGAAAACCAGCGTGTGGGCCAGACAGTTTTTTGAAGATGAATTGCTGCCTGTACTCAGTCCGCTAGGTCTTGATCCGGCCCATCCGTTCCCGCAACTGACAAACAAGAGTCTGAATTTTATTGTCGAGCTCAGCGGTGTTGATGCGTTTGGCCGGGCAGCCACTCTGGCGGTAGTGCGAGCCCCGCGTTCGCTACCGCGCATCATTCCGGTACCGGCGGAGTTATGCGGGAATAAAAAGTGGTTTGTACTTCTGTCTACCATGATCCAGTGCAATATGCCCCGGTTATTTCCGGGCCTGCAAACTCAGGGAGCTTATCAATTCAGGGTGACTCGAAACAGCGATCTGTTTCTGGCTGATGATGATGTTGCCGATTTGCGACTGGCGTTGCAGGATGAGTTAAACGCGCGGGATTACGGTCATGCGGTTCGGCTGGAAGTGGAGGCTGATTGTCCACCACCGATTGTTGATAGTTTGCTGCAAAAATTCAAACTCGAGAAGTCAGATCTGTATCTGTGTAATGGTCCGGTCAATCTTAGTCGATTGCAAAAACTGCCAGACATGATTGATAGTCCGAAACAGAAGTTTCCGCCGTTTTTCGGGATAAAGTCGGTGTTGGAAACTACCGGCGGCAATATTTTCTCGCGTATCCGAAAACGCGATGTCATTTTACACTACCCCTATGAGTCCAGTGATGCTGTCGTGGCGTTGTTAAACTGTGCGGCACAGGATCACAAGGTACTTGCGATCAAGCAAACCTTCTATCGCACCGGCGCTGAGTCTGCCTATGCTGATGCCTTGATTGAAGCAGCGCACAATGGCAAGGACGTTACTGCAATTATTGAACTGCGTGCGCGCTTTGACGAGAAAGCCAATATTGCGCTGGCCGCACGGTTGCAAAGAGCAGGCGTGCAGGTAGTGTACGGTGTTGTAGGATATAAAACGCACGCGAAAATGATACTCATCGTACGACGTGAGAAAGGCAAGCTGGTTCGCTATGCCCATGTGGGTACCGGAAATTACCACCAGGGTACCTCACGGTTCTATACCGACATCAATGTAGTTACCGCGAATAAACAGATTACTTCCGATGTTCAAAAAGTGTTCAATCAATTGTCCGGCCTGGGTAAAGTCGCCAATCTTAAAAAGTTATTGCACGCACCGTTTACCATGCATCAAGAAACGGTAAAACTGATCGAAGAACAAACGCAGCGGGCGATCAGCGGTAAAACTGCCGCAATAAAGGCAAGAATGAACTCACTTACTGAACCACGGATTATCAAGGCGCTGTATCGAGCATCTAATGCAGGTGTAAAAATAAAACTGCTGGTGCGTGGAATTTGTGCGCTGAAACCCGGTATAAAAGGGGTTTCCGCCAACATAGAAGTATATTCTGTCCTGGGACGTTTTCTTGAACATTCAAGGGTATATGTGTTTGGACCCGCATCACATGAGAGAGTGTACTTGTCCAGCGCTGACTGGATGCCTAGAAATATGTTTCACCGGGTGGAGATTGCGGTACCGGTTATTGACAGGGAACTCAGTCAGCGGGTTATTCACGAAACTCTGGATTGTTACTTTGCCGATAATCAGTTCTCATGGGTGCTGCAAGCTGATGGTAGTTATAAGCGGCGCAAGACTGATGGGGCTGCTTATAGCGCGCAACAGGCACTGGCAGGTTATGAAACGGCAGGGTAGGGTTTTTGTGTAGATGGCGAGTTGTATTTTGCGGGAGAAGATCTCCGATAAGCGAATGTATAAATCTCGCGCTTAAAAGCCTCCCGCAGATTTCAATATCGATGGTTTCGGCATTCGTGCAACGTAGTTGTCCTCGTATCGATTGGAGCGTAGCTACAACTTGTCCTGAAAACAACAAGTGGCTGATGCTGTCAGGGTTCGTCTATATCGTGGTATTCGCCGCTGGTTTTGAGCGTGACCGTGACGATTTTGTTGCTCTGATTTTTCCAGTACCAGCCATGATAGCCACCGAAGTAGGCGGTGATACTGCCGCTGTCGTTGTCGGCGGACTCCTCCATTGAGTAACTTAGATAAACATCGCTATTGGCGTAGATATCGCCGTGTGTGTCGTGGTAAAGCGGGCCGTTAGCAGTCCAGCTGTAGGTCGCGGTAAAGCCTTTTTCCATCTCCATTTTAATCTCCTTGCCCTGTCCGGGGAATACCGCTACCGCGATTTCATCGGTTTGCAACGGGCGGTCCTTCACCGGTGCATCGTCCTCGGCCAGTGCTGCTTTAAGCTGTCCCATTCGCGTGAGGTCAAGTGATGTGCCTATGCCGGTAGGATCTATCCCGCGCTCGGCCGGTAGAATTATTGTGATGGTCAGCAATAGTGCAATTGCCACAGCGGCGATTGTCGCTAACCACAACGCACCCGGGCCAGGCAATTCTTCGGGTAGCGGCTTTCGTATATGCATAACGGTAGAGTCCTTATTCGTTCGCTGACTCTATTAAACAGAGTGGTCGAAGTAGTTGATTAACTGGTAACCGATCAGCGCAAATCCGCACAGCATCAAGAGGAAATTAGACAGGCGCGCCTGATGCCAGAAACCGGCATGCCGTCGCCAGAAACCCATGAAAATCAGGATTACTGCTAATGCCAGTAACTGACCGATCTCAACACCGATATTAAAAGACAGCAAATTTACCAGCAGACCGTTTTGCGGCATACCGAATTCCTGGATTTTTGTCGCCAGGCCAAAGCCATGCAGCAAACCAAATATCAGCGTGGCTATGCGTGTATCGAGAGCTACACCAAACCACTTTTCCCAATAGCCGAGATTATCGAGGGCTTTATAGACAACGGAAAAACCAATAATAGCGTCGATAAGAAAAGCGTTGATCTGGATGTTCCACAATACGCCGGCGATCATAGTGAGAGAGTGCCCAATGGCGAACAGGGTTACGTAGAGCGCCACATCCCGCATTTTATATATAAAGAAAATCACACCGATCAAAAACAGCAGATGATCGTAGCCGGTTACCATATGCTTGGCACCAAGGTAGAGCCAGGCAAAAATCATCTGTCCCGAACCCGTACTGATAAAGGCCTGGTCGCTATCGGCGACACCGTGAGCGAATGCACGGTTAGCGAGCAACATTGATACGCAAACAACGGCCAGAATCGAGATAACAGCAAAAAAACGGGTACGTAGTAGCATGAATTTCAGTCCCGAAATGACAACGTTGAATGGCGGCTTTTGGTGAGTGACTGTGAGCAATATTGTGTAATTCGTTGGCGCGGGATGGTGGTGGCTGCAGCGGGCGTGTGCAACTGGCCACCATACATCAACCGTTTACTGTTGAAATTATTACCGCATCGACTGCCCGGTGCAAAACGAGTTCTTGTTTGTTGTTTAACTTACGCGCCAAACTCAGACAGCAAAATTCAGTCTACAAATTCAGACCCTTGCCGATTTCTTTTGGCCTATCGCTTGCGTCTTTGGTAGATGCGCTCCTTCGAGCTCAACGCCTTCGAGGGTTATTCGGTGCATCAGCCTTCTATGGCCCTGGTAGTCGTTTAATGCACAGTGCCAGGTGGCCCGGTTATCCCAGATCGCCAATGTGCCTTGTGTCCAGCGCAGGCGACAGCTGAATTCGGGTTTTATCGAATGTTGATATAAAAAGCCGAGCAGAGCATCAGACTCGTCCTGGTTCCAGCCTTCTATGCCGGTAGTGAACTGGGGATTGACGTACAGAATCTCTTTGCCGGAGTCTGGATGCCTTATCACTATGCTGTGAGTGGCGTCCTGTTTGGCTTCATGTGCGTTTAAAATTCGCCCTTCAATATCGGGCATGGTTTTGTCATTGATAACCCCGAAGACGTGGCGACTGGAATGCTCGGCACGCAACGTTGCCAGCGTGGCTTTTAACCCGTCAGAAAGAGTCAGCCATGCGGCGTGCATGCTGTTGAATAATGTGTCTCCTCCGACAGGCGGTACTTCGCGAGCGTACAGGATTGAACCGAGGGCCGGTGCGCTGTCGTAAGAATGATCCGTGTGCCATATCGCACCTATATTAAGTTTCTGATGAGGCTCCTTGCGCACTTCAGCTATCAATGGATGTTCATCACTGGCTTTAAAAAACCGGTTGATGTTTATTTCACCCCAGCGCTGCGCGAATTCCACTTGTTGGTCAGGTGTGAGATGCTGGTCGCGCATGGCGATAACGCCGTATTCGACAAAGGCCCGCTTTAACTCCGCAAACTGCTCATCGTTGCAATTTGTCACATCGATGCCGCTGATTTCTGCGCCGATGTAGCTGCCCATTGGTGTCGCAGTAATGTTGCTAAAATGAGAAGTCATAGTTCCTCCACTGTTTTATTGTACGCGGCTTATCCACAGAGATAGTACTGCAGCCAGTGCCCGGATTCTAACATTTTAGGCCATTGCTCTTGCTGGCACAGGTAAAACCGACAGGCAAATCAATAAGCTGTTGGCTGGCGGTTCTGATAGATCAGCCAAACGTCGCGCTCAGCGGTTTCCCGGGGCACGTTTGCTCGCTGTAAACAGTGCCGGCTTACGGGGCTCCCGGACCGAGTAATCCAGGTAATATTACCGTAGTTATCGCGGCCAGATGCTGTTTTACTGTTCTTTCGGAGCAGTGTCCCCGGTCATGCGGCACAATGCACTGAACGGATTCCGGGTAACAGCATACGCACTGATAAGTCAGCAACAGCGGGAATCGACAGGTCACTTTTTGATGATTCCGGCAGATCGAAAGGGAGAGCGCGCAGCGATCACATTATGCGCATAGATTGCAATGTACCTTGATTTAATCTGGATTATAGCGACTGACTGGTGTGTCGAAGGCACTGTCACTCTCGACGAAAGTTCTTTGCTTTTCCAGGTTGCATCAAGGGCGGCGATTGAGGGAACCAAATTTTGCCAGTAAAAAGAATATTGCTCGTCGAAGACAATAAAATAAATCGTGAGAAACTTGCCGCGCAACTTCGCTCCAGTGAGTACGATGTTGATATGGCTATAGATGGCCGGCAGGGTCTCGATATGGCAATGGCGTCACCACCCGATCTCATAGTGATGGACATGAGTCTGCCTGAAATCAGTGGTTGGGACGCGACCCGGCAACTCAAGGACTCCGATGCAACGAACAAAGTACCGGTTATTGCTTTGACGGCGCATGCGCTGAGCGCCGACCGTGAAAAAGCGTTGCAGGCGGGTTGCGATGATTACGATACCAAACCGGTCGATATTGGTCGACTACTCGGTAAAATCGAAGTGCTGATACAGCGATAGGGCTAGCGTTGGGCCGTGCTTCCCGGGCGATCAGGCAACCCGTTTAGCGATGTAGGTGTGGATGCCGAATCCTCAGGCATAACGCAGCCAGACAATACCAGGCATAGATAATCTTCTCGCTGCTAACCTTCCTGGTGCCGGAACTTTTGTCAACTAGCTGAATCGCAGTGTGGATTGCCTGAGGAAGCTAAACATGCCAGCACGTCACAAGATTGAATTTCCCGGACACGACCAGACAGCCCTGGCCGGGTTACTTGAAGTACCGGACAGTGTGCCTGTAGCGACAGCACTAATTGCGCACTGTTTTACCTGCGGTAAAGACAGTGTTGCGGCCAGCCGGATTGCGCGGTCGCTGGTTCGGCAGGGTTTTGCGGTTTTGCGTTTCGATTTTACCGGACTGGGGAACAGTGACGGTGATTTCGCCAACACCAACTTCTCCTCGAATGTCCAGGACCTGGTCGCTGCAGCCGGTTATTTGCGTGCGCAGAATCTGGCTCCTACGTTGCTGATAGGTCATAGCCTTGGCGGCACGGCGGTGCTCAATGCGGCCAATCATATACCCGAATCCAGAGGGGTGGTGACCATCGGGTCGCCAGCCGATGCGCAACATGTGGCCAACCAGTTCAAGTGCGATATTGATGCTATCGAAAAGCAGGGCGAGGCAGAGGTGAGTCTGGCAGGCAGACCGTTTGTTATTAAAAAGCAGTTTCTTGAAGACATCAGCGGTACATCGTCGGAAGCCATTGGAAAACTGAAAAAGGCCGTGCTGGTATTGCACTCACCTGTAGATGAGGTGGTTCCAGTCAGGGAGGCAGAACGAATCTACAAGGCTGCTCATCACCCCAAAAGCTTTGTCAGTCTGGACAACGCCAACCATTTGCTTACGCGTCCGCAAGACGCCGAGTACGTTGCCGGTCTTATAGCCTCCTGGTCGGCCCGGTTTCTGGATATAGAAAAGACAGTCAAGCCGGCGGTGGCAAAGGGCGAAGTGAATGTTACCGAGCGCGATCACAAGTTCTTGCTGGATGTAGCGAGTGATTCACACTTTTGGCAGGCGGATGAGCCAGCGACGGTTGGCGGTAGCGACGCCGGCCCCGATCCCTATGAGCATTTACTGGCAGCGCTGGGCACCTGCTCGGCAATGACAGTGCGCATGTACGCCACCAGAAAAAAGTGGCCACTGGACGACGTTAAAATTACGCTTCGGCACTCGCGGGAATATCACAAGGATTGCGAAGACTGCGACGACAAACCCGTACAATTGGATGTGCTCGATCGGGATGTCGTGCTCGAAGGCGATTTGTCCGAAGATCAGCGTGCCCGTTTGCTGGAAATTGCAGACAAGTGTCCGGTGCACAAAACCCTGACAGGCCAGTTGAGTATTCGGACCCGGGAGGCGGAGGCCATCGCTAGCTGACTGCCGCTAGTGCATGTATATACAGCTGGACTTTACATGGCCCCGCAACTTAAGCCGGGCCAGTCGACTCATGGAATACAGCAGCGGTGGGTATTTACCGTGCGGCGATAGACAAGGAGCGACTGAATCAATATAGCAGGCTTACGCTAAAAACTTGTGGTGCAGTTCAGGTGCCAGTTGCCCGGTAATAACAACGCTCTGCTATCAAACTGCTCATGCACACTACAGCGGGCAACAACACATCGGGCAACAACACCGCTCAGTTGAGCTGTTGTTCCAGATCATACAGCACCTGGTAACATGGCAATACCTGAGCCACGCTTGAGTTTGGTTCCCGGCCTTCTCGAATAGCAGCAAAGAACTCCCGGTCCTGCAATTCTATGCCGTCCATCGAAACATCGACGCTGCTCACATCAATAGTCTCGTCACTACCGGTGACCAGGTCGTCGTAGCGCGCAATGTAAGTACCGTTGTCGCCTATGTAGCGAAAGAAAGTGCCTAGCGGACCATCATTGTTGAAGCTAAGAGACAGCGTAAGAATTGCGCCGTTATCAGTTTTCAACTGGATAGACATATCCATGCTAATCCCGAGTTCCGGGTGTATCGGTCCCTGAATAGCGTTGGCTTGAATAACTTTGCTGCCGGTCTGGTATTGAAACAGATCGACGGTGTGGGCAGCATGGTGCCACAGCAGGTGGTCTGTCCACGATCGCGGCTCACCTTTGGCGTTGATATTTTTACGGCGAAAAAAGTAGGTTTGTACATCCATCTGCTGAATGTTGAACGCACCTTGATCGATTTGTTGGCGGACCCACTGGTGGCTGGGATTGAAGCGGCGCGTGTGTCCGCACATCGCTACCAGACCGGTTTCCTGCTGGATCTTTACCACCTGTTGCGAATCGGCCAGTGAATCAGCCAGCGGAATTTCCACCTCAACATGCTTGCCGGCCTTCATGCAGGCAATCGACTGGGCGGCATGCATTTGAGTCGGTGTACAAAGTATCACGGCGTCAATATCGTCTCTTTGCAGCACTTCATCGAGATCAGTGGTGGCGTGATCGATGCCATAGTCTTTAGCTACGGTCTGTGTTTTATCGAGCTGCCGGCCGACAAGTGACACAACCTCTACATCGTCTATTCGGGCAATGCCATCGAGGTGTTTCAGGCCAAAGGCGCCAGCGCCTGCCAGTGCCACGTTAATGGTTGCGCTCATGAGGATTCCTCTAAAACCAAATGACCAACGGCCGTATTTGAAGCCGGTACGTGATAGAAACGATGCCTGACTGTGGGTGCTGGATGACTGGCGTCGATAGCGTCGGACATCGCTCCACGCGCTACCAGCCACATCACCAGCTCAATGCCTTCCGAGCCGGCTTCACGCACGTAATCTATATGAGGTTTTTGCGCCAGCGCCCGCGGATCACTGATTAATTGATCCAGAAAATCCTGATCCCAGTCTTTGTTAATGAGCCCTGCGCGCGGGCCCTGGAGTTGATGGCTCATTCCGCCTGTTCCCCAGATTTGCACGTTAAGGTCTTCATCGAATGAATCGATAGCACGCCGAATTGCACGACCGACGTCAAAGCAGCGTTGTCCGGAGGGCACCGGGTATTGCACCACGTTAACTGCGAAAGGTATTACCGGGCAGGGCCAGGCGTCTGGCTGCCCACACATTAGCGAGAGTGGTACCGTCAGCCCGTGGTCAACGTCCATGCGATTGACGATGGTTAAATCAAAATCGTCCTGAATGACCGACTGTGCAATGTGGCTTGCCAGTGCCGGGTGTCCGGTTACATCGGGTACCGGTCGTGGCCCCCAGCCCTCGTCGGCAGGTGGGTAGTGTGGACCCGTGCCAATAGCAAACGTGGGTATGAAGTCGAGGCTAAATGCAGTCGCATGATCGTTGAAAATCAAAAACACGACATCGGGCGGGTTGTCCGCCAGCCACTGCTGGCTTGGGCGGTAGCCGTCAAATACAGGCTGCCAGTAGGGTTCGCTGCTTTTACCGTGATCGAGAGCAGCGCCAATCGCCGGTACATGTGACGTGAATACACTGGCGGTTATACGGGCCATCTATTGGTTCTCTCCGGATTTGTCGAATGTCGATCCTGACTGTGGTTGATTTTGCGGCTGCGCGTCGCCGTCTTCACCGATGGTGCGATTGCCTTCGATGCTGCGCCCGCCAGCGACCATCATGTTGCGGTACTGCTCCTCGGACATACCGGTCATACTGCCGGCCATTTGCTGAAAACTGTGGCCGTCTGTGGCGCCAATCTTTGCCAGAAAATAGATATTGCCACCCAGTGAAATACATTGATTGAGGTCCCGATCGATAACCGCCTGTTTCTGTGCCTCGGTCATTTCCCATTCGTTGAGGTAGGCGCGCTCGTCAGCCTTGAAACGCTCGCGATTTTCCGCCTTCATCAAAGACATGCAAAACTGATTGAGCCAGTAACCCATTCGGGACTGATCGGTGTCGAAAAGGGTGGTGCCTGGTATGTCTTTATAGGGTTTTTTGAGTGCCATTTTGCTCTCAATGATTAGTGCGGAACAGGTCCGCATTATCGTTCAAGCAAGCCCCGGTTGCCAGCTACGATTCGGCATCGCTGGTTTATGCCGGGGAAGGTACAACGCTTTAGCAGAGAAAGCTGCCGGGCCTTGCGGCACCGTTTTTGGTGGCACGAGCTCGTCGGGCTACCGGCAAAATGGTAGAGGTAGCGACAGGGTGTCAGACGTGATTTTGGTGGAAGAACTGATGTGATGGCCCGGTGATCGGGAAATTCCGATCACCGGGCGCTTTGTAGCCGAAGAGCAGGCTACCCTTAATACTCAGCGGCAGCAACCGGCACGGCTTACTCTGCTGCTTTCATTTCAGTATTTATAGTGATTGTGATTGGACCTGTTGAAAAACCACCGACACCAAATTCCTGATGGTCAATTTCGGTTGACGCCTTAAACGCTATCCAGTCGCCTTTATAGTAGTCAATGGCTTTTCCCAGTGGATGTGGCCCCTTGTGCGTCATTTCCGCGGCCAGTGTGACTTCTTTGGTGACACCATGAATGGTGAGATCGCCTACTACATCCATTGAAGTTTCGCCGGTCATTGCAACCGATTTGCTCTTGAATGTCATCTCGGGATAGGTTTCAACTTCGAGGAAGTCTTTGCTTTTTAGATGCTTGTCCAGTGCTTCAAAACCGCTGGAAAGGCTGTTTGCGTCAATGCTTACTTCTACTGTGGATTTCTCCATGTCATCGGCCAGGTTTAGAGTGCCGGATGCTTTCTCGAATTCTCCATTCTGGACCGACACACCGGCATGGCTCCAGCTGAACATAACTTCTGTATGTCCCTGGTCGGTCTTGAAAGTGGTGTCAGCAAAAGCCGATCCGGTAAAAATTGCAGTGGCCAATGCGGCCAGCTTGAGCGCATTTGGTGATTTAATAGTACCCATCTTGTTTTGTCTCCGGTAGTTCAAGGAATTGTGACGCAGCGATTGGCCATTCTTGCGAATGCGACGACTGCCATTGAAAATTATCTATGGCAGTGATTGCTGACAGCGCAAGTACAAGAATTGTTGCAGTTTTGATGCAGCTGATTTTGCACATGCGCTCCAGCGCCCGTTGTTACGACAAGTCTGAGGCGAAAAAATTCCCGTCAATTCCGGCAATTTGATTATGGCTGTCGGTAGCGAAAATGTGCGCCCTGGACAAGCATGAATTGCGATATCCGGCGTCGTCCTAAATGTGGTAACAGTTTGCCGAGCAACAGGTGTATCTGAATGAGGCGCTATTACCTTCGACGAAACCCCGCATACATTATAATTGTGCTGTGCGGGCCGGTTTTGCGATCCTTGCCCGGCACCCGCGACCTTGATCGTCCTGTGTGACGACGCCTTAACACGGTTTATGATGTCAAAAATCCGAACAGGTATTGCCAGTGCGATAGCCGCGCAAATAATGTGGGGGCTTTTTCCGATCTATTGGAAGTTACTGGTCGAGGTGCAACCGCTGGAAGTGCTCAGTCACCGCAATATATGGTGCGCCGTGTTTTTGGGCGTGCTGGTGCTGGCGTCTTCGCGACGACGAAGTATTATTCGCGTCGCACTTACCAGTGTGCACGAACTTGTGCAGCACGCTGTGGCATCTTGTCTGATTGCGGCCAATTGGCTGGTTTATATCTGGGCGGTGGTAAATAACCATGTGATAGATGCGAGTCTCGGTTACTTTCTTTCACCTCTCGTGAGTGTCGGGCTGGGTTTTTATTTTTTTTCGGAAAGACCTAACCGGTTGCAGTGGTTCGCCGTAGTGTTGGCGATGATCGGGGTACTTGTCATGATTGTCGTCAGCGGTGTTGTGCCATGGATTGGTCTGACTCTCGCCGCCACCTTTGGGCTCTACGGTATGGCACGCAAGAAGGCGTCGACCGGCCCGGTGAACGGATTATTTGTAGAGACGCTACTGCTTGTTATACCGGCAATCATGGCACTGTACTGGATGTCAGCCAGCGATACTCTGAGTTACAGTAATCCGCTTGCTCGTAGCGAAATACTGCTGGTGCTTGGTGGCCTGGTTACTGCTATTCCGCTGGCACTATACGCACTTGGCGCCAGGTCATTGCCATTAAGCTTGAGCGGATTGCTGGTGTTTATTACCCCTACAATCCAGTTTCTCATCGGGTGGCTTTTTTATCAGGAACCGTTGAGTCCGGCAAACTGGTTTGGCTTTGCCTGTATCTGGATGGCACTGCTGTTATATTCCGGTAGCGTGGTCAAGAGCGCAAGCGAGTGATTCTTCCAGGTAATAGTCGGAAGTGCAAAGCCGAAGAACGGTTCGGAGGCGAACAGGCGGTAGTAGCAGTAAGCGGTGTGGCGCCCGTTGACACGGACGCATGTAGTTTGGTCAGGCTCTATTGATTCAGGCCGTATCTCTTTAGGCAGGCGTCATATGGTAGAAACAAAGTTTGTTGCCATCCGGGTCATAAACATAGGCGCCGTAGAAAAAAGAGGACCGCTCTCCTGGCTTGCCCGCATCGGTTGCACCGAGTTCAATTGCCTTGTTGTACAGGGCTTCGGCGCCTTCTGCAGAACCGCCTGGTATCGCAACCATTTGGCCATTGCCACAGGTCTGCTCGCCTTTGTCTGCCGGTATGCAGATCGCAAGCATTGCACTGCCGGCGTCAGTGCCATAGAACTTGATACGGTCAAGCCCCATTATCTGCTTGCCTCCGACCATTGCTAAAAGGCTGTCGTAAAAAGCCATAGACTTGTTCAGGTCTTTTGAACCAATGGTGACGTATCCGATCATGTTTTTTCTCTTAACATAAACTGGCCGTGTGGAAGTGGCCAGGTGGAATAAATGAAAGCGGGGTATTCGCTTTACGGGAAAGAACCTGCAAAAAGCAATGAAGATGCTGCGCCGTTATCATACTCGCAGTGAGCGGCAGGAATTAGAAAATTTCGCAATAAACTCTCCCTGCTGATAGCTTTGACGTATGTGATGCAACCGGATCCGGAGTTTGACCCGGGTATAGACCCGCGAGACCTGATCGTGCCTGGCGCTTTTTGGCACGTACACTTTTCGCGATTAACACAGATTGTGATTTTGTCAGGTCGTGATTGGGACAGTAGACAGTCACGCGCCAACAGATTCTGTCTGCTCTACGCGCCAGGGCTCGCGCGAGCCGTGTTCGACCCATTCGTTCATGGCCGGCAATTCCATAAGCGCTTTACTCCACCGCGCGAACTGTTCTGAAATCTTCAGATTGTAGCCTTTGGCGCGCCAGGCTACAGGTGCAAACATGGCATCGGCAATGCTGAAATCGCCACACAGGAAATCCCCGGCAGGTTTTTTTGCGTTGTCGAAATGCTGCCAGATCTCAGCCAGGCGATTGAGATCGGATTGTACTGCCGAACCCGGTTTCATAGTTACTTCACGGTGGCAGTTCATTGGGTGTTCCTGCCTGAGTGCGGCAAACCCGCAGTGCATCTCGGCGCTGGCGCTGCGAGCAAGTGCGCGCAGCGTTGGATCCTCGGGCCATAGATTTTTCTGCGGGTAACGCTCGGCCAGAAATTCAACAATAGCCAGACTGTCCCACACGATCTGCCCTTCGTGCTCAAGTGCCGGCACTGTAGCCGGGATTTTGTGTTTGAGTGCAAGATTTATGAGGCTGTCGTCATGGGCAAAGGGAAGAACTGTTTCAGTGAACGCAATTTCCTTTACTTTCATTAGCAACCAGGGCCGCAGTGACCAGGAGGAGTAGCGTTTGTAAGCAATGTAGAGATGCATTGTGAGCTCCGTTTGAGTGAGCTTATCCTGCCGTGTTAGGGTATATATTAAAAGCGAATAAAAATGTATAAAACGTGCGGAAATAACGAATGATTAATTTACGCCAGGTTAGGAGCCTGCTGGCGGTGGTAGAGGCTGGCAGCGTCAATCGGGCAGCAGAGCAACTATGTCTTGCACCTTCCAGTGTGTCGGCACAGTTAAAGGAGTTGTCCTCCGGATTGGGTGTTAGCCTGTTTGATTCTGCGGGCCGCGGTCTGGTGCTAAGTGCTGCCGGCCGCGAATTATTGCCACGCTTTCAGCATCTGCTGTCGATTAACGATGAAATTACCTCACAGGCGCAAGCACTGCTATGCGAGCCGGCGGGCGAATTGCGATTGTATGCGCCAAGTTCCATGTGCATCTATCGTTTACCGGTTCTTATAGAATCATTGCAGTCCGTTGCACCCGGTATTGAATTGCACCTCCAGCATGATCCGCTTGATTATCGGCAAGCGATGTCGGATCGCTCTATCGAGGCTGCGATTGTAGTCGTCGATAAATCCGTTTTAGAGTATCATCAGGAGGACATTGCACGGGAAGATGTGATTTACGTTGCTCATCCCGATCTCATCGTCAAACGTAAAGTCACTCTGGCACAGTTGAGTGATAGCGCATTGATTACTACCGAGCCCGGTTGTAGCTATCGGGTTGCTGCGGAAACTCATTTCAGGGAATGCGGTGTGAGATTCTCGCCGCGTCAGAGTTTCTCGAATGTTGAGGTTATCAGGCGTTGTTTGCTGGCAAAGATGGGCGTTGGTCTATTACCCCGCTGTGTGGTGGATGACGATATCACACAGGGCAGATTGCAGGAACAAAAGGTGAAAGGTGCGCCTTATCGATTCATGTCAGCTGTTATCTGGCCACGTGAGGCCAGAGTCTCTGCGAGGCTGAGCGTATTTTTACGTCTGGTGCGTGAGCAGAGAAAGGCTCGGCGCAATTAAAGTAGCGAATGCTATGGCACATTGCGATAGTCTATGGACACCATTAATCCTTGTGTAATTTACGACAGGCTGGAGCAGGAATTGTCTGCCAGTAGCGAGCCGGGTTTTTACCCGGTTTTGGAGGAAGACAGGAATTTTGAAATTTACCTGTCATCGCTGGAGCTTTTCCCTTCGGCGTTCGATGTAGCGTACCACCCTGATCCTCTTGCGGAAATGCAGTTCAAAGCACAAACCGATACGTATTTGAATCGCTTTCCCGGAGCCTGGCATAGAATTATCCGGTGTCGTGGTGACCGTGTTGGCAGAGTCTGGATTCACGCGTCCGCCACCCGAATCGTACTGGTCGAGATCACGCTTGAACCACAGTCCAGGCGTCGCGGATACGGTTCATTGATAGTAAACAAACTAACTGCTCTCAGCGACTATTCTGGTATTCCGCTTGAGCTATCTGTAGTAACGCACAATCAGGCGGCTATTCATTTGTATAGCAAACGAGGACTGGCTATCACAGGTCGGTCAGACACACATCTTACAATGGCCTATTTACCAAAACGGTAAATCGCTTGTAGCAGTTATCGATTGTGTGGCTGCTGGCAGACTACCGCAAGTAAAGCGATCATTGTGCACCTGCCTGGCGCTCTATAAGAATGCGTTGCTGTGCTTTAAACGGGCCGACGTACTGGCTGGGATTTCCATCGGGCCAGTTAACCAGAATTTCATCAACCGTGTCATTTGTACCCAGCCCAAAGTGCACAATACCCGGATCCTGGGAAAGGTAACCACCGCTGGCCTTGACTTCCCGGATCTGACTGGTTCCATCCGGTGTTCTGACAATAATTTTGGCACCGAGGCCGGAACGGTTGCCTCTGGTATCTTCCAACTCGATCTGTAGATGTCTATTCGCGTTATCGTTGTTGCTATATAAAATCAAACCGCCGTCGATTCCAAAGGTGACAATATCGAGATCGCCGTCGTTATCGGTGTCAATGTACACGGAGCTAAGCGTCGGGTTAAAGTCTTGCAATCCCGCTTCTGAGGTACGTTGGATCAATTGCTCACCCTTTTGGTTTTTAAACCAGAGATTGCTGGTATCAATCTGTTGAAAACGCCAGCCATTCGCTACAAAAAGGTCCTGCCATTGATCGCCATCCAGGTCCGCGAACCGTGCATTCCAGCTCCATCCTGTTATGTCGACACCGAGTTGTTCAGCAATCTCGGCAGATTGAGCATTCGTCTCGCCAGACAGGTTTTTATAGAGCAGGTTTTTTCCTTTTTTCTGTTCATCGCTGGCAGGTATTTTCTGTTTATCAAAGGAGGGAGCAAGGCGACGATACAGTGCCGCGTAGTCCGGATACCACTTATCAAGCAAGTTTCCGCTGTCAGGGTCTTTGTTCAGAACGCCGTTAAAAAACCAGTGCGCTGCCAGGCAATCGAACTGGTGAGGAATCAACAGGCGTGCGCATCTATCATTGTCGTGCCTGATTATGCCATTCAGACGAATTAAAAATGCGTCACATCTATTTTGTTGTAGCTCGCCTACTAAACTCTCGGCACATTCCTGTCGAACACTGTCAGCCAGAGTAGCTACCGGAATAATCGCCGGTGGCGAGGCGGGATTGCGGGTAACTTGTGCGTGATAGGTCTCCAGTTGTAAATCGTTGTCAATGTCGGCGCTGTCGATGCTCATCGTAGTGTGAGTCGTGGTAATCGCCTTGTTTTTCCAGTGAACTGGTTGTCCGTCCGGTGTAACACGGTAGTAGGTGTCCGGTGGATCGAAGTCATTACCCACCAGGATATCAGGCCTGCCGGAACCACTGATATCGCTAATCAGTATTGATAGTGTTGCTGCCGGTGGCCCGGGCAAGGGTTTGGAGGTAAAGACACCATCGAACTGCATGTATACCCGATTGACGGTATATGCAGGACTTTCAAGAAATCCGTTCGCACCGGAGTGGTATCCCTCAATAATATCAATTTCACCATTACCGTCGAGATCTGCAAAAGCGGCCGAAGTGGTGGTGACCTGCGGATCACCGCCAAGGCGCACCGGCTCTTGAAAGTTACCTTTATCGTTGTAGCTAATAAACGTACCGCGATACGCCTGATCAAAATACAGATCGAGAAAACCGTCGTTGTTTATGTCTACCAGGCCCAGAGCCCCCACAGCCCGCTGGTATTCGGCCTGAAATGACAGTGCAGTGGAGACGAACCTGCCACCTGTGTTTGTATACAGATAGGGACCCCGGGAGCTACCAGCAACCAGATCGATCCAGCGGTCATTGTTAGTGTCGCCGGCGGCGAGGCTATTCAATTGTACAAACGGCAGAGACATCTGCTCGATCAGAGATTTTGGGTGGTAGAGAAAACCGCTATCGGTTGCGCGCTCCATATGCCAGTTTGTCGATTCAGCGGTGGAGGTTGTGTGCAGGGACATGATCTGCAAATTTGAGTGATTCGGGTGCGGTTTGTAAGTATTTGCAACTGCTGCTTTTACACCCGGTAGGCCTGCAACCGGGCCGGCAACTTGATGTCTGATGGCGGTGTCTGACTGCAGCTGAGAGTAGAACCTCTGTTGTTGTAAATTCTTGTACCATTTCATTGCTACATGACTACTGACTCCGGCAACAACACCGCAAAGAATCAGACAGACAACAAGGCAGCTTGCTACCTTGCGAGCACCGGCTTGCCACAGCACCATAAAGGAATACACGCTGAAAGTACCGAGGGTAAACAACAATACCGCTACATAGGCGACTGGTATTCCAGCGTTTAAAAGCGTAACAGCAATAATTACATCAAACGCGATTGGCACCGGCAACAGCAATCCAAACACCGAAAGCAGTAACAAGGCACCTGCGATAGTTGGTATACCGTTAAGCTCCCGGGTGAAGCTCAATGCGTCCCACGGAACAACAGTGACAATCAGCGAACCGATTAATCCAGCCAGCAGCATGACTGGTATTACCTTTAACGCAAGGTATTTTGCATTGACCAACAGGGTGTTAATAACCCAGAAACCGGCGGGTACCATTCGGTTATCTTTATAGTCAGTCTCGGTCGTATGGCTGTCCGTGGCGCTGGAGGTTTCGCTCGTATACGTTTCGGATGGAAATAGTCGTAGCAGTAGTGGCACTATTGCAAAGATGACCAGTAATGTTAACGTGAGCTTAATAATCACAAGCGGCCAGGCAAATAGTGTGATTAACATACTTACGACAATAACATTGAAGACTGGCGAACTGATCATGGTTGCTATCGCCAGCTCGGCGCGCGCCCCGCGCTTGTACAAACCAAATGCGATCGGTGCTGCACAGTTCACACAGACGCCTAGCGGGGCCCCGATTGCAAACCCGGCCAGCCCCGAGCCTCGTTCGCCGGGTCTATACTGTATGTGTTGTTTGAAAACCGGCAGAGTAGACATCAGTACCACAGCCAGTGCAATTCCGAACAACATCCCCTGGCGGTTAGTGTGCAACCAGTTCAGGAATGTGATGCCAACTGTCTGCAGCGTGGACTCATCGGTCGAATGCGTTATCCACACGTCGAAACTCAGTTGATCCTCCAGATTCAGATCGCCGGCCATCTGTGCTTTTGAATCTAGTGCGGGATATCGTGAGGAACCCCAAAACATCAGGCAAATGCTGATGAGGAGCAACAACAGTATAAGAAACCGCTTGTCTTTCAATAGCGATCTGGTACCGGCTTGAGTGCTGTGCCCGACACGCCCCGTTAACGGAAGCTTGCCAGAACCCGGGGCAGGGAGTTCCATTGCTTGTGTATCCAGTCATCAGTGCATCGAATAGACGGATTGCGTTGCGCCTTACTGGCCAGTCCGATCCGAATGCATCTGGTTTGCGGTGAACTACTGCAATTCACTTTCGCCCGATAACGTAAGCCTTACGCCGGGGTTAGCTGGTAAGTAGTAGAGTATAGGACCAGAAGATGCGGTTTGGTGAAGCCGTCGCAATAAATGCCGGAAGTTCCACTGCCCGGCAACAGTCGCTGTATACCGTTCTCTAAGGATTCAAGGCGCACGACACCGATATTTTCACATTTTTTATTGTTAAACGATACGTACGTTATCGATACAAGACGTTCTGTCCTTGCGGTTTCGCCATGGCACCCGCGGGTCCCGGTCGGGAGCCTGCGGATTAGCAGAACTCCCGCCGGGCAAACCCCGCCCGAAGTGGCCAAAGGCCGGTCCCTCAACGGCGTAGCAGCTCTGCAAAAGCCCTTGTCAAAAAACTACTAGTCAATAAACCACTGGTCAATAAAACCGGGGCCATTCTCTGCAAACGCATTGTTTTATGATCGACTCGGGAAGGTACCCTCAAGGCAAATGAGAAAGTTCAAACCCAGAAAAGGATTTTGTACAGAAACTTCCGATGTGCCGGTAGAGCCAATCGAGTCCGCAGCCATCGCGCGGTTTGCATTCGCATTCGGGGCGGCATAGATTGAAGATGCTCCAAGCATATTGCCCGTGGGGTCAGACTGGTTTCCTGCGCCGGTTTCGCCGGATAAAGTGTGCGTATGCGCGGGTACCTCGGTGATGCTGGCTCTGCCCCCTTTTTGTCCAAGATTGACAGGTGACAGCCCCGGACCTGTGCCCTGTTGCATTGGAAATCGGCCGCGCAAGTCGGGCAGTGCAAATGTGGTGCGTCCATCGCCACCATAGGTAGTACCGAGAATAGAGAATAGTGCCTGATTTTGGGAGATCGGCAACAGCTGTCCCTCGCAGAATGCCCATCCCCTTACGGCGAAATTTCCACCAAACAAAATTATCTGGCCAATAAAACCTTCCATTGTAAAGCTCCGTTGTGATCGTTAACTTGTAAGCCGTTGCTGCGATAATATCGATGCTACAGGCCATATTGCGCGAGCATCATCCAGCCCCCGGCGGTTTAGATGGTTTGTATATTTTCCTCCCCGCAGTGAAATGGTAGGTCAGCCCGTCGGGCAAATCTATGGAAAACTACTGCCAGGGTATTATTCCCGTTCTAGGTGGGTAGTCACGCCTTAGACTGTATGCCTGGTGTCACTTGTGACGAGGTTCACCGAATAACAGCGCGGACATAGTCCTTGCTGAAATACATCCGCTAAGCTATAACGTAAATTGAACTGAAATGGAGTGAGAGAACAATATGAAGGAAGTGAAAAACGAGCAAGACGGCAGCGCACGTGTTAGTACGGACACGCTGGAACGCAAGCCATATAGCGCTCCGCGACTGATGCACCTTAACCACCCGGAACATGAGGCGGGAAAGAATGGTAGTCCGGTTGAGGTGGGTGACCCTTTTGGCACTGGTGCAATCGGTCCCTCCTGACCACCGGCTATTGAAACAGGCATTGATAGACTACTGCACTGTCATCGGCTTCGGTTGGAGGCGGGCTGGAAACCGGGTTAAGGAAAACGAAAATCGACCCGACCACGCTGTTATATAACAGGTGGCCGCCGCTTCCCAACACCGCGTTTCCAGGTCCCCAGAACAACAATTCAAAACCCTGTTTTATTGCCGGTGATACGGGTTTGCCTATCTCTGATACCTCGTACAAATTAAGTTCAAGGTCACCATAGTCTCGATAAATTTCTGTGGGTGCCGGAGACCCGTCCGGCTGGAAGCCAAAATAACGGGTGTCAACAGTAAAGCGCTTGCTGGCGATTTCCTGAAATGTGTTGAGATGAAGTTCTTCTGTGTTCACTCCCATGATTTTGTGTCTCTGGATTAACCTGCCATTTAGTCTACACGGCAATCTATGCATAACACCACAGTCCTGGTAGACTGGTGATTCAGAGGCCGGGGTATAACGCTGAAATTCGTCTGCTTTTTTACACGTGGCTCATCTTTTTGCAGATTTTCGCTGCCGCAGTTGCAGCTACGCTATTCTGCGGTTTTCCCCGAAATGCTTTTAAACTGCTTAAAGCTGTGCGATAGTCGCAGACAAATGCAATAAAACCAAAGATAGCATGGAGGCATCATGGATCCGTTTATCGGTCAAATAATCATGTTCGGTGGTAATTTTGCGCCACGAGGCTGGGCGTTTTGCAATGGACAGCTTTTGCCGGTCGCCCAGAATTCGGCACTGTTTTCTATTCTAGGCAGCACCTACGGTGGCGATGGTAGAACAACATTCGCGCTTCCCGAATTGCGTGGTAGAGCGCCGATTCATGCGGGCACAGGGCCCGGGTTGGCAAGTGTCAGGCTTGGAGAACGCGGCGGAAATTCAACGACCACACTTAACATAAATAATCTTCCGTCACATACGCATGTAGCGGAAACCGCGGCGACCTTACGCGGTGCAGGGGCATTGGCTGGCTCCACGGACATGAAAGATAATATGCTTGCTGGCAGCAATACCTACGTTGCTCCTAATGGCAATATAAGAGCAATGGCACCTGAAGCTATATCGGCTGAAACGACCTTGGGCAATACCGGCGCCAACCTTGCATTTTCCAATCAGTCGCCCTACACCGGGGTGAATTTTATTATTGCCCTTGTTGGAGTATTTCCTTCCCGCAGCTAGCTCAGGAGTGCATACCGGTGATTTCACGGCGAAAATTTTCAGCGTTTGCACTGGCATCCAGTGCGCAACTGGTGGCGCCAGGGCTATTGTTGGCTGGTGGTGGTGAGCGCCCGTTGCCAGACAACCCTGCAAGCAAGGCTGAAACTGCTGTTCAGGATTTTTCCAGCCAGATTCGTCAAACGGATGCCTCTGGCTTAGGCGATGTTGACGGTGTGTTTCCCGGCGTGCCGTTCGAGAAAACCTATGAAAAGGCCATTGAACTACTTGGCAGTCATTTCGATATCCTGTTGGGTGAAACAGGCTTGATATCGGTCGAGCTGGTGAGCGTGACCGATATCGAATATCGATTTCATACCGATGCATTTTATTTGGTTTTTAACACTTCCTGGACTCCTGTTCTGGATGAGGGTTTGTACACTTTTGATCGGGCCGGGATGGGCCGGTTTCGGTTATTTTTGCAGCCTTCCACGGAGCAGCCGCACAAGGGTTCTTCGTATACTGTTTTAGTGAACCGTCTGGTACAGGAACCGATCTAGCTTATTGTGCCGTCGCTTCATGGGCCCTTGTTCTGCGCATAGGTCAGTCGCGCGGGTTACAAGCTTCATATTTCGTCCTGATGTGATAGTCCGGGTTCGTTGCCATTCTGAGGCAACGGTACTCTGCGGGCAGTAAATGCACTGGCAAGCGAATCGTGGAGTACAAATACAACCGTCTGGTGGCGTTTGATGTCAACGCTCACTATAAACATGAGGTGAGTAAAATATTGTGCAGAATTGGGGGACGTGACTCAATTGGCGGATGGTACGGCTGCTGAAAGTTTGCCAAACGCCAGGAGCCTGCGAGGAAGAATTTCAGCAGCGACAGAGTGCCACCACGTGCTTTTACGATCATCAGGCGTCCGCGCGAGGACTATTTAATGCAGCGGCATGCCTTCTTCGACGAGCGAAGGCGCAGTGCCACGCACACGTGTTTGCAAGAGCAAACGTCGATAAAGATCAGCGTCGTAACCGCAGCCGCGGTGAAGCACACAACGGTTATCCCACATAACTACATCTCCGGCTCTCCAGGCGTGACGGTATACGGAGTCATCGCGTGTTGCCTCAGTGATCAGCTGGTCGATCAACGGGCGTGATTCGGAATCTGCCATACCTTCAATACTTCGAACGTGCGAGCCAACGTAGTAATTGTGCTCACCGGTGACCGGGTTGGTTCGCACCAGGCGCTGACGTACCGGTCTCATGTAAGTGCGTTGACCCACTGTTACCGCATCTTCTCCGACACTGGTGCGTGAATAGATATAGTCGTGAACAGCAATCCTGTGGTTGATAAGCGACTGTGTGTTCTTGTTCAGGCGGGCATAGGCGCTGCGTGCGCTGACAAACTCGGTGTCTCCGCCCGTGTCTGGTACTTCATGCGCTACCAGTATCGAATACAGGCTGGGGATTTCTCTGAAAGAACTGTCTGAATGCCACAAATTATTGGCGGTTTGTGACACGGTTTTTCGTGCGCTGTTATCGAGCTTGCTGCCGTCTGGCTGAATGTTGCCTATGCGCCCGATATAGTTGATTTTTCCATCGCTATAGTAGGACACGTGTTCTTCTTCGAGCGCTCCGAAATGCTGACTGAATTGCATTTGCTGATCAGCAGTCAGTGTCTGGTCCCGAAATAACAATACCGAGTAGCGGTTGATCGCATCATCGATACCGCGTTGATCCTCGCTGGACAGCGCATCAGTCAAATCGACACCACTGACCAATGCACCAAACTCTTTATGTAGAGATTTGATTAGCAATTGACTTTCCCTGTTGGGTTTATCCGTGTTTTACCATATCCGTTGTAGTCGCGATAGCGCCTGCACGAATATACAGTAGCCGTAACTCAGGGCCGTTTTTGAGTCGCATATTCAATACGCGAACATTAAGTACTAGTTGTCTGGATGCGGTCAGTGTTGTCGGGGTATTGTTTAACAATACCCTTCGACATCATCTGTTTTACGATCCCCGGCACTGCGGTCGCCGGGCGGTCCCCATCCTCCGCCACCGGAAGTTTCAAGTCGTACCTGGTCTCCACGTTGAAGCTCAAGGCCGGATATCTTTGAGGGTAACTCGGTAACGCTATCGCCACGCGTGTGCAGAAAGCGGCCTTTGGAGCCAGGTTTGCCACCGTTCAATCCGTAGGGAGCGTGTCTGAATCGTTCGAAATTGCCCGACAGAGTTCCCCAGTCGGCATCGAGAGTCCATTCTCGCGCAAGGCCAAGGCCGCCTCGATACTTGCCATCTCCGCCGCTGCCGTTGATGAAACTGTATTCAGTAAAAACAACGGGAAACAGTGATTCACACATCTCGACCGGAGAGTTCGCCAGATTGTGAAAGCCGGCGGAAAAACCGTTTGCGCCATCACCTTGCGGGTGTGCTCCCCAACCACCCACTTCAATTTCAAAGTACACACGGCGCTCGTCTTTTACAAAACGATCTGGTGCCGATAAAGCCGCCACGTAGGAAACGCCGTAATAGGCGGCCGGTATTTTTTCAGGTATGGCGTTTGCCAGCGCTCCGAGTACAGTAGTGACGACACGATGACCGGTGGCCATACGGTTGGCGACAGGCGCGGGTTCAGTGCAGTTAACGATAGAGCCGGGCCGGCAGATGACCTCGATTGGTCGGTACGCGCCCGAATTCGCCATGGCCTTGCCTTCGGCAACACTGAGCAGGGCGCAATACACACCGGAGCGTGCCATGTTTAGTGTGCAGTTAACAGGGCCGGGTGTTTGATCAGCAGATTCTGACAGGTCAACAGAGCACCGGTCACCGCTAACAGTAACACTCGCAATGATGGCCAGATTTATAGCATCCTGTCCATCGTCATCGACGTAGTCGGTGAACTCGTAACATCCGTCGGGAATTTCATTGATAACATCGCGCATCGCCTGATCAGATTGTGTGAGGATTGCATCCATCGCGGCTTCAATGGTGGCAGTGTCATAGCGTGCTGCTAATCGTTCAACAGCGCGTGCACCTACGGCAAGTGATGCGAGCTGGGCTTGCAGGTCACCGCCGATTTTTTCCGGCTCACGGCTATTCTGCCGAACAATGGCGATGATCGCTTCATTAGTCGTGCCGGCATCAACCAGTTTTACCGGCGGAATTCTCAAGCCTTCGTGGTAGACCTCTTTGGCGCCGGCAAAATAGCTGCCGGCGGCACCGCCGCTGACATCGATGTGGTGAACTATAGCGGCTGCAATTGCAACTCGGCACCCGTCTATAAATACAGGTTGAAACAAAACGAAGTCCGGCAGGTGTTGCCCTCCGCAGTAGGGATCGTTGGTTAATATCACATCGCCCTCGCGCCAGTTGGCCAGTGGCAGGTGGTTGTTGACAATATCGTCAAGGCAAACGGACATGCTGTTGAGATGTATCGGTATGCGGGTGGACTGGGCAATGGCATTGCCCTTGCCATCGAAAAGGGCGGTTGAGTAGTCGAGTGTTTCGCGCACTACGGTTGATCGCGCAGTGCGCCAGATAGATATGTTCATTTCTTCGGCGCCCGCGATCAGTGCGTTTCGAATGACTTCCTGTCTGACCGGATCTATGGTGACCGGTTTTATTGTTTTACGGTCGTCCGATCTGTTATCGCCAGTGCCACTTATATTTGAGGTGTTCATGTGCGATCTCCATTGACATACTGACCTTGCAGGTCACCACCAGGCATTGCCTGCAATCGCCAGTTTTTTTCGATCAAAAGCACCGTATAGTCTTCTTCTATAATGGCCGGCCCCTGCAGTGGTTTGTCCATAGTTTGCAGTTCATTGCGGTGGAAACAAGGCACTTCGATGTCGCGCCCGTCGACAAATATGGTGCGTGTTTTACGTTCACTAGTGGCTGTTGCGGAGGGAGCCATGGTTGCATGCGGTTGGCTTGTATCCGGTTTGTCCAGTACACCGATAGCCACAGCCCTGATTGTCACAATCTCAACGGCGTCTTGTGGCGAGGTGTGCGCAAAACGCTCTTCGTGAATGCGGTGAAAGTTTGCAATGAGTGATGCAAGAGTAGTGGTATCAGGAATAGTGTTTTTGGTCAGCGTTGACCAGGGTGTAGCGAGTTCGAACGCCTGTCCCCGATACCTCATGTCACAACTAATCTCAATGCGACAGTTGTTATCCGTAAAGCCGTTTTTTCTCAACAGCGCCGTGGACTGCTGGCGCAAACTTTCAACTGATGTGACAAGCGATGGTAGTGAGTCGTCATGGGCTGGCAACAGTTGCGAATCAGACAGATCGTAACGAAGATCAGCTTGCAGTATTCCCAGCGCGGACAGCGTTGATGCATTGGCGGGAAATATAATCTGGCTCATTCCGAGTTCACTGGCGACTGCACAGGCGTGCAGCCCCGCAGCACCGCCAAACGGGGCAAGCGCAAAGTCTCCCGGGTCAGCGCCTTTCTCGAACAGGCTGAGCCTGATAGCCCCCGCCATGTGTGCGGTTGCTACATTGAGAACACCTTCGGCGGCCGTTGCTGTATCGAGTTCCAGTGGTTCGCCAATAAGATCGTTTAGCGCTTTGGTGGATGCATTGGCATTAAGTTGCATGCCACCGGTTTGAAATGCTGCAGGGTCAATTCGTGCGAGTGCAGCATTGGCGTCGGTAACGGTGGGTTCTGTGCCACCACGCTCATAACACACCGGACCCGGGTCGGCGCCGGCACTCACGGGTCCGACTCTCAATGCGCCACCTTGCACCGCGGCAATGCTGCCACCACCGGCACCTATCGTGCGGATTTCAACCATAGGCATGCGTACGGGTAAGCCATCGATAGTTGATTCGGCGGTTTCACCGATTTGTCCGTTCCTGACAACGGATATATCAGAACTGGTGCCACCCATGTCGAAGCCGACCAGGTTATGCAGCTTGTGTCGTTGCGACAACGATGCCATTGCCATTGCTCCACCTGCCGGGCCGCTCAGTAACAGTTTAGCGGGCAAGGTGGCTGCGTCCTGCGGTGTAGCCAACCCGCCATTGGATTGCACCAGATACAACGCTGCGGTAATACCGGTATCGTTCAAGCGGCTGCTCACGCGTTCGAGGTAGCCTGAAATAACCGGGCGTAGCAAGGCGTTTAAAACAGTGGTCGACGTTCGTTCGAATTCGCGAATTTCGGGGCTGGTATGGCACGAACACGTAACCGACAAGTGTGGAGCGCGCTCTCTGACAATAGCGGCGGCACGCTCTTCATGCAGTGGATTGCGATACCCGTGCAAAAATACAATGGCGACGGTTTCTACTTGTTCCTGCAGAATGTTATCGATGGCGGTGTGCAGCGATTTTTCGTCAAGTGTTTGTAGTACCTGGCCGTCTGCATTGATTCGTTCTGTAACACCGTAGCGGCGGTGCCGCGGTATGAGCAGGGAGCGCTGTTCAGCTTGCAGCGTGTATACGTCTCTGCGAATGTGCCGGCCAATTTCCAGAACATCACTGAAACCGCTGGTGGTCAGCAGCGCACCTTTCGGAAGTTTACGTTCCAGTACGGCATTGGTGGCAATTGTAGAGCCGTGCAGGATGAGACCGATGTCAGATAACTCTATCCCCGCCACCTCTGTAATACCACGCAAGCCCTCAATCAATCCGACGGATGGATCAGTCGGTGTGCTGGGGGTTTTCCAGGCGGTGGTGTGGCCATTGACCGGGTTATGCAGGTGTAAGTCGGTAAAAGTGCCGCCGATATCGACGGCGACACGTACAGGTGAGTCTGACACCATTGCGTCGATGGCTCCAGCGTTGGCGTACGGTTGCCGTTTAGGCTCGAACCGTATTTAATATAAAATCTAGCGATACACCAGTTCAGGCAAGTACAGCGCGATCTGCGGGAAAACCATCAACAGGGTTAACATCACCAGCATCATCAGGACGAATGGCATTGCTCCGTAGGCGACATCGTTAAACGGGCCGCCTCCGGTTCGCACTCCCTGAACCACGTAGAGATTGACTCCAATGGGTGGAGTGATTAAAGCGGTTTCCATTAGTACCGTCACCAGAATACCAAACCACACAGGGTCATAGCCGAGTCGCTCTATTATCGGGAATACGATTGGCACGGTAGTCAGCAGCATGGATAGTGTCTCCATGAACATGCCGAGAATCAGATAAAATACAATGATAATAATCATGGTCTGCGTAGGAGTTAAACCAAACGCTTCGATCGCATCGAGTATGTTTTGTGTTACTCCCATAAAGCCGAGTACGAAATTTAGAAATACGGCTGCAAGTATAATCAGCATGATCATGGCGGTGGTACGCATGGTGCCCTCGAACGCTTCCTTGAGCATTTTGACGGAAAGCATGCTGCGCCAGGCCGCTAACATTAACGCGAAAACGACGCCGACCGAGGCTGCCTCTGTGGGGGTGGCAATACCCGCATAGATGGTGCCCACCACCACGCCAAATAGCAGGATGGGTGGCAACAGATCCGGTAGCGTGGCAATGCGTTGTTGCCAGCTCGTTTCTGTTTTTATGCCGTCCCAGCCGCGCCAGATAAGGCATGAAACAACGATGATCAACATAAACAGAAGTGCCAGTACGAGACCTGGGAATATACCGGCCAGATAAAGCTCGGGTACTGAAGTGTCGGTTATTAATCCGTAGATAATCAGGTTGATTGACGGAGGGATCAAAATACCCAGCGTACCGCCGGCGGCCAGTGAGCCGAGGAACAGTCGATGGTTGTATTTTCGCTTCTCCATTTCAGGGATTGCCACGGTACCGACAGTGGCAGCGGTGGCAACGCTCGAACCACTGGAGGCAGCGAATATTGCACACGAGCCAATATTGGCATGCATCAATCCGCCAGGTAACCAGGATAGCCACTGGACTACCGCGTTATACATGCGTTGCGCTATTCCGGCGCGCAACATGATTTCTCCCAACAAAATGAACATTGGAATAGCGACGAGTACGAAGTCTTTACTTTTGTCCCAGACAAATTCGCCAATCGCGCCTTTCAAACGCCCGGCCATATAGATTTCGTCCAGCGTGAACGTGAGAATACCGAGCACCGCAGCAACAGGAATACTGGCCACCACCAGCACCAGCAATATAAGGACGATCCAGCCTGCCATTATCTATAATTCTCTGTCGGCTGGCCTATCGGCCGGGTTGCGTGAAGAACCGGTTCTGATAGCGGCCGAAGTCTGTACGTCCAGCCCGTGGGTCTCCTGGAGTAATTCTTCCTGTGCACTCATTGCTCCGGCAGCTTTTCTGACGCGCTCAAGATCGCCCCTTAAGAGTGAAATGAGTGTATACAGGAACACAAATGCCAGCGTTAGAACAAACAGCGCCAGTCCCAGAAACCACATCAGCTGCGGTATCCACAATGGTGTGAGAAGGGTTGTGGTTGAGATGGAGTTGCCGGTCCACGAGGTCCAGAAGACACCGAATGCTTTGTGCGTGAGGTAAGACATGTAGTACAGCAGCAGCGCTATGCCTATAACGTCGAGAGTACTGCGAACCAGCGGTGACAAAAAATTGTATAGCACGTCGATGCGAACATTGGATCTGTGCAGCAGGCAATAGGAGTATGCCCAGGTGGTGCCAGCGGCGAATACATAGCCGGATATTTCGTCAGAACCGCTCATCGTCACATTGAAAAATTTGCGACTGAAAACGTCGACGGTGACCATGATAGCTGACAACAAAAGTGCGAGACCTGCCGCCCAGACCGCCCAGACGGAGATGCGTTTTAGCGCGGCATGTATGTTGTCAAGACTTTGCACGTTGGGATTTATCGGTTGAGACGTTTTATGTTCGAAAACGAGTATATCCAAGGTTAAGCAAAAAGTAGCAAGTACCTTGATGTTATGTGTCAGATAGACTGACCACGTTTACTGCTGCCAGCCAGCTAAATAAATAGCCAGTACAAGCAGATAAACCTGCAGTTAAATATCCGGCAACCGAGTGTTGATCCGGGCAATAGATTGAGCACATTTCGTGAGGTTCAACAATTGCCCGGCATCTCCATCTGCTTGCCGTTTACTCGGTCGGTGCTGTTACACCGAGTACTTTACCAATAGAGTCATTCCATTCCATGGCGCAGTCACTGCCACAACGCTTCGCCCAACGCTTAAGTACGAAGTCGTTAACCGCTACATCAACACGGCTGCGATCATCGTCGTTTAATTCGACGGCGACCATGCCACCCGGCTCACCTTTGGAGCAGGGGCCGTCGGTATTGCACAGGGCGGCTTCTGCATTGATCTCTTCGGTTGCGGCCCAGATAGCATCTTCTGTTTTAGCAGCTTCTTCTTCCATCAATTTTTGGGTGTCTGGCGAGAGTTCGTCCCAGGTTTTTTGATTGATGGCCAGAAAGGTGGCAGCGAACCCGATATTTACCCGCACGTTGTGCGTCACTACCTGATACCACTTGGCATTGTATGCCGGCATGACTCCGGTAGCGCCGCAATCGGCAACGCCTTTTTGCAAGGCTGGAACCACTTCGGCAAATGGAAGTGTCACGGCACTACCACCCAGTCCTTCGATGAAGTCACCGATCGAAGTTGAGTAGGTACGCATCTTTTTGCCTTCAAGATCTTTTAAGTGAACCGCAGTAGCGTCTTTTGATCCGAAGTTGCAAAAGAATTGTTGCTTCGGAAATGTATATAGCATCAGCATCTTGGCGTTAAATTTTTCTTTGAGTTCACGCTCAATTACCGGTTTGTAGGCAGCCATGGCTTCGCGATATTTACTGAAATCCTGAATTACTCCGGCCAGGTCGATGCCTTCGAGTGCCGGGGCGTCTTGCGCTGTATAGGAAGTAAGTGCGTGGACCGCATCGAATGTACCGAGCTTTAACAGTCGCATGGTTTCAAAACCTGACATACCCACATTGGTGTAGTCTTTCATATTGGCGGTAATGGCACCGCCCGACAGTTCGGGTAGCGTTTTCGTCCAGTACGGGTTTTCAAACTGTTTATAGTTTTCAAGGCTGGCCCAGGTGCCTACTACCTGCCATTCTTTTTGCGTATATTCGGCCGCTGTAACGGGTAGCGCCAGGGTTGCTGCCAAAAGACCGGAGGCAGCGGTTGTCAGGACCTTTCTCATCAATTTTCCTCTCGTGGTAGGCATGGTATCCATGCCCGACGATTTGCCAGCCATGCTTTTTCCAGCACGACATATCCGTTTTCAGTGTAACACGGCAATTTTTTGCGACAAGTTCAATTTGTCACGCGAAGCGAATACACGGGTGCTGCTAATCAAGGCAGGAGGTGTCCGTCTGTGCTGCCTCCAGGCGTCAATCCAGCTGGTGAACCATTAGTCTAACTATTTGAATTGCGATGCCAGTGCCTGTAATCGTTTGGTGAATAGAGCCGATTCTGTGACCGATTTGTTGACGATTGCTTTTGGCAAGTGACCCTGCATGATATCGAGGCAGGCCTGCACATCAGCATCGCCCAGACCCTTCATGCACTGATCAGTGAAGCACAGCGCATGCGGAGAGAGAATCACGTTGTCCATGGACACTAGCGGATTGTCAGCGGATAGAGGTTCGGTTTCGAACACATCGAGCCCTGCACCTGCGATGGAGTTATTTTGCAATGCCGTTATCATTGCTTTTTCATCGATCACCGGCCCGCGTGATGTGTTAATGAGATAGGCGGAGTTCTTCATCAATGCCAGGCGACTGGCATTGACTATATGATGCGTCTCATCGTTTAACAGGCAATTTACGGTGAGAAAGTCAGCCTGGGTGAAAGCCTCTTCCAGAGATACCAGCTCAACATTTAACTCACGGGCGATAGCGGGATCGACATAGGGATCATGTGCGATCATGTGCATGTCAAAGGGTTGAGCCAGCCGAAATACCTCAGCGCCTATGTTGCCGAGTCCGATTCCTGCCAGAGTGCGACCAATCAGACCGGTGCCATTGTAATTTGTTTTTGTTGCCCAGCCGGCATCTGACTGTCTGGTGATTTTGTCTTTTACCGGTATACGCAGGGTAAGCGCCAGCAAGAATCCCATGACCGTAGTGGCAACCGGACGCCTGACGCCATCGGGTGCTATAGCGAGCGCCACTCCGTGCTGTGTGCAGGCATCCACATCAATGGTGTCGTAGCCGACGCCATAGCGCGCTGCCAGTAACAGGTTTTGCTGTGTCGTAAAGGTGTGAGCAGCAACGCGTTCCAGCATTAGTACAATTACATCCAGATCACCGATATGCTCAGCGTTCAGCTTTCCAGCCCCGACATCAGGCAGAGTGCTTACTGCTATTCGGTCGTTGGTTTCCAGTGGTCCGAGATCAACTTCGGGAATGACGACATCACCGTTGCTGTGTCTGAGTTTTGCGCTAATGCCTACCTTGAATTTTCTCATGGCCTGCGATTTCCTCTGTCGTTAATCTGCGCTGCAAGCGGCACGCAATTCGCTGGATGCCTGAGTCATAGCCTGCTGCAATAGCCAGCAATCTCCCGAGACCGCTATGAAATCGAATCCCTGACGATAGGCGACGGCCCCTTCAGTGCTATCGGCAACTACACGGCCGAGCGGTTTGCCCGCAGCACGGGCAGCTGCTAGTAGTTTGTCTACGCTGTCGATGAACAGTTTGTGTTCAAACTGGCCCGGAATACCGAGGCTGCATGAAAGATCAAAGTGACCAAGCCATAAGCCGTCTATACCAGGTGTGTTGGCGATGGCTTCAACGTTTTCGATGCCGTCGCGAGTTTCTATTAAAGGGAATATCTGTGTGCGTTGGTTAGCGGCGTTCAATTTTTCGATAACGGGCCCTGGCTGATAGCGGTCGTGCGCGATGGCCAAAGCTACGCCGCGTCCGCCTTGTGGCTCGTATTTGGTGTCTGCAACAATTCTCGCTGCCTCTTCGCCGCTGCCGACCATTGGCAGGATCAAACCTTCTGCGCCGACGTCGAGCACGCGAGCCATATCGTAGTAGTCTTTTCCGGCGGGTCTCACGAACGCTGGCAGGTCTGCGGCCTCGAAATACCGTAGCAGGGTTTTCATGGCACCGACGTCAAAGCCGGAGTGTTCCATATCGATAAATACATAGTCGCAGCCACCGTTTTTAAGCAGGTGACCGATACCCGGTGTGTTGAACTCGCACATGAATGTGCCGATCTTGAGACCGTTGGTTTTACACAGCGATTTAAGGCTTGAATTGGCCATAACAGCTCCGAAGTTAATGGTGTAGTTCTGCCAGTGGCAGGTAGCGCGCGTATGGCGGTTTTTCCTGCTGTCGTTTGGATCGGGTCTGGTTGATGATCATGGCTGTAGATTGCCGGTGTCGAGCTCACCATTGCGCCAGCGGGTTTTATCAAACGCTACCAGATCTGCAAAAAAATGCACCTCGCCATTGCGAGAGCCAAGCGAATCACGGGTATATGTGTTCACAGGTTCTGACAATCGCTGATGGCTTCGCGATTCCACCCACTCGTCTGCGGGAAGCAAGGTGCTGCTTCGCAATGTGAGATCTCTAATGTAATAGTGATGTGGAACAATGACGTGCGGGTTCAGGCGTTTGATAATGGCATCGCAGGAATCATACGACAGCACATGGCGCGATTGATCCACTGGCAGAAACAGAATGTCAACCTGACCAATGCGCTGCCATATGTCCTCCGGAGGGTTGTGCCGATTGTCGCCCCATTGCAACAATCGTAGCCCGCCGGTTTCGATAAGCAGCAGGCAGTGATCCCAGGAGCGTGGATTGTCCGGTGGTGTAATGTCGATGCCGTTGAAGTCGTGAATGATGCTGCAGAAGTCATACAATGCTGCGCTTGAATCGGTAGCATGCTTGTCTGCAATCGCGGTGATGCACATGTCTGCAAACTGCCAGCTACCGATTGGCCTGTCGAGCAACACATGGGCGTCCAGTCTGTGCAAGGCGTCGTGATCAAAATGAGCGTGGCTTGATACGCCGATGTCTACTTCCACTAAAGGGAAGTCTCGGAAATACCAGTCCCAGCTTCGCGTTGGCAAATTGCGCCATGGGTCTACCATCAGCGTTAAACCGAGTGGTGAGGTTATACGAAAGGCCGAGCTTCCAAAATAGGCTACTTCAACTTTGCCTGGCAGTGACGGGTCTTTGCGGTCTGCGGGCATAGATTCAAAGTCGATCATCCGGTTGTGATTGCTCTTTTGCCGCCATGCCTGCGGGCCCTGTCCGAGATCTGCCATTGGTATGATTTATCCTTGAGTTGGACGAACCACCAGTCTGATGGTTGCGATTGAAAACCGTTCCGGGCTTTGCCTCGTTGATCTTCAATTTAGCACGATGGCTTGATTACACCAGTGACTGGTCGGGTTGTGGCAATTCAGGCCAGTGTGGTCAAAGCCTGAATCTATAGATGTTTACGACGATGCATCCAGCCATCGAGACAATGGTGGTCTGTCCAGAGTGATGTCTTCAGCAGCGTGAATGATGCGTTGTTTGTCCATTTCTTCCGTGGTTTCATCGTCTGGACAGATAATATAAAACGAACCCCGGTTTATCGCTGCCATCATATAGCTAACTACCTGATCCGGTAGCCACGCCCCGGGCTTGTGCTCGTTTGTGCCTGTAGTGGTCCAGCCCGGGACCAGCAAGTGGGCGTTAACGGGGGCTCCGGTGTGTTTTCTCAGCTCATGTTGAAGCCCCTCTGTATATGATTTGATGGCGGCTTTGCACAGGTTGTACACAGGGTGACCTGGTGGATTGGTGATTCCCTGTTTTGAGCCTACGTTGATAATTACACCGGGATGACCGGAGTTTTGCATAGATTCACGAAAAGTATTTACCCCGCGGATTACCCCTGTCAGGTTTATATCGATGGCGCGCTGCCAGTCTGAAAAGTCTGCTTCAAAACCGCGGCCAATGCGGGTGACCGCATTGTTAACCAGTACAGAGGGCACTAACTCATCTTGCCGGAGCTTCAGTTCTAACCTGTCCCAGGCCTTCTGGTCAGACACGTCGAACGAAAAAGCGCGGGCGTTTGCGCCAATTAATCCTGCCTCCCTTTCCAGGGTGGTTTGATCTATATCCAGCATGATGACTTTCATGCCGATTGCATTGAAATGGCGGGACATTGCCCGGCCAATACCGTGAGCGGCGCCGGTTACGATAGCGGCGTTACCGCTGTTAAAAGCCGGGTGAGTCATGACAATATTCCACAGTTAGTTTCCCGTAAACGGGATGAGAATAAAGGTTGCCACCAGGATTGCAAATAACTTTAGGCAGAACCTGCACACGGTGTATTGGAATCGAATACTGATTTGCCGCAAGTATTACATTGAATGACCTGTACACGGGTGAAGGATCAACTTGCGGGGCCGATACACACAGCTTGTGGTGGTAGAGGCAATAAATTCACTCTCGCCCCCGAGGTTCAGGTACCTTTAAAGAGTGGCAATTATGAAGTTATCCGTGTTCAGTCGAATCCTCATTCTATTGCTTCTAACTGCAACCTCGCTGGTATCGCGGGCGGCTGCGTTTATCAATGAAGAACCTGCAGTCGCTATTTTTGATTTTAGTGAAAAAGGACGGGGGTTCAATGTGCAGGGCAGCGGCGAGAAAGTTGCCACCATGCTGTATGCGTATTTGTCCGCCATGCCAGGCATGGTGTTGGTGGACCGTGAGGAACTCGATCGAATTGAAAATGAACTGCTGCTCAATATGTCAGGTATGGTCAATCCATCTCAGGCGGTGCAGGTTGGCCAGCTTACGGGTGCCAAAATACTGATTACCGGGACGCTATTCGAAATAGACCGCAATATGATGATCGTTGCAAAGGTTATCGGCGTTGAGACCAGCCGTGTGATCGGTGTGCACGTGCAAGGTAGAGCCGGTGGTGAGGTGATGGACCTGGTGGCGCAACTGGCGGACAAAATCAGTGAGACCATCGACCGCAATACGTCCCGACTGGTAGCTCCTCAGCTGTCGCAGCGAGATCGAATGGAGGATATGGCGAAACAGTTGCCGATAAGCATAAACCCAGTATTTCTGTGAAGGTTGCCGAAAGTCATATTAGTAGAAGAGTGACTCCTGATCCGGCAGCAGAGACCGAGCTGATTCAATACCTGATCAGTGCCGGTTTTGACGTCATTGAAGCAACTTCTGAAACAGCAGCATTGGCAGACCTGTCATTGACGGGAGAAGGGTTTACTGAATTTGCCACTCGAAAGGGAGACCTTGTCGGGGTGCGGGCGCGGGTGGAGATAAAAGTGATCGACAACAAAACCAGACGTGTCGTTGCCGCTGATCGGCAAACCGAGATTGAGTTGAACCTGAGCGAAGTATTGGCCGGAAAAAATGCACTGCAGCGTGCTGCCGCGCAGATTGCCGAAAGACTATTGCCGCAACTGGCTGTTGCGGAAGACCAGGAGCCTGTGCGGCAGCGTACTCGCCATGGCAAGTTCTCGTTTCGCAGACTTCTGCCGCGCAGACTGTCGTGAGTTGTTAACTGGCGGAGCCCGGTTTTGCGAATTTTAAAACTGGCGCTTATAGCCTGTGGTGTTTTTTATCTGATTCAGCCTCTGCTACTGGATTTGTCGCTTAACGGCAGCCCGTGGGCTGTTGTGCCCGCTACAGCGATGGTTTCAGATACGACAGTAGTTCCGCGGATACCAGATCCGACAGTGGTGCCGAAGCAGTCTTCGCGGCAGATTATTGTTTCAGCGAGTAGTTTGCCCTGGACTCGTGCTGTGCAAAGCGGTGCCACGCAATATGCCGCGATGCTGGATGATGTTGAGTTGCCTCTGCGAATCGCGGTTTATCCACCGCAGTATCTAAACCTGCACAATAATGAGGGCGGAGGGAGGGCAGCCCGTGCAGCTGAAGAACTGGCAGCTGAGGAGCTGGCAGCCGTACTGTTTGCTGAATTGTCGACTCTGTCCGATATCGAGATCTACGATCGCACTGATCTAAATCGTGTCTTTGACGAGAAAATCATTCAAGGCAGCTTTTTAAGCTCGACCAGATCTGATCGTATAGCGGGAGTCACGCCTGCGGAATTTGTACTAATCGGGCAACTGACACAGGCCAGCGACGGTGCTGATTTTCGCTTTCAGCTGGTGCATGCTCGCACTGCTTATGTGTTGTTCGCGGACAGTGTGCCCTGGCGCGTCGGTGACAGTGTTGCAACGGTACAGTCCGCCGTGCTTGCACTGCAAGACCGGTTAACTGAAATACGGACGAATTTAATTTCGAAAGCGTACCCGGAAAAGCCGGAAGTTCAGCTAGACAATAAGAAAGGCCATCTGGATCTCGATTGGGGCACGCTGGCAGTCGGTAGATTTCTGTCTGCCGGTGATGGTCAGTTAGCAACTATTGATGCGGGAAAATTTCGCCAGAACCTGTTGCGAACCTTGCAGCGTGACACCAACGCCCGGCTGGTTGCCCGATCCAATCTGGTACCGGTAGTACTGGAGCGCGACCTGCGACGTTTTCAGGACCCGCTTGCCACCGCTGACGAAATACGACCGGGCACTGACAGCCTGGTTTATGGCTATTATGACATTTGGCCGGGCCGTGCAGATTCCATAGAGCTATATCTATATATTGATCGGCTCACGGCCGGGCGCGAGTTGTTTGTTCTGAGTGGTCGGAACTGGTCAGACATTCATCTTCAGACTATCTCGTTGCTTGAAGCCGAACTTGCCAAATCGCATGTGACTATGGCAGAGCGGGGAGTTGCTGATCGTTTGTTTGCCGAGGCCACTTCGCAGTTGCAAATGGATGCTCGAGTTGCCGGTTCTACTCACCGCCAATGGCAACTGCGATTCAAGCCACGTACACGTGCAGTACTTGCAAAAGAGGGGCTGGCTGGTCAGCAGGATTTTTCGTTCAACCGTGGCAATCAACTGTATAGGGGGAACTGGTACGTGCAGGCAAAGCCGGTGCAGTGTCTGTCGCAGGGCCAGTGTCTTCTAATTCCCTTGTTGAAAAAGCTGGGCTGCCGTCCATTGATATTCGCTTAAGTGGTCGTGCGCCGATCAATGCTGACGAAAAGAGTTTGTCCAACGCTGATCTTATTCAACGTGGGCGGGATGTCGCCATTTATGGTGAGTGGGCGTTTGCCAGTCATCCACGTGGTGAGATGCGTGGAAGGATCAAAGCGCAATATATACCGAAGGGCAAACCGCAGTCACGTAGCGCGGTCTCCCTGGTAGAGGCGTTGTTTAAAGCGGGTTTAATTGATGTGAGCGGTCATCGTCGCGTTGAGAAATACTATCAGTTTCGGGACCGTCTGTATGCCGATAACACGCACTTTAGCAAAGACGAAAAGCGTCGAATCATGCATGCGGTGAAAAAGGCCGAGTCGTTAAATAGCGCCGGTTATGTTGACGTGTATCAGAGCCACAATGCTCAATGGGTATGGCGCAGCAGGATTTCAGCGCCGGACCGCGTGAGCAACAGGCGTTTGGAACTGCCATCGCTGTCCACGATAGAGATGTGTATATCTGCGATGATCAAAACGGCCTGCACCAGTACACGCTGGAAGGTGGCCAGTGGCAGCATATACTAACGAAAAGCATGCCTTGCATGTCGATTAAAGCCAATGCGCGCTGGCTGGTGGTTGGTGACTATAATCGGGTTGGGTTGTTGCAGCGAGAAACGAACGGGCTGAGGCCATACAGCACTGTGCACGTACATGACGTCAATCATTCATGTGTTCGACAGCGTTATCGGGTTGGTCATTTTGGCGACAGTATGGCGTTAGCAAAAGACAGGCTTTATGTCCGAGGCGCCGAAGCCTGCGTTGCGGTGTTTTCGTTGGGAGAGTTATCGCCAACTCTGCATAGCGTATTGGAAATAGATGCAACAGGTGCGCTTCACAAAAGACTTGAAGTAACAGGGGATCGCCTGATTGTTGGTGCGGAGTTACACCGCTCGCCCTCGCAAGCAAGTTCGACAGCATCCGGTTTGGTGGCGGTTTATGAAATCAAACACAATACTGCCACTTTACAGTACCGTCTTCTGGCGTCGGAAACCGGTATTCAACGATTCGGGAAGCGCATAGGTCTTCAGGCACATGAGCAAGGTGGTTCAAAATTACAAATCGGTGCAGCTGGTCGCTACTACTCGTTTGATTTCTCTTCGCAAAGTGCTGCTCAGGGCGACTGAGCGTATTTTCCGCTTGCTGCTGACCGGGCCGCTATCTATTGAATGGCGAGCAGCCCGGTAGTTAGTTGTTACATTGCCTTACATAAAATCCCAACGAACCCCCAGGTGTACGCGATTATCAATTTCCCGGTCGTCGGGTCTGGTGTCTACCTGCAGGAAGCGAAATCCCCCAAACACCGAAAATTGTGAGCGAACTGGCAAGGTCACATCAACCTGTGCATCCAGGGTACGGTCGCCCGCACCGAAGGTCAGTACATCCGGCGCATAGTAGAAGCTCGCTCCAAACTCTAGAGGTAGTGCTTTGAACGGAAGTTTATAGGCAGTCTCTGCACCGAGTGCTGCTGCAAATGCATCCATGTTCTCCAGGTTCAACAGAGCTACGTAGGCGCGAGTACCGAAGGACAAGCGAAATGATTTTGTGAATGAGGCATCAATAGATAAACCGGTCTGAAACACAGAGTCGCGTTCTTCGCTGTGAAGGAAACCGAGATGGACGCGCGATCGATCGAGCCCGTAGCGTTTGCCGCTACGTTCGAACTGTGCGAACAGTACTTCATCACTCAGGTAGAGAGAAAAACGATCGTTATCAAGCGGAGGAGTCTGGTCACTCGGACGCATTGCATCGACAATTGTTCTAATTACCGGATTTGTTGAGTTCTCACTTGCAGCAACTTCAACCTTTGCGACAGCAACCGGTACTGATTTTGTGGTGAGTGCCGACTCTCCGACAGAGACAGGCTTGCCGTCGCCGGTTACGACTGTAGCCGCATCCGGTTCAGCTTTAACTGTGGCCGTTGTCTTATCAGTAACAGGTGTGTCCCGAGTGACAACTGGTTCATCACCGGTCGACAGGTTGATCTCGTCGAGGTCGAGAAGCACGCCTTCGGGCCCGGGGAACTCATCCGGGTCGCCGCCTGCGACCGCAACGGCGGATACAGCTAATAAGGAGAAGGTGAGGGCAGTAAATTTGGAAAAATATTTCATGTTAACCCTGGGATTGCGCTCGTGGTTGTTTCATTTGGAAGACAATTCGTATCTATTGCGCACAGTGTGCTTGGTCCGTCGGGAAAACAACGGGACGTCGATCACATTTCTCGTCGGTGCAATTAACTGAGGTTTAGATCGATTGCCGAAGTGTTAGATGCGCAGCAAAAAAAGCCCCTATGAGATCCATTTGCTTCTCAGGTTATTGCCTGGGGAGTGCTGTCAGGATCGCGAAAAAACATCCATCATAATTTGCATTCACCTGGTTGGCGACGTGTGGTCCGACGGGGGCCGCGATTGTTCAGGAAACCGCATATAAAGAGCTACAAGCTGTATAGGTGTTGAAATCATAACTACCGATGACTACGGAGTCGTACCAGGTT
>CAYPCS010000010.1:96311-116685 GCA_964409275.1 uncultured Granulosicoccaceae bacterium
TACCAGGTTTTGCCATGCAGGCTCGAGGAGCACAAAAAAAACCGGAGCTTAAAGTAGCATCCGGTTTGCACGACAAGTTGATGTCGAAATCACTTCTTCCGTTCTTTGTAAACGGCGATGGATGAATGCCTGCGCTAAGTGTTCAGGCCGGGAAACAAATCAAACTCAATTTTGGCCACGCTGTTTATCAGGTTCTTTAGTTGCACCGAGGTCGATATCTGCAAACTGCCGTTCATCAGCGATTGAAGCTTCAGTGTCTGTTGTGGACTTTGCCGATATGGAGGTCAGGTTGGGTAAAAAGCTGGAGACGAACTGGACTTGATCTGCATACTCGCCCGGGCAGTCGCGTCCTGCATTTACAAAATTCGCGGTTGTGAGCGGCAGCTGGTCTGCTATCTCGGTGCTGCTACCAATTGTCCAGCAGAGAATGCGCCCTGATCTGTCAATGCCACTGTCGTGTTCGTCTGCAAAGCTGCCCTGATCGTTATTGAGGAAATACAAGCCGGCATTTAAGGGGGCAAGAGGACGTTGCGTTTGAATTGACAGCACCACCCCGATGGCGTCAGCCACGGACTCAACACTGCCACCGACGTTTAGATCCAGAATATCGTCCATTGCGTGGCCCACTTCGTGATAAAGTACGAAAACCATCATTGACAGAGTTTGGCGTCTCGCCAGATCTATAGTCTCTGCAGCGTCGTCTTCATCGTTGGCACGAAATTGTGTGAATGCCGCTAGCGCTAGCTCGTGACACAAGGTAATACTTTTGTCGGTTGACAGATAGAACGCATTGGCAAAGCCGCAGGTGCGATAGGCCACCGGCACCTGAATATTATTGAAGAAGTTCGGGGCCCGGTTCAGCGAGGCGACCGCACCGCCTATTTCCTGGTTGACGAGATCCGAATAAAACTGCGACTCTTGCGTTGCGATTTCGCTGCTCACGCTAAACGCGAAATTGCTGACTGGCTGCGCAGGAGGCGCGGTATCGCCTTCTCCCTGCACTGGAGGCAGTTCCATGTCTTCATTGCCACTCATCATCATGGCAGGAGGGTCGCTCTTGCTGCAGGCACTCAGTGAAACAGATAGTGCGAGGAGCAAGTATCGGGTGAGATTTGTTTTTCCGGTTTCCATAATAGTTTATTCGCCTTTGCAGATGAATGGTCTGCTTTCCAGAGTGTGCGATTGCAGAAAAATTGATAGCTCGGAACAAAAATGCAGTCACAGTCTTGCACCCGGCAGATAGGTGCAAGTTGAACAATATTAGCCTCCAGGTGTAATAAAAGAGGTAACAACAAATTAAGGGCTTTAACCGCCGGCTTTTTATAGTGTCATGACAATAGCAATTTATCGGTCCGCAGCAAAGCACTGGTCACCGGACAATGTTGTTGTCATGTATTTAATAATTGCGGAGATGACGGTGGTTTACCCGGCCGCGAAAACTGTTGTTCAACTGTTGAGATGGCTCATTAACCTTTACACTGTCGTTTTCCGAACATACCGATAAATATGTTTTTACTCCCGGGTCCGCTAGAGCCAGCCGCCAGTCCTGTTACCCGTTTTTCGTTTTTTAAACGCGCGCTCAATCCGAATACTCTGGCCAACGCATTCATTGGTTTTATTTTTGCTGCAAGCGGGCCGGTTGCGGTGATTCTGGCTGTTGGAAGGCAGGGAGGTCTCGACAATGAAGTGATCGCATCGTGGGTATTTGGTGCTTTTTTTTTCAACGGTTTGCTGACGATTGCTGCGTGTTGGCTCTATCGTGTGCCGATGGTATTTTTCTGGACCATACCGGGTACGGTGCTGGTTGGTCCGGCCCTTATGCATCTGCAGTTTGCCGAGGTGGTGGGTGCGTTCTATGTCACCGGTTTGTTGATGTTGTTACTGGGTTTTTCCGGTTGGGTAAGGCGAGCGATGGAAGCGGTACCCATGCAGATAGTTATGGGTATGGTGGCGGGGGTATTTCTTCAGTTTGGAACCGGTTGGATACAGGCTGTAGTTGCCGACCCCTGGCTGGCTGGAACCATGACGGCGCTTTTTCTGCTGCTGGTCGCGGTGCCGGTAGCGGCTAAATTTATGCCCCCGCTTATCATGGCGCTGGTGGCAGGTCTGATTGTTATTGTTATAGATGACAGAATCGCTGTGCAGTCAGTGACCGGTAACGATTGGCTGAGTTTGCCGCTTTTGGTTGTGCCTGTGTTTTCATGGCAGGCTGTTTTCGAGCTGGTGTTGCCATTAGCGATCACGGTACTGGTGGTACAGAACGGGCAGGGCGTCGCGGTACTGGGTAGCGCGGGTCACAAGGCACCGATTAACTTTATTACAGCCGCTTGTGGGTTGTGGTCAATGCTGGCTGCGTCCGTTGGTACGGTGTCTACATGTTTGACCGGACCTACCAATGCGCTGATATCCAGTTCCGGAGCCCGCTCGTCACATTTCGCCGCCGGTATAGTCGTAGGCGGGCTGGCATTGTTGTTCGGAATTTTTGCTCCTGCCTTCACCCAATGGATGCTAGCTTGTCCGCCCGCTTTTATCGCAACGCTTGCGGGTCTGGCTATGCTCAAGGTTCTGCAGACCGCATTTGCGTCAGCGTTTACGGGCAAGTTTCAGCTCAGCGCACTGATTACTTTTTTAGTTACCCTGTCAGGAATTACGCTATTTAATATTGGTGCGCCTTTTTGGGGCCTGGTGATTGGCACCGGTGTGTCCTGGTTGATCGAGCGCGACGATTATCGGTCCCCGAAATCTCCAGACAGTGACAGTTGAATCCATCGTTGAACTATAAAGTGCCAGTGGGCCGCCTGATAAATACAATGGCGAATAACCAGCCAGTCCGCGGCGATGTGAATACTGATAATGACAAAAATAGATAATCTTTTCGTTGCGTTAAACATCGATCTTTCCATTACAAAAAATCAGGCGTTTATGAGCTTGCTATGGATAGGTGCGTTACAAAGTGTGGCGCGTTGGCTAGAGTTACTGGCGTTTGGCGTCTACGTCTATGATCTTACACAGTCGCCCTTGCAAGTGACACTGGTTACTCTGGTTAAGCTCGCGCCGCTGGCGTTGTTTGGTTCAGTCGGTGGCGCGCTACCTGCCTGGTTTGCGGCCCGTAGTCTTTATCTGGCCGGAATGATATCGATGTTGCTCACTACTTCTATTGGTTTGCTGGCGGCGGCATATGGTGAGCTGGCGGTCTGGCAGGTGATGTTAATTTCATTCCTCGGTGGAGTCTTCTGGGTACTTGATTTTCCGGTCAGAAGAAAGCTGATCGGTGATGCGGTCAACACTGAAGCTCTCGGTAGAGGCATGGGTCTCGATACTATTGCCAACAATGGAACCCGCATGATCGGACCATTGATTGGCGGTTTACTGCTGCAATATGCAGGTCTGTCGGGAGTTATGGCGCTTTCTTTTTTACTTTACGTGGTGTGTTTTGTAGTCACCTGTCGTTTGCAACTCGGCAGGGATTTAACAGGGAGCAAGGGAGTCGGATTGCTGGAAAACATGGCGCAGGGTATGGGCCTTGTAAAACGCGACCCGCTGTTGTGCGCTGTGTTGATGGTAACGGTTATTTATAATCTGTTTGGTTTTCCCATGTTATCGCTGGTGCCTGTGCTGGGCAGGGAAGAGTTACAGCTGTCTGCCTCTGTAATTGGCTTGTTGGCTTCTATGGAGGGAGCCGGAGCTCTGCTGGGTGGCGTGTTGTTTCTGCGCTACGGACGCATTCAGTATTTTCGAAAAATCTATGTGTTTGGTGTTGCTGGCGGATTTTCATTCGGGCTGGTGTACGCCGCGAGCACCAGTGCCGGTGTGATGGGGGGAGCACTGTTGCTGGTGGGTATGGGATCTGCCTGTTTTGCAACTATGCAAACCACCCTGTTGATCCTGAACTGTGAGTCGCGCGATCGCAGCCAGGTGTTCGGGATTCTGTCTCTTTGTATTGGCGCGGGTTTAATCGGGTTTTCACAAATTGGATTGATCGCAAGCTGGCTGGGGCCACGAGTGGCATTGTTCGTCTCTTCGACGCTTGGCTTGTTGTTTCTGGCGCTGGTGTGTTGGCGATGGCCCGGAGTTATTGGCGAACAGGCGGAGCCGTCCAGGGAGGCCCATAGCCTGGCTGGTAGTTGAATTTCCTGCGACGCGGCGATTAATGCCCTCAGTCGGCACTGGCAATTAAAAACAAAGGCAGCTGACGACGCTTTACTACGCCTGCATTGTAATGCGTTAGTAAAACCAGCAGACTTAATCCTCATGGTCGGGTGTCAGCGTGCCGATCATCAACCTGAGGATTGACCGCTAATGACCTTTCAAACCTACCTTAGAGAAGCAAATCTGGTTGCAGGTGATTGGATCGCTGCCGACAGTGGCAAAACGATTCAGGTCACTAACCCGGCCAACGGCGAGATAATTGGTACCGTGCCGGCTTGCGGCGAGGCTGAAACCAATCGCGCCATTGCGGCAGCGTCGGCGGCCTTTCCGGCTTTCGCTGCCATGCCTTTACTTGAGCGAGTCGGGCTGCTGTGGAAATTGCACGATGCCTTAATGGACAACCAGAAGTCACTTGCAGAGCTATTGACTATTGAGCAGGGCAAGCCTGTTGCTGAAGCGATGGGGGAAATTGCAATTGGTGCGGCGTATGTACGCTGGTTTGCAGAGGAGGTCAGGCGTAACAAAGGTGAAATCGTACCAGCACCTGGTAATGGACGACGCATTATGGTCACCCATCATCCGGTGGGAGTGGTTGGCATGATAACCCCGTGGAATTTTCCGTCATCGATGCTCGCGCGCAAAGTGGGTCCGGCGCTGGCTGCAGGTTGTACCGTTGTTGCGAAACCCGCAACAGCGACTCCCTATTCGGCCCTGGCCTGGGGAGTGCTGTGCGAAGAGGCAGGTTTTCCACCAGGTGTAGTAAATGTGGTCACTGGATCAGCACGTGCCATTGGCGGTGCAATCATGGACTCCCCTGTTGTTCGTAAAGTGACCTTTACCGGTTCTACCGAAGTCGGCAAAGAGTTGATAAGACAGTCTGCCGCGACAGTGAAAAAAGTCAGCATGGAGCTTGGTGGCAATGCGCCCTTTATTGTGTTTGATGATGCAGATATTGACGCAGCAGTGCAGGGCGCAGTAATCGCCAAATTTCGCAACGCGGGGCAAACTTGTGTGTGCGCAAACCGGATCTACGTACAAGCCGGAGTGTACGATACGTTCGTTGAAAAACTGGTTGCGGCGACTGCCAAAATGAAAGTGGGTGACGGACTCGAGGCGGGCGTGGAGCAGGGGCCGATGATCGATCAGGAAAGCGTGCAAAAAGTAGAAGAGTTGCTTGAGGATGCCGTCTCAAAGGGTGGCGAAGTGGCGGTAGGTGGCAAGCGACACCAGCTGGGCCAGTCGTTCTTTGAACCCACCGTGCTGACTGGTGCGACGCAGCAGATGCGAGTTGCAAAGGAAGAGATTTTTGGTCCGATGGCGCCCGTTTTTCATTTTGATGAGATAGAAGAGGTCATTGCGATGGCCAATGATACCGAGTTTGGTTTATGCGCCTACGCCTACACGCGAGAGATCGGCCAGATTATGCGTCTAAACGAAGGGCTTGAATACGGCATGATCGGAATAAACTCGGGCTTGATTACCACTGTGGAAGCTCCCTTTGGTGGTATGAAGGAAAGTGGTCTCGGTAAAGAAGGCGGCAGTCAGGGGCTGGCCGATTACCTTGACTGCAAATACACAGCACTGGATTTTTAGCCGCTATTTGTCCTGGTGCGTGGCTCTGACCCGGTTGTCTTGCGCGCAACTTTGAGCTGTATGTAGCGGCTGGCAAGGACGGGCGTGATATAGTGAATCGAATGACAGGTTCTGTGTGTTTGTGGAAATATCCCAATTAACGATACCGTTTCATCGCCCGAAATAACCGGCTCGGTCGGTCGTAGCAATTCCCGGCCGGTAGCTCCGCCAATCTGGTTTCTGGCGCTGTGTACTGCCAGTGCTGTGACAGGTCTGACCGTACTGACACCTGCACTGCCATTGATAAAGGCAGAGCTTGGTTTATCCAGTGGCGCAGTACAACAACTGTTGACGGTCTATATGATAGCGTTGGCGGTTGGCCAGCTGATTTGCGGGCCACTGTCAGACCGCTATGGACGGCGTCCCGTTATGCTATGCGGAACGATCTTATTCAGTGCTGCCAGCATAGTTCTGGTGAATCGCAGTACTCTTGAATCATTGACATTGCTGCGAGTATTGCAAGGTCTTGGTGCATCTGCGTGTCTGGCCATGGTACGCGCCATAGTGAGTGACGCATTCGAACGCAGCGAAGCCGCTCGACAGATGTCCACTATATCGATCGTACTGTCCATAGCACCTGCCCTGTCAATAGCGTTCGGCGGTGTGCTGGCTGAGTATGCCGGCTGGAAGGGCATCATGACATTGTTGAGTGTGTGTGGTGTTGTGATGCTGGTTTCGGCGTGTTACCTGGCAACAGAAACCAACGTTAACAGACTCCGTGTTATTAACGTTACGGTAGTTCTGTCTGCTTATTTTGCAGTGTTAAAAAACCGGCTGTTTCTATGCTGGGCACTGGCTAGCGGTATGCAGATCGGGATATTTTTTTGTCTCAACGGACTGTTGGCCTATCAGTATCAGCGCAATGGCTACACGTTAGCGGAATTCGGGTTATGGTTTTCGCTGACCCCTGTATTCTATTTAATCGGCAACAGTTGTAACCGGCTATGGTTTGTATACAAGGGAATTGAACGTGCGGCAATGACTGGTTGCAGCCTGAGCCTGATTGCGGTAGTTGCTCTGTTTGTTACCCAGGCGGCTGGTTTTACGCATGCACTATCTCTGGCGCTACCCTGTTGCCTGTTTGGATTCAGTAATGGCATTGTGGTCGCGAATTCTACCGTCGGTGCGATTACTGCGGCAGGTAGACATGCAGGTACCGGTAGCGGTGTTGTAGGAGCCTGGCAGATGGCCGCAGGGGGCATCGCCGGTGCGATCATTGTGGCCGTTGGCGGTACCGAGTACTTTTCTGTGGCGGCCGGAGCGTTGATTATTATGTCTACGATTTCTGTGCTGTCGATGTCGTTTGTGTACCGGCATCGACAAAAATCACGGGTTTAGATCAAAGAGTAATCTGTGGTTTGCTTTAAGCGGCATCCCGGGTAATCTGGTATCACAGGCGTCGTTGGTTATGTGATAATACGTCGGGTATTTTTAAATATCCCGTATCGAGCCGGTAGTTTTAACAAATTCGGGGGGAGCATTTTTGGATCCATTCCAGTTATTGCTAGGTGGTGTTGCCAATGGCTGCATCTACGGGTTGGTGGCACTTGGCTTTGTATTAATTTACAAAGCAACCGAGGCCGTTAATTTTGCCCAGGGCGACATGATGATGCTGGGGGCTTTTGTTACCCTTGCCTTTGTCAACCAGGACTGGTGGAACTTTCCTTTTGTTCCGGGGGTGTTGCTGGCGATGCTGTGCATGGGCGTGTTTAGCTACTTGCTGCAAGTGCTGGTTATACGTCGCCTGTTTGGCCAACCCCAGTTTGCCGTGGTGATATTAACTATTGCCCTGGGGTTTGTATTGAGATTTTTTGCCGGGCTGATCTGGGGTCACGATCCCCAATCGCTGGAAACCCCGATGGCGGGCAAATCGTTCAATCTGGGCAATGTGGTGGTTGGCTACGATGACGCATTCGTTATTCTCGTCACTGCAGTGCTAACGCTTCTCCTTTATCTTTTTTTTGGTCGTACGCGCGTGGGTGTAGCGATGCAGGCGGCCAGCCAGAATCAACTGGCTGCTTATTATATGGGTATCCCGGTCAAGCGGATCAGCGCGTTAATATGGGCGTTGTCCGGCATGACCGCCGCCATCGCCGGTGTGTTGTTTGCAGCAAAAGGCGCTATTGATCCGTCGACCGGCTTGCTTGGTATCAAGGCATTTGCAGCTGCTGTGATTGGCGGTTTTGGCAGTCTGCCAGGCGCGCTTGCGGGTGGTTTGATCATTGGCATCATTGAACCGATGGCGCAATTTTTTGCACCACCGGGTTATAGCCAGATTGCCCCTTACGCAATCATGCTACTGGTGCTTGTGTTGCGGCCTAACGGTTTGTTTTCGCAGATATACCAAAAGAAGGTGTAGCGCTGTATGCGATTTCAATTCAAAACAGACTACCACCAGGACATTCGTCTATTCGAAGATGGCAGAACCTTTTTTTATTATTTACTGGCGTTTTTAGTTGCCGTTTCAGCGCCATTCTGGCTAAGTGAATACCTGCTTGGTGAAATGACCTATGTTCTGATTTGGGTATTGGCCGGGCTTGGTTTGATGGTACTTGCCGGGCATACAGGGCAGGTTAGCCTGGGGCATGGAGCTTTCCTCGCGTGTGGCGCCTATATGCAATACAACCTTATTGAAGCGGGACTGCCCTTTTTAGTGGCGTTTCCACTAGCCGGATTATTTGCAGGAGTCGTTGGTGCTGTTGCGGCGATACCGGCGTTGCGCATGAGTGGTATCTACCTCGCCATTGCGACACTTGCGTTCGGCATTATTGTAGAAGACGTGATCATTTTGCTTGAGCACTGGACCGGCGGTGTAGAGGGTGTCTATATCTCATCCATTGTTCTGTTTGGTTTTGACTTTGATCGCTACGCAGGTGGCCTTGAGCCATGGGCGGCACCGGGTCATAACTTTTACTGGTTGTGTCTGGTGGTGGTGTTGGTGGCGACGCTCATCTACCGCAATGTACTGCGCTCGCCAACGGGACGTGCGTTTACTGCAATTCGGGACAGTGAAATCTCCGCCAGAGCCATGGGTATAAATGTCTCATGGTACAAGACACTGGCCTTTGGTTTGTCGTGTTTTTTTACCGGTTTATCCGGAGCCTTACTAGCCCACTTTCTCGGTGCGTTTAACTACGAGGCATTTTTAATACTGATATCTATACAAATGTTGTTGATGGTGACTATCGGAGGTCTCGGGTCTATACATGGCGCTTATTTCGGGGCGTTGGTGATTGGCATGATGCCGGTGGTAATTACAGTGATCAGAGAAAAAGTATCTGCAGCATTCGGGCTTGGGAATTTCACTATACCGGGACTTGATCAGGCAGTCTTTGCCACGGTGCTGATCGGCTTTATTTTGATGGAACCACTTGGTATCTATGGGCGCTGGCTAAAAATACGCACCTGGTTTCAGTTGTTCCCGTTGGCGCGCAAGGATATGTTTAAACGCCACAAAACGTATTTAAAGACCGAGCGCATGCGATGAGTTTGCTAAACGTTGAAGGTCTGGCTATTAGTTTTGGTGGCATCAATGCCGTTGATAATGTGAATTTTTCTGTGGAGCCTGGCGAGGTGTTTACCATTGTCGGCCCCAACGGAGCCGGTAAGTCGACCATCTTCAATTTGATTAGCCGCTTTTATGAGCCCACTGCAGGCACCATCACGTTTGATGGCCACAATATTACCCGCATGCGGCCCGATCAGATTGCACCGCTGGGCATAGCGCGTACGTTTCAGAATATAGAGCTGTTTGAACACTCCACCGTATTACACAATTTGCTGGTTGGACGGCACTCACGCCGGGGCAGCAATCCGATACAGGATTTCTTTTTTACACCATCAGTCCGGCGTTCGGAAATAGACCATCGAGCGCGCGCTGAAGAGGTGATTGATTTTTTTGATCTGCAACCGTACCGTGACAAAATGATTGCCGGATTGCCCTACGGTGTACGCAAGGTCGTGGAAATCGCCAGAGCACTTTCCTCCGCACCACGGCTGTTGTTACTGGATGAACCCGCCTCAGGTCTTTCGGTCGAGGAAACCCGTGACGTGGCCTTCTGGATAGAGGACATGCAAAAGGACATGGGGTTGACCATCTTGATGGTGGAACACGATATGAGCCTGGTGAGCCAGGTGTCTGATCGCGTACTTGCTCTCGCTGATGGTCGGCCGCTCGCTACTGGCACACCGGTGGAAGTGCAACAACACCCGGACGTAATAGCGGCCTATCTGGGGGTAGAGCAGTCGGAAGTTGCACAACAGCTGGCGGACAAACAAACAACTGACAATCCCGGACGAGTAACCGGCCAATGAGTTCTGTACTGGAAGTCAGTAACGTTGAAACCTACTACGGCCCCATTATGGCGCTGCGCGGGGTTAGTCTGCAGGTACCACAGGCGAAAATTGTCACCATTCTCGGGGCTAACGGCGCCGGAAAAACCACTCTGCTAAAAACCGTTAGTGGCGTGATGGATCCTGAAAAAGGCCAGATAGTTTTGCACGGCACAGAAATCCAGGGCCGCGATCCGGATCGAATAGTCAGGGCCGGTATAGCCCATGTGCCCGAAGGCCGGGAAGTGTTTCCACTATTGAGTGTTGAAGAAAACCTGCAAATGGGCGCGTACACACGCAAAGACCGATCAGAAATACCGGCCGACATGGAAATGGTGATGGACTATTTCCCCGTGTTGAAAGAGCGGCGCAGACAGACTGCCGGTACACTCTCCGGGGGGCAGCAGCAAATGCTTGCAATAGGACGGGGCATGATGGCGCGACCGAGCGTGCTGTTGCTGGACGAACCCAGCCTTGGTTTGTCACCGTTACTGGTGCAGGAGATCTTCGCGATAATAAAGCGTCTTAATAGTGAACAGGGTGTGACTATGCTGCTGGTCGAACAAAATGCTGCAGTGGCGCTGAAGACAGCGCATTATGGCTATGTTCTGGAGGTGGGGCGAATTGTAATGGCCGGGGAATCCCGCGAGTTGCTGGAATCTGAGGATATACAGGAGTTTTATCTTGGCGCCAGCAGTGAAACACAGCGTGCACAAAAGCGCTGGAAACGGAAAAAAACATGGCGGTAACCCTGCGCGAAACGCCAGGTGAGTCTGTGATCACGCCAGACCAGCCTGTTGTAGTGGCCGAGTGCGACACCATCAGCGCCCTGTTTCGGTACCGCTGCCAACACTATGGTGATCGTGTAGCGCACCGTGAAAAAGACATGGGTATCTGGAAGGCCTATAGCTGGTCTGAATACTACGACAACGCCCGGTGGATCGGCGCAGGTCTGGTAGCGATGGGGTTTACCCGGGGCGACGTCGTTGCCATCCTGTCGGAGGACAATCGTGAGTGGTTGTATTGCGATATGGGCATTACGCTTGTGGGCGGAATTTCGGCTGGCGTCTACACCACAGATTCAGCCCAACAACTGGCCTATCTGGTCAATGACAGTGGCGCACCTTTTTTGTTTATAGAAAATGATGAGCAGCTGGATAAATATCTTGAGTCGCGAGAGGATATGCCCGGACTTGTGCGGGCAATTGTATTTGACCGTGATGGCTTAAGAGACTTTAACGACGAGAAAGTGATTTTCCTTGATGAACTGATAGAGTCGGGGCGAGAATTTCTGCAAAAGCATGCAGGTTTTATTGATGCCGAAATCGACAAGGCAGAGCCAAACGATACCGCGTTGCTAATCTATACATCCGGCACTACCGGGCCACCCAAGGGGGCCATGATCAGCCATCGAAACATGATGTATCAGATGGCCTATACCATCCCGGCGCTTGAAGTTAAGGAAACCGATGAGCAGCTGTGTTTTTTGCCGTTGTGTCATATCTATGAACGGTTGCTGTCGGTATACGTGCAACTGGCGGCCGGAATAACCGTAAACTTCACCGAGAGTGTTGAGACCGTCTTCGACAATATGCAGGAGGTGTCGCCGCATACCTTTGCAGCGGTACCCCGCTTTTGGGAAAAAGTCTATTCGCAAGTACAGATTCGACGTGGTGAGGCCACACCGGTGGGGCGATGGGCGTTTGACCGGGCGGTGGCCACCGGAATGAAAATGGTCGAGAAAAAAGAAGCGGGCGAGCGAATATCGCCACTTCTGTCCCTGCGTTACCGCGTATGGGATGCACTGGTACTTGCCAATGTTCGCAATTTGCTGGGCATGAATCGCATGCGCCGTGGAGGCAGTGGGGCGGCACCGGTCAGTCCGCAGTTGTTGCGCTGGTTTGAATCGATCGGTGTGCCAGTACGAGAAGGTTACGGCGCAACCGAATCTGCCGGAGTAATCACTACCAATGTAGGCAAAGATAACGTCATTGGCACGGTTGGCAAAGCCATCCCCGGTACTCAAATAAGAATTGCCGAGGACGATGAAATACTGGTGAAAGGCCCGAATGTTTTTCAAGGTTACTGGAATCAGCCTGAAAAAACTGCAGAAACAATTTCGAGTGACGGGTGGTTGCACACCGGAGATATGGGAAGTATCGATGATGACTATGCAGTACGCATAACCGGTAGATTAAAAGACATCATAATTACCGCAGGCGGCAAGAATATCACGCCAACCGAATTTGAAAACCAGTTGAAATTTTCACCCTATGTATCAGATGCAGTAGTGATTGGTGATCAGCGAAAGTATTTAACCTGTCTTGTGATGATTGACCAGGAAAACGTTGAACAATTTGCGCAGGATAATCGCATACCGTTTGCAGACTTCGCGTCTCTGTGTGCAGCCGCATCTGTAGTGAAACTCATTGACGCTGAAATACAGCAGGTTAACAAACAGTTTGCCCGGGTTGAACAGATCAAGGACTTCCGTCTTATTGATGTACTTCTGACCGCTGAGGATGATGAATTAACTCCGACCATGAAATTGAAACGGGGTTATGTAGAAAAGGCACACCGCTCTTTAATTGATACTATGTACGAGCTGGTATAAACCGGAATAGCAGTATCCGGCACGGTTGTATTGAACTGCTATGCGTGTGTGTACAGATGAGTCAGATGAGCGTTGGAAAGAAAGAGTAAAGTGTCGATTGATATAGTTGTCACGTAGCAGTTTAAAGTGTGCATTGCAAACGAACACAATCCATCTGTTAACAGGAGAAAGAAATGAAAAGATGCAATAACATTGTACGCAGTGTCGTCATCGCCGGCCTGGCGTTGGCGGGATCGGTGTCGCTGGCCGCTACCCAGGGAGTTACCGATACCGAAGTAGTCGTTGGCAGCCTCAATGATCTATCGGGACCGTTTGCCGCCTTTGGCGTGCCAGCTACCAAAGCGGCTCAACTTTATTTCGATGAAATAAATGCAAATGGAGGTGTTCACGGACGCAACATTCGTTTTGTGGTTGAAGACCACGGCTACCAGGTGCCCAAGGCAGTGCAGGCGGCCAACAAGCTGGTCAATCGGGACAAGGTCTTTTCGATGCTGCTGTCGCTTGGCACACCTCACAATATTGCCGCCTTCAAAGTGCTGGACCGCAAGGGGATTCCCAATGTAAACCCGCTTTCTGCTGCACGGCAAATGCTGCAAGATCCGGTAAAGTACAAATTCGCCGGCACCGCCAGTTACTACGATGCGGTGAGAGCAACGGTAGGCTATATGGCGGACAACGAAGGCGCTAAAACGATTTGCGCCATGTATATACCGAGTGATTTCGGCAAGGAAATTCAACTTGCCGCCAGGGACGAAGCGGCAGAACGAGGGCTGACCTACGCTGCGGAAACCACTCATAAGCCTGATGAGACAGACTATATCGGTGCATTGGGTAAACTCAAGGAAGCTGGCTGCGATACCGTTGCAATTGCCCTGTCGGTTCGTGGTGCTATAACAGCCGTTGCCACAGCGAAGAAGATTGGCTGGACTGATGCAAAGTTCGTTGGGTCCAGCGCGAGTTTTCACACTGCAATTGCCAAGGTGCCGGGCGGGGTGACGGAAGGTTTTTATGCCGGTGCCGGATGGCGTGATCTTGAAGCCCGCGGTGAAGAGGCTGAGGTGGCTGAATGGATAAAATCCTATACAGAGGCGACTGGAGAGAAATTTCCAGGTACAGGTGCTTTGCTTGGTCGGTCAGCTGCCGGGATTTTTGTACGTGCGCTTGAGGCCGCTGGTAAAGATCTCACTAACGATGGATTTGTAGCGGCGATGGAAACTCTTGAGTTTGAAGATAAAATTGCCGGCAACCAGGTGAAGATGGGGGCTGATGATCACGTTGCGGCAGATGAGATTTTTATCTCACGTATCGTGGATGGCAGCTGGAAGGTCATTGGTCAAACCCCTTAGGTAGCGCCAGAAGAGGTAGGCCAGAAGAGGTAGCGCCAGCAAATGCCGTGCAAAGACAGCGGCGCGTGAATCAGATTGAGGATTGAGCCGGTCGTTCGACCGGCATCGTGAGATTTGGCCAGGTCCTGGTCATTATTGCTCTTTTCAAATGATTGTTACTTATCTCTCCTTCCCGGATTCAGTGTGCAGGAAGAAGACGTAGATGTTGGTAGCTCTATTGTCTCCACTGATTCACCTTTAATAATTCTTGCCAGTGCATCTAAACAAGCTCCGTCATTTAATTCGAATAGTTCATCAGACGCCTGCTGAATTAAATCGACTTCCTGCTGTTCGATTTTAAATCGAGTCTTAATTGAACCTAGTCCATCGCGTGCGGTACTTTCACGGGGTAAATCTGGAAACGTTAGGTGGTAGAAGAAGGTGTCGGTCCCTGTTTTTTCACTAACTGTTGCCAGAGTTCTTGTAAGATCGCCAATTGTTTTGTCGCGGTTCGTTGATAGTAAAATTTCAATACTGTCCAGAAAGTTGGTATCTACGATAAAATCGACACCGATACGTGCATCCGGGGTTGCTGCACTGATACCTTTTGGTTCCAGATAGGCATCTACGAGTAACACCACTATTCGCTTGTAATTGGCTTTTGATGAATTGATGATCTCTGTGACTGTACCTAGTCCCAGATTATCTCGACTGCCTCCATCATATAGATGAATATACCTGCGTTCTTTTGCGGAATTTGTCTTGAAATTACGCAGCGTCGTGTAATTAAAAACAGCGGGGAAGGCAGACGACGCAACGACCGCATTAGCCAACGGGTAATTTGCCAGCGAGGACTCCAGATTATCAAATTCGCAGTCGATAAAGGTAAAGACGCCCCCGACATTTTGTTCGCTTTGCGGATTGCATCCCGAAGGCTTGCGTCGTAACGTGTTGGTCTCAGCGAGTTTCACCGGTCTGGCGTTGGATGTGGCGCGAGTGGCGTTGATGAATATTCTCGGTTTATCATCGCATATGTCTCTAAAAGCGTAGTTACCTATTTTTTTGCGGAATACCTGCGCCATGATGTCAGAACGATCAAATGACGTGAACCAGAATCGCACCACGTTTTGCGGATAAAACCAACGACGAAACCATTGTCCCTGAAAATTGGATGTCATCGCTTTCAACACGGTAGTGCGGTTCCATACTGGTCGAGAATCAGCGTTCCGTCTGGCGGGGCCACATGAATCCTGATTATTCGATTTTGCGACAGCGTAGAATGCAGTTGGCAGGGAGCCCCCTGACACTGAGGAGATAGCATCGATTTCGTCGAGCATATTAATGCTCTTGCTACTGTTTTCGAGCTTCAACATTGTAAGTGCAGAGAATACAGCAGCTCTGCTGCCTCCACCTGAATTAGCAAGTATAAATAGAGTATCCGGGTTACTATGTGGTCGGTTTGGCGTGTCGAATGTTATACCGGCCCGAGAGGTGTTGTCTGAGCCTGGCTGATTCCAATAGGCATTTTTTGTATTTAGAAATCCACAGCTAGACAACAGGCATGTCGAGAACAACACAAGCAACTTGCACCTGGTACGGGCTTTGTAGCGTTCGGATGCGGATCTAATTCGTTTGATAGTTTGGTGGATCACCGGACTTCCCTGTTATCTTTGTAAGTTATTGTGTCAGAGTTGGTTCTGCACTCCCATCTGGTGGTTTTGGTTATCTGCGACGCAACAGTGACATGTAGGGTCTCGGTTTATACCCGTTCTTTCAGAATAGTAGCTGCACCTGTCACTGGTAAATGGCTTGAATGAACCATTTTTCTACCGCTTTTGTGTGCGCAGTGAAATAGTGCAGAAAGAGAGGCTGACGGTGTAATTGTGTTTTGAGCGACTCGCCAGGCTCTGGTTTTCTGTGCTCAACAGATCGAAAGTACCTGACATTTAAACAGAAACACAGCTTCTGCCGCACGGAATCCTGTTTATAGTCTGCTCTTTATAAAAGCTATCTGTGATCCGGTGTTTACTCTTTGTCCTGTCCCGGGTTTAAACCAGCCAGTAACTCATCAGTGGTTTTGACGCTGGCAATGAGCTCCATTGCAGACAGCGCGTTGTTGTGCATTTCCCTGGTCGCAGTTGAACACGCGTCTGACACAACAATTGTTTCGTAACCAACATCGGATGCATGGCGTGTCGTGCATTCGACCACATAGGCAGTCGAGACACCGGCTATTGCGAGGCGTTTGGGTCGCAGCAAACTCATTATGTCGTCCAGTTGGCTGTTGTAAAACGCGTTGTTGCGTGTGTGAGTGACAACGTATTCGCGTTCCAGTGGTTCAAGCCCTTCGTAAAACTCTACGCCCCACGAGCCTTCTGCCCAGGCTCCCAGTTCTACCCACTGGCGAAATATAAAGTTATTCGTAATTACATCGCGATGATCCGGCCGCACTGCCAGGCGAACGTGAACAATTTCTATGTTGGCCGAGCGTGCTCCGGCAAACAGACGTTTTGCGGTATCGAGTGTATCGTAGCGCCATTCGGCATCCTGTTTAATGCCTACCTTGATCTTGCCGTCTACATGACAGTTTTCATTTTGATAGTGCAGAGCAAGCAATACCAGATCACTGGTCTTACCAGGTTCGATTTCGTTTTTCATTTTTTATAATCCGGTTTGTCAATCTGGTTAAGCAGTGCTGGCCAGTATTTGTCACCATCGCCGGCTTCTATACTGCGCTCAAATAGATCTCGTACGGTCGCTGCGCCAGGTGTTTCGCAGCTGGTTTCGCCGGCAAGTTGTAGCGCGTAGGATAGATCTTTTTTTGCATACGCAGTCGAGAACGCCTGCTCGGGAAAATTCCCTGGTAGCAGTGCTTTTCGGCCATGATTTCTCAACGCGAATGAATCGGCAGAACCTTTTTCGAGAGCGTCAAACAGAACATTGCCGTCGAGTCCGGCACGACGGGCGAGGGTCAATGCTTCGGCAAGTCCGACTACCGTCTGAAACAGCACCATGTTATTCAGGATTTTAACCGTTTGACCTGCGCCTGTAGCGCCACAATGCGTGATATCGCTCGCCATGCACGCAAGATAGGGCTCTATCGATGCGAAGAGGGCCTTGTCTGCGCCCACCATGATTGCGAGGGTCCCTGCAATAGCTGCCTGGCGAGTACGGGCAACCGGTGCATCTGCATAACGGATGCCGTGTTTTGCGGCAGTGCTGGCAAGATTGCGTGTCAGGGCAATTTCCGATGTCGATAGATCTACGACAATTAAATTCGGTTTGGCGTTGGCAAAAACCCCGTCGGGAGCGGTCAATACACTTTCGACCTCCTTCCCCCCGGGTAGCGAAAGGAACAACAGATCAACTGTTTTTGCGAGCTCGGCGATGCTGTCGCACCTGACCGCACCCGCCTTGCACAAGCGCGCGACGGGTTCCGGGTTTAAATCGTAAATACAGATGCCGCTTGTTATCGTGGTGGATTTTTCGATCAGGTTTTTGCACATCGGCTCACCCATCACTCCAAGACCGATGAACCCGGATTGTGGCATCGGATTTTTCATGATCGTTGCGGAAATGATCCGCCGGGGCAGCTCACTTTGAACAGGGCGACATTATGTTGCATCAGCGGGTGATCCTCATTGTATGTTTAAGGCGGCTCTGTGGCGTGCACAGGCGACGTGCTGGTATTCTGTCTGGCAAATCAAGACTTCACAACCGGAGTTTTAAAGAGTGAACAAATCTGTATTGGTTGTGGGCGCCACCGGGGTGGCGGGCTCTGCGTTTGTGCAGCATGTTCGGGAAGCCCGTAGCAAAGGCGAATGTAACTGGGAGTTAACCGGTACCACACGACAGGTAGTCAAGGACGAGTCGTTCGATAAGGACTGCACCGGTATCTCGTTTGTAACTGCTGATTTTTTGGCTGATTGTTCGGCGGTGAAACAGTTATCCGGGATTACGCACGTGGTATTTGCGGGTTTTGTACCCGCTCCGGGGTTTGATCAACAGGTAATTCCCAATCGTGATTTACTGGTCAATTGCTTGCACGCGCTTGACAACAACCCGCTGCGGCGAATTGTGCTCATTCAGGGCATGAAGTACTACGGCAGTCATCTGGGCCCTTTCAAAACTCCGGCGCGTGAAGATGACCCGCGTCATGACGGAGCAAATTACTATTACGCTCAGCAAGATGTGCTTGAACAATCCGGTATCAACTGGACCTGTCTGCGCCCGCATGTCATCTGTGGAACTGCCTCCATGGGTACACCGCAAAATATTCTTGGAGTTATAGGCGTATACGCATCGCTAATGCGTGACCGGAATTTGCCGTTGAGCTGGCCCGGAACGGAAGAGAGTTTCATGTCGATTAATCAGGCCACAGATGCGAGGCTGCTGGCCAGTGCAATTGCCTGGTCTCTGGACTCTGAGGAAGCTGTTAATCAAGCGTACAACGTAACCAACGGCGATTTCTTTCGCTGGCAACATCTGTGGCCGCGAATAGCGGAGCTCTTCGCAATGGAGAGGGGCGAAGTTTGCCCTCGGCAGCTATCAAACACGATGCCGCCACTGGCTGCACGATGGCGAGAAATCGCTGAACTGCACGGCTTGAGGCAGGCATCGATGAACGCTCTGGTCAACTGGTCGTTTGCAGACTACATAATGGGCACCGGCTGGGACGTAATGGCGAGCACAGTAAAAATTCGCCAGTCAGGGTTTTCAGAGTGTATGGATACCGAGTCTATGTACCTTGAACATCTGCGCAAACTTGCAGATGAGCGTGTGCTGCCAGTGTTCTTATAACGGTGTAAAAGGCTGACGGAGCCCTATGCACAGGGATGGTAATCGTTCTAGGGAACATAATTTTTGACTTATGGTGCCACCCTGAGTATCGTCCAGGTTTAACTTAAAGACGGTTCAATTGCTTCAGCATGCTGCGACAACAGGTTGGCAAAAAGTGATGCCAGAGCGGCTGCCGAAGTGACGCTTTTCGAGGACATTGGCCACTCAACTCTGTATTTTTAGATTAGGCGGCAAATCGGAGGGAGGAAGTGTAGGTTGATTGCGGCCGTAGTGGCATTCGCAAAAGAAACAGTTCCACAGGTGCCGAGTGAAAACTTTGATTCGGAGTGAAATTGAGGTTAGGCACACCTGTGGTTTACCGTGAAACGGGATGTTAGAGATAATCTGACACATATAGAAGGGAAATTTCATGGATGAAAACAGACCGGATCTGCTCTCCAGGACCAGTTTAAAGGCCTGCTCGGGATATAAAGAGGTAACAAAATGCAGCGGACAACGAATTAATGACTAATTTTTCCCGGATAGGCACATGGTTGTGTGCACTTGCTGTTGTTGGGGGAACCGGTCTGCTATCCGGTGCTGGACATGCGGCAATATCAATAATGCCGCTGGGGGATTCGATCACTCAGGGAATCCTGAACCAGGTAAGCTACAGGCAGGAACTGGAGCGGCTATTGACCGCCGACGGTTGCGATTTCGAGATGACCGGCTCTCGAACAAACACTAAACCTGTCACCGATTATGTCTCTGCACATCAGGGTAGTGCAGGATTCAGGGCGCTGGATTTATTGAACGGATTCGGGACCATTGATGAGCTGGAACTGGTATTACAAGAGTACGATCCCTCGGTGGTGCTGCTGCACACAGGCACCAACGATATAAACAGAAACGAGACCCCTGAAGAAACAGTGGAGGTGATCGAGCAGATTGTCGAAGTCATTCAATCGCATGATGACGCAACACTCGTATTTGTTGCAAATGTGATCCCCTGGTTCGTTAATGAAGGAACCATTGAGTCACCGTTCTGGGTTGCGCGACCTCAAATTGACGGTTTGACTAATGAAATAGAAGCGTCATTTGAGAACCCTGATGTCGATGACGACAATGATTTAGGGGACTATCCTGAAAACGTATACCTCGTGGATGTCCGGACCGGGTTCACCCCCGAGACGATGATCACGGAGATGTATCGGGGGTTAGAGAATGCCGTGCACCCGAACCTGGTTGGCGAGTCGATTATTGCTGATGCATTTGCGGCTGCGCTGCAAGACGCTGATGCCTGCGAAAATTCCGAATCGTCAGAGGGAGTAGATTTGCAGACTAACAGGGGCGTCTCCGGTATCCCGTCATCGCCATTGCCCGATCCGGAAGAGCACCACTGCTTGGATTCGGACGGTGATGGCTGGGGGTGGACTGGTTCCGAGAGTTGTCGCGTTTTGGATATGGACACGGAAACGGATACAGATACAGATACTGAATCGGATACCGATACTGAATCGGATACGGATACGGATACGGATAC
>CAYPCS010000011.1:0-91196 GCA_964409275.1 uncultured Granulosicoccaceae bacterium
CATCCAGATCAATCGTCACCGACTGACCGTCAACTGCGGGAACAATAATATTCTCAGCATCCAGCGGATCAATTGACGGTGTGCCTGGTGCCGGATCGGGGTCTATCACTTGTGGCGGCGCGTTCGCTACCTCTACCGTATGCGTTGCTGTATCGGTTGCACCTGCCGGATCAGAAATAGTGTAGGGCACATCAACATCGCCAGAGAAACCCGCATCCGGTGTTACTGTGATCGTTCCATCAGCAGCAATGGTAACCGTGCCGTCAGGCACCATAATGGTTTGCGGCGTACCCGGGGTTATCGCTACTCCATTGATCGCGCTTATAGACAGAGTATCACTGTCAGCATCGCTGTCATTCGCTAACGGTGTAATAGTAACCGGGGTTTCAAAGCCGGTAGTCACCGTTTGATCTACTGCATCCGGTGCTGTGTTGACCTCCCGAAATGCGATCTCGGTCAGATCACCACTCTCGTTATCAAGATCAGCTGATGTTGTTGTGATACCCCCATCCGGATCAGCATATGTCGCATCGCTTGACGCCCCTAAGCCGGACTCTGCACTGTCGAGTATCGTGTCATCATCACTATCGGTATCGAGATAGTCAGGCAAGCCAGTACCATCATCATTATTCGGCGCATTAAAGTTCGCATGGGTGCCACCAAAAACACCTGTGGTTGCATCGTTGGAATCAAACAGGCTAATAACACCATCACCGTCGGCATCATTGTTGGAAACATCGCCATCGTTGGCAACATAGCCAGCGGTCGGACGCGCTTCAATCGTATCTGCGATCCCGTCATCATCGCTGTCGAGATCAAGGTAGTCGTCAGTACCATCGAAATCGGAATCAACCGGGGCTGTACCAGTGTCGGTTGTCAGATTGCCGTCTTCAAACACGTCCATCAGACCATCGCCATCGCCATCGCCATCAACGGCTTCGGTCAGACTCAGGGTTCCGTCATTGTTAACATCAAGCGCAATGCCTGATGCATCGCCACTCTCATACAGGTCACTGATACCGTCATTATCACTATCGAGATCACAGTGATCAGCAACGCCGTCACCATCGATATCAGTCAATATAACCGGCATGAAAGCAAAGCCTTCATTCTGAATCGCACCGGTATGAATCGACGCGTCAGACTCGTAGTTGATTGTTACCGGTCCCGTAGCACTGGAAAGGTCGATATTCATAGACCATTGCGAATCTCGCAGCTGGGTACCGGAGTCGAGCAAGATCTGCGTACCCGACTGGATTACTGTACCATCAGCATGGCTGGTAATTTCACCTAGTGGATCGGATAGAACACCATCGCCACCACCCGGCCAGCTGATGGTGATGAATTTTGTAGCGTTCGCAAGCCCGTTTGTCGTGCCGGGAGCACCACTCCCGACTCGAATGGACTGGAGCATTCCGTTAACTGGCTGCTGTATAGTCAGATCAAGATCGTATAGAGGATCAGAGTTTTGATCCCATTGCACTTGCAGCCCTTCTGTAACACCATTTTGCCGCTCGTTTATAGCAACGCCCGGCGTGCCACTGGCAATATCGAATGCTGCTGTAACACCACGGATGTTGGCATACAGTCCAGCGGGATTATCGGTACCGTCACCCGAAGTGAATACTCCAACCGCTGGTGGTGATTCAACCGAATCGAGAATTCCGTCGTTGTCATCGTCAATGTCGTAAACATCAGCAACGCCATCCATGTCTTTATCAGCCAGAACAACGCTGCGATAATCCACGTCCGCAGGATCATTGTCTGAATTATTTTCAAGATCATTTAACGGAACACCAATACTGCCGTCCGTGTCGGTGTATGAGGTATTCAGATCGTCTGCTATGCCATCACCATCTCCATCTATTCCGTCAGAGGTCAGACCACTCTCTACAGAATCGTCGGTACCGTCGTTGTCGCTGTCGGTATCCAGGTAGTCCGCTGTACCATCGCCGTCCGTGTCTTGAGGCGTGCTGAAGTCAGCACCATGACCAGGGGTTGAATCAAAGGTATCAACCGTTCCATCGCCGTCGGTGTCACTGCCGATAGCGGGTGATTGATACCCTGTTGTGGGCTGAGCCTCAACAGCATCGGCAATCCCGTCGTTATCGCTATCGAGGTCGAGGTAGTCCAGGATACCATCACCATCAGTGTCAAGCGGTACAGCTGAGCCAAGCTGATCCCAGGCACCATCGTTGTTGGTATCAGTGAACCCGGCAGCGGTAGCTTCATCCGCAGAGATCGACCCATCCATATCAGTGTCAGCATCGATCGCCAGTTGATTGCCACTTTCAGCAATATCACTGATTCCATCGTTATCACTGTCCAGGTCACAGTGGTCGAAAATTCCATCTTTGTCTGTATCGACACCGGATGATAGTGACTGCGCTGCACCGTACAGGAATACTTTTCCATCTGGCCCGTCGCTCGTGTTACCTGCCAGAGTAATGCGGATGCTTGAAATCTCGCTACCGACCGGCGCCAGATCATCAATGGGAAACAATGCCAGCTCAATGTTCTGGAAATTGTTTGCAGCGTGACCCGTATCTACATAGCTGGCGGTTGCAAGATTGATGGTGCCGAGCAAACTACCCGCTTCATCATAAGCTTCCGCTTGCAGCGGATTATTACCACCGCGTTCTGTAAATGCTATGAAACCACCTGCTGAACTCAATACCGGACTGTCGTAGCTGAGCGTGTAGGTATCGGTGGAAAAATTGTGTTGATCAAGACGCTGAAAGTGCTGCAGGTTGGTGTCCTGAAAGGCAGCCAGCGCTGCACTCTCATAACCGGGGTCATTAATAGCCAGCGTCGTCGCTCCATTTTCCAGTGCGTCAACTTGAGCGGGGTTGTTGGTTGTAAAGTTCGCCGTGTAACCATCGGGAACAATCAAATCGGTGTAGGTTCCGTTTATGACCGGGTTAACGCCACTGATCGTGATGGAATCCAGAAAATGGGCTGTACCGGGTGTCGCAGGATCCGCACTGGTGATACCAAAACTCAAATTGGCAGCATCAATACCACCGTTGAAGCCCGAGTCAATTGCCAGAGTGGTTTCATCTTCATCCAGAATACCATCATTGTCCGCATCGGCATCGTCGGCATCTGCAATGCCATCATTATCTTTGTCAAGCACATCAAGACTTCGATAATCTGCATCCGCCGGATTGAGATCCGTGTTTTGCAAATTGCCGAGCGGCATGTTGATTGGTCCGTCGGTATCAGCGTATACAGCGCCAACACCGTCGTCGATTCCGTCCCCGTTACCGTCGTTGCCCGAAAGTGCCAGTCCGCTTTCTGCTGTGTCCGTAGCGCCATCACCGTCACTATCGTTGTCGAGATAATCCGGTGTACCGTTATTGTCGGTGTCTTCAGGTGCAGCGAAATCACCACCGTGTCCAGTGGTTGAATCAAACGGATCAAGAACACCATCAGTATCACTGTCGCTGTTACCGGGAGATGTGTATCCGCTGGTCGGCTGCGCCTCTACTGCATCCGGAACGCCGTCGTCGTCGCTGTCGAGATCCAGAAAATCTTCGACGTTGTCTGTGTCGCTATCTACGGGGCTGACACCAAGGTCACCGTTAGCCGCTGCCGCAACCCCTGTGGTTCCATCTACAGCGCTGTCGTGCACTCCATCGCTATCGGTATCGACAACGGTTGCATCCTGACCGCTTTCAAGCAGATCACTTATGCCATCGTTGTCACTGTCGAGGTCGAGATGATCGTCGATTCCATCGTTGTCAGTATCACGGCCAAAACTGGTGGACGTGTCGATCAGATCACCAACAAAAGTAGTCAAACCAATCGTAACAGTGCTAGCAGAGCCATTGAGCTTTCCAGATTTAATGACAAGCAGATCAATCGGCTCTGCAATCGAAAATGTCCCGCGATTGCTATTAACGCTAGTGCCACCAGAAGTACTTGTGCTATTAAGCCCGGTGCCGTTTAAAACAGATATGTTTGCATCCAGGTTAGTGAAGTTGGAGGCATCAATGGTGACAGAAGAACCTTGATAGAATGCTTCGAACACAACGGTGTCACGGTTGTTGAGCCCTGCCGCAATCAGTGAGAAATTCTCCACCCCGCTGCCGAAATCAAAGGTATAACTGGCAAAATCATCAGGGAAATCACCCACCCGGGTGGGTTGCAAAACAATATGATCTCCAACGGTACCGTCATCCTGTATTTGAACTCCGGTACCGCCCCATCCGATTGCTCCACCAGCACCATCATCAATAAGCGTCGCTTCAAAGTCGACACTACCACCGAAGAGACCTGTGAGTGTGGCTGTTGTGCCATCACCGGTTGGCTGCCCGGCAGCCTGCAGTTGTGTATCAACAGGCAGACCAGCGGAGTTGAGCGGTCCGAGCGGATTGGTCGCAAAGGTTAATCCTTCATCGGTATCGAGAATACCATCGTTGTCATCGTCCCGGTCATTCCCGTCATCTACGGTATCGCCATCGTTATCAGCGAGTATTCCGTCCCAGTCTGCTGCCTGAATTACCCGGCTGTTTATTTCTCCGGATTGATGTTCCAGAATCCAGTCACCACCGTGAATCGATGCACCCGTATCGTCAATAGACGAAGCTACGTCTGCCCCTGTCAACAATGCCAAACTGGCACTGGCCGCTTTACCCGCTGCACCACCTGCGAAGTCACATCCATAAATCAGGATATCACCATGGTCCGCCAGGGCTGATCCAATTTGTATCAGTTCATCATGATACTCCCCGGACATGCTCTCGCTGGTAAGCACCGACGCACCAAGATTAAGCTTGCCCTGATCACCATGGGAAAGAATATGGATTGCATCAATATCTGCATAGTTGCCCAGTATGTTGACTAACTGCTCTACACCATCAGACGTTGTATCGATAAAGTGGATAGACGCAGAGGAACTTATTCCGGCTATCAACTCATCTACATTTGATACACCCGAGTCGATAAAAACAATTTCGTTTGTTTGCGGTTGGGGGCCAATATCAAGAAAATCCGTATCTTCAGAATTCGCTGCATACTCCTGCTTTGATGCCTGCTGAAAAAACGGGACCTGCCGGAGCGCACTATCGAGTTCGGTATTGCTCACTGCATCCAGTGCGGCATCCGCCAGAGTTGCGGCGGCGGCGGCGTCTAGCAACTGTCTCTGCTCAAGGGCCTGAAGTGCTATCGGTTTTGCTACTGCTACTTTGTTTTTCTTGATTTTCACTGTCTCAACTCAAAGGTACTCCTGCGCGGAGCGGTGCACTAATTATTCCTGGAACAACTACTTTATCCCGTATAACTACGGTAATAATCTATGATGTGAAATGTGACGCACTTTAGAATTTTCACCACCGGATTGAGAGCCGGCAGATAGACGATTACCAGCTGCCTCCATGGCGCTGCAACCACAAAATAGATCTATCTGAACTGACTAAATCAGGACTTCCCGAAGTACCACATGTACTGCCCTGCGCCAAAATCGGCTTATGAGACTTTCGGCCTGACCGGTAGTGAACAGTGTGCCGCGTTGCACTTGAGTAATACGGTCACTGTCTCTATCAATCTCTACACTGATGTTGTACCAGGCCTTTAACGGCTCGATATTACGGTCCGTTTTGTTCACCGCGATCACGCCATCGTAGTGAGAGGTGAGCTCTTCAATAGTTAGTCGCTCGGCGTTGGCAGTGTCGATCAGTGTTAAGACACCCTCTACAGGATCACCTTCAGGCACCTCGGGCATAAACACAGCACGCTCTGCCAATCTGATCCGCCCTAGATCGGAGGCAGATACATATCCCCTGACCCTGCCACCTGAAGCTGATATCACATTGCCAAGCAGAGTCTGGTCGTTAACCCACATCCCCTGATGAAGGTTAGGATCCAGATCGGCAACCACCCCCTTCAGTGAAGATTTAATAACAAGCAGATCAATCCGCTCCTCTATTCCACGCAACTCTTCCTGCGTCTGCCGCAATTCCGTTTTTAGCACCGTTCTTTGCGCCCGGTCATCCGCGTCCACTACTGTACGACCAAGCAAAGCTTCAGTAAGTTGAATTCGCCTTTGAGTGGCTACCCGTTGATTGTCGAGCCGAACTGATTTTAATGTCACCAGTATTTGCCCCGGCTGCACGCTATCACCCTGCTCCACGTGTAATTTCTCGATTTGTGCAACATCGGGTGCGTACAAAGGAGTGTGCTCCAATGCCTCTATCACAGCCGGCATCCGGATAGTGCTTTGCCATGGAATAATCATGGCCACAAGCAAGCCTGCGATTGTGACGGCTGTTACCCGTGCAGATCGGCATGCGACAATTTGCTTCCGCCGCTGCCACCATTGTTTTAGTTCATTCATAATCGGTATCGCTATAAAAAACAGGATTTCTACACCACCCAGCACCGAACCGAACGGTTTGAAAACCATGCTGTGGATAAGAAAGGCTATGCCCAGAAACAGAAAGAATCGATACAGCCAGGTGAGCCACGAGTAGACTATGAGACCGGTTCGGATTCGACCAGGCATTGCCTCCGGCGCGACTTCGCCAAGGCCAAAAAGGAACTCCCGAAGAGACCAGCGCCCCATTGCAAATGAACGTGATTGAAGATTTTGTACGCCAAGAGCATCTGATAGAAAATAGTAGGCATCAAATCTCATGAACGGATTCATATTGACCAGCAGACTCATGGTCCAGCTTGTCGTCGCAACAAAGAAAGCCGTACTTCTAAGCGGCCCGTCTTCCAGAAACGCCCACATCAATGTGGCAATTACCGCAAGCGAGATCTCAACCGCTACACCGGCGGCACTAATGACTAGTCTCTGTTTTCTGGAGGTGAGTTTCCAGCTGTCAGTGGTATCGGTGAACAAAACCGGGAACAACACCAGAAATGCAACGCCCATCGTTTTTACTGTGCAACCGTAGCGAGCAGCAGCATACCCGTGCCCCAGTTCATGCAAGCACTTAACAAACACCAGCGTGGCAGCAAAGTAGATGAAGCCCTGTGTCGAGAAATAGTAGCTAAAGGTGTGGGTAAACTGGTCCCACTGACGCGAAGTCAGAAACAGGCCGGTGAGTGCAGCAAGAAGGATAAATATCCACCATGTGCGGGAGAAGAACATGCGGGTATAGCGCTCGGTTCTCTTGAGAAAAGCCTGAGGCCGAATCAGTGGTATACGAACAAACAGATAACCATGCAGCACACGCTTCGCCAGACTACTTTTTTTAGCCTTGTTCTGAGTCAGATAAAAGCCGATGTCTCCATTCGGTGGCAACACAGTCAGGTTGTTTTGCCACAGGAACCGCAGCAGATTCTCAACATCTTCCAGAGATACCAGCCCCTCATCCAACTGCTCGATTACACTGCCCGCGGTTCCAGCTCTCCACCGCTTGAGCATTTGATAATTCTTGCTGTCCAGCTGAAAATATTCATGACGAAGCGGATCAAAAATTAACCAGCTTTTTGAGCCATCCAGTTCACGAACACCGGGCTTGAGTTGCAGCTCTGCACGCAATGCCGGGAGAACACTATCGTATGCGATGTGGGCCATGCGGCTTTAACTACCAGCCGGTGTATTGTCTGAAGGCTGCTATAGGTCTTCGAAATATTACATAGGCCAAAGACGCTTTCTCGCTAAATATCTGTGCGGTACCCTGCACACCAATTCGCGGAAATGACCGGGTGGTGTCTGTAAAGTCGGCCCGCAGGGCATATGACATGATATCTCTTTTATCCGGCCGGGCTCTGTAGCTTGCCTCGGTTAGTACCGCATCCAGAGGGTTCAGCGGATCAGAATCGAGAAAGATTTTTATTGACGCTCCCTGCGACAACACGATGCTTTCTTTAAGCGGAAGATCAATGGCAAGCTGCACGTTACCCGGATCAGCAACCGATACAATCGCCTGGCCGGCCGACACCGGTTTACCTTCCCAGTCTCTTCTGTCTGAAAAGATAGCGATTCCCGGCACAGGCGTCGTCACTCGTGCCTGCTCAAGCAGCTCGTTTGCGTACCGACTTTCTGCACGCGCAAGTTCGTACTCGGCCTTCGCCACTTCAATTTCTCTTTTCACCCGATGATCTGCTATCGCTCCCTGGCTCGCACGCTGATAACGCGCCTGCGCAATGGAGGCTTTCTGATCAGCTATGTTCTTTTCATTTAGCAAGTGCACATCATCGAACTCAATGACGGTATCTCCGGCCTCCACCGCTTCGCCCTGTGTTACCTGAATGTTCTTTAGCACTCCGTCAAAAGGAGCCGCCAGAACAAACGGTTTTTTGGGCAATATCTCTACAGGAGCAAGAGCCGTGATTGATACCGGCAGGAAACCCGTCATAAACAGGGCAGCGCTCGCCACTGCCAGTGCAGGCCGTATACCAGGCTTTCTGCGGGTCAGTGATGCCTGTCCCTTGATTGATGCTCTCGCATGGAGATACAGTTCGGATATCCGTGTGGCAAGTGCACACTGATTTTTACTCCAGGGCGTTTCGCGCGTCAAAATCGAACCGGCTACGAGTTGGTCGTCCTGCACTTGCGGTGTCCAGAGGAACTCGACAAACGGATAACTTTTACTCTCCTCATCCTGCTCGGCACAGTACACGGGCAGAGTAAATGTCTGTTGTTGCTTTGAGTCCGGGCACTCTCGCAACAGACGTTCAACGACCTCTTCGATCCAGCGACTGAAAGGCGCATTGCGATCGACAAGAGCAACACTGGACGAATTCAACAGCGTGAACGAGTTGGCCTGCCTGTTAACGTGACCGTAGAAGCACTGCCTGAACGGCAGCACGCGCCTGCTTGAGTTGCAAAAGTGCGTAAATAACTCGCGCTCGTCTCTAATTGCGCGCACTTCCCCTTCAAAGACCAGCAACTCCCTTTGCAAATCTTTCTGACCACGATTCTGCGAGCGTGTTCGGGATGCAGTATTGGTGTCCCGGACAAGCGGTGCCGACTGACTTTGAGAGACAGCGGGGCGTTCGGCAATTGCATCATTCATAGTGGATATTAGCGATATTTTCAGGTAGAGGGCGGTGGCCGTTCAGCGCCCAATCCATCGATACGCCAGGTAAATCTGTTTTTTGACACTCAAACACGAAGCGGGATACTCGTTGAGTTGCTCACTAATATCCGCATACCGTGTTCTGTACTATTGGCCCTTAAAGTGAGCAGTACCACTCATGCCAGGCAATACCTGTACTGGCAGGGCTGCGAACCTTGCAACCACAGGAATTGTTCGGCTAACGGCGTCTACCTCCGCACCGATCTGCCACACCGAAGCGCTGTGTTGCTCACCTGTCTCATCGACAGTGAAATCAAACGGACTACCAATCTGCAACCATGCCAGCCACGAGGATGGCACTATCAGCTGCACTTCAAATTCGTCGCTGCTCACTATCTTCAACAGCGGCTGGTTCGGCGCTGATGTCTCGTAGTTGTTGATCACCAGCTCTGCGACCCTGCCATCGAACGGCGCAATTATTTCGCAATCTCTTGTGCGCGCACTGATGGCCTCCGAGTTAGCCAGTGCCTGATTCATCTCCGCTTTGGAGAGATTGACTTCAAGATCCCCGACCGCACCATGTTGCTTGAGCTCCATATTATTTTTGTGCGCAGATTTTGTCGCCGCATAGGCAGCTTTTGCGGCTCTTGCTTCGGCCTTCTGAATTGCACAATCAAACTTCACCAGCACGTCGTCTTTCTTAAAAGCCTCACCGGAACGCACCGGCGTCTCCATGACACGCGCCGCCAGATCTACGCTAAGCACAGCTTCCTGGTGCGATTTGACCACGCCACGCACGGGCTCCAGTGATGATGCACTCGCGATACTGCCCAGTAGAAATGCACTGGTCACCATTGCTGCAACATTTGCAGAACAATTAATTTTTTTCACCAAAAGCCTCTGTCACTCTGATCAACTGCCACCGTCTTTCGCTTTATCGCTGTATGCGAGCGACGACAAAAATTACCTGATGCTTGCTATTGCAGATGTTCTGCCAACTCTGCTGTGACATCTCTGACTAAGGCGTGTGCCGGTGCAGGTACAAAGTAACAGACGCAAAAGGAAAATCCAGTCGCTGTCCTGGATTGGTGAATCGTCAGTTGTAGTCAAATTATCGGCAAAGCAGCCAAACTGAACATCAATGGACTATGAACCGGGTGAGCCGAACGGTCGGAGTCTGCTACTGCGTTTGCCAGCCCGACGATCGGTTGGCCATTCTCACTAACGTCAACGACTTCGGAACTCGGCTGTTACGACAGTAATCCGGCACCAGTCAGCGCAGAAACGCTCAACGGTCAACCCGCCGGATCGTTTTACTATGATGGTAGACTGAACCATCTTTGACCGGGAGATGAGGGGTTTCAACGTTCCCCGAAAGGGATACAAACGGCAATTACGTCTTACAAAGAGTACCAGGTGCTTTTACACGAGAATCCTGCTCGAACAAGCTCGTACATAGCACAACGGAAGCGGGCCGGACACGGCCCGGTCTTCAACCACCGACCAGCGGCATCAACTGCATGAAGGAAACGTTAGTTGCGTCGGCGACGGCTACCTTTTCGTCGATATCGGTCACCTGCCGATCGTTGACGATGACGAAGAACCGGTTAGACGAGAATCCACTCATCGCTCTTTGTACATGTTTCTCTGCATCAAACTGCGGCGCTACCCCTGATCCGCGCCCGTTTAACAGCTTCTCGACTTCGTCAACAGCGAATAACTCATAGCCGGCGTGCCGCTTGCCTTGTATGTAGTTTTCAACCTCCAGCCGAACCCGGATATCGATAAGCTCTCTTATACCAATAGAGGGACGCGGTAGCGACATCTGGAGCTCATGTAACAGCTGTCCCATTGCGGTGATATCGGTTATGTTGATTTGTTGATAGTCGCGAAGCATAGTGTCAGGCCGCCCTTAACTGTTCGACGATTACCGGGTCTTTAATCTTTTGGTCATTAACGAGTATAAAAGCTTTAGACAAAATAAGGCTCAGAGTCTGATCGCCTTCAAAAGGCAACATGATCATGGCGGCTTTACTACCCGGTACAATGCATAGATAGCGATCATTCGGCGCCATCATAATATTTCCCGAGCCAAGGTGTATCCGGTACTCCTTGAGCTGACCCCGAACCACCAGATGGCGGTCATTGAGAGTAAGCCTGTCCGCAATTGCTACGATAACCACCGGGTTTAACAAATAAAATCGCTAAACCACCAAAGTGACGCACGCCGCCACTTGCCCTTCCAGGCCACTGGCACGGTCGGTGCGTGACGTCTCTGTTAGTAATAAGATCGGCTTAAACTACCTTGTTCGGGAATTCTCTCAATATTCCTCGCCTGGTTGCCGAAGATATGCGTATGTCTTCCGTTTTGTGAGTTTTCGCTAATCGCTGGAAGAAGTTATTCTCTGGACAGAGTCTTATATGATGCACCAGGATGTGCGAAACCTCGAAACAAATCTGCATCACTCCGCTGTTTTAAAACTGATGGGGGTGGGTGGCGGTGGCTGCAATGCGATCGAGCATATGGTCGCTGCAGATATACACGGCCTTGACTACACATGGGTCAATACAGACGCACAAGCGCTCGCAAGATATCACCCGGAAAACGTCATCCAGCTGGGCAGTAACCTGACCAGAGGGCTGGGTGCCGGTGCAAATCCGGATACCGGCCGTCTTGCAGCTGAAGAAGACATTGAGAGAATCACGTCCGCGATTGGCAATACCGATCTGTTGTTTCTGACCGCCGGCATGGGAGGTGGCACCGGAACCGGTGCGGTCCCCGTAGTCGCAAGAATCGCCCGTGAGCTCGGCGTACTTACCGTAGCAGTTGTCACCAGACCGTTTGCCTTCGAAGGCGAAAAGCGACGGGGTATTGCCGATGCAGGCATTGAGAAACTGCGCCGAGAGGTAGACTCGCTAATCGTTGTGCCCAATGAAAACCTGCTGACCTGTCTCGGCCCTGATATCTCACTGATTGATGCCTTTGCCGCTTCAAATGATATTCTCACCAACGCAGTACAGAGTATCGCGGAACTCATCACCACCACCGGCTTGATCAACGTAGATTTTGCAGATGTTAAATCTGTGATGACGGAAACGGGCCAGGCGATGATGAGCACTGGCAGAGGAATAGGTGAACATCGTGCACGCGACGCTGCAATTGCAGCTATAGAAAGTCCGTTGCTGGATGACATCGACCTCAGGGATGCGCGCGGTATATTGGCGAATGTGACTGCAAGCGCTGATTTGTCGATGGGTGACTTTCAGATAGTGGGGGACATCATCGCTAATATCACTGCCGCCGACGCGAATGTGGTTATTGGTACCGTATTCGATCAGCGCATGAAAGACGAGATACGCGTTACCGTGGTTGCCACCGGTTTAAACAGTATATCAAAAAGGTCAATCACAACTGCCGCCACCGTAAAACGCAAACGAAGCCTTTTTGGTGTAAAAACGAGCGCGACGAAAACAGGACCTGACACGCCGGCATCTGCCATAAAAGCAAACAAGCCATCACCCGGGAAACAGGTTTGCTATATTTGTGAAAGCCCGCGTGGCGTGCACTCAATGCAGTGTCCTCTGAGAGAGTATCCAGCCTCGGTAACCCGGCAGACTGTGGAAAAAAGACCCGCCAGATCAAACGCCGGAGCACGTGTCGCTGGCAGGTCTGTCACTTCAAAAATCAGTAAAAAAGTTTTGCCCGATACCACTGCTCTCAGCAATGAGCGGAAGCTAAGCGTCGTCGGTTTACTCGTCGGTGTGTTGGTGCTGGTTGCAATATTCCATCCTGTTACAGGTAAAAAAATCGTTGACGGGTTTAATCAGTTGGCAGGCAACGAACATGGCAGTAAGGTATTCACTATCGAAAAACGGAACCCGCCTGATCAACAGGTTTCCCGCATCGAGTAACAGGTTCCCTCAACATATACCGGAAAGAGGTCGTAACAAATCCATTACGCGTTGACAGTCATTTCTGTCTAGAGGTACCATCCGAAGATATTGGTATTCCAGAATATCAATAATGAAGACTACAATTTCGGGAGGGAGGATCTCATGGGACTATTTAGAACGGCCTTGACAAGTTCGGTACTGGCGACCGCACTGGTTGCAGGAAATGCTCTGGCGGAAGAGTATCCGTCAAAAACCATCGAGGTGGTGACCCACGCCGGCAATGGCGGTGGAACAGACGTTACTACTCGAATGATGATGTTACGCGCGCGGCGAGAGCTCGGTGCTGACATGATTGTAGTCAATAAGAAAGGGGGCGGAGGTGCTGTGGCAATGGATCACTACCTCACTGTTGAGGCAGATGGCCACTCCATTCTGACTTTCACTATCGGTCACGCAGCGACGCTTGCCAAAGGTGAAACGAAAATGAAGCTTGAGGACGTACGTCCGATCGCTCGCGGCACTGACGATCCACAGATTCTGATGGTTAAATGCGGTGCTTATGCGAACGCCGATGAGTTCGTTGCCAGTCAAAAAGAAGCTCCAATTACCTACGGCACGACTCACCTTGGAAATATAGATGATGTATCAGCATTTATGTTCACGACTAAAGGTGGCTTAAAAACACCAAAGATTCTACCGTTTGACGGAGGCGGTGAACTGGCCACGCAACTGGTCGCAGGAGCGGTTGACGCTGCAGTGTTAAATCTTGCGGAAGCGGGAAGCCAGATAGATTCAGGGGACGTCTGCCCGATTGTTGTGCTAGCTGATAATCGCATGTCTGCATTGCCGGATGTTGTTACTGCAAAAGATTTGGGCATACCGGTGAGTTTTTCTACCGTGCGCGGGTTTGTTGTGCATAAAGACACACCCGACGATGTTGCAGCGAAAATCGAGGAAGCTTTGATGAAATCAATGAACCACTCGGTCTATCAGGGCTTTCTCGGTTCGGTAGGGCTGGACTCAAGCTCGGTGGCTGGCTCGGAAGAATGGGGCAACCAGCTCACCACGATGGTGACGGATATGGAAGCTGCTTTAAAAGAACTCGGCTTTATTCAGTAGTTCTATTCAACAGCGCCTGGCTCACACAATAAACTGCTACAGTCACAAGCTGCCCCGGCGTTGAGCGCCGCGCCGGGGAAGGTGCACAGATCGATGAATTCACCTGCCCCCTCCAGCAGTATAGCTCGATGGCTGGTCCCGGTATTTATTGTTGTGTTTTGTCTGGCAGCAATCTATCTGACCACCTCGTTTGCGAAGATGCCGCCTATTCTGAAGCGCGGTATACAGCCTGCCGATTTTCCGCGGCTCATTTGTCTGCTAATTATCGCGTTAACGCTGCTTATGGTTTGGCGCGATCCTGTACATCGAACAGAGCCACTTAATAAAACCACCTGGCTCACCATGGTATTCATGGTCGCTTTCGCAGCCCTGGTTCAAATAGATTTATTTCTGGCGCTTGGAATTTTTGCCGCCGGGCTGGCACTGCTCTGGGGTGAACGTCGACTTCATCTATTGGCAATCACCGGATTGATTTTGCCAGTCAGCGTGTTTTTTTTATTCGATCTTGTTTTTCACATCCGTTTCCCGCGCGGACTGCTGACTTCCCTCTGGTACGGCTAGTCGATGGACGCCTTCGTAGCCGGGCTTTATGCGCTCGCAGATCCGACCCTTGTCGTTTATCTTGTGTGTGCGACACTGGGTGGTGTCTGTATCGGCGCCCTGCCAGGTTTAAACGCGACCACTGGAGCGGCATTGCTACTGCCCTTCACACTGACTATGGAGCCGGTGGCAGCGATAGCAATACTCACCGCAATCTATTGCTCGGCCACCTTTGCAGGTGCAATCACTGCCATACTTATCAATACGCCTGGCACATCTGCCAGTGCTACCACCTGCCTCGATGGCTATCCAATGGCACTAAAAGGAGAAGCCGGCCGGGCACTTGGTATAGCGGTCGTGTCGTCGACGACAGGCGGAGTGCTCAGTGTAATCATTCTGATGATCGCCGCTCCTGCGCTTGCCAGGGCCGCCTACCAGTTTGCACCGCCGGAGTACTTTGCCCTCACTTTGTTTGGATTGTCGATGCTTGTCAGCGTCGGTGGCGGATCACCAGTCAAGAACCTTATCGCAGGTGCTTTTGGTATTTTAATATCCACTGTGGGCACCGATCTCCTGACTTCGGTCAAACGATTTACGTTCGATACCCCGCAGTTGTATGAAGGCATCGGGTTCGTGCCGGTGATGATCGGTGTTTTCGGTATATCAGAGTTGCTCACCCAGGCATCCAGGCTAAACTATAAGCGTGAGCAAATCACAATGAAGGCAATCAGACTGCCTAGCCGCCAGGACTATGCGCGCGTATGGAAAACCATTCTGCGCTCGACAGGTATTGGCGCTTTTATCGGCATACTGCCGGCTGAAGGTGCGACAGTTGCCTCGATGATTGGCTACAACGAAGCAAAGCGATGGTCTAAAACCCCCGAGGAGTTTGGCCACGGGGCAGTTGAGGGAATTGCCGGTTCAGAGGCTGCCAATAACGCGGCAACCGGTGGTGCAATGGTCCCTACCCTCGCACTGGGTATACCGGGTTCACCAACGGCCGCGGTTATACTCGCAGGGCTTTTGGTACATGGCTTAAGGCCGGGTCCAACTATGTTCACCGATCAGGCTAATTTTGCTTTCGCGATTTTCTGGTCCATGCTGTTTGTCAATGTATTGTTTTTATTCATCGGGCTTTATGGTGCACGAGTATTTGCGCGTGTAACCTTGATACCCGTTGCAGTACTTTGGCCGTGCGTCTTTATTTTTTCGATCGTCGGTGCCTATGCACTGGATCAATCCATGTTTGATGTATGGATTGCACTGGTATCCGGTATTGTCGGCTACTTTATGCGTCTGTACGGTTTTTCAGTGGTGCCACTGGCAATTGGCTTGATACTCGGTGTGATGCTCGAACAACGACTCGGCCAGTCAATGGTCATGCTTGACGAAAAATGGTGGCTAATTGCCACCCGACCACTTTCACTTCTGTTTTTAGTGCTAACTGCGCTGGCATTGTTCGGCCCGGCGCTCTGGAAGCTGTTGACTCGTTCGCGCGTCAGCAGTTCAGGAGAAACATCCCCGTGAGTTGCATCAAAAGCGAGAGAACCTTGTGCGACAAAGAACGATCGCGGGAAACTACAGATGACTGACAGCAAGCAACAAGTACCCCGAATTGCAATCGTCGCAGGCGATCCCTCAGGCATAGGCCCCGAGCTGATCGCAAAATTGCTGCACGAGGACAACGTTCGTGCCTCCGCCAATATCCTGCTCGTTGGCGACACCCACCTGTGGCAACGAGGTAGCGAGCAAGCGCAGCTTGAAATTCCGCTAAACCCGGTCAACGCTGACGGTATAGAATCACAAACCGGTCTCTCTCACCTGTCAATAGATACTATCGACGCATCACAGGTTGAAGTAGCCAAAGTCACCGTGGCAGGCGGTACGGCATCGTTGCGGTGCCTGGACAAAGCCATGGACCTTGCACAAAGTGCGCTTGTAGACGGTATCCTCTTCGCTCCATTCAACAAGGCGGCAATGACTTCTGCAGGTTTGAATGCAGAGGATGAACATCGCTATATGGCTCGCTATCTAAAGTACGATGGCTACCATAGCGAGATAAATGTGCTGGATGAAATGATGACTACCCGGGTTACCAGCCACATTGGTCTCAAGGATGTGGCCGCAAGTATTACCGAAAGCGGAATAGTTCGCGCTGTCGAACTGGCAGAGCGAACCTTGAAGCGCGCCGGTCGTGAGCGACCGTCTATAGCAGTAGCTGCGCTAAACCCGCACGCCGGAGACAACGGAAAATTCGGTCGCGAAGAACTGGATATCATAGCGCCAGCGGTTGAGCAGTGTCGCGAACGTCAGATGAACGTGAGCGGGCCCTGGCCTTCGGATACTGTTTTTCTGAAAGCAAAGCGAGGTGAAGTTGACGCCGTTGTCACTATGTATCACGACCAGGGGCAGATCGCCATCAAGCTGCTCGGGTTTGAACGCGGTGTGACAATAGCCGGAGGGCTGCCGATACCGGTTGCAACACCCGCACATGGAACCGCGTTTGACATTGCCGGACAAAACAAGGCCAACGTCAGTGCCACGCTGCAGGCATTTGAACTTTTGGTGAAGATGGCTACTACTCACAAACATGAGCGTTTGTCAGCATAAACTTGCACAAACTATTTGTTCAAAAATCGATTGCAAAAAAACTGGCCGGGCATGCACAAACTGCTTGCCCGCCTGGACCGGCGTGCACTTAACCGGTCTGGTATATCTGCCAGCTAATGCAACGCACTACCGCAATCCATTACCCTGTCAGGCAGCAACTTTGCCCTTGCGACCCATTCCATCATACATATCGAGCAGTGAATCAAACCATGCAGCAACTGCGCTATCCGTCTGGAGATAATCCTCGCTTGAGGTAGTGCGCAACCACTGCAGTGCACCGAACACCACATAATCTGCAAACAGTGGTGAGTCACCACCCACAAACTTCTGCTGTTTCAATGTGAGCTCAAGCGGCAACAAGGCTTTACCCAGCGCCTCTCCGTTCTTTGGATGACGCTCACTGAATTCTTCAAGGGTACAACCGAACATTTTTTCGCGGCTGGCTCGAAAAAATTCCTGATCGACCGGCGCCAGCGCCTTGTAGATGTCCAGCAAACACAGCTTGGCCACTTCAGGGTGCACGGTTGTGTTCGACCAGTTAATCGTGAGTTGAGTCAGCGCTTCTGCTCCCTCTCCCTTAAAGAGGCTCGGTGCATTCGGGTAGGTCTTATCCAGGTACTGAGCAATCGCATAGCTTTCTTCAACTACGGTGTCGCCGTCGCGAACTACCGGTATACGACGTGAATCACCGCCTTCTACGGTGGCCACTTTCGTAAACGGTGTCGGTAGTGTTTCGTAGTCGAGACCCTTATGTGCAAGAGCCATACGTACTTTCCAGCAGTGTGGACTAAAAAGCTGTTGAGTATTTGCACCACAGAGTTCATAAATCTGAATTGTCATTTTTGCAGCCTCCTGCGCTGCCGTGTAAATAGTAGAGATTGATGATTGGTCCACTCAGCTGAATAGCAGTTTGACCCCAGCCATGTATGATACCTGTTTTACACGGTGAAACATGCATGCAAACACATCAATTCGGGCGAACCAGCCTTAAGGTATCCCGGTTAACCTTCGGTTGCGGCGCTGTAGGCGGTCTGATGACACGCGGAGACGCCGCCGAACAGGATCGCGCTGTGGCATGGGCCCGGGACAACGGCATCAACTTTTTTGATACTGCACCAAGCTATGGAAATGGTGCATCTGAAATCAATCTTGGCCGCGCTCTGGGTGGAAACACTGACGGGATCATTGTCAGCACCAAGGTTGGTTTGCCCCGGGATGCACTCGCAAGCGTGGCCGACACCGTAGAACAATCACTTAACGAAAGCCTCGAACGCCTCGGACTTGACCATGTCGATTTGCTGCAACTGCACAACACTATTGGTGAGCCAGACCGCTACGGCAATCTGAGTGCAACCCGGGTTCTTGAGGAAGTCATCCCGGCCTTTGAGAAACTGCGCAATGCCGGGAAGACCAGATATCTGGGTTTTACAGCCAAAGGCGATACCGATCAGCTATTGCAGCTGGTCAACTCAGGTCAGTTTGACAGTGCCCAGGTATTTTACAATCTGCTGGTACCATCCGCGAATGAGCAAATACCCGCTGGTTATCCCGCGCAGGACTATCAACGGCTATTGCACGTTTGCCGCGATAACGGTGCAGGCGCCATCGGAGTGCGCGTATTAGCCGGCGGTGCGCTGTCAGGTAATTTGTACCGCCACCCCCGTGGCATGGCAGAAGTCAGCCCGATAGGATCAAATACCGACTACGCAACAGACGTGCAGCGTGCACTGAAATTCTCACCCCTGATTGACGAGGGTCTGGCCGGCTCACTACCAGAGCTAGCTCTTCGCTACGCCATCTCCACCACTGCACTGCCCACGACCGAAATAGGAATTGCAACCCTGTCGCAACTGCAGCTCGCTACAGATGCAGTTAACCAGGGCGCCTTAAATGAGACGGAGCTTGAGCGGGTTAAAGAGATTCAATATTCATTGCTCGAATAGTGTTTCTCCTCCGGGTTGTTATGTACCTTTACCACCCAATCGGGTGATGCACATTCCGGAACCGTGTGGTTCACTTGCACGCACCTCCGTTGTGTAAGATGACACGATTCTGCAATGCAACAAAAAGTAACATTTGAGGCGAAAATGGCACAGTACAGTACTGATGATGTTCGAAGAACTGGAGTGAAATCCAGCGACCAGCGCAACATTCGTTGCGAACCGGTTGACGATAGCGGGTATTCGAACAATCACCGTGCGCTTCGCGGAGCCAGGTAGTTGGGCACTAATGGTCGTGCGAGAACGGCAGTGGTAATACCCTGGCTACAATGGAGGTCAGATGACCGCCGCATAAATTTTGCAAGTGCGCTTGGCATTATCGCGGAGGTGGCGGCCGTGCTCGCAATTTTTTGTGCAATGTGTTGCATGGGCTACTGCGTCTATGGGGTGCTAACGGTCTAGACGCAATCTCTCGCTGTCGCCGGGATCGCGACGCTGTCGCTTCAGAACCGATGCTCCCTGACCTTCAGTTTTTGCTCTTCGCTTGCTTCACCGGATACCTGCCTGTCTTCTACCAGTGATTCAAGGGATTCATCCTGGTCGTCATTCCCCTCGTCGAAATTTTGCAGCACGGGTACCGGATCAATTAATGTCCAGGCCGGCAAAGAAGAAACAATGCTGCCGACCAGTAATCCGCCGCGAACAAGCATCACGATATAGCCTATGGACAGGCCACTGGTTAACGCTACCGCACTACTGACCACCAGTTGTTCCTGCCCTTTCAGTTCCTCAAAAGCGCTACGGTTTTTATCGAGTAAATCCAGCATTTTCTTTGATTTATCCAGGCTGTAGTCTGCCGCTGAAAGCCGGGCTTCCTGCAGACCGAACGCCTCGTTTACAGTTGGCCCCGGTGTATCGACGGGGGCATGGTTTACGGTCCGCAAGGAATTGTGATTAATCACCCTGTCTTCAAACACGAACAGTGTTGGCGCAACCACGGTGTCAATGAACGGTTCCAAAGGTTGCGATTGCGGTGGGCGTTGCCGCAGTGGAACCGTTTCTTCACTTGATAACAACGCCTCGCCAGCCGGTCTGCCCGACAATGCCGTCTCGGGGACGGCCGCGTCCACAACCACCGACGGGTTGACCGACGCCGGCACAATCGTTACATCGGTTGCAACGGGCTGGCTTGCTGCAGCGAAAGACGGCTCTATATATAGTGCAAACGTACGTTGCACACTCGCACCGTAGGTATCGGTGGCAGATACGATGATTTTCAGACTATCGACGTTCTGACTTTCTGTTTCACCGCTAAATACGCCAGCATCATGGTCAAAGTAAAGCCAGTCAGGGAGAGGCTCACCGCTTGCCATCGTCGCATTAAGAGTGAGTTTGTCATCGGGATCGCTGTCTGTGAACAAATTCCCGGGCAAGCTGAATTCAAACAGCTCCCCGGCACGGACGGTATAGTCGTTCAACTGGCCGGCAACCGGTGTATCGTTAACAGCGCTAATGGTTATTTCCACCCGCGCAATACTTCTATTGTCATCTTCAGTAATTTCACTATCTGCCACACGATAACTGAAGCTGTCGTACAGTGTTTCGCTGCCGTCGTGCCGGTACACGAAAGTTCCGTCCGGATTCAACAGTAAACTGCCATGCAGAGGCGCTTGCACCAACTGAACAACCAGCTGCGATATCGGGGTATCAGGGTCATAGTCGTTTGCTGTAATCGATGTGGCATCAGACAACAGGACCGACACGCTGCCCGCTTCATCAACCGTGATACTGTCAGGCACTGCCAACGGAGCATGGTTGTTGGTGACCAATATCGATATCGTATTGATTTCCTCTGACTCATTGCTGCCACCGTTACCGACATCACCAGTATCAATAAGTCGGAAACGAATGGTGTCAGTGACACTCCCGACAGTTAAAGAATCCGGCTGGTAACGCAATTGCTGCCTTTCTATTTCTGAATGTTCGACTATCGCTCCGGCCGTCAGCGGATTGCCCTGCAGCATCAAAGTGCCGGATACGGGCGTATCTGTTATTAGAACCGCTGCAAGCTGATCGCCGTCATTGGCATCGTCGAATCCAAATTGCCCCGATGATATAACCAGTGCGTCTTTGTGATTGGTAGCAAGGAAGCTATCACTGCCGGCAGGTGCGTCAGCAACATCCGCCACGTCGAACATTATGGTTCCTGTTGCAATACTTTCCGGTACTTCAGTGTCGAACCGATACAGCTCCACAAGCGCCAAATCATTGCTTGCATCGAGGCCATCATGGCGAACACTGATGGCAGTTTCATCGATTTCCTGGAGTGTAAACTGGGTCACTGCGGATCCGTTGCGGGTAAACACTGCAGACGCCGGCGGAACTAGAACATCTACCCGAAGCTGGTCAGCTTGTGTATTGCCACCGCTTACATCCAGATGTGCCCGCGTAAGCGGCAACGTTTCACCTTCGAGTATGTTCCACGGAGTTGAAACTTCAAGCGTCAGTGGTGCATAGCTTTCGATGTGAAAGGTAGCATCGACTTCAGGCACATTGTCTTCTCCACCATCAACAAGGCGGAAACCGAAACTGTCTGTGCCCGCGGTCTCTACCGCATAGACCAGTTGCTGTTGATTGATATCTGCCTGTGAAAACCGGTCTCCTGCGGCAAGCTCGATTCCATTATTTAGATCAAGCGCATGACCACCTGAAGGACCACTGGCCCACAACCCACCACGCAGATCGACATCGCCATCAACCACATGCCACCCACCGAGATCATCTCCCGACGAACTGCCGTCAACAGCGTACCGGTTGATGTCATCAAACGGTGTGTCAGCCGCTAAAAATCCACCATTGTCGACTCGACTCAACACCCGCGCCTGTTGGGCTGCGTCGAGCCGACCTATAACGGTACTAGCCGGAGAGTTTTCTACCGCGGTCAATGCCACGTCGGGCTCCAAACTGGAAGTCACCGGCTCTTCCGTGCCAGAAACCAGCAAAGTTAGCTCGGCTGGCTCTGTCGAGAGATCACTACCACCGTTAGCACTGCCACCGGTGTCTCGCACGACAAAGGCTATACGGGCGGTGGTACTATCGATACCCTGTGCAGGAGAATAATACAATCGACCTGCAGCAATCGCGCTTGCGCTAATTTCCTGTCCCTCGACCAGCGGCGATTCATCGTAGATAAGTTGGCCGCTCTGAGGCAAACCGGTTATTTGTATAGATAACAGCCCGTCATTCTCAAGCGCATCGTGGAACCGGAAATCCTCAGGCTCCAGCGTATAGACAGAATGTGCGGATACCAGAACCTGGTTATTCAGGGACACGGGTGCATCGTTTACCGCATTTACCTGTATTGATACAGTTTCCGATGTGACAGAAAGAGCACCGCTGTTGTCCTGTGCTCTCAATGTCAAGGCGGCAATCGCGCTACCGTGGTCGTTGGACGAGGGTGTCCAGTAAGCATGATTCAGGCTATCGATAGTGTCCGTAACACCGGGTTCATATAGAATGGCGCTGGCAACATCGCTGCCTATATGGAGGACACCAGTTTCTACGCCCTCCACAACCATCGCTACCAGGCGTTTAGCTCAGACCCGGGGCTAGATTGAATCAGTTCGTTGCTGCCGACGGTGTAGGGTGTGGCACTGGCTGCATCACCGCCAATAGAAAGTGTTCCTGACAACACAGCATCTATTTTAAACGTCTGCAGTGTCGGATCCTCCGCATCAGCGTAACTGATTTGAGCATCCAGCACAGTTCCGGTTAATTCGATCTCCATGTCTTCACTGGTCACAACCGGCGGCCCGGTAAACTCCATCAGCACCGGAGCATCATTGACTCGATTGATGGCTATCGTGACCGCGGCAATATCAGATACATCTCCACCGGCATCCGCAATTGTGTAGGTGAAGCTGCACGCGAAAGACCAGGTTATCATGTGCTGGTCCGCTGGTATTGGCAGCGGGTGTAAACACGAGCTTGCCCGCGGCAATATCATCGACTGAAACAAGCTCATTATCGGTGACAACGGCTCCGTCAAGCAGCAATTCACCATGCACCGGCACGCTGACAATTCTAATCGCATTAAACTGATGGCCTTCGACAACATCGAGGAATTCAAAATGCGTGACCCGCATTGTATGCGGAATGTCTTCAGTAACCACAAGCGTTGCATCGGCCGTTGTTGGCGCGTCATTGACCGCAACCACTGTCAGATCACGGGTAACTACATTTGAGGTGTCACTTAAGCGTTCAACCACTATGCTTATGGTACGACTGTCATCGACGGGATTATCACTACTGTTTACGTACGACACATTGCGAAGCGCAGTCTGCCAGGAGGCTACGCTATCCGTACCGGTGATTGTCAGACGACCATTGCTGTTGTCCCAGCTACTGACAAACGGGCCATAGTCGGAGAAGCTCAACAAATCTTCGCCTTCAATATATCCACCAGCTATCTCAATCGTGGCGGATAACACCGGGTCTACGCTTTCAGCCCTCACTGCAATTGTATTGCTGATAACCGTTGCCACAGAATTTTCCGTGAAAACAAGTGCGTCTGATTCAATATTCGCAAGCACCGGGGCGGGTTCCTCGCCGAGCGCAACTAACACGACCTCCTCATAGGAGCGGCCAGCGGCATCCGTGACACGAACGGTCAACTCATAGGAAGAGCCGGCTTCGAAGTCGAGCAAGGCACTGTCTACAATTCTCAATTCACCAGTATTGCTGTCGATTGCAAACGCGCCGGCAGGGTTGGATAGCAGAGTAAATCGATCGTTTGACAAGACGATATCTGCATCCCATTCAACAATATAGTACAGAGGGACGTAAGCAGCCTGATCATTCCAGAGACCATCAAAACGGCTAAAGGCGATATGATCTTCACCCAGAAAGTAGTCATTTGGCTCACCGGTTTTCCAATTGGTGTAAGCACCGTTTGGCGCCGTACCAGAGCTACGGCCTGACCAGAATAACGCGCCATCTCCATCCCCGCTTTGCCAATGCCAGTCACCCTCCGTAGTCTGGTCCGAGGCGCCAATCCACACATGCGCAATACAGGATTCCGGTATTGTCTGCACCAGACTGTTTTCATACGCAGAACCAATCGTCACCAACTGCCCTGCCACACCATTCAGCGTAGTGGCTCGCGCTCCTGCATGAGCACCCGACCAGCTTTCCCCGACATGCACAGGTAAGTAGAATTTTGCGGTCGAAGCGTCGTATACAAGTGCATCATCTGTGGCAAGAATCGCAGCTATGGCGTCCGGTACCTCAACTACCTGCACATCGCCTACAACAGCCCCTGCAGTGCCTCCCGAAGACAATGATTCAAACTGCAGCAGCGTGGTATTTTCCGAGGCTACAAATGTCATACTGCGGTCTTCCCACAGCAAATTGTTCCTGTTCCACCCATCGACCTTGTCGATAGAAAAGTCCCTCGTGTCAGCACCGGCGCTTACCCGCAGTTCCTTCGTTGTACCATCAAAGAAGTTTCCGCTCAGTGCAAAAGTGACTTGATAGGTTTTACCGGGCGTTGTTACCAACGTCTGTTGTATAACTCCTGGAGATTCACCACCGAGGTCCAGTGGCTGACCACCTAACGGGGAGTCTGACCACGATGCGGCAATATCAACACTGCCGGACTCGACATTCCAGAATCCACTCGCACCGCCTACAGTGTCACACTACACATCTGGCATAAAGACACTTCCGTAGATTCTTTATGTCGGGCCTGCGGAAATTCACCTCATTTTACATTTAATGTCATGACATAATTCTTGCATATGTCATGACACTAAAGTAAATTACGACTGCATCGAAGCCCGCAAGCGGGAAGTTATCGCAGCACACTGATTTTTTATTTCACTGTAAATCATGAGGTTAATTCACATGTCGATTGGCAAGCTCTCCACAAGACTGTTGCGATGGTTGCTCACCGCCAGCGTTATTGGTGCTACAACAACAGCAATGGCGCAGGAAGACAACTGTGGTTTATGTCACTTTGCGAGTCCGGCGACCGCAGAAAATCTCATTGTCGAGGAGCAAGCTGTTGATGCCTGCGACTACTCGGACGCGGATCAATTCAGCGGATGGGGCTGGAATGCAGCCACTAGCACGAGCTGTCCGCCACTTGATTCTGCGGATACCTGGGTTGCAGTCGCAAACGAAGCCCCGGCAACACCAGCCCATACTGCGACTGCAAATTGCGACTACTCAAACGCCGCAGACTTTGACGGCTGGGGCTGGAACAACAACACCGGCACCAGTTGCCCTCCTCTTGAGTCAGAGGAAACGCAACTGGTCGCACAAAACGATAACCCCTTCACATCTGCCACCAACACTACAACCCCGATCTGTATCTCTGCCAGTTCCGATCCGGATGGCGACGGCTGGGGCTGGGAAAACAATCGCACCTGCCAGATCGTTGCTCTCAATGCCGTGCCGGTAACCGATAATTCAAACGCCTGTATCGACACTGACGGCGACGGTTGGGGGTGGGATGGCAGCCAGTCCTGCCAGGTCGGCTCTGGCAACAACTTGCCACAGGCAGATCAACCTCTGGCAAATCAACCGCAATCAGCATCTGCTGCCTGTGTCGATCCCGATGGTGACGGCTACGGCTGGAACGGATTCGAAACCTGCGTACCTGGCAACGCCGGACCTGCGCAAGCAGAAGAGCCCGTTAGTCCATCGTCTCCTGTGAGTGGTGGATGCCTGGCACCAGCAAGTGGCACAACCGTGGTCAGTAACACCGGACCAGTGCGCTCTACCGGCAATGCGTTTTTCCCCAATAACGGACCTCAGTGCGTAACCCCTGAAAACCAGTTCAATGGTCCCGGACTTCGATTCGGGGATTTCCTGCTGCTGAATAACGCCTGGAACGCACATACATCTGCCTGGGACTGGACGCAATGTATCTCGCTCACCAACAACAACGGTGGCACCGTTGCACCATCATGGGATTATGACTGGGGTAACGAAGACGCGCTGCAGCCAGGCTTTCAGGAGTGGGAAGTGAAAACATTCCCCGAAGTAATCTACGGGGTAAAATCGGAGTCTGAGCAATCCGCGGCCTGTGAAACCACCGGGCTACCAGTGCCCTACGGCGATATGCCTTCTATGGATATCTCTTATAGCTATCGGGCCACCCAGACAAACAATCGCATCGGTGATTTAGGAGACGAAAACAATAACCCGCCGACAGTAACCGGAGGCGACCGCAACATCGCAATCGAAACTTTCCTGCATAGCTCCTGCGATATACAAAGAGGCGCTTCATCTAACATCGAACTTGAAGTGATGGTTTGGCTTGAACATGGTGCGGAAAGGCTGCCAACCGGGAGCCCGCCAGTAGCCGTTTACACTGCTGCAGGCGGTAGTCTCTACGATGTTTATGTGAAAGATAATAACTACATCGCCTATGTTGCACAGAATGAAGTTCGAAACGGCACACTCAGCTGGGATGAATTTCTGGAAGATGCAAGAACCAACGCGAGCACTTATGGTATCAAGGCGATTAACAATGACTGGTGTGTGGCCAATGTTATATTCGGTTCGGAGATCTGGTGGGGGCAAGGCACTCTGGATCTTGACCACTACGAGATTACACGTCACTATTAATCTATTACAAATACAACGAGTGAGCGGAATTCTGCACGGACTCAACCTGCTCTTGCTTTTACAATATTTTTCTATATAGCACCGAAGGATGAAGCAGGCCCTGCGCTGGCCTGCTTCGTTCTATACCTGCAATACCCGTTGCGAAAATCTGAATTTCACCCGTTATAACCAGGAGTACCCGTGGTTCTCCTGACATATGCAACCGGTGCTACTAAAAGTACTCACCCAGCCATTCCAGCAGCGCTTCGATCAGTTCCTGATTATGATCATCAAAGAAATGATAGGCATTGTCGATTACCTGTTGTCTGTACTTCTTGTTGTGCGCAGCACCTGCGCGCCGCAACTCCGCGGTTGCCAGTACGGCGGGAAAATCCTTACTGCCATAGATATCGAGTACCGGCACCTCGATCAATTTCAGTGATTCCGCGCTGTTTATGGTCTGTTGTACATGCTGCGCACTCATACCAATAGCCACCAGTGCCTCGATATCGTGCGGGTGACGCGCCAGATAGTAGCTCGCCATGGTCGCTCCCTGACTGTGAGCGATCACGACGACCGTATTCACGCCCTTGTTCGCCAGAAACGCGTGCGCCGCTTCCATTCGCGCCGGCACTTCCGGGTATAGCGGCACATAATCTTCATAGGCTGCGTCACGCTGCAGTAGCGGCAATTGTATCGATAGCGTATTCCAGCCATGATCCGTCAAACCCACTCTGACCGGCTGCACAACTTGCTCCCAATTCGGATGAAACCCGGTTCCGTGAAGAACAATTACGCCTCTGTCAGAAGGAGCATCTGACTCTGTGTAAATACCTAAAAAACGATGTTCGTCTGCGGTAAGATAGACAGCCGTTTCAAGGTACGTGAATTCTATGTTTTCTGTTATCTGTCCTCTGCCCTCTGAATCACTATCTGTCTCTAAATGATCGTAAAAATACATTCGTTGTGGCACGATCCACTTACGCGGACTTGCACAATCAAATTGTTGAAGTCTATCGATAGCGGGCTGGATAATTTATATGACCATGAAACGTGTTGCCGTTGAATTCGGCATGGGAACAGATCTGCGCGGGCAGGATTACACCAAGGCCGCCTGCCGGGCACTGAGAGATGCGTTATGGCATAACTCGTTGACGGTATACCGGGCACTCGGTTACGCGCCTGAAGATATGCACGTTACTGTATCAATTGGTGTCAGCAAACCGGAGCAAGTCGATAAAGCGCAGGTTGCTTCGATATTGCCCTATGGCGTGGCAACAGTCGAGGTAAGTGAAGGTGGATTGAATTTACCCCATGAGTCGGGTGAGCAAACCACAGGTGACATCGTAGTTGCCAACGCCGCTGCCATTGTCTATCTCGATATCGATTAAGGAACCGGGATGCCATTAAAAAGAATAATCGTTGAAATGGGCACAGGCAATGACCTGTATGGTGAAGACTACACCAAAGCCGCGATCAGAGCCGTGCAGGATGCCATGCATCACAGCTCGCTAACGCTGTTCAAATCGCTGGACATAGATCCAAACTCGATGACCATTGACGTTACAATCGCCGTCCAGCAACCTGCACAGATAGACAAACAGGCAATTGCCAGGCAACTGCCCTACGGCACAGTGACGGTTAAGCCGGTCTACGGTGGTTTGAATGTACCCGATAGTGACAACAACACGGTCACGGTAATAGCAACAGCAGCAATTACGGCCATGATAGATCGGCCGGATACCCGCTTTCGCCTGTAAGCCGGTTGCAATTTGTTGATGCGCAGTTTGAGCTGCTTTTGTCACTTAAACTTTAAAAAACGCCCGGATTGCCCGTTGCCAATTCACACCAACGTTCTTACACTGCAAAAGGGCCTGCGCGAAAGCTATCTGCGATTAATCTGGAGGGAAAATCGCACTCAACACTTTGTTGACAAATCATTTTCATAGACTAACGATACCAAAATTGACTGCGCGCAAAGTAGCCACCTCAAAAACGTTTACTCCAGAGTAGGCACCAGACTTCTTGTCGCACTCGCGGCTATCAACTCGAATCGTTGTTCGATACAACTACTCAGGAACAGCCACCAGGAGATCACTATGTCCATTCAGTTAAAGATTAATGGCGAAACGCGTGAAATTCACGCAGATGCCGATACCCCGTTGCTTTGGGTAATACGCGACGAACTCAACATGACGGGCACCAAATTTGGCTGCGGGGTCGCCGCTTGCGGTTCCTGCACTGTGCATATAGACGGTCAGCCGCAGCGGTCCTGTGTTACCCCGGTAAGCGCGGTAGGTGAAAGCGAGGTAACTACTATCGAGTCGGTCGATACGCCACAATCAAGGGCCGTGCAAGCGGCGTGGCAAGAACTCGATGTCGTCCAGTGTGGCTATTGCCAGTCCGGTCAAATCATGTCCGCCATTGGCCTGCTTTCCAGCAACGCGAAACCCGACGACAACGAAATAGACGCGTACATGGCCGGCAACGCATGTCGTTGCGCCACTTACCACCGCATACGCGCGGCAATCCATCGCGCTTCAGAATTACTGGAGGCCTAGTCATGACTACTTCTATTAACAGACGCGAATTTTTGAAAAGCTCGGCAGCACTTGGTGTGTCCATGGTGGTCGGCTTCAACGCCACTGGCGCACTGGCCGCAAGTAGCGACGGCATTGGCAGCGCTGAAGGAGCTGAATTCAATCCGTTCGTCAAAGTCGACGACGAAGGCATAGTGACCGTGCTAGCCAAACACTTTGAAATGGGTCAGGGAACAACTACCGGTCTCACCACTCTGGTAGCCGAGGAGATGGATCTTGACTGGAGCCAGGTAAAAGTAGCGTTCGCCCCGTCACACGATAATTACAAAAACCTCGCCTTTGGTGGACAAGGCACAGGGGGCTCTACTGCTATTGGCAATTCGTATACGCAGTACCGTCAAGCCGGGGCGGCGGCACGTGAGATGCTGGTGCGCGCTGCTGCCGGTGAATGGGGTGTTGAAGCCGCTGATATTTCCATGAAAGAAGGTGTACTCAGCTCAGGTGAGAACAAAGGCACTATAGCCGACTTCGTCAAGCAGGCAGCCGCTCTTTCTCCGGTTGACGAACCGCCGCTTAAAAACCCCGCTGATTTCACTCTGATCGGCAACAACAAGCTACCTCGCAAAGACAGCTTTGCGAAAACAACGGGTACCGCTACCTTCGCCATGGATGTGAAAGTGCCAAATATGGTGTACGCCACCATTTTGCGCTCACCTAAATTTGGCGGCACCCTAAAGAGTTTTGATGTTGGAGAAGCAGCAACCGTAAACGGATTCGTCGATGCACGCGCATTGCCAAACAAGGCCGGTGTAGCTGTCTACGCTAATTCTACATGGGCTGCGATCAAAGCGCGCAAGGCAATTACTGCACAATGGGATGACAGCAAAGCGGACGCGCGTGGCACCGCCGAAATGATCGCCGAATACGCTGACAAACTGAATGCAGAGCCTACCTACGATGTCACCGGAAAAGGCGATCTGGCTGCAACTGAAGAAGCGGCCGCGGCCGCTGAAAAATCAGTGAGTGCCGAGTTTCACTTTCCACTGCTGGCGCACGCACCTATGGAACCACTGAACTGTGTGATCGAACCTGTTGAAGGTGGCGGTTTACGATTGCACGACGGTTGTCAGTTTCCGATGATTACCCACCCGACACTGGCTGCGATTGCGGAGCTTCCTCCCGAGAAGGTTGAGATAGTGACCTATTACGCAGGTGGTTCTTTTGGCCGGCGCGCCAACGGTAACTCGGATTATCATGTTGAAGCGATTTTTGCGTTTCTGGCACTGGGTGGTGAGAAAGCCGTGAAGCTTGTGTGGACGCGTGAGGACGACCTCGCCGGCGGTTACTATCGACCGATGTTTGCCCAGCGTGCAAGTATAGCAATAGGCGACGACGGCAAAGTAGCAGCCTGGGGGCACCGTTCCGTTGCTCAATCGATTTTCAAAGGCGGGCCACTGGAGAGCATCGCAGTACACAACGGTGTTGATCACTTCTCCGTTGAGGGTATCGTAGATACTCCTTATCAACTGCCTATGTCACTGGGACTCACAGACTATGAGTCACCCATGCCGGTGTTGTGGTGGCGCTCTGTAGGACACAGCCAGTCGGGCTATACCATGGAAGTTCTCATGGATATGGCAGCCGAAGCTGCCGGCACCGACCCTGTCGAGTTTCGACTGGCGCACCTCGATGAGAGCGATGACAACCAGGCCCGTTTTGCTGCTGTGTTAAAACTGGCTGCTGAAAAAGCGGGCTGGGATGGCAAGGTAATGAAAGGCAAAGGCCGTGGCATCGCCGTTCACAAATCATTCAATTCCTACGTCGCACACGTGGTAGATGTATCGGTGAACGCAAGCGGCGCCATTTCCATAGACAAAGTAACCTGCGCGGTAGACTGTGGTGTTGCCGTCAATCCTGATGTTATACGGGCGCAGATGGAGGGGAGTGTTGGCTACGGACTCGGAGCCGTCATGCGTAACGAAATTACCATGACCGCGGGGGTTGTCGAGCAACAGAATTTTCCACAGTACATGCCTTTACGCATCACCGATATGCCGGTGGTTGAGGTACATATTGTGCCTTCAGAGCAGGCACCTAGTGGCGTAGGTGAACCTGGATTACCGCCGGCAGGCCCGGCGCTTGCCAATGCTATCTATGCAGCTACCGGCAAACGCATAACGAAACTGCCAATGGCGAGTAACGGGGTTACTTTTGCCTGAATGTTGTCAACTGCAATACTGTTCTTTGTGGCGTGTGGCTTTCATGCGCCTCAAAGTACCACTTTCATGATGTAGTAATTTTTCTTTCCGCGTTGAAGCAATACAAATTTATCATTAATTAAATCTGCAGCGCTCACTTGATAGTTTTCATCAACCTTTTGCTTGTTAACGGATATTGAATTTTCCTTCAGTGCGCGCCTGGCCTCACCGTTTGATTTTAGAAATCCGGTACTGGCAGCTAGCGCACTTATGATATCCAGCCCGTCTGTCAATGCCTGAGTATCAACTTCCGCTTGAGGTACTCCCTCAAACACCTCTAGAAAGGTGGTTTCATCAAGCCGCTTGAGATCGTCGGCAGTAGCTTTGCCAAACAGTATCGCACTTGCCTGTTGCGCCTTCTCCAGAGCATCTGTTGAATGTACCATCGTGGTGATTTCCTCGGCAAGACGCTTTTGCAATATCCGCAAATGCGGCTGTTCTTTGTGAGAGGCAATCAAACCGGTCACTTCGCTTTTGTCAAGAAACGTAAATATACGAATGTAATTCTCGCTGTCTTCGTCGCTCGAATTTAACCAGTACTGATAGAACTTATAGGGCGAGGTTCGCTGCGAATCCAGCCACACGTTGCCGCCTTCACTCTTACCAAATTTGGAACCATCAGCTTTGGTAATTAGCGGGCACGTGATGGCGTATGCTTTGCCCGAAGCAATACGCCGCACAAGCTCTGTTCCTGTGGTGATGTTACCCCACTGATCGCTACCGCCCATTTGCAGCGTACAAGTGATATCTCGATACAGATGGAGAAAGTCATAGCCCTGCACCAGCTGATAGGTAAACTCGGTAAAGCTCATACCTTCAGAACCCGAGTCTGATACATCGTCCGGCCTGATCCGGTTTTTCACCGAGTCTTTGGCCATCATATAGTTCACAGTGATGTGCTTGCCTACATCGCGAATGAAATCCAGAAACGAAAAGTCTTTCATCCAGTCATAGTTGTTGACCAGCTCTGCAGAGTTATCAAGCGAATGATCAAAGTCGAGAAACTGCCCGAGCTGCTTTTTTATTGCCTCCTGGTTGTGACGCAAGGTTTTTTCATCAAGCAGGTTGCGCTCAGTTGATTTGCCCGACGGATCACCGATCATTCCCGTAGCTCCCCCGACCAGAGCGACCGGTTTGTGACCACAGCGTTGAAAATGCGCCAGCAACATAATCGGTACAAGATTTCCAATGTGCAAAGAGTCGGCGGTGGGATCAAACCCGACATAGGCACTACGCATCTGTTCCTGTAGATGTTCCTCTGCGCCCGGCATCACATCGTGAATCATGCCGCGCCAGACCAGTTCTTCAATATAATTTTTCATTTGATTCGGTATTTAATAACGATGGAGACAAGCAGCCGCGACTCTAGCAAAAAATGGAACAGTGTCGGGGCATGTTGTGTGAAATTAATCGTTTGGTCGTCGTCGAATTCGCAAGAGGATTAGTGATAACACTTCGGATTTCGCGGGCATGCGCCACTGCGAGGACAAATCACTCTCGCCTCGTTGTCAATTCCCCGTTCAAGCCAGGCAATATTGAGGATTTTTGCAACACTTCCCAGTTCTTTTTTGATCGATTTGGGAATGACGGCCGACCCGCCTTTGCCGCCACAGGCCTTTTTCAGATCTGCTGCTATCGACAACGGATCTTTGCCTTGCGCCGCTATCGCAGGATTCATATCTATACCGGCACACAACACCTGTTTGTTGCCCGCCAGATCATCAACCTTTACCGACTCACAGCAATAAATTCTCGACTCGCTACCCACATCGAGTAGTGATATCTGTGCGGAAGAGTAACTCATATCAGAGTCGATTTTACGAAACACCGCCCAGTGCTGACAGGGGTCCTGAACCATACGCATATTACCCCATGGCAACGGAATGCCGTTGCCTCGATAAACCGCGTTGAGCTTTCCCGGTGGATAGGCGTCGAAGTAGTGCCAGTGAGGGTACGGTGAAACTGCCGTCATTCGCCTCATTACAATAGAGGTTGAAACATCGACATACTTGCCGGCATTAACTTCATAGGCATGCTGCTCAAGCAAACGGCGAAACCGAACCTTCGGGCACAACAGAGCAGCGGCAAAAAAACTGCACTCGAAATCACGCCAGGCGTACATGATATCCTGCGCATCAACTGCACTTGACTGGCTCATGTGATCAGACACCACCCGGTTGCCTTCCGATTGCTGACGACCGGTAAGCATCGCGCTTTTAAGACCATCGCCGTCGTGCAGAGTTTTGTGCGCTATATACACTGCCAGATCATATTTGTGCCTCACCGGCTGGGTCTTTAACACCTTGTTGAGATGGATGACGTTTGGTGCTTCAAAAAAGGATCTCACCAGTGTGGCGCTGTTTACCCCAAGGCGTGCCACCTGCGCTTTAGGCAATCGATCGAACCATTTTATTTTCAAGCCAAGATTTTTGGTGAAAGCGATCAACGTATCAAGGGATACAGGCATTTCCTTTTTTCCAACATCTTCCGCAGCACGCTCAAGATCAGGGAAATGATTCTGATTGCGCTCCTGATGGGCGCGGATCAGCAAATGCGCAAACTGACGGCCAGACGTGCCGGTCTGCGATAGCATTTCCGGAATGGCAATTTGCAGAATCTCGTTTGAAAACAAAAATCCCGGCTCCAGCGCCATGCCACTGATCCCGCCATGATTTCCCCGATCCGGCACGATGGCTTGCTGCTCCGGCACATCGTCCAGAAACCACTCTGCGTCCTTTTGGAAAACCGATGCGATCACCTCAAGCATCACTTTGCCTGGCGTACGCTTGCCCCGCTCAATCATTGACAAGTATGAGACTGAAGGCGCCGCCTCCGCATTTATTTTTACGCAACGGGCCGAGAGATCTTCCATGGTCAGTTTGTTGCGCTTGCGAAGATTTCGGATTTTGGTTCCGAGAAAGTGCGCATTACGCAGTATATTTTTTTTTGCAGTCATTTTGTAAAATTCACACTGTGTAATTTCTATTGTGAAATTATATATTCTTCTACCTATAATTCCCACCGTTGATTGACCACTGCAAACCAGCCGGTTTGCGTAATCCAGGGGGTGCGTTGTGAAACACAACAAAATGCGAAACCAGAACCACTATACATTTGACAGCCAGTTTCACGATTTCATCACCGGCACGTTGCTGCCGTCCACGGCAATGTCAGACGATGATTTCTGGAACGGATTCACAAACTCACTCGACGCGCTTCGAGATGTACAGGTCGTTGAAAAACCGGCAACTGAAACGGATCCGGGCATCTCCTTACTGGATACTCGCCGGGTAATACGTGCCCTGAATACTCGCTGGGGCAGCCTGTATTCCGCACTCTATAACGAAGACACCATTCCACAAAGCGCCGGATTAAAAGCGACAGGGCAGCTTCACCAGGCCGGAAAGTGCAATGAAGCACGACGCAAGCGAGTGGTTAACTACGCCCGGGAATTCCTGGATGCAACCTTTCCACTGACCGATGGCTCGCATAAAGACGCAGTCAGCTATCTGGTTTATTATCAAAACATGATGGTGATTCTGGCCGATGGCAGCACCACCGGACTAAAGAACCCGGCGCAGTTCGTAGCCAAGTCTGGCGCTAAATGCGAACCCGAAGCCATTTTTCTCAGTCATCAAAATCAGCATGTCGAGCTCGTATTCAATCGCCACGGCGTGACCGGCGCACAGGATCTGGCCCACATTGATGACATCCGCATTGAAGCCGCCACCACTACGCTGCTCGACTGCTCGGCAGAAACTATTGCCGTGAAGTGCGAAATTTATCGACACATGATGGGCCTGGTACACGGCGACCTGCAGGCAGAATCAGTCTCGGGCAATACACATAACAATACGCCCGGCCTTAACCATCCGGTGCCATGCACTGCCAGAAACGGCGACGATATCTTTCTGCAAAGCTGCAATCGTCCGTCCGTCAATTTGCAATCGACAGGCCCCGAATTGTCCATGGTTGTTGATCGCGACGGCCATCGAGTACCTCAGCAATACGTCGATGCCTGCATGGCTGCAGTAATAGCAACGGGCAAGAGTAAACAGGGAACCCCGCTTTTCGCACTCCTGCCACACTCTGGTATTAGCGATGCTTTGAACCGATTGACCGAGATACCGGACACAGGCGAATCGAGACTAATCGTTGTGACCGGCGTAGCTGTCAGCAACATTACTTCGAAAGATAAAGTGCAGCCTGCCGACACCCTGCCCAACCAATTCTCCGGCGTCTAATAACGATAACGAACGCACACTACATTCGCTGACCATCTGTGCGGACTCGCAACCTGACGGAAACTATCCGCAGCAGCGCGAGTCTGCCGCCCCTTTGACAAAGCAGCCGGTAAGACACAGGCGTTGTCATAAGTCAGCCAGTGACGATTCCAGAACACACACCAACTATAACCGGGACACAATATGAACAGCTATTCCAACCATATCTCTCAAAGCGCTGATGTTATCGCCAGGCATGGCGATCACTGGGCTGCGATTGACGCAGAGTATGTCGCTCGCATGCGCTTGCAAAATAGATTCAGCACCGGTTTGGACATTGCCAAATACACCGCCGGAATCATGCGCGCTGATATGGATGCCTACGATGCAGATTCAGGCCAGTACACGCAGTCACTCGGTGTATGGCACGGATTCATCGCACAGCAAAAAATGATCTCGGTGAAAAAGCACTTTGAAAGCACACGTGGTCGCTACCTGTACCTGTCTGGCTGGATGATTGCGGCTCTGCGCTCCGAGTTTGGGCCGCTACCTGACCAGTCCATGCACGAAAAAACCTCGGTACCGGCACTAATCGAAGAACTCTATACTTTTCTAAAGCAGGCGGACGCCCGCGAACTTCAGCATTTATTTACCGATCTGGATAACGCAAGAGCGAAAGGTGACGAGCTGGCGATAAAATCGACAACGGATAAAATTGATAACTTTGAAACTCACGTCGTACCCATTATTGCTGACATCGACGCGGGCTTTGGCAACGAAGAAGCTACCTACCTGCTGGCGAAGAAACTGATTGCGGCAGGCGCTTGCTGTCTGCAAATCGAGAACCAGGTGTCCGATGCCAAGCAGTGTGGCCACCAGGACGGCAAGGTCACCGTACCTCACGAAGATTTTCTGGCAAAAATAAACGCATTGCGTTACGCCTTCCTGGAGATGGGTGTAGACGACGGTGTCATTGTGGCCCGCACCGATTCTCTGGGCGCCGGCCTCACTCAGAAGATACCCGTTTCGAAGTCGACCGGAGACCTTGCCGACCAGTACAACGCATTCATTGAAGGCGAAGAGATAAACGATGCCACAGAACTAAACTCTGGCGATATTGTTATAAAGCGCCAGGGCAAGCTAATTAAAACATCCCGACTGGCTAACGGGTTAATCCAGTTTAAGCCGGATACCGGTGAAGACCGGGTGGTTCTGGATTGCGTTACCGCACTTCAAAATGGCGCCGATCTACTCTGGATCGAAACAGAGAAACCCCACGTTGGTCAGATCGCGGCAATGGTTGATCGGGTAAAAGCGATCGTTCCGAATGCAAAGCTTGTCTACAACAACAGCCCGTCTTTCAACTGGACACTTAACTTTCGCCAGCAGGTTTTCGATGCATGGAAGGCAGAAGGCAAAGATCTATCTGCGTATAACCGCGACAGCCTCATGAGTGTTGAATATGACAACAGCGATCTGTCTAAAGTGGCGGATGAGAAGATCCGGGCATTTCAGGCGGATGCATCGGCCAAAGCCGGTGTCTTCCACCATCTGATTACACTTCCGACCTATCACACCGCCGCCCTTTCGACAGACAGCCTCGCAAAGGACTATTTTGGTGATCAGGGAATGCTTGCCTATGTACTTGATGTGCAGCGCAAGGAAATCCGTGACGGACTGGCCTGTGTGAAGCATCAGGACATGGCAGGATCAAACATTGGTGACGATCACAAAGAATACTTCAGTGGAAACCAGGCGCTGAAGGCTTCCGGTGAAGACAACACCATGAATCAGTTCGGCTAAAGGTCTACCAGGCAGAACCTCTGCTCGCGAACCGCAGTTCTGGAATTTTGTGTTTCACGCCGGCTCATTCGGGCCGGCAAAACCAATCAAGAGATCTGACACCAGTTATTGTTATTGGTATCCGACACGGGACCACTATACGGATCAAAGTCACTATCACCCTGTTGTGTTCAGAGCAATACCTCCCATAGTTCCGGTTTTTTCAAAACTTCCCAGGCGCTTGTAAAGGCGAAACGATAGCAGCACCGCTGCAACAGACAAACCCAGTATCAAGCCTGACCAAAGCCCTTTCGCGCCATACCCAAGATGGTGCGCACTGTAATACCCCACCGCAAACGCGATTGCCCAGTAGGAAAACGCGTTTATCATCATGGGTACCCGCGTATCCTGAAAACCTCTCAATACACCAAGCAATGCGACCTGCACTCCGTCAGATAGCTGGAACACTGCAGCAAGCAATAACAGTTGCGTCGCAATTGCTATAACCTGTGGCTCGTCAGTATATAAAACGGTGAGAGGGTACCGAAACAACACCAGGAGCGTCGCTGTGCAGGCAGCCATCACCAAAGTGATCGCCAGACCACTAATCACTCTCAACCGCACAGCCGGCAGGCTTCCACGACCATATACCCGGCCGATACGTGCTGTTAACGCAAAAGACAATCCAAGTGGCAGCATGTAACAGGCGGCTGTTACCCCGGTGGCTATATAGTGTGCGGCAGCCTCCATGGTTCCAATCATCCCCATTTGTATAGCAGTGGCAAAGAACAAACCGGCTTCAAACACCAGTGCGAGATAGATCGGCAGTGATAACATCAGCATCGGCTTGATTTCAGGCCAATGCGGCCACTCAAAGCCCGCCAGTAAATTAAAGCGCACAAACCGGTTTCCGCGTAAATACAGCAGTAGCGCGATAGCGGTTGAATACATCACCAGCGATGTTGCTATGCCGATGCCGACCATACCCAGCCGTGGAGCACCAAACCACCCGAGCCCAAGCACCAGATCTGCGACAATATTGACGCATAGCCCCAACAGCTGAACCATCAATACGGGTCGGGTAAAGTTTACTGCCTCGCATACATTACGACATGCCATAACTACAGCAAATGCGGGCAGACTCCAGCAAGCGGGAAACAGGTACTGCCGGATTAACGGTATGAGTTCTTGCTGCAAACCCCAGTGAGGCAGTGTGACCATCAGCACCAGACAACCAGCCGTCGCTAACAACCCGGTGATGACACCAAGCCACAATCCCTGCCTGAAGACACTGCCGACTTTATTCTGCCTGCGCTGCCCGATCAGTTTCGACAGTGTGGGCGACAAACCTGCCATCAAACCGATACAAGACAGGGAACTAAAAAACCAGATACCTGCACCGATGCCACCCGCAGCCAGTTCGGTGCTGCCAAGGCGCCCTGACACCAGTGCATCGACAAGGCCATTACCTACCTGAAGCAACTGCGCACCAATCAGCGGCAGTGCGATTGTCAAGGTTCGCTTTGAATCCAGCAGCAAACGTCGGCGATCCGCATCATTGAGCAAATTGGTCATATCAAACAAAAACGACAGCCTGAAATTCGCGGCCAGGTACCGCCGTTATTCGATCCGGTCCCGCTACATCAGCGCTCACCACCTCGCCCTGATCACAGACTCGTATGTGATCAAGTTTGATTGCCACGTGTTTGACAGGCGAATTGAAAATCGCCACATGGTCACAACGATTGAGAATGATGATTACCCACCCGGTTCTTGTGGCTTGCTACCCAGCAGCGACTCGCGTTCCGAGATGCGCTTGTGCCACTCATCGAGCGCCGGGCATTTACTTCGCCACGCCTCTTCATTGAACCTGAAATCAAGATAGTCCAGCGCAACGGCGATTGACAGCGTGCCGATATCACAAGTATCAGCAAATCCGCCAGCCTCGCTTTCAAGTAATGACAATGCGCGACGCATTTTTCCCAATTGACCATCACTCCATTCGTTCCAGCGCTTTTCTTCAGGGCGGACGAAACCCTCATAACGCGCCAGCAAGGCAGCATCACAGATACCATCGGCAATCGCTTGTCGGCGCAACGCATGCCAGCGCTGTTCGCCGGGTTCAGGAAATAAATTGCCAGGACCCAGCGAATTCAGATATTCACAGATCACCCTTGAGTCAAACAGCGTGCTTCCATCTTCCAGCACCAGCGTCGGTACTTTGCCGAGCGGGTTATCGCTGTTTAATTCCGCACTGGGCGACACCGGTGTCAACGCGAGTTCAACGCACTTGAGGTGTTGGTCAACACCACTTTCAATGGCAACTACCATCACTTTGCGAGCGTAAGGCGATGCCGAATTAAAAAACAGTTTCATCAAATCTCCTTTGGTTTGTGCCTCCGGATTCTACCGTCCAAGTCTAGCGCAGGAAAAGCTGTGCTTTGTCTTTTTTAAGGCCAAAAAATACAGTCTCCTCTACCCGGAACGTCAGCAGATCCGGCCTTTTGGGCGATAGCCAACCTGCTGGCGATTGTAGCCTTTAGAATTATTATTACCAGGAATGGCGCCGCGACCGGTGTTAATTGTGTACACAAGATTGCTGTGCCAGGCCGTATCCTGCACGAGCTTCAAGTTGCTCGATCCATGTTGCATGCAGACAAGGCAGCATTCACATGTCCGGTCGAAATTCAGGATCAAACAGTCGATGGATGCCCTGATACAACGAATCACCAGTCGGCAATTGCTCTTTCCGGGAATTTCTTACAAGCAACAATTCATGGCGGCTCTTCGGCAATCGGCGTCATAGAGTTCAATCAGCCTGTTGAGTAGATCGTGCGTTAAACCTGATGCGGGGAATCTATTGCTGTCTTGTGGGCTGTGCTCACTTGTTTACTTTTATTCCTGCGCGCTAAACTGATCAATGTCATTGCAGAGCACACTTAGCGTCAAAAAGCCGCTTAAGGACGCCTGACCGCAATCATTCATCGTCAATGCAAAAGTGAGCTTCAAGAGTAAACTTTGATAGAACAAAATCGCAGCAGATCAACAACTACAATCCATCACCCGAAGTGTCGGGAACTGTACAATGCGCTCAATGCAGCGGTCTCGGGCGAGTGCAATTTCTCGGCTGCTGCTGTGGCTATGTACAGCAGTGATGCTTCCAACTATCGACAAATCCCGCTTGGCGTCATCTATCCCGAAACAACCGATGACATAGAAAAAGCCATGGCAATCTGCCGGACGCATGGGGTAGCGATTTTAATGCGCGGGGGTGGCACTTCGCAAAATGGCCAGGCGGTCAACGAAGTAGTGGTGCTCGATTGCAGCCAGCATCTCAGCCAGGTGATATCCATTGATGTCGATTCGCGCAGCGCACTGGTTCAGCCCGGTATTGTCTGTGATTCATTGAAGCAGCAGGCAGAGCAGCACGGTTTGACCTGGGGACCGGACCCCGCCACCCACAGCCGTTGCACGCTTGGCGGCATGATCGGTAATAACTCCTGCGGCCCGCACTCAATGCTTGCCGGAAAAACCGTGGAAAATGTACTTGAACTTGAAGTGCTGACACATGATGGCGCTCGCTTTTGGACAGGCCCGACGTCGGAAGCCGAGCTGGCGCAGATTATTGCAAAAGGAGATCGCCAGGCAGAGATCTACCATGAGCTCAAATCAATTCGGGATCAATACGCCGATCTCATAAGGCAGCGCTACCCGACTATCAAACGGCGGGTGTCCGGCTACAACCTGGATCAACTGTTGCCAGAGAATGGTTTCAACGTGGCACGCGCGCTGGTTGGTTCGGAAGGAACCTGTGTCTCTATTCTACAGGCGCGGCTAAACCTGATTGAAAACCCGAAATACAAACAACTGGTTGTGCTGGGTTTCGACGACATCTTTACCGCTGGCGACAGCGTACCGGAGATTATGCCATTCGCACCAATTGCGATGGAGGGGCTCGACTGGACCATTATTGGCGGCTTAAACGACCGCAACCTTAAACAGGCAGAGGTGGCATTGCTACCGGAAGGCAGGGCGTGGTTACTGGTCGAACTCGCCTCAAACACGTTTGACGATCTCAAGATTCAACACTCACGATTTACCGACGCTATGCAGCGATCATCAATGGTGCGCTCGGTGCTATCGGTCAACGATGAAAAGACCGTGAAGGATATCTGGAGCATTCGCGAGCAAGGTGCATCGGCGACATCAATGGCACTACATCCGGATGATCCTGACCCGATAGTCGGCTGGGAAGATACAGCTGTTGATCCAATGCAACTCGGTGACTATCTGCGAGAATTCAGCCAGCTGGTAGATCGCTATGGCTACACCACGAGCCTCTACGGACATTTCGGCGACGGTTGCATTCATGCTCGCATCACTTTTGATACTCGCTCGGAAAACGGTGTGGAGCAGTGGCGTCAATTCAGTGTGGACATTGCCAATCTGGTGGTGCGATATGGTGGTTCACTCTCCGGGGAACACGGCGACGGGCAGGCTAAAGCGGAGTTCCTGCCAATTATGTTCGGCCCCGATCTGATCAATGCGTTCGAGCGCTTTAAAAACGCGTGGGATCCACAAACCTGCATGAATCCACGTAAACTGGTGCAACCGTATCGCATGGATGAAAACCTGCGCTACGGGCCTGACTATCAGCTCCCGGTTGTAGAAACCACATTGCAATTCATAGAAGACAAAGGCGGTTTTGGTCGTACCACCGAGCGCTGTATCGGTATGGGTAAATGCAGAGCTGCAAGCGGTGCCATGTGCCCGAGCTACCAGGCCACCGGTGAAGAGCGCTATTCAACGCGCGGTCGCGCTCGTTTGTTGCACGAGCTGGTTCGCGGCGAAGTTATAAGTGACGGTTGGGCGAACCCCGACATCGCAGAATCACTGGAGCACTGTCTTTCCTGTAAAGCGTGTAAAAGCGAGTGCCCCACCCAGGTAGATATTGCCTCGTACAAAGCTGAATTTATGGCAAAACACTACAGCGCAGTGAAAAGACCGTTGCAGCACTATATGCTTGGTTACATCGGCACGCTGCTTCCATTCATGGCACGATTGCCGGGCTTCACTAACACACTGCTGTCAGGCATCGGCGGAACACTGCTTCAGCGTGGCCTTGGCTTGAGTAACGGTAAATCACTACCATCACTGGCACCACAACCTTTTAACCAATGGGCCAGGCAACACGCCGATCATCAGGATGAACACTTTTACTGGTTCGGCCAGTCTGCCGCCCCGCCATGTGTATTATGGAGTGACAGTACCAACAGCGCCTACCGACCACACCTGCTTGCCAGCGCAATTAACGTATTGCAAAAAAGCGGCAAACGCGTTGCTGTAGCAAAACAGCATTTTTGCTGTGGCAGGCCACTCTACGAGTACGGGTTTCTGCAACGTGCGCAAACACAACTTGCAAAAATTCTGGACGGCTTTCAAAGCACTCTCCCGGCTGGTGCATCCGTGATCGTCCTGGAGCCTTCCTGCCTGTCTGTATTCAAAGAAGAGCTGCTTCGACTGTACCCGGAAGATAAACGTGCGTCTAACCTGTCGCAGCGCTGCAAAACGCTAACCGAAGTACTTAACGAATCAGGCATCCAGCTGAACCGAACTCTGGCAAACGGGATAATGCATCTGCATTGCCATCACAATTCCACAGACAAATCATCACACGAGCGCGAAATAATGCATCGCTGTTTTGACACACTGCTCGAACCGGAAGACGGGTGCTGCGGCATGGCCGGAACCTACGGCCTGAAAACCAAAACACGCGCCATTGGTCAATGGCTTTTTAATCGACGACTTCAACCGGCCATTAGCAATGCCGCTGCGAACACCTATGTTGTCACCAACGGCTACAGCTGCGCAGAACAGTTCTCCGATACCGCGTACGCAAATAACACTCGTGTCTTGCATCCGGTTGAAGTTATCGAAATGTGTTTGTAGATTTGAATTGAACTACTGTAGAGAACCGCGCATCGATCCGAGCGTACGTCGACACGCATCCACCATCGGCTGATGGATGTCCTTTAGAATAGCAACCCGATCAAAACGTGTGATGTCGCGATCTATCGCATGGCGCAATGCATCACCAAATGCCATGCGCAACTCGGTTCCAATATTGAATTTACAAATGCTTGTTGTCGCGGCTAGCACACCGCGTTGTGCCACAGGCACACCCGAGCCTCCGTGTATAACCAAAGGTACCGAAGTTAACGCATCTATTGCTCTGATCCGCTGTTCATCGAGTTCGTCGGCCTTCTCCTGTTGCAAGTGAACATTGCCGACTGATATCGCCATCGCATCAACGTTTGTTTGGCGGGCAAAGCTTGCAGCTGCTTCGGGCTCAGTACCATTTGATGCCTCACCATCGGCATAACCGACAAAACCGATTTCGCCTTCACAGGACACACCGGTACGGTGTGCAAGTTCAACAATCTGCGCTGTTTCATCGATGTTGCGAGCCAGCGGTAGACGCGACCCGTCATACATCACCGAGCTGAAGCCGCAGTCGATCGCCTGGCGACACTCCTCAAGCGTATAGCCATGATCCAGATGTGTTACCACCGGTATGTTTGCTTGCTCGGCCAGGTGTCGGAACATGGCAGCAAGTATCGGCAAAGGTGTATGTTCACGACACCCCGGCCCGGCTTGCAAAATTATCGGCACCGATTCCTCTTCGGCGGCCTGCACATAGGCACGCATGTCCTCCCAGCCGAGCGCTACCACACCGGCTACAGCATAGCCATCTTTTAGAGCAGGCTGCAGTACCTCTGCGAGCGTGGCTAGAGCCATAAGCGTGTATGCCCGGAGTGATATACGATTCGTGATTATTTGAACTTGGCGATCATATCCTTGATACCTGGTATCGTCTCTATTTGATCGGCGTGGGTCGGTTGAAAGTACTGCACCAGTGATCGCTGCGTCAGTCCGCCGAGTATAGTGAAGTAATACATCTCATAACCAGGCAAGGCGGCGCAGGGGTGATAGCCTTTATCGAGGCAAATTGTAGAACCGTTGACAATATGATAGGCATCACCCGGTTCATTATCTACCCGCTGCAGCATTTGCACACCTGAGCCATAGTCGGGGCGAAAACGAAAGTTGTAGGTTTCATCGTGGCGGGTTTCATCCGGCAAGCGATTAGTGTCGTGCTTGTGGGATGGAAAACCGGACCAGCCACCTGCACCAACCGTGAACAATTCGCTCACCAGCAAGCGCCCTACTTTTTCGTGTTGTTTCTGACCCAGTATGTGCTTTATTTTGCGATGGGTTTTGGTATCGTCTGATCCGTACTGGACGAGATCCAGACCATCAGATCGTACATCGAAGGGTTCCAGTACCTTGTCAAATTTTGCACCGGCAACAAACGTCTCGGTTTCTGCAGACACACATGACATAGTTACCTTGGCACCCACAGGAATATAGACACCTTCAGGTTCACCATCCCAAACATCCGTGCCACGATTGCCGAGTGCATTGAAAGACAACCCTTCTACCTCGATATCCACGGTACCGGTCGCAGGTACTATGCAGGTTTCATATCCGGGCACCTGGTACTCAAACGACTGGCCTTTTTTCAACTTTACAATATTAAAATAGTTGAGCGGGACCAGATCATCTGCGGCATCCACAATGGGCTTGTTATTGTTGTCGTAGGGCGCAATATGCATAGTAAATCCTTAATGAGTAGTCGGGCCTGGATGCGAAGACAGAAACTCGTCCAGCTCGGCGGGTGTCGGCATCGCCGGTGCACACCCCACCTTCGAAACTACAAGTGACGCACAGGCAGAGCCTCGCAGAACTGCTTCGCGCAACGCACAGCCATTGGCAAGCGAGGCTATAAATCCCCCCATGAAACTATCGCCGGCACCGGTAGGCTTTAATGCCTCAACCGGATAGATTCCGGTTCGAAATTCCTCGTCAGGAGTTATGGTGATTGACCCATCCTCTCCCATCTTATAGATCACAATGCGATCGGCTGATCGCGCCAGCTCACGCGCCTTGTCCAGACCTCGTTCATAGTCACCGGCCATAAACCCGAACTCAACATCATTGCCAATGATGATGTCGCACATCTTTCCCGCGCGTGAATAGGTCTGCGACGCTTCTTCTGCCGACGCCCAGCTATAAGGCCTGTAATCAATATCAAAAACCAGCGGCAGCCCCGCCTGCGTTGCGCACTCAAACGCGTGAAAAGCTGCACTGCGAGACGGCTCTGCAGCAAACACGGTACCGGTAGTTATGAGCGCGCAGTAGCGCGAATAATCGATCTTTTCGACATCGCTTTTGGTCATTTGAAAATCGGCGGCGCCGTTGCGATAGATTACCGTTTGATGGTCGTCGACGCGGCTTTCAGACACCGCCAGTGAATTGCGATATTCGCCACCTTCAAAATATACCTGCTCATGATTAACCCCGTAGTGCTCAAGCTGGTTCTTGCAAAAACGTCCGACTGCGTCGTCCGATACCCGGGTAACCAGCGCCGCCTGTCCTCCATGTTTTGCTATTGCCACACAGATATTTGCGGAGGAACCTCCAAGATTTGCGGAAAAGCGAGTGGCTTCCTCGGTTTTGGTTCCAGGTGGCTCCGGGTAAAAATCCATGCCCGCTCTACCCAGCACAACAAAGGAGTTGGCAGCAAAGCGGGCGCTGTCGATGATCAAACTCCCTGTCGCTGACGTACGCGTGTCGATTCCCACTCTTTGTGAGCTAACCGCACTGACTCATTGTCACTTACCTGAGGTGTACCTACTTCCCACCAGGTGTGTCCCCCGGTCGTCCAGCCTTCATGTGAATCTACCTGCATTACAATAATACTGGTTCGGGTAGCTGCTTTCGCACGCTTGAAGGCTTCACCAAGCTCGGCCGGATTTGCGACTGTCTCGGCGATTGCTCCCATAGATTTCGAATGTGCTTCGAAGTCAACTGCAAACGGCGTATTCACCGTTGGACAATCTGCGATCAAATTGTTGAAGCTCTCGTTGCCGGTGTTGTTTTGTAGTTTGTTAATCACCGCAAAGCCACCATTGTCCAGTACCACAATAATGAGCTTTTTATCGCTGAGCACTGAAGAGTAAATATCAGAGTTCAACATCAGATAAGAGCCATCGCCAATAAATACTATGGTGTCGTTGTCCGGTGCGCTTTCCGATTGAGCGATTCGTGCGCCCCATCCACCGGAAATTTCATAACCCATGCACGAATAGCCGAACTCTACATCGACGGTCCCGGTCTGCAGTGTGCGCCAGTTGGCCGTGACCTCTGCCGGCAATCCACCTGCGGCCGCAACCACTCGATCAGCCGGATCACATAACTCGTTAACCACCCCGATAGCCTGTGCATAGGAGTTTGGGCGATTACCATACGCGACGTTTACTGCCACACAGGCATCCCATTTCTTTCGCTCCTCTGTAGCAAAATCAGTCCATTTCTGCGGGCAGTTATAACCCTGCATGCTATCAGAGAGTTCCTGTAATGCGAGCTTTGCATCGGCTACCACCGGCATAGAGAGGTGCTTTCCTGCGTCATGTCTGGCCGCATTGATAGAAACAAAGCGCGCATCTTTTGAAAACGCCGTCCACGACCCGGTGGTGAAATCCTGAAGCCTTGTACCTACTGCCACTACTACATCAGCGTTGGCCGCGATCTCGTTGGCAGAGTCCGAACCGGTAACACCGACAGGGCCAATATTAAGCGGATGGGTTGCCAGCATGTTTGCACGCCCGGCTATCGTCTCAACCACTGGAATATTGCAGGCTTCAGCAAGCGATGTAAGTTCCGCCACTGCGCGTGAATACTGAATACCGCCACCGGCAATCAGTACAGGTCGCTTCGCGGTTTTTAACAGTGCAGCCGCATCGTCTATCTCGGAGGTGTCAGGGCGCATACGTCGAATGCGGTGTACTTTTTTGGCAAAAAATATCTCTGGATAATCGAACGTCCATCCCTGTACATCCTGTGGTAAACCGAGAAATGCCGGACCGCAATCGGCAGGATCAAGCATCGTGGCCACTGCGTTTGGTAACGATTGTATGATTTGCGCAGGATGGGTTATTCGATCCCAATACCTCGTCACGGGTTTAAACGCATCGTTTACACCAAACGTCGGATCATTAAAATTTTCCAGTTGCTGCAGGACCGGATCCGGAAGGCGGGTAATAAAAGTATCACCACAAAGCAGCAGTACTGGCAGCCTGTTCGCATGTGCCAGTGCAGCCGAGGTTAACAGGTTTGAAGTACCGGGCCCGGCGGACGCCGTGCAAAACATGATGCGTTGTCGCAAGTGATACTTGGCATAGGCGGCAGCGGCAAAACCCATGCTCTGTTCATTCTGTCCGCGGTAAAGAGGTAGCTCGTTTCGGTGGGTATACAGAGCCTCACCGAGGCAGGTAACGTTACCGTGGCCAAAGATTCCGAATCCACCACCGAACAGGCGCTGCTCTATTCCGTCAACTACAATAAACTGACTGGCCAGATAACGCACAATAGCCTGTGCCATTGTCAGTTTCACAGTGTCCTCCGAATTGCCCATACCTGTGTTCTCGATGTGCTGGCGAGCGTCAAGGATAATCCCGACCAGTCGGTTTCGATATCGCCTTTAAAATGTTGACGCTAATTGAAACCCGAGGATACAATAAATGCAACCGGTTGCAAACCACCTGGCGCTTGATGCATCCCCTCGCAATCGGCACCAGCCACAGGCAGCAGTATCCAGATTGAATCCGGACTTCGACCTCATGTCACCGGCATTTTACAGCTTTCACTCCGTTTACAGGCAAACATTCAATGACCAATAAAACCGGGACCAATCAAGCCGGGGCTATCAAAATTGGCAATGCTCCGTGCTCCTGGGGAGTGGAGTTTGCACAGGACGATCGCAACCCGACATGGCAAACCGTACTCAGTGAGTGTAGCGCGGCCGGTTACACGGGAATCGAACTTGGCCCGGTGGGATTTATGCCAGAGGATCCCTCTGAACTGGGTGACGCGCTTGCACAGCACAACCTGGAACTCATTGGCGGAGTGGTGTTCCGTGCCTTCCATGATCCGGCGCAGTGGGATGATGTGCTCGATGGTGCCAGGCGAACGTGCGAAGCACTCAAGGCACACGCAGCCACCCACTTTGTCCTGATCGATTCTATTTCCGCCAAACGTGCGCCGACCGCCGGGCGCAGCGCAGAGGCAGTGCAAATGGATACCGCCGAGTGGAATGCCTACCGCGATCGCATCATTACAGTGGCTAAAATGGGTAGCGAAGAATATGGACTAACGGCGGAAATCCATCCGCACGCCGGCGGTTTTATGGATTTTGAACCGGAGGTGGAAAGGCTGCTTGAGGAGGTTGATGCCAGCCTGCTTAAAATATGCATCGATACCGGGCACTGCACCTACGCAGGATTCGATCCGGTCGCTTTTATGTCTCGTCATATGGATCGCATTACCTACGTGCACTTTAAAGACACTAACCCGCAAATCAAAGCAGAGGTTATAGCCAACCGCACCGGTTTTTATGAAGCTTGCGGGCAAGGTATTTTTTGCAATCTGTCAGACGGTGAAGTTGATTTCAACAAAGTACGCGACTTGCTACTCGCATCGGGCTACGAAGGCTGGTGCACCATCGAACAGGACTGCGACCCGACACTCGATCCTGATCCGCTTGGCGACGCGCGCTCCAATCGCGAGTATCTTCAATCGATTGGCTTTTCCTAGGACAACAACGATATGGCAAAACTTAAGTGGGGCATTATCGGTGGCGGTGAAGGCAGCCAGATAGGACCGGCACACCGGCTGAGCTCTGCGCTTGACGGTTTATTCGAATTTAGTGCGGGTGCTCTGGATCATCGACCCGAGGCCGGGCGTCAATTCGGTCAACAGCTGGGGCTATCTAAAGACCGCGCCTATGGCGACTGGAAAGAAATGCTCGCTGGAGAAAGTGCCCGCGATGATCGAGTTGATCTGGTGACCGTCGCCACACCTAATTCTACGCATTTTGAAATCACCAAAGCCTTTCTGGAAGCGGGATTTCACGTGCTCTGCGAAAAGCCCATGACCATGTCCGTCGAAGAAGGCGAAACCATTGTCAGAGTGGCAGATTCGACGGGTAAAATCTGCGCGGTTAACTACGGCTACAGTGGTTATTCGCTTGTCAGACACATGAAAGCAATGATCGCACGAGGCGATCTTGGTGCTATTCGTCTGGTAAATACCGAGTTCGCTCACGGTCATCACGCCGACGCTGCAGATGCTGAAAATCCCAGAGTGCGCTGGCGCTATGATCCCCGGCAGGCGGGCGTTTCCGCTCAATTCGCAGACTGTGGTATCCATGCTATGCACATGGCGAGCTTTGTCACCGGGCAGGAGGTCACCACTCTTTCAGCAGATACTGTTTCGTGTATCGCATCGCGCGAACTGGAGGATGATGCAATGGTTAATTTTCGCATGGACGGCGGAGCTGTTGGCAGGCTGTGGACTTCATCAATCGCCATCGGGAGACAGCATGGCCTGACAATACAGGTGTTTGGTGAATGCGGCGGTTTGCGCTGGGCACAGGAACAGCCTAACCAGCTTTATTTTATGCCCTTAAACGAACGTCTGCAGATCATTGAACGCGGTGAAAACGATTTATCGCCCGAAGCAGATCGCACCACGCGCGTCACGATTGGCCATGCAGAAGGAATGCCCCTGGCGTTTGCAAACATCTACACTGATTTATCCGAAGCTATACACGCCAGCAAAGACGGACGCGATATTGACCCTGCAGCCAATCTGTTTCCTCGTGCACAGGACGGACTGCGATCCATGGCAGCTGTTGCAGCCGTTGCAAAGTCCGGTGCTACAAACGCGGCATGGGTGGACGCTCGTCCGTCAATGTTTAAATGATCAATTGTCTAACTGACTTTAAAAATGCAAAGCGGTGACCGTGGCAAAACGCGAATATAGTCAGGGGTACCATACGATCATTGTAGTTAAATAGATTGAATGCTGAAAATACTGTTAACCGGACGACGATTAACGATACCACATGCTACCAGGCACCCGGTCTGATGATAATTCGTTCGTACAACAAAGCCGATTTTCCGGACATAGCGACTATTTACGCCCGCAGCAAACTCGATGAGTTAAAGTTTGAAGACGCACCATTTACATTGTTACCACTGGAGCAGGATAAACGCAGGCTGAAAAGGTTTAAATCGTCAACAATATTTGTCGCGGTAGATCCGCGGATTATTGGCTATGGTGCCTGCATTGGAAACGAGATCCGGGCTCTTTACGTCGATCCCGATGCTCGCGGTTGCGGCGCCGGTACAAAAATACTGCAATATCTGCTTTCGTACATTAACTCACCCGCACGTCTGTGCGTCGCAAAATCAAACACGCCCGCCAAAAACCTGTACTGTAAATTCGGCTTTACTGTTGTGGGTGAATTCAAGTCAAGCTACAACGGCAAACCTGTGGTCGTCTCCGAGATGGCACAGCCCGTTCAATAAGATGACCTGTTACTCCTTAAACGCCTGTAACCTCGGCTTAAGGGTACCGCGCTCAACCACAGTTGCCGGAAACAACCGCGCTTCCGGATAGCGATCAGGCTCATCCAGCATGGCGACAATCAACTCTATGGATGAGCTGATTATCTGTCGAATGGGTTGCCGAATAGTCGTTAGCCGAATGTTCTGCCAACCAGCCATCTGCATGTCGTTGAGGCCCAGCAATCCGATATTTTCAGGTACTAACAGACCTGTTTCCTGCACCGCGCTAAGAGCACCGATAGACAACACATCGTCACCGCAAAAGTACGCCTGGGCCGGTTTCTTCTTCAACAAACGCCGCATTTCGTCGCGCCCGGCATCGAACGAGTAAGCCGCCGCAAACGAGTGGCTTACCCCTATATCCTTATGCAATCCCAGTTCTGACAGAAAACCCTGAAAGCGATCCTGCGTCGAAGTGGCAGCCTCGGGCCCCCCCATAAACCCGACTTGCGTATAGCCACGAGCTACCATTTCCCGGGCGGCCATACGTCCGCATTCGACATTGTCTATGCCAACGACATGAACCAGTGGTGAACTGGAGTGACGGCCAAATGAGTGAACTACCGGTATTTGCGCGTCTTTAAACGCCTGTGAAAAAGCCGGAGGCAGTGTCGACGACGCCACCACAACTCCATCGACAGAATACTGTCTCAGCATATTTACCGAGCTTGCAGGGTCGACCTCATCACTTAAATTGACCAATAATGGTCGCAAACCACGATCTTGCAATCCGCGAGTAAAAAGATCGAATACTTCAAGAAATATAGGGTTGTGAAAATTGTTGGACACAAGGCCGATGAGCCGTGTGCGGCCGGTAGTTAAACTGGACGCCAGCGCATTTGGCGTATACCCGAGCTGAGCGGCGGCCCTCTCTACTTTTTGCCGCATGTTATCAGAGACTGAAGCTCCGTTAGTAAACGTGCGAGATACTGCGGAGCGCGAGACACCGGCCTTTTCTGCAACGTCTTTAAGAGTTACCGACACCGCTGTACCCGATAATAGAACATATGTACTTAAACACTCCCGGACCCGATAAATTATGCGAGCAGCAAGAACTTGTTGCAAGTTTTTTTGCAATCGGTTGCAGACAGATTCTCGTCACTGCAGACTAAGCTGCCCGTTCTTTGATGCAGATGTATCGAATCTGATCACTACGGGATTTTGCGTTCAGCTCGCAGGTAACAACGTTGATACAAGAGTAAATTTGACTTGCGAAGGCACGCGGTAAGACCGACACTGGTCCCATGAATACACATGTCGACTATTACTTTAGCCTGACTTCTCCGTGGAGTTATCTCGGACACGACCGCCTGTTGGAGATTGTTGCGAAAACGCGATCAACAGTAACTCCTTTTGAAGTCTCTTTTCGCTCCACCATTTTCGGCCAAACCGGTGGACTGCCAGTGCACAAGCGCGCACCACAACGTCAGACGTACCGATTGCAGGAGCTGGCCCGCTGGCGAGATTATCTGGGTGTTGAGCTGAATGTCCACCCTGAGCATTGGCCCAATGACGAGACGCTTGCTGCTCACATGGTGCTGGTATTGCGGGAGACAGACTCCGGCGACACAGCGTTGCGTTTTGCAGGTCTGGTTATGCGCGCGGTTTGGGCCGAAGACCGCGACATCTCCGATAAAACCACCCTGCTACAGATTGCGGCCGAGGCCGGTATAGACGGTGCGGCAACCATGGCGCACACGAGCAACCCTGAATGGGCAGCATTACGCGAAGCGCAAACGACTGCTGCTATAGAGCGTGGAGTATTCGGTGCACCCAGCTACTGTATAGACGACCAGATCTACTGGGGTCAGGACCGACTGGATTTTGTCGAGCGCCACATCGTGGGTTAGCGCAGACTACCAAAGTGCATCAGATACCTGCAAGTTGGCGGTAATTTGGGCTCAACCGGTATTAAAACATGCCTCAAGTACTTTGGTTAGCCGACTCAGCTGAAGCATATATTTTATACGCTACCTGATATCTAGAATCGAACAGGCAGCCGACTATATCCTCTAAAGCGAGCCAGTGGCATGCGTTCAGGCTCACCTGCAGCAGCCATTGCGGGAAATCTTTCAATAAGTTTTTTAAAGGCAATTTTTCCTTCATAGCGCGCAAGCGTCGCACCCAGACAAACATGAATTCCCGTAATAAAGGCGATATGTCGATTGGGCTTACGAGTAAAATCAATTTCATCCGGCTTTTCGAATACGCTGGCATCACGGTTTGCAGACGCTATCGACGTGTGAATATAAGTTCCGGCTGGTACTTTTTTTCCACCAATCTCGGTATCAACCGACGTTAGCCGGTTGCCGATTTGCAACGGACTTTCAAAGCGCAGGATCTCCTCAACAGCATGCTCAACCAGGCCCGGGTTTTCACGCAGCAACGCATATTGATCTGGCGCCTGCAGCAGCATACCCGTGCCGTTAGCCATTAAACTGGTGGTAGTTTCGTGACCGGCGTTGAGTAGAAATATACAGTTCTGAATTAGCTCTTCCTGATTCAGGCGCTGTCCTTCAAACTCGCCAAATATCAGTGACTCCAGCACTTCACCCTGGCCCGCTCCTTCAGGGTGAGCGCGTCGGTGATTAATTAGATCACCGAGCAATGCACTGAACTCGCTAACCGCGCGATGACCGGAATCGAGCGCACTTTTAGAAACTACCGGGTCCAGCGCCCCCAATATAGCCAGTGAAAAACGCCGCAGCTTATGTCTGTGGTCACGAGGCACACCGAGCATAAACGAAATTACTTCGGTTGGAAGTCGCATCGCAAACTCACTAACAAAGTCTACGTCACCGGCACCCTCCAGATCATCCAGCAAATCATCAACGATATTGCCAATCAGCGGCTCCATCTCCGCAAGTTTTCGGGGCGTAAATGCGTGCGCCAGCAGTTTTCGAACGGTCGTATGGTACGGAGGGTCGTTAAAAATCAGGCTGGTGGTATGGTGGGTATACAAAGGACCCTGACCGAACTTTTTAGCAAATGCTTCGGTTTTATCAGAAACCATGGTGCGGTCCTGGTATACCGCTCGCACATCTTCATAGCGCGTCAGATACAAAGATCCGTCCGGATTTACATGTACCGGGTCGTACTTTCGCAAGCCACCGAGCACCGGATACGGGTTGTCGATAAACGCCTTGTCAATCGCGTTTAAATCAAAAGCAAGTGCATCGTCCCGGCTTATAACGGACATCATCAACTACCCCGCTGGTTGGCACGTTTTCAGGAACAACGGGCGGGAGCTTCCGCACATGCGCTCATGATGTGCAGACTTCAACGAATAGAAGGGAACATCACATCGTACAGCTCCACTGAAATCGAGAACTGCTCATCAACATCGGGTTGCACCACGAGATTGCAGACAATCTGCGTGTCCAGTGGCTGCAGCTCATCATAACTGCTAATTACTTGCATTTTCTGATCCTTCACTTCCACCAGGTGCACCGAGGTAACCGCGTGGTGAGTTTTAGGGTCCAGCGAAAAAGCACCTGTCGGGGCATCAATCCTGACGCCGCTTTCGAGGCTTTCCAGAAGCTGCTCTCTGTCCAAAGTTCCCGCTTTTCGAACACCTTCCGCCCAGATATGCATTCCCTGGTAAGTGGCAACAGCCAACTCGTGAATACCGTCCGTATCTCCGAACCGGTTTTTCCACTTCTTCAAAAACGCCTGGTTATCCGCAGTGCCCAGCTCTTTGGAATAACTGTAAACCATCATCATTCCATCGACTTCTTCTTTGGTCAGCGCTATTTGCTCGTTACCCGCACCCATGGTAGTAGAGGCGATTGGTATCTCCCCTTTCAGACCGCTGCTAGCCCACTGACGATAAAAAGAAAGATGCGCTCCCCCTACCAGGATAGACACCACGAAGTCCGGCTCTACTTCCTTAATTCTCGCAATCGTGGCATTAAAGTTATCCACGTTTAAGGCAAAATATTCAGTTGCCACCACCTCGGCATCATTTTTTCGAGCGAAAAACTCTACCCAGTTGGAAGTGATCCGGCCATAGTTGTAATCGGCGGCCACTACAAATATTTTTTTCCCCCACCGCTTTATCACTTCAGGCATGAGAATTTGCGCTTGCTGCGCCGGTGTGACCCCGGTAAAGAATGCGTTTCGATCGCACACTCCGCCTTCGTACTGCGTATTGTAGAAATATGGAATATCGGCATTGCGAAGCTGTTGTCTTATAACCTCACGGTCAGATGAAAGTATAGCGCCGTGAACGACATCTACCCCGTCAGCGATCAGCTGCTCGGTAAATTCGCTATACAACGGTGCTTTGGACTGCGTGTCATAGGCGATCTTGCGCACAGGGCGGTCAATTAGCCCGCCATCATCGTTGATTTCCTCAATGGCCAGTGTAATCGCCATGTCCATAGATCTGCCGTAGTGTCCGAAGATACCTGAGGTATCATGAATACTACCCACACGAATCGGGTCTTCTGCCATGGTTAGCGGGTGATAACAAAGAAAAGCAGCGACTGCTGCACCGCGCAATAGAAACTGCAAGTTAATCATTACTTTTTCGCCGCTGTATTAGTCGGATAAACAATATTTTCATGGTAGAAAAAGGCGTGTACTTGCATCCGTGCCACTTTAGAATATCGCCCTGCAATGGCCAGACGACATGCCATGCATTCCTGTTTCCGGAATAGCCAATACAGCACCACTACCGGGCGATTCGTTGCGGAAAAACGGAGTCACCTTTATTCAGGCGATCGTGACGTTTTCAAAATGATGTAGCCGCGAGGGGTTCGGTGCCAATCCGTTAATAAAATTCCGCGCTACAAAAAACGCCGGCCTCCATGCAGGCTGGATAATCACAGCATCGTCCTGCAGTATTTTTTGGACATCTTTCATGGCTAAACGCCTCTCTTCTATATCAATCAGAGACTCCGCGTTTTCCAGTGCCGCATCAAAAGCCGGGTTGTTGTAACCGGTCTCGTTCCAGGGTACCCCTGAGCGATACGCCAGTCCAAGAGTCATAGTGCCGAGGCTGCGATGACCCCAGGTGGTTATACCAAAGGGGGTAGTCTTCCAGATTTTCCAGTAGTCTCCTTTCTCAATGACATTTACATTCAGATTGATTCCGGCAGGTGCCAGTTGTTCTTTGATAATTTGACAAATGCGCTGCTGCCACAATCCGTTGGTGTTACCACAGTCAATGGTGATATTAAGCCCGGAAGGATATCCGGCACGCTTCATTAACTCCTTTGCCAGTTCATAGTCCTGTTGCAATCTGGGTAGCTCATGGTACTCGGGATGCATCGGTCCCACATGATGATGCTCACCAACTCCGCCCCTGCCATTAAATACCTGCACTGGATATACACTCGGATCAATACATGCCTGCAACGCTTTTCTGACATCAAGGCTGTCAAACGGCGTCTGGTTAACGTTCATTCTCGCGACGCCCGTCGAGGATGACTTAATCTCGTAGACCGTCGTGTCGGGCAGTTTGTTAGCGAGATCAAGCGTCCGCACGTCAATACTGTAGGCCATGTCAACTTTACCGCTCGCCATAGCATCCAGCATCTTAATAGGCTCACTACCAAAATCGTAGTAGTGGATTTCATCCAGTGTGGGTAACTTGCCCCAGTAAGGCCGGTTGCTTCTGGTTAAAATCGCGCGCTCGCCTTCTTCGAAAACAGCAAGCCTGTAGGGGCCGGTACCGACGGGTGTTTCACCAAAGTCACCGGAAAAATCGCGGTGTACCATTGGCGCAAAGTAGGCAGTAAAGTTCTCCGGAATAGAAAGCGATGGTTGCGCCAGATGCAATCGAAAAGTAAACCGGTCGACGCGTTCTATCGCCCCCGAACGTTTGCGCTTACCGGTAACTCCGCCATAAGTATAGGTTTCAGTCAGCGCGCTGAAACTGCCAAGATTCGCTGACCCGACTCCCGGGTCCAGCCAGCGTGTAAGATTGAATATCACATCATCCACATCAAACGCATCGCCGTTGTGCCACTGCACATTCCTGCGCAAATGAAAGGTCCAGGTTTTAAGATCTTCGGATGCCTCCCAGCGTTCTGCCAGGTGAGGAAGTGTTATTCCCTCGGGGCTGGATACGGTCAGATTTTCGCTAATGTGGCGCGACACATTAGCCATCTCTGTAAATTCAAACTTTGCCGGGTCTTGTATCGGGCGCACCGTCATTGCGACTTTCAGAACCTGGGGTCTTTGGGTCTCTGTGCTTTGTGCATACGCTGGCGAAATCAGACTTCCACCGGCAAGTTGATTAGCCACCAGGCCGGCACTGCCCGCTGACAGACCAAGTAGCGTCGAAGTACGCAGAAATTCGCGTCTCGTACTCGGGTGTGCGGCAAGCTTCTCCGCCAGTTCCGGCAGTGCTGCATGAGTACGTTCAAGCTTCCGGAAATCAATCATTGTCATTGTCATCAACAGTGTCGTATTTTTTCGCAAGTTCATCGGCAATTGCCGAAATGCTGGCAGCAGACGCTACCTTTTCCTTTAGCCGATCCTCGCTGGTAGTCGCGTGTTCCTTCACTTTTGGTTTGACCGGAGGTTCGGCTGATGGCAACGCTTTTACCCCGTCAGCAGGGGTTACCCCTGCAAGATCAGATACGGCCGCAGGATTCGCCTTGTCCGAACCATTTATCAGCTCTGCTTCATCGTCAGCTGATTCACCGGGCACGTGGACGCGAACTTCTCTATGGGCGAAATGGATACCGGCTTTGGAGAGGTTATCGCGAATCTCCTGAAAAGCGAGCCGTCTGATTATCCACTGATCGCCGGGGCGGCAAGTAAACTTGACTCTGATAATAAGCGCCGATTCCTCGATCCGGTTTACCCCTTGCGATTTCAAAGGCAGCAGAAATTTATGCCCGTGCTCCGGGTGTTCCTTTAAGGCAAGACCGGTCTTTTTTACAATTTTTCGAAGTTGTTCAACGTCAGTATTGTAGGGAACACGGATCTCAAGTTTCATTGTGACCCAGTCTCTGCTCTGGTTTTTGACCGTGGCCATTTCGCTGTAGGGAATTGTCTGCACGGCGCCCAGGTGATGGCGTAGTTGCATAGAGCGGATGGATATCTTCTCGATCGTGCCCTTCATACCTCCGACCTCCACGTACTCCCCCATACGAAACGCGTCATCAATGAGAAAAAAGATACCGGAGATAATGTCCTGCACCAGCTTTTGCGCTCCAAATCCAACAGCGATACCGATAACACCGGCACCCGCCAGCAAGGGGCCAATTTTGACGCCCAGGACATACAAGGCACTCAATACCAGAAACACAGCCAGCACGGCAGATAAAACGGTGCGCAATAGAGGAAGCAGTGTTTCAGTTCGAGTGCCACCCATTCCACCGCCATCGAGTTCAAGCGCAGCAACCGGGTCAATTTCGGATTCGGGCATTTTACTCTCGGCCCAACCCTGCACAATTTCCCAAATGGCGAAACCGACAACCGCAACAACGCCGAGCTCGACTATTACATTCAGTATTTGTTGCACCCACTGATTGGTGGTCAGGTTACTGGCCGCCTGAAAGCCCCATGCTCTGGTGACCGTAAAAACCGCAAAAAATAAAAGCACCACACGAAAACCGGTTTGAATAACGTTAACGAACCGTTCACCGCGGTGCTGGTTGACCGGGGCCGTGAATACTCTGTCAGCAATCAGGTTTTTAAGCAGCAACTGGACACAACGATCCAGCACCGGAAACGAGAGTGTGATCCACCAGCAGATTGCAACATCCGCGGCACGCTCCGGATTGTGGATGAAGAGATTAAACGACCAGACCCCCCAAATCACAATTAGCCAAACGCTAAGTGCGACGGGCCATAGCCGGTAGAAAGCAGAAGAGGCAGGCTGGGTATTGGGGTCAGGTGCACCGGAGCTGAAGAACACTGCATTGAAGTGCGGCCTGGATGCCCAGACAAAAGCAATAAAAGCGAGATTAACCGTGAGAGTCAAGGCCGCAACAGCACCACCAACCAACGGTTGATAAGCGCCCATGTGCTCGACAAAGTTTATTGCCGCCATGCCAAACTGCAGCACGGCAAAAATACCGATTAAAATAGCAAAACCGATTTTCACCGGCCTGTCATCGATTGGCATAAGTCGGAGATTGGAATTCTTTGGCGACAGGAATGTCCTCAACGTTGCATTGAAGAGCAATACCGCGGTAATCGCCCAAAGTACGTTGTGGATCAGAACATTGTTGGGATCCGTCTCATCGAACAGGTAGGCAGCAGCTGCATGGCCAAAGACGTAAAATATCCCGACGCTTGCAAGTTCCAGCAGCAACGAGATGGTACTGTACAAAAAGATACTTAGAGCGCTGTTTTGCTTTGCGGCGCGTTCATTGAGCGTTTTTCGCAGCTTGCTCGGTCGGATAATTAAAAACCCTAACCAGCCAGCAGCAATAGTCAGTATTCCAAAACCCAACGGCTTTATGAATCCGGCCCAACCCTGAAAATCGGTTATCGACAGCCAGACAACCGACAGCACAGAAGATGTAAGCGGTATTGAGTCGATAAGCTCGAACAGATTGGCGTGAAAAACGGCAGCGCTGTCTCCGCTCGCCTGCACCACAGCGGGGGCTACCGGATCCGGGGCTTCCGTTTGAGCACCCGCCGAGCCGGAAAAAACGAGCAATGCCAGCCCAAACAACAGCCCAAAGAACAAATAGAGACGCTTGTTATCACTCAGTGTTTCCATTTTTCTTTCTTCGGTTATCTGGAAATTCTACTAGCTAAAAAAAGGCTGTCACGGGTCCGTATTCAGACATACTGGCTGCAGCCCTCATTCCCTAAACGATGTACCACTAAACATGTTTCATCCGCCTACTATAATCCAAGGGACGCCGTGTTTCTACGGTGCAGCAGTCAACACTTCCTTTAATGTCATTTTAAACGGGCAAAAGCCGCTGTTTTCCGGGCACCAACCACACGGTTCTCGCTCGCATCGGACTGGCCGAATCAGGTTGCTCTGACCACCACAGCATCGATCACCTCAGCGGGTTAGCAGGTTCATATACACACAAACCCTGTCTGGCTGTCTCCTCACACAAATATTCTTCCCGGATCCGCAGACAGTCAGGAAGAAATATAGATCCGGGAAACAGCGAACTGCAGACTCGCAGGATATTTTGTTCTTTACCCGACCCGGTTGAGACATACATTCCTCGCTGCACGACCCGGCACCAACCAGACGCGCACATCGCGTTAAGCTGATAACTGGCAGTCATCTTACAGCAACCGAAAATGAAAATATTCTGTTGTAAAAACAACGACTCAGCAATCGTTCGAAGAAATTGCGGATCTGCTTGAAACACGTTCTGGCTGTACTAGTCTTAAGGCAATCTGATGCCGCCGTCTCCTTGGTGATCGCTGCATTTGACCAGGTCGACGCGCTCAACGAGTCATAGCCGAGCCCTGATATAAAGATGGTAAAACGCTGCACAAAGTATCTTGTGTGGTGATGCTTCGACAGAAAACATAAAACAACGGAATGTCGTTTCCCCGTAAGCCTGTCGATCTAATGCAATGTAACGAGTAACAGAATGCGACATTTTGGATCTCTGCTGGTAGATGGAACAGGCAGATTGCAGGCAGCCAATGACACAGCGCAAAACTACCTTGGGGTCGATAACTTCCAGGGGGTGTATTTTAAAGATCTGTTTAACGAAACCGACCAGGTTGGAAAAATTCAGAGCGGCGAGGCAACCGCCTGCAACGCCACCCTTAAATCGAACAGCGCCGAGTTTTCTTTGCGAGGCGTTGCCATGGCAAGCCACGCAGGCCCGATCGTACAAATCTCTATCTTTGGTATCGGTAAGCCGTCCTCCCCCGCGCTGACTGCCGCAAGACCCGGCGTACTTATGCCGAGAAAGTCTACCGTGGCCAGTAGCCAGCCAGACACTGCCGAGCCAGCAGATGTCGTCACCCGCAATCTCTTAAAAAACCAGTCATTACCCGCCAACGTGCCTCCATTGCACTTCGATCTCGCGGATTATTCTCCGCATGGTTTATTGCTGCTTTCCGGCGCCTTTGAATTTCTGGCTGCCAACGTCGCTTTCTTCGAAATGACACAGTTGCAGCGAGACGACGTTCAGGGGAGAGGATGGCTTGCGGCTTTGCCTTCGGATGAATCCCAGCAGCTGGCAGGCGCACTTGCCGGTGCTGACTGGGCTAATTGCGAGAGCGTCGAGCATGAATGCCGCCTCGTGTCACCTCTGGGCAAACTGCTTTGGGTGCGCTGGAGTGGCCGACGCATCGCAGCATCCGGAATTGGTGGAGCCGGCAACGCCCACAATTTTGTCCTGACTCTCGACGATATCGATCAACGCAAGCAGTCGGATGATCAAAACCAGCGGTTGGCACACCAGGATTCACTCACCGGCCTACCCAATCGTCGGTCATTCGAAAATGCGCTCACTGAATGCATTCTCGAGCGTTGTCCGATACGCAGCATACTTGCGGTGTTGTTTATCGATCTGGACGGATTCAAACAGGTCAACGATACCTACGGACATGAGACTGGCGATCAACTGCTGAAAAAAATGGCAAACACCATCAGCGAGGCAAGCTCACGCGCGACCATGGTCTCGAGGCTCGGAGGTGATGAGTTCACCGTATTGCTGACTAATGTAAAGCGCATAGAAGAGGTTAAGCACTTCGCATCCAGGTTAAATGTTCTGTTACGCGATAACCTTTGCATCAAAGGTGTTTCTACTGAAGTGTCTGCAAGCATCGGTATCGCTATGCACCACAAACTTATTGAAGATCGCCGCAGCGCAGACAGAATTGTCAATGATTTGCTCAGGCATGCAGACGATGCAATGTACGCCGCCAAAAGCAGTGGAAAAAACTGCTACATGTTTTACGGCAGCTACGCGAACGATGCACACCGATCACGCACATTGCAAAGCACCGACACATTGATTCGAGAGGTCTATCGAGCCATAAAGCACGACGATATCTTTGTCGAATACCAACCTCAGATGGCCACTGAGACAGGCGAAATTATTTCCTGCGAAGCCTTAATACGCTGGCGACACCAGCGAGAAGGGCTTATCGGTCCGGCGTCGTTTGTGCCACTGGTTGAATCCAATGGGGCGATGGGTGAACTTACCATCTGGTTAATTCGCAGAATTTGCAGCGACTTTCGCAACTCGCTTTGTACCTACAAGCAGATTAGCGGCCGCGGTCACCATCTCTCGATTTCAGTGAATCTGTCGCCCGCCCAGTTACAAGACCGAGAGATTCTGGAAACAATCGATCAGATTATCACCTCCGAAGCCTTGCCAACCAACCGTTTTCTTTTCGAAATCACCGAACGTACTCTCATTGCAGATCCGGTTGCAGGACACGACGGAGTCGACTGGCTGCGCCGTCGAGGCTACCGGGTTGCACTGGATGATTTTGGCACCGGCTATTCTTCGCTCGCTTATCTGCATCGCTTTCCACTCGACGAAATAAAGCTGGATGGCAGCTTCATCAGAGATGTCGAGACCAGTGCGGCGTCACAAACAGTCGCAAACAGCGTTGTAGAACTTGCACATGCATTGGGAATTTGCGTGACAGCAGAAGGGGTAGAGCATGAATCACAACTGCGCTATCTCAGCCAGATTGGCTGCGATCACTGGCAGGGCTATTTGATGAGCCCTGCCATTTCACCAAACGACTTTATGGCCCTGGTACGTGCAAAGACAAAATCGGCAAACACTTCAACAAGCACAAACCAGACTCCCAAAGCTCTCGCCAATACCGGTCACCATACGGCATCGCTGACAGAATCTTGAAGGTATACCAGTCGACTTATTACAGCCTGGTGTCAACATCGGGTGTGTCTACTTCGGCGTGCTTCCTCTCCTGTCAGTAAGCAATTTGTATTGACATATTCTCACAACAACAATTCCACTATTCGTGGAACCTGCAGCACTTACTTTTCTGTATAAAAAATAATCATCATCCCTGGCACTTTCACCTGAATCAGTTGTCCCAAACCTTCGCACCCGGATCATTGCACGGCCGGTTTTTTTGTGTGACGATGATTGTACAAAGTGTCACAGCAGTTTCAGATTGATAGATCATCACTGCCACCAAACCTGCCTCTCTACCTGAGTCTTTCGGGCACAGGCCTGTGTTTCGGAACCTATAATGAATGACGACTCAGACTCACTGACAGACACTAAACCACCGGTGGGCATTTCCGGCACTACCAAAAATCCGACAACACGCGAATCTGACCCGGTCAACCGCACCGATATAGAGGGATCGACCGCAAACCGCATGGAAACGCTGGCCGGCGATCGAGTTGCTCCGCCTTCCACGCCAGGCTCTGTAGATAGCCAGCAGAGTCTGCCAGATGAACTGAAGCCCAGCCATGTCGTCGGCATCGGTGCATCGGCGGGAGGACTGCCCGCATTGCAGGCCATTTTTGACAGCATACCCGACGACACAGGTGCTGCTTTTGTGGTCGTGCAACACCTGTCTCCCAATTTCAATACCTTAATGGACGAGCTGCTCGCGCGTCACTCGAATATGACCGTCAAGCTGGCAGATGATGGTGAACATCTCAAACAGAATCACGTTTACGTGATGCGGCCCAATCGAAATATCATGGTCGCAGAGGGTCGATTGTTCCTTAACGAAATTCACCGTACAACACACCCGAATCTGCCTATAGATCTGTTTTTTAGATCACTGGCAGTTGATGCCCAGAATCGATCAGTCGGAATCATCCTCTCCGGCACAGGCAGCGATGGCAGCCACGGAGTAAAGTCCCTGCGCGAGGCGGGCGGGCTGGTCATGGCTCAACAACCTGAAGAAGCTGAATTCAGTGGTATGCCGGTCGCGGCAATCCGCACCGGCTACGTTGATGCCATCGGCGATATCGAGGAATTGGCAAGCCAGCTAATTTCCTATATTCGTCATCCACTGACTGCGAGCAAGAACAACGCGTTTCGACAACACCTGGCGGGGAATCACGATCTCCTTCAGGGCATTTTTGTGAAGCTGAAGTCCGCAACCGCCATAGATTTCGCTCTATACAAGCCTACCACCATTGCCAGACGAATCGAACACAGAATGGGCATCAATAATATAGAGACGCTGCCTGCCTACGCCGATTTGCTCGACCGCAAACCCTCGGAGTTCGATCTACTTAAATCAGATCTGTTAATCGGCGTAACGCAGTTCTTCAGAGATCCGGATGCCTATATGGAACTTGCGCAATCGGTTTTGCCTTCTATTATCGAAAGTAAAACTGCCGACGCACCAATCCGGGTGTGGATGGTTGGCGTTTCCAGTGGCGAAGAGGCGTATTCGCTGGCTATTGCACTTAACGAGCTATTGTTAGACCGGGAGCGATCTATACCGGTAAAAATCTTCGCAAGCGATGCTGATAGCGATGCTATAGAGTTCGCGTCCGCGGGAGTTTATCCGCCCAATGTACAGAACGACATCAGTGAACACCGCCTGCACCGTTTCTTCAATATCGACGAAGCCGGCAATTACGTTGTGAACAAACTACTTCGCAACATGATAGTGTTTGCTACCCACAATGTGCTGGAAGACCCCCCGTTTTCCAACATGGATCTTGTCGTTTGCCGCAACATGCTGATATATCTACAAACGGAGGCCCAGGAGCGAACGATTGCACTGTTTAACTTTGCTCTGCGAGAAAGCGGCTACCTTTGGCTCGGCAGTTCGGAGTCGCTGGGTAGCCAGGCAGACAGCTTTAGCGAGTTCAGTCCTGCATCAAAGATATGGTGCAAAACACGATCATCGAAAATACCTATCCGCCATATAAACCCGGATTATATTCGTCGAGCATCGGCGACTACACTCGCGGCCAGTAGCAAGGGAAGCCATCGGCTATCGCAGCGATACCCGCGCGATCAACGAAATGTGTATCAAAGCGTGCGTGATCGACTGCTTGAGGAATACGGGCCCGACGGGATACTGCTCAGCAGCAACCATCAAGCACTACACGTGTTTGGAAACTGCGGTGATTATCTGGGCACCCACGGTGCGGGCCGCGTCACAACTCATATTGACTCGCTAATCTCTCCGGCGCTGGTGGTACCCGTTTCTACGTGCCTTGCGAGAGTCGCAGAATTGCAACGCACTACCTACAAGCTCGTGCGTGTGCCGTTCCAGCAATCGCCTAACAAAGAAAGCGGGACTGATACGCCCCTGGACAACTCTGACAATGCCAGCCAGCCGTTAATCGATATCACTGCGAGGCGCCTCACCGACCTCTCCCGCACGGACGAGGTCTACTTTCTGATCCTGTTTTCAAAAGCGGATAAACCGGAATATGAATCCGGCATGGTCCCGGCGGAAAAAAGCAACGGTGATGAACAATACCTTGCCGATACCCACACACGCGAGAGGCTGCGCGAGCTCGATCTGCAACTCATTGACTCCCAGCAAGAGCTGCGCAATGCTTACGCCGAACTTGACACCACAAGCGAGGAGTTGCAGGCCACCAACGAGGAGTTGATGGCTGCCAATGAAGAACTGCAATCGACAAATGAGGAGCTTCAGTCAGTAAACGAAGAACTCTATTCGGTAAACACCGAATACCAGGAAAAGATTGCGGAACTCATGGAGCTGAATACCGACCTGGACAACCTTCTCATTTCCACCGGTTACGGCATCATATTCCTGGATAGCACTCTCGCTATTCGGCGCTTCACTCCTAAAATGGCGAAATTCATTAATCTTTTGCCAGGCGATATTGAGCGACCGATAACAGATTTCAAACTCAATATTGAATACCCCACCCTTATCAAAGATATTCACGAAGTTCTGGACAGCGGCGAACCGATTCAAAAACAGACTAGCCTGTCCACCAATGAAGGATCAGTTTCGGTAAACATTAGCCCCTACATATCATCTGATAAAACCATAAACGGTGTAGTTATCACGACACGAGAGTAACACTTTAAACGCGCCCTTCGATCCAGACCCGATGGGAAAACCAGGCTCGCTGTCCGGTGATGGCAGGCAAGTATTGATTGCGGCAACTTTATGAGTAAGAAAGCGGAGAGAAGTAGCAAGGGAATAACGCAAGACACGAACGGGAATCCCGATCATGGGGATACTGCCTCGAAATCTCTGTTACTGGTTGACGACGACACGGTACTTGCAGGGCTGTGGCAAAAATACCTTCAGGGTATCGGCTATCGAGTCGACTGCTGTGGAACCGTGGCAGACGCTGAAGTATTGCTCCACAGCAACCACTATCAACTCCTGATTGTGGATATCTTCCTTCGCGACGATGGCAAAATTCTGGCCGAAGGTGGAGTCACCCTGATAAACCGGGTTCGCTTGAAAAGCGGCTTTGGCAAAAATGATCCCGGACACATCGCAGTGCTGGCTGTAACCGGAGCGCCTGTTCGCAAGCCGGGAAAATTTAGTGCAATCACCACCATCGAAAATCTCACTGACGGTATATTACACAAGCCGATTCGACTGGAGGAACTGGGCCGGGAAGTAAGCCGTCTGATCGCGACTCCCGCGTAAATATGCACTATTCGCTCTTGTACATCAGCCGTACAACCTGCACCACCAGCGAAGATGTGCTCGACTCGATTCGGGAGCAGTCGAGTGCACTGAATCTGGCAGCAGGAATAACCGGCCTGCTGCTTTGGAGTGACACACACTTTTGCCAGATTTTACAGGGCCCTAAAGACGCTGTATTGCAGACCATGGATCGTATCAACAAAGATCAAAGGCACCACGAGCCTCTGGTTATACTTCGCACAGAACTGGCCGAGGCACTGTTTCCCGACTGGTCAATGGCCTCCAGTAAAGTGGGCAACGCAGATATCGCCCGGCAAATCGCTATCGCTTACGAAGATCGTCTGGCAGATCTGAGTCTGGTTGACGGGATTATCGAATTGATGCAGCAATTTCGTCTGCAAAGCCGTTTCTGCACACCGTCTGTGATTGACCGTTCGATGCTCGACCAGCGAAAGGCAGCACTGGAACTCGATGATCTCTCGGACCAGGCTGTCGAGCACTTGCTGCAACTGGGTTGCTCTATTTTCCCCGGTCATGCGCTAATGCTGGTCCTGCAAGCTGGCTTCAACGGCAAGCCTTACCTTAAAGCCTGCGCAGGCTTGAACAATTCACAGGCCAGCCAGATTGTGCAACTCCTTTTCGACGAGACATCCGGCAACGTCAGAGGTGATGGTGTGATTGCCACTGAAGGGCCGCATAGAAAATATTTTCAGGCTTCATTGCCCTGCTCGTCAGGCTACTCATCAGCTTCAGGCTGCGTTATAGATTCAACCCGATTGGCGATACCGGGCGCTCCTCAAACAGAACCCTCAGGCACAGACAGTCATCGCTCACAAACAGGCACACTCTGGCTTCTCGGCAGTGAACCGCTGATGCATAGTGCCAACGGGGAATTCTCAAACCTTGCTGCCTGCATCGAGAGCACACTGGAGCAACGAATCCGTTCGTTCTCAACCGAACTGCTGCAACAGGAATCGCGCAGACACCAGTTATCAATGGCTGCCAGCAAGCGTCGACAGGAGATGGTCATGGACGTTGCCAGCAGCGCTATCGTGGCCCTCGACCGAACCTGCCGCGTGCTGATGATCAACAATACAGCTCGCGAAATGTTTGGCCAGATGGCGATGCCAGTGCCTTATCCGTGGCCGGCTTCCATCCAGTTTCGTGATCCGTGGGCACTGGAGCCATTGCCAGACCCGCAATGCCCGATCCATCTGGCGGCAAATTCCGGCGCAGGACACACCTTCGATCCTGAAGCTGTCACGCCGGGCGGCAGTATCGTGGCCTTGCAAATCACCGAGGCGGCACCACTTCGCTATCTCAAGGTGACGGTATCGCACATCAACGATACCGATTCCGCCATCTGTGGTGTTGTAGTTTTTGACGACGTCACTGAGTTGCAGCACAACCGCGACAGAATCCGCCGCAGTGACCGACTGGAAGCACTGGGTCACCTGACCGGCGGTATCGCCCACGACTTTAACAATTTGCTATCCACGATTCAGAGCTCTGTCGAACTCGCCAGTGTCGAGACAAACAATCAATCGCGGCAGTCATTTCTGGATATTGCGCTTGACAGCGTTCAGCGTGGCGCTGATTTGACCGACAAACTGGTTACGTTCGCTGTGGGACGATCTGTTTCTACCCAGGTGCACCAGCTTAGCGACATCATGCGTTCTGTTGCCGATCTTGCAAAGGCCAGCATTGAACAGGACGTAAAGTTTTTACTCGGCAAGGTTCCACATTCACTGTCTGTGAACTGCGATGCGGGTCAGCTCGAAAATGCATTGCTGAACATTTTAATCAATAGCCGTGACGCGATAATTGATAGTGGCACAGGTGATCAGGTTTCAATCGAAGTTCGGTTATCGAATCCGGGGTCGAATCCCGGGACACACACTACTCCGGGCATTGTGAACACTCTGGATCAGAAATCGATTGATATTGAAAACACGAACACTGAAAAAATTCAGATCCGCATTACTGATAACGGACCGGGTATGAGTGCGGAAGTTATCAGACGTGCAACCGACCCGTTTTTCTCGACCAAAAGCAGCAACTCGGGCAGTGGTCTGGGATTGTCGATGGTATATCGATTTATTCAACAGAGTGAAGGTGAATTGCTGATAGAAAACCTCGCGGACAGCCAGCCGGGATCTACAGGTACCCGTGTGACCTTGCAGCTTGATCAGGCACTGCCTGAGGCGGCACAGACTGCACAGACCAGGCTTGAACCCGAACCTTTTCAACAGGGGGCAACGGTGCTAGTGGTCGAAGACGAAGTTAATCTCGCGACAATGCTTGCACAGTCGCTAGAGCGGTTCGGCTTAAGCGTCCGTGTGGCACACAATGCTGATGCGGCATTAAAAACCTTGCATGCGGATAACGATATCGATTTGCTACTAACCGATATCATCATGCCAGACAGCGAGTTTGACGGCTACGCTCTGGCCGCCGAAGCAACGCGAATCAAAGCCGGTTTAAAGGTTGTCTATCTGAGCGGCTACTCGCAACCGGCCGATACAAACCAAGTTTCTCTCCTCGGGCCGCTTTTAGGCAAGCCTGTCAGCATGCACAAACTGGCGGGCGTTATCCACCAACAGCTGGCAAAGGACGCAGATCTGCAGCTGCAAGTATAACAATACATTGATCTACCGGTAATTTATGAGTAAATTGAACACTGTGTAAATTACAAAAATCAAGTGGAGTGATCAATGGTGTCTCAAAGCAACGAACCATCAGCAGCACCGCTCAGCGTACTTATACTTGGCGCTTCTTACGGATCTCTATTTGCCACTAAACTTGCGATGGCCGGTCATCACAGCCAACTGGTTTGCCTGCCCGCTGAAGAACAACTGATCAACTCTCAGGGCACAGTAATTCGAATACCGGTTAAAGGCCTTGCAGATCCGGTTGAGCTGCGCTCCTCCGCGCTGCCCGGAAACGTAACCGCATGCTCTGCTACGGAAGCAACTCCGGAGCAATTCGACCTGATTGTCCTCGCGATGCAGGAACCACAATACCGGGTCACCGAGGTCCGGGACCTGCTTCAGAAGGTGGCAAAATCCAGAGTTCCCTGCATGTCAATAATGAACATGCCGCCATTGCCATTTCTGGCTCGCCTGCCTGACATTGACACTCAGCTTGTCGAATCCGCCTACACTGATGCCAGTGTTTGGGAGAATTTCGACCCCGCACTAATGACACTGGCCAGCCCCGACCCGCAGGCGTTTCGTCCACCGGATGAGCCGGCAAACGTTCTTCAGGTAGGGTTACCCACAAATTTCAAGGTTGCCCGCTTCGACTCTGAAATCCACACACAGCTATTGCAAAGACTTGAGCGCGATATCACCAATGCACGCTTTGAAATCAACAGTAACCCGGTTGAAATTCCCGTCAAACTCAAAGTACACGAAAGCGTTTTCGTGCCACTGGCAAAATGGCTGATGCTGATTACCGGAAACTACCGCTGTGTGCTCGAAGACAATGTGCGGCCTATTTTCAACGCGGTGCACGACGATCCGTCTCTCTCCCATGCGGTCTATCACGCTGTAGCAGATCTGTGCATTAAATACGGTGCGACTGCCGCTGATCTGGTACCTTTTGAAAAATACGCCAACGCTGCGAAAAGCCTGCAAAAACCATCGTCTGCCGCAAGAGCCTTGCTGGCCGGCGCCGAGAATATAGAACGCGTCGACAAACTGGTGCAAATACTGGCAGCCCGAACTGGCAACAACCACCCGGAATTTGATGCCATCGTCAACCGGGTGGATCAGTGGCTTGAAAGAAACAGAGCGCAAACAACAGCAAAAGCATAGCAAGAGCACTGCACACATCGGGCAGTATTAGCACAGGCTAGCCGCACCTTGCTAGCGTAGTGTCGGAAAGTGCGGCACTACGTATTCGATCAGTTCATCCAGAACATCGACGACCGGCCGTGAGGAAAATCGGATGTTAAACAACACATGATTAACCCCGACTTCACGCAGTGACGCCAGATGTTCTATCAGTGTATTGCGCCCCAATCGAAACCCGAGGTGAATTGGCCGTGCGGGATGATCAGGGTCATCGGTTAAATCTATATAGAGTGACTGGGAAAACGGTTTCCACTCTTCCCCCGCGCTGGCAAGTGATGCCTGCCATTCCACCAACACCTTTCGTTGCTGTTGCAGCGGTCTCGGATACATAAGCCATCCATCAGAGTGCTGCGCTATCCATTCCGGTGACTGGCGGCTGTTACCCGTCACCAGAATAGGAATATCACCCGCATAACATTTGGGCAACAAATCAACCTGACGCGAATTTACAGCGAACTGGTTGTTCCAGTCTGGCGGGCGATGGCTGGTACTGCGAACAAACCCGAGCGCATCACGAAACGCCTGATCACGCCGGTCAAATTCCTCATTATAAACCTGGTACTCAACCGGTCGATCACCTGTCGCCACACCCAAAATTAAACGACCGCAGGTCAATTGATCCACTGAAGTAGCAGCTTTGGCGATATCTACCGGCGGCCTCAGCGGCAAAATTATAGAACCCGTACCAAGAGCAATTGTCGAGGTTTGGGTAGATAGATATCCCAACCAGACCCACGGGTCGTAAATCTGGCCGGCATCACCAAAGCCCGGATCAAGTAACGGCACATCCCGACACCATAGCGCGGCGAAACCACCCTGCTCTACTTTCTTAACCAGTTCAGGTTGATCCAGCATGTCTGGCACCGGACTATTCGTATACGCCTCAAGCGGCACACATATACCGAGTGTCAGTTTGTTCTGACCGTACACAGAATTATAACCACTCCCGAACACACGCCTGGTCATTGCAGGAATACCGGAGGTAGAGATGTTTTAAAGCAGAAGCTCTGCCGCTTGACTGCAGGCATTGCAAACGCAATCAGCAACGTGGCCAACTGCGTTGTAACGTCCGCTGGAAGGTAATTTCAATCATGGAAAATAATCCGGGAAGCCAGATGTATTGCAAATTCACTACAAGCACCAATTATACTTGATCATAATCACTCAAACACAAAGTACAATGAGCTTAAGAATCAACGATACCGTGCCAGACTTTACAGCTGACACTGACCAGGGTGCTATAAACTTCCACGAATGGATAGGTGACAGCTGGGCTATTCTTTTCTCACACTCAAAGGATTTTACGCCGGTATGCACTACCGAATTCGGTGCAGTTTCACAACTGGCAGAAGAGTGGCAAAAACGCAATACGAAAGTATTTGGCGTGTCAGTTGACAGTATCGATGATCATAAAAAGTGGAAATCCGACATTGAATTTTTTGCAAAAGCCACAGCGGGTTTTCCGATTATTGCCGACGAAGGACTGGAGGTATCAAAACAATTCGATATGCTTCCGGCAGAAGCCCGGTTAACTGATGGTCGCACGCCTGCGGATAGTGCTACCGTTCGTTCAGTATTTATAATCGGACCCGACACAAGCAGCTTAAGCTCAGCATGACGTACCCTGTGACAGTCGGGCGCAATTTCGCCGAGGTGCTTCGCGCACTGGATGCCCTGCAGACCACCGCGGCTCACGGCGTCGCTACCCCGGCAAACTGGCATTACGGTGAAGATGTGATAATTCCACCAACCGTAAATGATGAAGATGCAAATACCAAATTTGGTTCGTTCAAGGCTGTTTTACCCTATTTGCGCTTTACCGGTACTCCCGAATAGCCCCTGATTTTTTGGAACCCGTAGGAGTAATTGCCAGATGAGCTGTTCTCGCATATCAGTCAGACACTCAATCCCGGACGACATTGCAGGTATCACCGAGATATATGCTGATGAAGTGCTTCACGGCCTGGCGTCGTTTGAAGTCGAGCCTCCCGATAGCAAAGAAATCGCTGCACGTCGCGAAAAGGTAGTTGATGCAGGCTATCCCTGGCTCGTTGCCATGGTAGATGATCAGTTAGCAGGATACGCTTACGCCGCTCCCTACCGTACCCGTCCCGCCTACCAGTACACGGTTGAAAATTCTGTCTATGTTTGCAAAGACAGGCGGGGAACCGGCATTGGAAAATTATTAATGAAGGAATTAATCGCCGAATGTAAGCGCGGCCCGTGGCGGACGATGATCGCAATCATTGGCGATGCCAACAATATCCGTTCAATTGCTACGCACAAGTCACTCGGTTTTCGCTATGTAGGCACCATTGAGTGCGCCGGCTACAAATTAAACCAGTGGGTGGATTCGGTGATTATGCAACGTGATCTACACGTACCTGGCGACACCACACCAACGTGACACCGCTAGCGCTCGCGCGCGCCTGTCTACACCTACGGATTGACGATTTTCTCCCATGCTGCATCCGAGGCCAGTTTGTATTTTTCCCAGTTGCCATCAAGCCAGCGGTCTCTGCCTCTGGCAGCGAAAAACAGATACAGTTTATCGCCAAAGATTTCCCAGTGTGTCCCGTCGGTTTGTAGCAGCCCTCTACCAAGGCTCAGCGCATTCGCACAGTGGCCATTGTAGGCGGGTGAATACCGCTCGGGGTTGGCTTTGAAAAGATCCGCGCTTTTGCGCGAACCGAAATGCCAGTTGGCGCCTTTATAACTGACCACATGATTCTGTGAGCCTTGTACGGCCGCCTGGTGCGGACTGGCAGGTAGTTGGTGGTAGGCTGCAGCATCGTGACCACCAATAGCGATTCCCTCTGACTTCGATTTGCTAACCGGCTCGGCCGCCATGAGAATTCCGGCAAACATACCGAATATCGCAATTATCGTAACGCTCGCCCGCCGAATCAGCAGCATATCTTTATCTCTCTTTCGCTCTTGCACTGGTACTTTTAATCACCGTATTCTGCCCTGCAGACCCGGTTCCGACAAGCAAACAGTGCTTCGAGTTCCCTGAGCGGTTTGCGTCATTTCAGCAATCCATCCTGAAAGATTTGACTATGCCATATGGCCGGTCCAATACCATTTGTCAGTCATTCAACTCACTATCGCGTCGCAACGACCAGTGCATCAGTTTTAGCCGTAAAGGAAAACAGACGCGCCTCCACTCCATAAACTCCCGAGTCCAGAGCGACTTCATAGGACTGGCCCTGTGTGATACGCGCCCGATGTTGCGTCGTGATGGCGCTGACGCCAACATTCGGGGCAATGGTGGTAACCACATCGTATTCATCTTCACCGTTAACCGTATAGTAGACAACGGCTGTGTACGCGCCCGTGTTGATGGTGTGCGCCTGCAACGGCTGCAAGGCTACGTCTTGCAGCATGAATGCCTCGCCTGCAATTGTCGATGTCGATGCCAACAGACATCCGGCCAAAGCCAGTGCGTTCAGATTTAATGAGCGTCGAATTGTCATGATTAAGTCCATTCCCTGTGTCTTAAGTGTCAGCGTGTTCTGAGCACGGTTTTATTCTCGTACAACACAGACGAAATGCACAGGGTAGTATGGTCCGTTCCATGCGGTAGTTTTACCACCTGATTCGAAGTGGATGCTTGAGGCTACATCACCTGCCGCCAGTCACTGTCGTGTTTGCCGCGAATTCGTCCAGCGCATCAAGGTGTAATCGGCAGCCGTACACAACCGCGGTTCGTCAGCTCATCTGCAGACAACAGCGACAGATCCTCTTCAGTGGGCGATGATGCAGCAAGCTTGTCTGCTATACCTGCGCACCGGCGTTAACAATCGCAGCCAGTGCCAGAAGGGTGAAGCGGCTGTATCAGCCGGGTTACTCAAGATTAAACTGTCGGGTGGTAGAGACCGGATCTTTGGCCGTCACCGGACAAACACGCAACGACGCTTCCCGGTCTTTGTATCCGGATTATTGCAGGCCGCTGACCGGCGATGTGGCATGAGTCGTTGCGTACCGCTTAATCACTGTTCAGGGAGTTGCTGCAGGCTCGGACGGTTGAGAAGTCGGCATCGACTTCCACGCAAACGTTTTCGCACCTGCTTCATCCTGCAACTGAGCGATATTGCACAGCCTGGCCGATAACCGGCCAAAGCCGATTGGTTAACCGGCTATAAATCACCGACTCTGGATTTTAATTCCCTGACCTCGGTCATTAGCCTTGACCGTGCATCCTTGACATGCTGAAGCCGTGCGTTTTCTGCAGTCGCCATACTAAGTTCTTTCTTCAAGCTGTATGACTTTATCGCCTGTTCGGCAAGGATCGTATTGCTTTTGCGCACAATTCTGAGCTCTTTTATTAGCTTATCGCGAGCGGAAGCAGTGTGTTCTGCGCGCTGATTAGCAGCCTTGGCTGTACTCAACTGCCTTTTCAGATCGGGTATTTCCGCAACCTGATTCTCAAACGCGTCTGTACTCGCGCGCACCAGGCTCAATTCAGCCATCAAATTGTCTCGCGCAGCACCTAAATGCTTCGAACGCTGGTTGGCAGCTCTGGCAATACTCAGCTCTTTCTTCAGGGCAGGAAGCTCTTCGAGTTGACTGGCAAGTATTTCCTGTTGCTCGTGAGCCATCTGCATCTGCCCGGCGAGGTTATCCCGTGCCTTGCTCACGTGCTTTGAACGTTGGCTGGCAGCTCGGGCAAAGCTCAGGTCTTTCTTGATTGCCGGCAACTCTGCCAGTTGAATTGCCAACGCCTCGTTATCTTCACGAGCTTGTCCAAGCTGACCCATCAGATTGTCGCGCGCCGTTTGTATATGCTGCCCACGCTGGTTTGCCGCCCGCGAAAAACTCAGCTCTTTCCGGAGTTCCGGCAAACCGTCAAGTTGACCATTCAGCTGTTCGTTCTCATCGCGGGCAACTCCCAACTGTGCCATCAGACTTTCGCGGGCGGCGCTAACGTGGCTTGCCCGTTGCCCAGCTGCTTTGGCAAAGCTCAGTTCTTTTTGCAGCGCCGGTATTCGATCCGATTTAAGCGCCAGATTTTCTACCTCAAGGGCCTGATATTTCTGATTCAACGAAGCGAATGCCGCGCTATCGCTGTCCGCCTTCTTTTCGAGCGCCGCTATTTCAGCAGCTGTTGTCCGCTTGATTTCCGCAATAGTGTTGTCCCTGGTCTTTATCGAATTCCAGCTGAAAACAAGAAGTGCAACGGTCAACACCGACAATACAACTAGCGCGGTGGTTCCTGAAACAAATCCATACTGAGTCTTCTGACGCATAATCACCCCTCCGGTTTGGCTTAAGACATTAGATTACATCTCTGAAATTCACTCCAAACCCTATTGATACCATTTAGTGGCCAGGGAGGCCAGTGACGAGGCAAGTTTTTTCGAAAACAGTCGCGACCCCGCACCGCCATCCGCTACTTGTCTGTCACAGAGCGTGGGCCTGTCAAACGGGTGGGCATATCAAAGGGAGCGAGTCAGAGGCTGAGGATGCGTCAAAGGTCGTGGGAAGGTCAGAGAGCACGGGGGATCGGGGCGGATACGAGCAGCGATGGGAATACACTCCGTGCTGAAACGTTCGACTACGAACAGATCACCCGCCTGGTCCGCGGGCTTACCGACCGATGCACTCCACATACACACGCACTCAGGTCGGTTAAAATAATCACTGCTTAACCCAGATTTTTCTACAGGCGGGAATCCATTTTAATGAGCAAGCAACACTATCTGCTGGACGCCCATGTCCATCTGTACCCCGTGTTCGATCTCCACGAGCTGATTATTAAAGCGAAAGAGAACTTTGATCGCGCTGCGGCGAACCTGAACGTGAACCAGGAATGGACAGGAGTACTCTGTTGCGCAGACTTGCAAGACCAGGACAGCGCAGAATATTTTTCCCGATTCGATCAACTGGCTAATACAGATGTAGTCATTGAGGAAGACCAGAGACCCTCTTCAATCAGAGTCAAGGTCAACGGTACCCGCCTGTTGTTTATTTTCGGTTATCAGATTATCTGTCGCGAGAACCTTGAAGTGCTTGCCTACGGCCTTGATAAACCGGTCACTAATAAAGAACCGATTAAACACGTCATCGACCAGGCAATTGAACAACAGGCTTTGGTGATCCTGCCCTGGAGTTTCGGTAAATGGATGTTTGGCCGCGGCGCAATAATAGATCAGCTTCTCGATATATATAGCCAGAAAAAGCACGGTCAACGTAACATTTTTCTCGGCGATAACGGCGGTCGCCTGAGACTCTTTCGCTACCCAACAAAAATTGCAAAAGGTGTTAAAGCCGGACTGATCGATATACCGGGAAGCGATCCCCTGCCTTTCCAGAATCAGACAGGTAAACCCGGCACTACCGGATCACTACTCGACTTTACATCAGACGCTGTTTTAAGCGGCAGGCAATTGATCAATGCAATTAATGCTATGCAAAAACAACCGAATGCGTTTTTTGCAGGCGAGCGCCTGTTGCCATTTATACGGTGCCAGTTTGCCATGCAGCTTCGCAAACGAAAAGCAGCCTGACCGATATTCAGACAAGCGGAAATCTCGATAGATTGCCTCACAAGCCACATCTTCGTTATCGCTGCTGCCTTCTGCTTTATCGTCCGTTTCGCAATCGGTGTCAACTTTCCATTGCTGGCGGTACGCCGAACCGGCGAGCAGTCAGAGCCAGCCTTCTTTGGTATACCACTGCGCCAAATCAGTCAGCCCTGATTCGTTCGTATAACTATAGTCGAAATTGGTATGGTCTCTCAGCCTGGATGTATCAAACGCGCGATCCTTGGTAAAAAACGCAACCCTTCGCCGATAAATAGGCGGTTCGATACCCAGAGGTTTGCAGATCAACTCACACAGATCGCCGGCAATAAAAAAAGGCCATACCGGCAGTGGAAGAAAGCGGGGACTGGTCCCAAGTTTGTTAGCAATAACACGAATCATGTCCGGAATAGTAATCGGATCTCTTGCACCACATACATAGACTTCACCAAGCGTCTTCTCGTGTGTGGCACTCAATATCATGAAATCGACCAGATCTTTCACATGGATCAGGTGATACAGGTGCTTATTGCCGAGACCAAGCATTGGCACAAATTTCATGCGCGCCATTTTGAAAACCTTAAGTAGACGCCGATCGCCAGGTCCATAGATAGCGGCAGGCCTTACCACCGTGAGTGGCAGAGACCGTGTTGACGAGAAATCACGAATCCAGAGCTCGGCCTCTACTTTGGTTTCCTGGTATTTATCACCGGGAGCGAACCGATAGTCTTCGGTGGCGGGCGGTTTGTCGATATGACCGTGAACTCCCATCGTTGATACATGTACAAAGCGTTTGAAGTCCGGCTGAGCCAACGCAGCTTCTGCCATATGGTGGGTACTTTTGACATGGACATTCCAGTACATGTCGTCACTGATTTTCGCTTCGCGGTAAGCGGCGGCCACGTGAAAGACATAGTTAACGCCTGACATCGCCTCTTGAATTACATCCTCATCAAAGACATCTCCCTTAAAAAACGTAACAGGTAAATCTTCCAGCTCGCTTGTGTCGGAGGAAGCCCGTACGATTGCCCGAACCGTTGCACCGGCTTCGCACAAAGTTCTGACCAGATGCCTGCCGGTGAACCCCGTTGCACCCGTGACCAACACCACGTCACCCTTGTTTATAGTCATGCAACTGCTCCCGAGATATATTTTTCTAGTGTCTGCCGCAACGGCAATGATAATCCGGAACCGTACAGATCAGCCCATGCGTCACGCTGTTCCTGTTCGGTCCATGAAAAATGTTGTGTAAGAATCCGGTGTATTTCCTCGACAGTATCTATTGTCATCTTGCCAAGCACCAGATCATTGGTTCTTCTTAGCACGATGTCCGATAAATACCGTGCCTGCGTTGTTTGTACATGCTGCAATACAAATTGACGAATTTCGTTTTGTGGCAGATCTTCAATGTCGTGATCCATATCCGGATAATCGGGGATGGCTACATGCCGTGTGCTGCAAGGCTCTTTTCTGCCGAGTTTGCTTATCACCAGATCAACGGTTCTCTCGGCAACCAGCCTTGCTGTCGTCCATTTAATACCAATGATAGAAACCATACCGTCGACATTATCGGTCTGCGCATGATCAACTACTTTACTGTGATGCAGCTTCGCGCCGTCTTCATCGGTACTGTCATCCCCCGGTGTTAGTCCCTGGTAGCAATACAACACATCTGCCAAAGACAGGTTATACGCAGGATACGCTGCTGCAAACTCATCGATGAACGCCTGAATCTCGGCATCATTGATATCAATTTCCGGCGTACCGGTACGGTGTGTAAAATGCGAGGTACCGATTATGGCGCGGCCCTGCCACGGTACAATAAAGAACAGACGCTTTGCTGAATCCACTTTGGAATCAGACTGACGCCGGCTTTTTATTCCAATGGAAACATCAGGTGCCGGCTTGCCGGTTACCAGATTCATGCTTTTAACCAGCCTGATCTTTACCGAGTCGCTTTCACATGTACCGGCTGACAACCACTCGGCAACCCACGGTCCCGCAGCGTTAACTACAAGTGTGGCCTTTATAGATAGTGCTTCGCCTGAAACCTGATCAACCGCCTGCACACCGGTAACGCCTGACTTGTTCTCACTTTTTACCAGAGACTGCGCCCTGATATAGTTAGAAACAACGGCGCCATTGTCCTCTGCATGTTGCAGTATACTCAACACTGCTTTATCAGCCAGTGCGACCTGAGCATCACCCCAAATGGAACCACCGGTAAGATCACTCTCTTCGATGCCCGGTGCAAGCCGCAGGCAGTGTTTTCGTCCGAACAACCTACCCTGTATTTTTTGTGGTCGACGCCTGTCGTATAAACTAACGAGAAAGCTCAAAGCCTCGAACATGGCAATACCAATGCCCATCACCAGCGGTCCACGCATACCCCAACCATAATTAGGCATTAAAAACTGCAGCGGCTTGACCAGATGCGGCGCCGTGCGTAGCAGTATCTGTTGTTCACGAACAGATTCGATTGCTCTTTTGAAGTTTAAATGCTGCAGATAGCGGATTCCGCCATGAATCGTTTTTAGCGAGTTATGACTAGTGGCACTACTGAAATCTCCCTGCTCAATCAACGCGACCGTCAAGCCCCGCAATGCAGCGTCCCGTGCGACACAGGCGCCGTGGATTCCACCGCCAACCACAAGAACATCAAATTCTGCCGCAGTCAGAGCTTGCGTATTACGCTTCAAGAAGCCGTACTCTCACCGGACTTCGTCACAAAGGCGATCATATGATAGCCGGTGTTGCGAGTGATGATTTTAGGCAACGCATTAAATCCGCCGACAAAAAAAGTATTATACAAAAGTGCTTTCCAGCCCTTGTGCACTTCTGTCTTTACCGGAAACCGGAACAATCGAATTTGCTTTTCTGTGAATGCCGACGTCACCTTGTCAAACTGACCCGGGTCAAGTTTATGGAACACCGGAGCATCCATATAGTCAATTTTAAGACCTGCAATACGATGCATAAAGAATAGCCATGAACGCCTGTTGATGGCCATCAACAATGCTGTACCTCCCGGCTTAAGCACCCGGTATATATCGTTGACCATAGCGGCCGGATCTTCGGCAAAGTGCAAAACCGTATGACAATAAACAAAATCGAAACTGTTGTCGTCAAAGGCCATCGCTTTGCCGTCCATGACGTCAAATTGTCCGGTGAGATCTCTCCACTGAAAATTTGCCCTGGCGAGTTCAACAGCCCGTGGCGCGATATCGACACCGGTGCAACGAGCCCCGTGAGTGGCAAACCGCGAAAGATCGGTACCAAGGCCGCAACCAACATCCAGAACACTCTGTCCTCTGTAGGCCGTAAAATCGACAGCGTCCGGCAGGTAGTCCAGTTTTTCAAAACGATAGCGCTCTACCTCTTTGAAAAACTCCATACTTCCGGATGGCAGATGATTTGCCACTTTCCAGTTGTCGACATTGTTATTCCAGTACTGCTCAACTGTACTCATACTTTATTTGGCCAGGATGCAAGGCAGAAATGCTGTAACCGAACACGCATTCGATTACTTGTAAACGCGCAGGTTGTACCAGACCCGGTAAAACCACCGATAACTGTCTATCGGGAGTCTCGCAAACCGAGGCCGGAAGACTACTGCCGGCGCTCGATTTTATCACGCCTGGTTTACAGGCAGCAATTCAACTACAACGTCGGCCTCACAGTATAAGTGGTTCGATCGTTCGATTTTGAGACGCTTTCGAGCCTACACCGCCTAGCGGAAATGAAGTGACAGAAATTCAAAGCCATCCTCTTGCGATGTCTCAACTTCCGTCAAAGATTGCCTGATTGAACGGGCATACGCGCCCCATTTCTCATCGCGCTTCTGACGAATTTCAGATTCACAACACACCATCTCGTCGATATTTCAGGTTAGCCGAGACCTGTATCCGAGACCTCGCGCAACCGTGCCTCTACTCTCAACGCCTGTATCAACGCCTCGTCGATGATCTCGGGGTACAGGCCGCAAAGCCTGGCAACCTCGGTTGAATACGGATTGCAGCACGACTCTAAACGTTCCCGAACCGATCTACCGAGACCCTGCAACATTAACAGCCTGGGTGATTGCCGGTCGATATAGCGCTTGCACAGCGCCTGGTGTTCCGCTTCAACCCAGTCTTCACGCACCAGCAACGGCGGAAAATTCTCGTCGTGCATTTCGCGTCTGTCAAACCACGCGGCCTTGCTATTCGTACTGGCTCGTTCAGCGACCAGGCTCTCAAGCCGGTAGTTAACCGGTGGCACACCGGCGGCAATTTCCTGTTCGGTTTTCACGACCGGCATAACCGCATCAGGCAATGCAGTCCAGCCGGCCCGGCTCGGAAATTTTTTCATCTGCGCGGACCGGGAGCACGAGAAAATCAGCGCAAGCGGTGAGTTGTCAGAGCTGTCGAGCAGCCAGTACTCAAAACAGTCAGTGGCCATAAAAGGCAGCTCGATTTCGGCAAGGTGATCGAGCAGTTCCCCAAGCCTCGGGTCAGCGACATCATCAACCATCTGCTCCGAACGAACCGAGCGGTTTTTTATATCGCTACTGGTCAGCGTACCCACACGTATATGGCTTCTGTTGACGTATTGTACTTCCCACCTATGGCCATCCATGGTCAAAGCGCGATAGGTTTCCGATTCGGCTATTTGCACTTGCCCCGAATAAGGTGGCGTCAGTCTCTGTGAGAAAGTTCTTATCATCTGTGTCTCGTGCTACGAACCGCTTCGATGTTTGAACATGCGGCTATCAGTTCAACTGAATTCGCTGACCCCAGGGTACGCTGCCAGCCCCCTTAACAAGCCACAGTGTTTCTATCTCCGGTGGATTCTGCGGAAATTGACCTTGCGCATCGGTAAAATAAACCACCAGATCCACTTGAGTCGGGTTGAGTGACAGCCATTCGAATACCGGTGAAAAGTCGGTTCCACCACCTCCCTGCATTGTCTTTGGCAACGTCAGGTGCTCCCATGGCTCGAACACCCAGGGGCAATCATCATCCAGTTGTCGGTCGCAGGCGAGCAGTATAATTCTCGAATTTATCAGGCTTTTAATAGCATTGATTTCAGCGATAAATATTCCAAGCTCTTCTTGTTCAATTGATCCACTGGTGTCAACTGCAATCAAAATATTTGTTTGCCTTGCATGTAAACCGGGGAGTATTGCGTCTCCGGCGCGACGTTGGGAAGGACGCATTAGATTGTAATCGACGCGCGACGACCCACTCATGAACCGCGCAAGCACAGTACGCCACGGAATCGTTGAACGCAGCAGGCGATTAATTAAACGCGCTACGCTGCCATTCATCTTTCCAGCCTGTGATGCTTGCTGCGCAGCACCTGTCAGTCGTTGCTGCCATTGAGTATTCAATTGCGTCTTTTCCCGCTCGTTCAATGGCTGAGGGGGTTGTGTCCCGGCAATCGGATCCAGTGTCGGGCTCGAATACCCGTTTACAGTTTGCGTTGTTTCAGAATTTGTCACCGACGGTTGCTGCTTTGCCGGTCTGTGTTGTGGCCGCTTTTGTTGGCTTTGCACTTGTCGTCTTTGCTTTGGTTCCGGGCTTTGATCTTGCCCTTGCAGCGGCCGGGGCTTCTGTTCGCTGGATCGAGGATGATCTATACCGTCATACTGTTCCTGCCCGGAACCAGGGTCGTCCGCCTGTTGTTCCTTTTTTTGTCCGGTTGGCGGCGGTTGTTTCGGGGAGTGCTCACCGGGTTGATATTCATCCGGGTTATCGTACAAGTGCTGATCAATAGTTTCTTCGTCAGTATCGCTTTTGATTAACGGATAAATCTCCTCGGCAGACAAGCCGGTATACGCTTCGTTGTACAAGGCACCGGGGGCAAGCTCAAGCCCGTCTTCAACCAGTAAAGGATTCACCGCGTGGTCACATGCGATATTCCAGCGATGTAATTCGCGATGCTCACGACGGGCAAAGTGCGACAAGCCACAATGCAGCGCCTCATGCGCGAGTACAAACTGCACCTGACTTAAACTAAGCGGAGCTATATATGCCGGGCTATAGTAAATTGACCGGGCGTCAGTCGCTGAAGATGTACACCAGCTGCCGGTTGCCTCTTTCAACGGCAAGCGCAATACCAATGCTCCAAGAAACGGTTTTTCAAGGATAAGCCGCGTTCTCGCAGCAGCGAGGATGGTTTCAACCCTGGTCATTTATTCGATGTAAAAATCATTTCCGGTCATCGAACAACAGCACTTCAGATATTTGACTGGCCCAGTCTTTAAACTGCGCCATCGCAAATATCTTGCTGCCAATGGCGCGATGCATGTCGGATACAAGCATCACTCCCATCTCGCGCTGCGGGAACTGCGATGCATAGTCCAGAATATGACCAATGCCGGCTTCGGATTCATCACTCGCAGCCAGCCGCACGGAATGGCCAACGAGCGAGGCGGCCAGAGCGTATTGCAAATCAATAGATTCCGGCACGGCTACATTGTTACCTGCAATTATAGCGTCGACGTCAGGCAGATTATCCAGGTTTTCTATAAACGCATTGAGTTCTATGCCAGCTGCATCTCCCACACACGCTTGTAGTGCGCTGGCCAGTATCGGATTGCCCGTATCAAACTTTTGCAAGGCATGATGTGCAAACTCCCATGAGCGTGGAGTTGGAAAAGCTACCGGATCAAGAGCGGGATCGAAGTCAAACAACAACTCGGGGCGGAACCGCAAAAAAGCGATGACGCGTTCATCAACACCATGCTGGTGAGCCCAAAGAACCCAGTCATCCAGATTCACATCGAAACTAAAATGGGTAAAGCGGTTAGCCAGAGGCGTTGGCATTGAATAAGTGACGCCCCGGTCACCCTGCCGATTGCCCGCTGCAAATATCACCCAGCCTTCCGGTACGCGGTATTCACCAAGACAACGGTCCAGTATGAGCTGATAAGCTGCCGCCGATACCGCAGGCGTCGCTGATGTGATCTCATCCATAAAGAGAATACCGGCACTGCCATGTCGCTCTGCATTCGGCAACATTCCCGGAACCGCCCACTCAACCATCCCGGTGGTGCGAAACGGAATGCCACGCAAGTCACTGGGTTCCAGCTGCGATAATCGAATATCAATGAGCGGCACCGAATGCTGTCTTGCAACCTGTGCCACCAACTGTGATTTACCCACACCAGGCGGACCCCAGATCATCACAGGTGTGTGGTGACCGGCAGCTACGCTGGTAAATTCAGTATCGAGTATTACTTGAAGGTGGCAGGGACGCATGCTTGGTTACTGGATGAAAGAGTCAGGCTACCACTATACGACACGCACCGCTTTTTGGTTCTGACTTGCATGACGCTCAGCAGCCAGCAACTCTCCGGCTAACAGACTGAGAGTAGACTGGCATCGTTTCACAAGCGCCGCCGTTAAAATTCAATCGGGTACCGCACAAGCCACAGCTGCCTGCTGATAACAATACTGCGTACCCATTGAAAAAGTGCTTCCGTCGACTATCAGTCCCAATATCGATCCGCTGTTTGACCAGCCTCGGCAGGTTAAACTTCCTGCACTGCCGGTGCTGATTCCGGACACGGCATCAAGCGCAGCGCTCGATGCGTGTGGCGTACCCTGCACCCAGGCAACACCGGATTGCGCTGTACCCAGGTTCGATTGCGAAATTTCTGTGGTCGATGCAACCCGGGCGTCTGAGCCAAAGTCACTCTGACAGGCTGCAGTCATCGCGACGTAACCACCATTACCTGACATTGTCGTCGAGGTAAAACCGGAGAATTCGTACTCCTCTTCCGTACCGGATGCAACGGCGCACAACACGGAAAGCGAGTTGGCACACGACGCATATAAATTAAACGAAAAATTGTTTCCGTGAATTGCCAGTCCGTTGCCTGACGTTGAGGACCAGCTACTGCAGTTTAAACTGGAAGCGCTGCTGCTCAAATCCAGACCGGTGGTGTTGTCGATAGCAATGTTCGACGGATGTGCTATGCCCTGCACCCAGTGCATACCGGATGTTCCGGTAGTCAAAGGAAAGCGCGCGACGTCCAGACTTGTTGCCATTCGGGCAGACGTTCCGAAATCAGTTTCGCAGGCCTGATTCATCGCTCGAAAACCTGCAGCACCGTTGAACACACCAGACGTTATACCGGCAACAACATAGCGATTACCAGCCGACGAACCGGAACCTCCGGATGTTCCATCCGCACCATCTGCGCCGCCTGCAGCCAACACATCCCAGTACGATCCATCAGTGGGAAGTATCCCCGCAGTCGGCGCTTGAATGGCGATATAGGCACTACCCGAATAACTCACCGCGTCATTTAATTCATAGGCGGTAACAGCACTCCAGGCTCCCTGCCAGTGCAATCCTGCATCCCCGTCTGCACCCGCCGGTCCGGTATCTCCGGTGTCCCCCCTGGCGCCCGCCGGCCCTGTATCCCCGGTATCTCCTTTGGCTCCGGCAAGACCCGCATCACCGGTATCGCCTTTTACACCTGCCGATCCAGCATCGCCGGTATCACCTTTTACGCCTGCAATTCCCGCATCCCCGGCGTCTCCTTTTGCCCCTGAAGCCCCCGCATCACCGGTGTCACCTTTCGCACCTGCTGGTCCCGCATCCCCTGTGTCACCTTTTGCACCTGCTGGTCCCGCATCTCCTGTGTCACCTTTTGCACCTGCTGGTCCCGCATCTCCCGCGTCGCCTTTTGCACCTGCAGGACCTGCATCTCCTGTGTCGCCTTTTACACCGGCTGGACCGGTATCTCCTGTATCGCCTTTTGCTCCGGCAGGACCGGTATCTCCTGTATCGCCTTTTGCTCCGGCAGGACCGGTATCTCCTGTATCGCCTTTTACACCGGCAGGACCGGTATCTCCTGTATCACCTCTTGCTCCGGCAGGACCGGTATCTCCTGTGTCACCTTTTGCACCTGCTGGTCCCGCATCCCCCGCGTCGCCTTTTGCACCTGCAGGACCTGCATCTCCCGCGTCGCCTTTTGCACCGGCAGGACCGGTATCTCCGGCATCACCTTTTGCACCCGCTGGTCCCGTATCGCCTGTGTCGCCTTTAGCTCCGGAAAGACCTGTAAAACCTTGTGGTCCGATTGGCCCGGCCGGGCCGACGTCGCCTGCATCACCTTTAGGTCCGGTAGCGCCAGCGCTACCAGCTTCACCTTGCACACCACTCGCACCGCGTTCGCCACGGCTGGCAAGTAGATCCCAAAAATTATCATCAACAGGTTCTTCAAGGCCGCTGGTACTGCTGGTCGCTATATAAGCTTGTCCCTGATATGCCACAACTTCACCGGCTTCATACACCTGCCCTTTCGACCATTGTCCAAGCCACACGATACCCCGATTGGCCGCAGCAACTTCAAGTGAGGAAAATTGTTCGTCGGTACCCAGCGCAGAAGAGGTGACCAGGAATGACTCTACATTCTCAACCGATGCAACGCGCCACTCCTCTGGATTGTCCATCGGATTAGACTCAACACCAACGTTAGAAACAGTCTCGTAGATGTCGCCTTCAAATTGAATGAGAGCGCCGGAATCGTATTGTAGCGAGCTGTCCCATGAAGGAATTTCACTCGACAATGCCGCTGCTATTTCACCGAGCTGGCTCGGTAGCTCAGGTTCAAAACCCGGGTCGAGCGCATCACCTTCACACCCGCCAAGTGCCAGCAAAAAAGCACAACACATCCCTGTTAACAACGTAACGCGCATAAGCCTGCACCTGTCAAATCCATTTGAACCGCAGTGCTATCGGCAGATGACGCCAATCACTGAACCTGTAGTGCATGCGAATGCAAGTATTAAAAAACGCTGAGCGAGGAAACTGGTTGTTCCGGATGAGTTGAATGTCAGGTTACTTTGCAAATATTATGGATTTGTTGCAACGAGCAACCGCGCCAGTCAATTCCACAAGCCGATATGGTGTCGCTAATTTAAGCACCTTGCATCATCGCGGACCGATCAAACCAGCCGTCAGGAAACCTGTATGCAACCAGAATATCCCGGTCGAATTGTTTGCCTGACAGAGGAAACAACAGAAACACTGTATTTGCTCGGGGAGCAGGATCGCATTGCCGGTATTTCCGGCTATACGGTCAGGCCACCGCAAGCGCGACGTGACAAGCCGAGGGTATCGGCTTTCACATCCGCCAATATAGAAAAAATTCTTCAACTTGATCCAGATCTGATCATCGGGTTTTCAGATTTACAGGGAGACATTGCCGCCGAACTGATAAAGGCCGGCAAAACAGTTTGGGTACTTAACCATCGTTCAGTCGAAGGGATTTTGAATATGATTCTCTGCCTTAGCGCGATGGTAGGTGCGGCTCACAGCGGCAATGAACTCGTTGAAACATTAAAACACAAGATAGAAAAACTACAGGCTATGGTAGCGCCACCTGTTCCCAATGTTTATTTTGAAGAGTGGGACGAACCGATGATCTCTGCCATCAGGTGGGTCTCTGAACTGATTGGCATTGCCGGTGGTTCCGACTGCTTTGCAGAGCTCGGCCAGTTGCCACTCGGAAAAGACAGAATTATCGCAAGCCCGCAATCAGTAATTGAGCGCAATCCGGATATTATTATTGGTTCGTGGTGCGGTAAAAAATTTCGACCGGAAAAAGTAGCCGCCCGCCCTGGCTGGCATAAAATCAACGCAGTCCGGGATGAACAATTATTTGAAATAAAATCACCTGTCATTCTGCAACCGGGGCCGGCGGCCATCATGGATGGACTCGACGAACTGCATGCGATAATCAATAAATGGAGAGAATCAAATGGATAGAGTCGCAGACGATTGCCTGGCAGAAACCTTCGGCAGCCGCACCAGCACCGTAAACAGCAACAATGCCGGACTCATTCCAGAAATTTTGCAATTCTTTCGTAACCACCATGACTCGCCCAGTCACGAGCTGAGGCTTTAAAATGAATATCCGGAATATCAGCACGTGCACCGTGGCCAACCAGTACCTTAACAGTCTGGAAGTGACCGGCGATTGCTGCCTGGTGCAATGGCGTGGAGTGCGCGTGATACCCAACCGGGTTATAGCGATTCGGATCCTCACCCGCAACGAGCAATAACTCCACAATCGCAACCTGCCCGTGTTGAGTGCTCAGTGCCAGCGCCTGGTGCCGTTGTTCGCTGCTTGCTGCAGGCAGCAGTTCGCTCGCATTATCTATAAGGCCCATTGCTGCTGCCACAGGCAGATCAACACGAGCACCACGTTTGATCAGTGCTTCTGCAGCCTCAAACTCTCCGTGACCCAGCGCTGTGCTGATTGCACCATCCGGGTTTGCACCGTATTCGCACAACAGATCAATCATTGATAGCTGCGCTCCGCTTTCACGCATGACACGCCCGGAACAAACCAGACCAAGCGTGTAGTCAATCGGGCCAATGTGCTGCTTCGCTCCGCTCTCCAGTAAAAGTTTCGCCACTGACACGATATTGTCCGGAAGACTGTCATGGCGGACCGGATTTCCGGCGACGAACTCGAGCAGCGTTGGTCGCTGGAAATAGTTACCTCCCTCAAACTCGACAGTCCTTGTGATAAGCGACGGGTAATTGCCAAGTAAACTCTGCAATGCGTCCACATCGCCTTCGTCTATAAAATCGACTGCCTTGCGAAACAACGGATCTTCGATGCGCTCGTGATGAGCCAGATCAAGCTCAATACCAAGATTACCGGCAGCGATTTCCCGCAGCCGTCGCCAGCTCGCTATTCCGTATTCACGAGCCAGTGCGAACTGAGCGTCGCTCAAGGTAAATTGCTGCTCAGACGACAGCTGCCGGGATTGGCTATTGCCAGCGGGATGGAATTCACGGAATCGCTGCTGCGCAGCGGGGTCTGATAGACGCCACCCTTTCAACAGATCCTTCGCCTGTTGTTTAAGTTGATGAATGTCGATTTTTTCAGGCAGAACTTTAGTTGGCACAGGAACGCTCCTTTGATTTGCAACGGTCCGGGCTTCGCAACAACAGACCTGAAGGATTGTTCAAACCACATATTGATCAAGGTGAACTTCTGTTCTTTCCGCGAAGTGGTGGCGACCCTGCTCGCGCGTAAATGCTATCACAATGAATACCGGATTTTTAATCCGGGACCGCGCCGCCGTGCCACCTGTTGGTCAGTCGGGGTAAATCAGGCAGGCGGCATTGTAGGCGGAAGAACGCTCAGAATAGAACAGGTATCAACGACTCGGTTTGTACTTTTCGCGATCGATAATCATCCAGATCACCTGGCAGCGAATGCATTACGGACGAAGACACCGCGTTGTGTGGCAAATTTCCCTCTGTACTTGCGTACACACGGTCCCACAACGTTTGATCATTCAGGTCGGCAGCGCCAACGATCGAAAGCGGCTCGTTTAGATCCAGTGCACTCTCAACCGAAATAAAGCGGTGTGATCCTTCTCCTGGTGCCAGCCGTGACTGAAAGGAAACATTATAACCCTGCTCTGATAGTTCATCCTCAAGGGTTTCCTGGTCATCGAACGCGTCTGCAAGTAACTGGAAAGTATTCACCGTGCTTCCTGAGGTTGTACTTAAACTTTGATGTGGAGGGACGAGCAGGCTGTTCGGAAACAACTGCGACGGGCATACGTTGCGCTCGAACATAAAGTTTACCGAGCAGGTGGATCTCGCGGTATCAAACGAATCGTCGTACAACTTCAACTCAAGAAGCGTCAACCTGAAATTACCGAACACAGGTACAGCGGCGGTTAGGGTCGCAAACCGGTTGCCAATACGCGGCATATTAAGCGGCACCGGCTCGGAGAATACACTGCCGTTACTAATGGCCATCTTAATCAGGCTTTGCGGGTATACACCGGACAACACCAGTTCATTGCGCAGCTTGTAGTAATCGGGGTGGCTTGCCGCTGTATCAGGAGCTGCAGCTATTTCTCGATAGCGCCTTTGTACTGTCGCACTTGCAGTTTCCCGGGCATTCGAACCAATTTGAATTTTCAGTTGCTCACGGGCCGCCGGGGTATTGAATTTATCTACCGCGGTTTCGATGATCTCAATGAATCCCCTAAAAGAGCTGGATCGATCACTGCCGTTAAGCGCACTAAGCAGAATGCCGGCAAACGCTTCAACAGTGGTGGGAATGTAGGCACCACGGTGGGGTGCGTCGTGAGAGATATACAGATCGGTGTAGTGATCCACCCCGCGGGATTCCAGATCATTTAGCGCATAGCGTGCGATCAGTCCTCCCATACTCCAGCCAAAAACTATGGCGCGCGTTCCGTCCTGCTGGTACCTCGCGCGCACCTCGCTGTTTTCATCAGTCAGAAAACGTTCCAGCAAAATCGCGTTGTCTTTAATACTGGCATTCTCATCAGCGTATTCGAGCACATGGACATGATAACCGTGGGTATCGACTATCTGGTTTAAAAATGAGTCGCCAGACGGGATACCGTCCCGCCTGAGTTTCGAAAATAACTCTGAGCCCTTTTTTCGACCACCAGGTGAAGTACTATCACGTGCCGCCAGCACCGCTGCTATATTTATTTCGAAACCCGGCAGGTAGACAAAAGGCGGGCGCGCCGCACTGACATTAACGTTGGCACCACTAGACGATGGCGAAGGAGAAAACTCATGCACATATCCCAGCAGAGTACCATCGCTATCGTAAACGTTTCGTGCATCAAGCTGTTCAACACCGTGCACAAAAGCTGTTGGAGCTATGATGGCAACCAAAAATACAATCGTTGCAATACCGTGTTTGTTGATACGTCGAAATCGAGTCATTGAACAGATCCGTCTGTAATCGATATCTCCAGCCGCCGAGTGCAATCAGTGCACGGGGCTCTACCTGAAAGCAAAAAGGGCAAGCTGGGTTGCACGACCACAGCTATTGTTATGCGAGTACGCAACAACTGTTTTTCCTGAAACAAGTGCCGTCAGTGCAAGTTTTCTGATTGCTTCCAGCCGATTAGCAGGGAGTTGTTCAGGATCACCCGAAAAGCGAAGATACCCCTGAAAGTCCGAGTTCTGGTGTTGAATGGGGGTAGCCGAATCAGAGTAATCGATTTTTACCAAAAGGTCGTCGCGATTCCATCCGCCTTCCATTACCTCAATGACTTTGCCACCACCGCAAAAACCGGCAATAGATTGCCCACTGCCGACGCTAAAGGAAAGTAGTAACAGCCCTGTGAAAACACTTTTCATCTATACATTCCATTGTTAGATAGTCCGAAACACTGAAAATCGCCGCCGGTTCCGCTGCAGTAGTCAGTCTTTATTTGCCGAACGCTAGCATACAAAGGAATCAAATGCAAAACAAAGGAGTCAA